>NZ_JASBRQ010000068.1 GCF_030149425.1 Maricaulis sp. | reverse complement strand
GGGCGGTCAAGGGTTTAAAACGGTTCCCGGCGCGACGCGCCCTTGACCGCCCGGCTTCAACACGGCGAACTGGCGGGCATGGGGTTTAAGGGAAGAGCTGGGGTGATGCCGAGAAAAGGTGACACCTACCGATTTCCCCGTACCAATTTCTCACTTGTTCTTGCAGGGTAGCGCGCCATTAAATGGTCCGTGTCCCCGTTTTTAGTCCTGATTTTTACTAGGCGATGCTGTCTTAGGGCGTTCTAAGCGAAGATCTGTGCGCAGCACTTTTTGAACTTCTCACCGCTGCCGCAAATGCAAGGCTGATTACGGCCGCATTTGGCGGCCAACTCCGCGAAGATTTCGAGTTTTAGACTGCGAGATTTATGGAAAAACGCTGCTGCTTGGCGTGGATCTAACGTCATTTCACGGCCATTGCTGTTTTCGGCCATCCAGGCGCGTTGCGCTCGCGCAGTGTCCAAATACTCTTGTACAGCCTCGCTCTTTGAGATCGGCATCCGGACGTTTTCGCGACTGGAGCTATGCGACCAATCGAAGGTCGCGCTTGGATCACGCAGAAAAGCAACCCGCTCGATGCCTGCCTCATGTGGCGTCACATCAATGAGTTTTCCGTCGAGCTCCCAGACGGCGTGATGCTCTGCTTCGACAAAAACATCCGGCCATTCCCAAACCGCCCATCCGTAGATGAGTGCGCCCCCGTGCTTTTCGATGTGCGAGCGGACATTGTAGAAGCACTCGTGCATCACAGCCGTTGGGCTGGGGGTTACTGATACCCATTCCGCCACCCCGTCCGAGACGATCTGTTGCACGAGTGTGGCGGTGCTACCGTCCAACGACAGGGGCGAGCTTGTGCGTAACGTTTGTAGTAGTTCCTCGACGTTTCTTGCCATCATTCTACCGATTGCCGACCAGGGAGCCCAAGCCCGATAGAACACGCCGCACGAGCCGGCGGCCCCATCCTAGGAAGGCAATCCACCAGCCCTGTTGTTGCTCGTCCCAGATTGTTTTGGTCTCCGCTTCAACCGACATGGAGAATTCGCCTATACCGTCAACGAAGGAGTGAAGGACACGCAACCAAATGATATTGTCCAGCACTTCTTCGTGAAGCATCAAGGTCGTTGTTATGATCTCGAGCGACATAGCAGCCATCTGCACCGGATCAACGAAGCCTGAATTGCTGCCACCCACGAGGAACACGATCTGCTCAGCCTCAGCGGCGCCGAGCAGTTTGTCGCCCGGTCTATGTGGCGCATGATTGTGCTGACAGGCCCATTTGTAACGCGGGCGCCAATGATCCAATCCAGTAGCCTTCTCCAAATCCAATAAGGTCGGCGACTTTTTTCCCAGTGTAGCGGCCGCCCAACCAAAGTCGCCCTTGAGGTTACCTGTTGTGGATTTTAGCGCATCACACCACGCCTCCATCTCCTTGAGCTCATCGTCTGTAAATGATCGAAGGTTCGCCCGATCTGCATAGTCATTGTAGTTGCGAGCGCGCGAAAGCGACGTGAAGTAGAAACTGGCAAGATAACGGTAGGCTGTATCGGCGTCGGACTGCCGAATGAAGGTCGCCACGACGGCGTGCTCATGAAGACTTCGCCATCGTGCGAGCGCACCATCAGGATAACCGCCTTCAAGCAGGCAGATCATTTCGCGCACAATCAACAACGCGCGCGCGTGCAGATGGATCAGCGCATCAAACTTGTAGTCGTTCTGTTCAGCGGCTGTCGAGCGATAGCGCTCGTTGTACAGGCGCCCCAATTCTTCACTGATTGCCCAGATAACCTCCAAGCGTTCAAAAACTGGCTTCCACCGCTTTTTGAGGTGCCTCACAAAACGGGATGTCGTGCGTTGATTATATCGGCGATTGCCGGGTGCGAGCTTATGAACAGACGCAAGAGTTTCTGTCTCGACAGTGTCCATAATTGAGACGATGGCCTCATCGATCAGAGCCTCCGCCTCGTCGTCGCTCAGGCCTACCAGCTTTTCTGCCAGATGCTTCGCAATAGCGTCGTTTATGAGGTCACCAAGGAAATGCATGCCCTGCGTGTTCCGGTTTTGTTCGCAATGCATAACACACAACCACAAACAGTTGCGGTGAGTCCATACTACAAAAGCCAAGCCCCCAGCGGCAAAACGGGGAAACACGGGGACACGTACCGATTTCCTCGTACCAATTTCTCAGTTGTTCTTGCGGGGTAGCGCGCCATTAAATGGTACGTGTCCCCGTTTTTCATGATCTATGCGGAAGAGCGGCCATGCTTTTCGTTTTCGGGCACGATCAAGAAGTTCTCTCCGCGGTAGGGGGCGCAAGCTCCGCACCCTCCTCTCCCTGGGGAGAGGTGGCCCGGCGCTTCGTGCCGGGTCGGAGCGGGGGGAGACATTTGGGTTGAGGATTGCGTGTCCACCCTCATCCGCCCTCCGGGCACCTTCTCCCGCACGGGAGAAGCGGTACGGATAAACTCAAACCACCCCATACACCTCATGCTGGAAATCGGGCCGCGTAGAAGCCGGGCGGTCAACGGTTTCAACCGGTTCCCGGCGCTACGCGCCCTTGACCGCCCGGCTTCAACACGGCGAACTGGCTGGCATGGGGTTTAAGGGGAAGAGCTGGGGTGCCAAGCTGCCTGCAGTCGATAGAAACGTAGTGGAAGTAATGCTGACAGGTTCGGTGCGCAGTATCGCGATCCTCGCTATCGCTTTAATCGCCGCTCTTGCCATAGCCTTCTTGGGGGGAGTGGCGATAGCAGTGGTCGTTTACTTCTTCGATCATGGCCGATTGGGAATTGCCACGATGAGTGTCGCGTGGGCGTTTATGACCGCAACATTTGTTGCTTTCATCGTCTACTTCACACGTCGCCTTTCCCGGCGCTGAGCGTTGCATGAACTGGAGCACTCACCGTTCCTCAACCCGCCAGTCATCCCTGACGGATGCCCCGCGCAAGCGGGGCGCAGATCAGGGACCTCGATGAACATGGCTGGGTCCCGGATCTTCGCCCGGATCCCCCGCTTCCGCGAGGGCAAGCAAGTCCGGGTCTCACGTCTAGGATGACAAGTGAAAGGTGCCCTCCTCGCCCTTGATGGGCGAGGTCCCGCGTAGCGGGGGAGTGGGTGACGCGGCGAAGCCGCGACTAAAACTCAACTCCACAGGCGAAAGCCTTATTTGTGCCTGCGGCGCGCACCCACCCCGTCTTGCGGCTGCGCCGCAATCCTCCTCGCCCGTCAAGGGCGAGGAGGGGTGCTTTAAGCCGCCATTGCGAGCCCCTACCGCACCAGCCGTTTCGCATCGCCGGCATCGGTCATCTGGTGCTTGATAAAGGCGAAGAGCAAATTCATCTTCCGCTTGGTCGCCTTGCCGTCGGCGAGGCGGATGATGTTGCGGTAGAAGAAGGCCATGTTGGCAAAGCCGTTCATCGCCCGCAGCGTTGCATTGGACGAGGTTGGACCGAACCAGCCCGGGCCCAGGGCCTGGAGTTTTTCCCAGCTGGTCAGCTCGTCGATCTCACCCGCGATCAGCCGGTCAGGCAGGTCGGTGTCGACGCACAAGGGGCGGGCGAGGCCGATCATCTGGATGTCGTCTTCATTGAGGGCATTGAGCATGGCCGAGCGGGTGCGGAAGCCGCCGGTGACCATGAGCGGGACCTGGCAGTTTTTGCGGATCGCGGCGGCATAATTGAGGAAATAGGCCTCACGCGCCCGGGTCGACGCCTTGACCATGGCCTCGTCCTGATAGACCGGCTCCATGCCTTCAATGCCCAACAGGGCGGGTTGTTCGTAATTGCCGCCGGAGATCTCGATCAGATCGACGCCAGCCTTTTCCAAGAGACCGACAACCGCGATCGAATCCTCGAGCGAGAAACCGCCCTTCTGGAAATCGGAGGAGTTGAGCTTCACCCCGATCGGGAAGTCGGCCCCGACCGCCTCGCGAACGGCACCGATAATCTCCAGCAAGAGCCGGGCGCGGTTTTCCAGCGGTCCGCCCCACTCATCTTCGCGCTGATTGATCAGCGGATTGAGGAATTCCGACAGCAGATAGCCGTGGGCGGCATGCACCTGAACGCCGGTAAAACCGGTCTGTTTGGCGACGAAAGCGGTATGCGCGAAACGGCCGATAATCTCGCGGATCTCGTCAGTACTCAGGGCGCGCGGCTTGGCGAACAGGCCGCCGGGCAGGGCAACCTCGCCTGTAGCGGACGGTGCGACCGGTTCGGTGGCGACGGATTTCGGCGTTTGCCGGCCGGCGTGGGAAATCTGCATCCAGATATGCCCGCCCCGCACCCGGCCGGCCGTGGCATAGGCCTGCAGCGCGGCCAGTTGCTGCGCCGATTGCTCGCCATCAATGACCAGATTGGCCGGACGTTCCAGATAGCGCTTGTCGACCATGACATTGCCGGTGATCGACAAGCCGATCCCGCCCTCGGCCCAGCGCCGATACAGCGTCGCGTGGCGGTCAGTGGCGCGATTGTGGGCGTCGGCGAGCCCCTCGGTCATTGCGGCCTTGCACAAACGGTTCGGCAAGGCGGCCCCGCAAGGCAGCGCCAGCGGATCGCCCAATCCGAGATCGGCAACTGTCGTCATAATGAAAATCCCCAAATGTCCAAATGCCCAAATGCCCGCTATCACTCTGACCCGATCCGGAACGGGTTTGCAAACGGGTTCATGCGGTTGAGCGTCGGCATCCAACCGCAAGGCCATCGAAGGCGCACCATGGCAGCGCCTGGGAGACACACGCGCGGCACCGGAACAGGTCCGCAACCCCACCCGTTTCACACCGGAAAAGGCCGGAAACAGGACGGCTATCCGGCCTCAATCGTCAGATTGAAGCCGCTGAAAATCGCAAAGACCCCTGCGGGCAGCGCCGGCGAGCTGACCGTTGCCGACTAGTCGCGCTTGGGCTTGCGCTTGACCTTTTTCAGGCTGTGACCCTTCTCAGCCGCTTCGGTCGGCTTGCGCCGTTTCGGCCGGTCGTCGGGACCCGGGGCGCCTGGCTTGGACTTGCGACCCGGTTTGCCGGCCTTCTTGCCTGCCGGCTTGCCCCAGGGTTTTCCGCCCGGCTTCTTGTCATAAGGCTTTGAACGTTTGGGGCGATCCGCGAAGTCCTCGCGTGATTCACCGTCGTCGCGCGGTTCCGGCGCGTCTGTTCTGGGCTTGTGCTTGAAGCCGCCCGGCCGGTCTGCAGTCTCACGCCGGTCCGGCTTTTCGTCTTTCCAGGGCTTGTCTTTGCCACGCGCCGGTGCGCCATCGCGTTTCTTGAACGGGCGCTCCCCGTCAGCCCGGTCCGGGCGCGGCCGGCGGGGCTTGCGCTCGCGTCGGTCATCGCCATCCTGATTGCGGGCGAAGGCAGGTTTGCCGCGGGCCGGGACAGGCACGTCGCCGACCACGCGTTCAATGCGGATATTCTTTTCGCCGCCACCAGCGCGTGCCAGCGCCTGCTCGAAAACTTCGACAACGCGCCCGGTCACTTCGAAGAAGCTGTCTTCCTCATCAATCCGGATCGCGCCGATCTCGCGCCGCGTAACGTCGCCGACGCGGCAGATCAGGGGCAATAACCAGCGCGGTTCGGCGCGGTGTTTGCGGCCGGCACTCAGTTTGAACCAGACCCCATCATCAAAGTCGGCGCGTTCCGCTGCCTTGGCCGGCGGGGCGGCAGCAATGTCCTCGGCCGCGGGCAGGGCGGCGATATGGCTTTTGAGAAATGCCGCTGCGACGGTCTCGGCGCCATAGGTCTCAATCAGGATGCGCGCATCGGTCAGCGTTTCCTCGTCATTCTCGGCGGTCAGCGCCGGATCGGCAAAAATACGTTCGCGATCGCGTTCACGGATCGCCTCCAGGCTTGGCGGCGATTGCCATTCAGCTTTCACACCGGCTTCGCGCAGCAGGCGGTTGGCCTTGCCCTTGCGCGGGATCGGGGCGATCAGCACGCAGGTGCCTTTTTGACCGGCACGCCCGGTGCGGCCGGAACGGTGCAGCAGGGTTTCTGCCTTGCCTGGCAGGTCGGCATGGACCACGAGTTCCAGGCCCGGAAGGTCAATGCCGCGCGCCGCGACATCGGTGGCGACGCAGACCCGTGCGCGCCCATCGCGGATGGCCTGCAGGGCGTGGGTCCGCTCGCTCTGGCTCAGCTCACCGGATAGCGCCACCGTCGAAAAGCCGCGATTGCCCAGGCGGCTGGTCAGGCGGCTGACCGCTTCGCGCGTGGAGCAGAAGACGATGGCCCGTTCGGCATCATAATAGCGCAGCGTATTGATGATGGCATGTTCGCGATCGCGCGGCGCGACCGGGAAAATGCGGTAATCGATATCCACATGCTGTTCGCGTTCGCCAACGGTAGAGATCCGCTGGGCGTCTTTCTGGAAGTCGCGCGCCAGCGAGGCGATCGCCGGCGGCACCGTGGCCGAGAACATCAGTGTGCGGCGGTCTTCCGGGGCTTTGGAGAGGATGAATTCAAGATCTTCCTTGAAGCCGAAATCGAGCATCTCATCGGCCTCGTCCAGGACGATGGCGCGGATTGAGGACATATCCAGCGCGCCGCGCTCGATATGGTCGCGCAGGCGCCCGGATGTGCCGACGACAATATGACAGCCCCGTTCCAGGGCGCGGCGTTCAGCGCGGGGATCCATCCCGCCAACGCAGGAGGCGATACGGCCGCGCGCATCGTCATAAAGCCAGGACAGTTCCCGCTGGACCTGCAGGGCCAGTTCCCGTGTCGGCGCAATGATCAGGGCCAGGGGCTCGGCGGCAAAGCCGAACTGTTCGGCCTCGCCGAGCAGTCCGGGGGCGATGGCAAGGCCGAAGGCGACTGTCTTGCCGGAACCGGTCTGGGCAGAGACGAGCAGGTCAGCTTCATCACCCGCCTGGTTGAGCACGGCCTGTTGTACTTCGGTCAGAGCGCTATAGCCTCGCGCTTCCAGGGCGCGGGCCAGCGGCGGCGCGATACGATCTGATCCGGTCATGTATACGGCAATCCTTTCGCGCCGGTCATTCGCTCTGGCGCGCTGTTCCGGTCTAGCCGGGCGGGTGGAGGAAGCCGCGGGCTGTACCACGTTCCGGGCGGCTTGGCTTCAGACAATGTGCAAAACATATCCGATCCTGGCGCCGGGATGGGGAAAGCGCCGAATCAGTGGCTTTTGATCAACTCATGCGAGTAAATGGTCAGATTTCGAGCCAATTTTTCACATTTATGAAAAATGAGGCATTAAGTCCCATCTGGTTTCGTGTTGGCGCAAGAAACGTGCGCGCAGAGACGGGTTTGGGGAATTGTCCGCGCGCTAGCAGCCATAGGTTCGGTGCCTCAAATCCCGATAATCGCTAGTAGATTTCATTTCAGAATGCCTTGAAGTCTACACGCGGAGCAGGTGCTGATAAAATATAAGACTTGCGAACTGCGTCTGCCGCACCATCAGATGGTAGCGATATACCCTACGCAAAAACGATAAAGAACGAGTCCAAGCCTATTGTATTTCATTGCCTTAGGCTCCAAGGTTATAGAATAAAACCAGCGAGCGGTAGCGTGAACGAACAAGCAACTCAAGACTCAGTCGATCTGCAACGTCGGGTAGCGCCGCGGCAGAAGCGCTCACAGGAGCGCATTGAAGTGATCATCGATGCGACCAAGCGATTGCTTGAGCGCGGCGAGGCGGATGCCATTACAACCAGCCTTGTCGCGGCTGAGGCAAATGTGCCGGTCAGCTCGGTCTATCGCTACTTTCCGAATATCTACTCGGTCCACCTCACCATTCTGGAGGAGTTCAAGACGCAGACCGATGCGATCATTCACGGCATTCTGTCCAATCCGGAGATAACCGACTGGCGGGTCAGTCTCACCGGGATGATCCAGGGGCTGCGTGAGCTGGTCCAGGATACGCCCTCATTTGGAGCGGTTTTCCGCCTGACCCTGACGACACCGGAGCTGCGCGGGGTTCGGGCGGAATGGAATCGGCGCTTCGCCGAAGTTCTGGCCAGCCGTTGGCGCGAGGGGCGTGACAACTTCCACGGAGGAGATCCCGATATGGTCGCGCGCATGATCGTCGAGATTTATTGCGCCGCCGAGGTGATCGCCTTTGAAAAGCGTGACGAGCCGGAAGTGGCTGACCGATATTTTGCCGAGTCGATGCGCGTTCTCGAACGCTATATCTCGCCTTATCTCGATTAAGCGCAGCTGCCGTCCATCTGCGTGATCCAATCACGGATCAAGGCGACGGCTTCGGCGTGTATCGTCGAGCGCCCAATCTCCGGCATCATCACGTCCGCCTCGACCGAGTCCATGCGATAGAGCAGGATTGAAAGCTCCGGTGCGCCCGGCACGATATCGTAGGGCCGGTCGCCGGTGCCACCGCCCGCTGCGATCGGTGGTTTGCACAGCCCGAGTTGCGGTCCCACCGGCGTATCCGGTTCAAGAAACAAGCCCGATGTGTCGGCTGGCCCGACCGGGCTGTGGCAATGGCTGCAATTGATGTCGAGATAGCTGCGCGCCCGGGCATTCAGCGATGCGCTCATATCGGTCCAGTCTGCATTGCGCGGAGTGTCGTCGGCCGGCGGCGTGTTGATCAGCATCCCGGCAGCGACAAGATGAGCGAGTTGGTTCACCGGCCCGTCGCCGTGATCAAACGCGCGGTTGAGATGCCGGGGCTTGGGGCCGATGGGGGCGATTTCACGCGTATTGGAGTCCGGCGCGTGACAGCTGGCGCACTGATTGACGTTCGGCATGATGTAGTTGAAGTCCAGCCGCTGGCCCGCATGGTCAAGCTGTATCGGAATAATATCGCCGATCCGATTGAGCCCGGCCTCGCGCTGATTGCTTTCCCAGCGATAGGGGATGGCATCCCAGCCGTTCTCGCGGCGCACCAGGATCCGGGTTTCGATCAACTCGACGGTATCGAGATCGAGAGCTGATACCTTGGCCGGCGCTTCTCCGGTGTAGGCGCTGGCCAGAACGCCCGCCTCGCTGGACCGGGGATAGTAAAAGGTCTTGGTGATGACCGTCCCGACCGGAAAGTCCAGCACTTCGCCTTCGCGATAGGTAGCCTGGCTGCCCTCGGGCATCCAGATCGTGCGCAGCTTATGCGCATAGTCAGTGAACAGCGGAGAGGTCAGCTCATAGGCCACGACGCCGCTGGCGGGTCGAAGCTGGCCATTGCGGATCTCGAGCTGTCCCCATTCCGACAGCAGCGCCGGATTGCCGCTGTCAATGAAGCGCGGGGTGGCTGTCTCCTGACCACAAGCCGTCAGGAGCAGGGCCAGGCCGGCCAGGAAAGCAAGGCGGTGCATCACGTCTGCTAGTCCAGGAAGCTGAGCGTTGCTGGCGGCAGGCCTTCATGGGTGCAGCGGTAATTCTCGGTCTCGACGCGCGGGTTTTCGAACCCGTTGGGGCCATCGGCATTGAGGACATCAACCTCGTCGCCGACGCAGATCCGAAGGGCATCCGGGAGCGCACCGTTTTCCAGCTTGGCGGCGTCCACATAGCCGTCAAAAAGCACGTCCGGAAAACTCCCATTGAGGCCAAAAAGCAGAACTTTCAGCGCCGTCAGGTCGAGCCCGTCCGGGGAGCTGCCACCGCCGGTGAAGGTATTGGAATGGATCCAGATGGTTTCCGGATAGGGGTCGAAATCTGGCTGAGCCGAATAGTCCGAATACCCGGTCGAGTGCAGGCTCGAGATGATTATATTAGCGGTATTGTTGTCGGCGATCCGGTTGTTGAAGATCTCAACCTCGTCATTGGAGTTGATGACAATGCCTGACCCGGCCGGCACGCTGGCGACCGGTGTGCCCTCATGGCCGAAATTCTCGGTATTATTGGCAAAGACGTCATTGTCATAAACCCGGGTCCGGTGCCCGCGCTGGGGCAGGTTGGGCATGTTGAAGACGAGGATGCCGCCGGTATTGTTGGTGGCCGTATTGCCGTACACATCTGCGCCGACAGAGTTTTCAATCTCGATGCCCGCGACATTGAATTCCGCCCGGTTATTGCGAACGGTGATGTTGCGCGACTGGCCAACATAGATGCCGGCATCGGAGGCGCCGATGGCGACGCTATCCTCGATCAGCACATTTTCCGTCTGGACAGGGTAAAGGCCATAGGCGCCATTTTCCGTCGCATATCCGCCGGTCCACTCAACCCGTACCCCGCGGATAACGATATTGCGGCCGCCATTGACCTTAACCGCATCGCCGATCGTGTCTTCGATCGCCAGGTTTTCCAGGGTGAAGTCATTGGCAGTGACCAGCAGGCCTTCGGCACCAGCGACCTGGTTCTGGAAGTTCAGCACTGTTTCGCCCATGCCGGCGCCTCGCAGCGTCACGCCGTCAACGGTCAGCATCAAGGAGCGGTCGAATTCATAAACGCCGGCCGGGATGTCAATGACATCGCCCGGTTGGGCATCGATCAGCTGCTCCAGCAATACGCTTTGATAATCGCTGTTCGCATCGCTCAGGTCGCGTCCGGCCTGACCGCCCTGGCCGCAAGCCGTGAGCAGCGCTGCTGTTGCTGTCATAGTGACAAGCGTTCTGATCATGGTGGTGCCCTCCTCGCCACAGCATGGGATCTGCTTGCGAGGGAGCATTCCACCGCCTTGCGACCGGGTCAAACCCCTAACGTGAACAAAAATCGGGTTATTCCGCTGCCGCAGCCCTTGCCGGCGAGCCGGCCGGTTTCGCTGCCGGCAACTGCCGGCGCCCGGTCGGGGCGGCTGCGTATTGGTTCAGGTGATGATCAGGCCCGGATCGGTTGTGCTGATCGTGGCAAAGGCGACGACAAGCCCAAAAACAGCAGTGGCAATAATCAGTCCGGTCCAGCGCATAACAGCCTCCTTAATTTCTGATGAAGTAAGTAATGCGGCGTATAAACTGGAAAAATATCCATTATGGAAAAAATATAATGCCGCGCGCGCTGGCAATGTGTCCCTGGCTTTGGGTGGGTGTGGTTGATTCACAACAGAAGATCTGAATATTCCTCGGATTGTTTCCAGCATGCATCTAGAGATCTGAAATTAAAACAAAAAACAGAAATTTCTAGGTGGTTGGGTTGGGCATAATTTTAGCAAAATTTTGCAACTATCGCTTTCCTTAACGCCCTTGCATGTGGTTATATTCTGCCACTGAGGGGAGCGCTGTCCGTCGTGGGCGGCGCGAAACTGTTTGAGCGTACGCCCCGGGATGGGCGGTGTTCGGGGGAGGCATACGTGTCCAGCAAATCAAAAGTGTCCGCGACTCGTGCGCGTCGTGCAGCTCGTCTGCTCGCCGGATCGTCCATGCATGCCATGGGAGCGGCGCTTGCGACCATGGCGCTGGCGGCGGTTGTTGCGCCGAGCGCTTACGCGCAAACGGTTGGATCGACGATTACCAACCCGGTGACGGGGGCGAGCGAAGTCGTCGAGGCGGTGCTGGGCGATAATGTCGTCTTTACCGATGCGTTGAACATCATCGTTCTGGCCGACACGGTGGGCGACACCTTCATTGACCCTACAGCGACAGGCGAGAACCCCGGCTCTGGTACGATCTACACGGTTACCAAGATCAACACCGATAGCGGCGGCCGGATTATTTCGATCGAGGGTGAAGACAGTGGCGGCACCAAGGTCACCTTCTCCTCGGTGACCTCGCGTGCCAGCCAGATCAATGGTGCATCTTCCGGCATTGCCGGCGCCCCTGGTTCCCCCGGCGCCAATATCAGCCCGACCATCCCCGCGGGCAATGTCAATGTCTACTCCGAGTGGCTCACCGGCACCAATGGCGCCGGCGGCAGCAATGCCTGGGGAGCCCGGATCTGTATCATCAAGTGTTTCACGATCGGCGCGAACGGTTCGCCCGGTGGGGATGGTGGCGATGGCCCGGATATCACCCGCGTCATTACGGTCGTCAATAATGGCAATGTGCAGTCCGTAACCGACGGTCTGTCCGGTATTTCCGCCATTTCCATCGGCGGTGATGGCGGCAAGGGCGGTAACGCGGCCGGTTTTGGCTTCCAGGGCTATGAAGGTGGTGCTTCCGGCGCCGGTGGTGCGGTCGATCTGACCAGCTATGTCGACGTGTCGACCTCCGGTACGGGTGCCCATGGAATCTTTGCCCAGTCCCGCGCAGGCCGTGGCGGCGATGGTGGCTCTGGCTTCATCTGGTCCGATGGTGGCTCCTCTGGCCCGGCGGCCGAGGGTGGCACGGTGCGTGTGGTCAATTACGGGGCTATCTCGACCACAGGCGCAGATTCCAACGGTATTCTCGCCCAGTCGATGGGCGGTTCTTCGGGCACGGGCGGTTCAAGTTTCGGTATTGTGGGTGATGCCGACAGCGGCTCAACCGGCGGTAATGGTTCAACGGTAAGAGTTGACAATCACGGCTCGATTATCACCAGCGGATTGAACTCTGCCGGTATTTTTGCGCAATCCGTCGGTGGATCCGGCGGTGATGCCGGTGCGTCCGGCGGCTTGTTTGCCTCGGGTGGTGGCGGCGGTGGTGCCGGCGCCGGCGGCAATGTAACCGTCAATAACTTTTCGACCGGTGCCATCGTCACGCGGAACAATGATGCGCCGGGTATCTTTGCCCAGTCTGTTGGTGGCGGCGGTGGTCGCTCCGGCGCAGCCGGCGGCGTGGCAGCCATCGGCGGCTCGTCCGGTAGTGGTGGTAATGCCGGCACAGTGACAGTCTATAACTATGGCTCCATTGATACCGGTATTACCGGCGGCACGGGTGCCTTCTCACACGGCATTATCGCGCAGTCGATTGGCGGCGGCGGTGGATCCGGCCGGAGCACGGGCGGGCTGGTCGCCGTTGGTGGTGCCGGTGGTGATGGCGGTGCATCAAGTGAAGTTCTGGTCCATCATGACGGCCTGATTACCACGCGCGGTGAAGGCGCCGTCGGTATCATCGTTCAGTCCATCGGTGGCGGTGGCGGTACCGGTGCGTCCTCCGGCGGCCTGGCGGCCATTGGTGGCTCCGGCTCGGGCGGCGGCAGCGCCAATATCGTGACCGTCAGCGGTAGCGGGACGACCGTGACCTATGGCGATGACGCGCACGGCATTATTGCTCAGGCCATCGGTGGCGGTGGCGGTAATGGTGGCTCCTCGGCGGGCCTGGTCGGCATTGGTGGCAGCGCTGATAGTGGCGGCGATGGTGCGGCCGTTGATGTCTCCACGGGAAGTGTTTTGACCGAAGGCGTTCGCGCCTTCGGCGTCCTCGCCCAGTCTATCGGCGGCGGTGGCGGTAATGGCGGCACGGCCGGCGGCCTTGGCGCGATTGGCGGCACGGGTGGTGGCGGCGGTCTCGGTGGCACTGTTGAGGTGACCACCACCGATGTGATCCAAACACAAGGCGTCAACTCGACCGGTATTGTAGCCCAGTCGATCGGTGGCGGCGGCGGTAATGGCGGCGGCGCGGGCGGTATGATCTCCGTCGGTGGTGCTGGCGGTAACGGCCAGAACGCCGATGATGTAACCGTCAACGTGAACGGCAACGTTCTGACCATCAGCGAGAACTCGGGCGGTCTGATTGCCCAGTCGATCGGTGGCGGCGGCGGTAATGGCGGTAACGCTGTTTCCGGCGGCCTGTTCGCCTCTGTCGCAATCGGTGGTGACGCCGGCTCAGGCAGCCAGGGCGGTACGGTCAACGTCAATTCCAGTTCCGACGGCGATATTGAAACCCGCGGCGACAACTCGGCTGGTATTCTGGCTCAGTCCGTTGGTGGCGGTGGCGGTAATGGCGGCTATTCGGTGGCCGGTTCCATTGGTGCCTTCGGTTCCGTCAGCGTCGCGGTTGGCGGTGAAGGCGGCGCCGGTGGTGATGGTGGTGTCGTCAATATCAATACAGACGGTTCGGTCACCACATTCGGCGCCAACTCGCACGGTATTATTGCCCAGGCCGTCGGTGGCGGCGGCGGTAATGGCGGCCAGAGCTTTGCCGGTTCGGTGAGCGTGGGTCTGGGGGCTTCCGCATCTGTTTCCGTTGCCATTGGCGGCGATGGTGGATCGGGCGGTGATGGCGGTGTCGTCAGCGTCTTTACAGACGGCGATCTTCAGACCCGCGGCGACAACTCGTTCGGCGCCCTGGCGCAATCCGTCGGTGGCGGCGGTGGTAATGGTGGCTGGTCCGGTACGGCGACGCTCGCCATCTCCGATGGCGCGGCGGTCGGTGTCGGCGTTTCGCTTGGTGGCGACGGCGCAACCGGCGGCTATGGCGACACGGTTACGTTCGGCTCCACCAGCAATGTCTCGACGACGGGGGATAACTCCCACGGCCTGGTGGCGCAGTCGATCGGTGGTGCTGGCGGTAATGGCGGCTTCTCCTTCTCCGGCTCTCTGACGGCTGGTGGCGCAGCGGGTATCGGTGTTGATGTCGCCCTGGGCGGTGATGGCGGTGCCGGCTCCTATTCCAGTGCTGTGACGATGAACAGCACCGGCCAGATCACGACGACGGGCAATAACTCCCACGGCCTGTTCGCCCAGTCGGTCGGTGGCGGCGGTGGTAATGGTGGCTGGTCTGCGACCGGTTCCATTTCCATTGGTGGCACGGCGGGTGTCGGCGTTGGCGTTTCGCTTGGCGGTGACGGTGGCGGTGGCGGCATCGTCAACGGCGATGTCCAGGTCACGTCGAGTGATGGCATTTTCACCTTTGGCGATATCTCCCACGGTATCCTCGCCCAATCGATCGGCGGCGGCGGCGGTAATGGCGGTTTCGCCGTGTCCGGTACGCTCGCAGTCGGTGGTACCGCCGGTGGCGCGGTCAATGTCGCGCTCGGCGGTAGTGCCGGCGCGGGTTCCAATGCCGATGACGTGCTGGTCTCGTCGACGGCTGTTGTCGAAACCTCGGGTGCCGGCTCGCATGGTATCGCGGCGCAGTCCATTGGCGGCGGCGGCGGTAATGGTGGCTGGTCTGCGACCGGCAATATCACGGCTGGCGGCACGGGCGGCGTCGGTGTCGGCGTATCGATCGGTGGCGGCGGCGGTGCCGGCTCCTTCGCGCGCACGGTCACGGTTTCCCAGAGCGAACACATCATCACCCAGGGCAGTGACGCCCATGGTGTGCTGGCCCAGTCGATTGGCGGCGGCGGCGGTAATGGCGGCTTCGCCATCGCTGCAGGCGCAGGCTTCGGCGGCACGGTTGGCGGATCGGTCAATGTCGCGCTTGGCGGAACCGGCGCGGTTGGCGGGAATGCCGACAGTGTCACGGTCACGGTCGACGACGTCCAGACCATGGGCGAAGGTGCGATCGGCGTCATGGCCCAGTCCATCGGTGGCGGCGGCGGTAATGGCGGCTTCTCGCTGTCTGCCGGTGCAGGCGGCGGTGGTACCGTCGGCGGCTCTGTCGGTGTGTCGATTGGTGGCGGCGCCGGTGATGGCGGGGTTGCAGGTTCAGTCCTGGTCACGGCCGACGAAGTCTACACCGTCAGCAATGACGCGATCGGCATCCTGGCCCAGTCCATCGGTGGTGGCGGCGGTAATGGCGGTTTCGCCATCTCTGCCGGAGCAGGCCTCGGCGGCACGGTCGGCGGTGCTCTGAATGTTGCGATCGGCGGCGGCGGCGGATCTGGTGGCCAGGCCGGCAACGTCACGGTCAACGCGGATGTCGTCAGCACGCAGGGCGATGGCGCCCACGGTATTTCTGCCCAGTCGCTTGGCGGCGGCGGCGGTAATGGCGGCATGTCCATTGCCGGCGGCCTGAGCTTTGGCCAACAGGCTGTGACGATTGGTGTTTCCATCGGTGGCGCCGGCGGCACCGGCGATACGCCGGGTGTTGTCACGGTCAACACCGATGAGGCCGTTTCGACGGTCGGCGATGACGCTCACGGTATTCTGGCGCAGTCCATCGGCGGTGGCGGTGGTGATGGCGGTCTGGCCATCTCCGGTGCGATCACGGCGGGTAGCTCCAACGCCATGGGCATTAATTTCGCCCTCGGTGGTTCCGGTGGTGCAGGCGCCAACGGCAATAACGTCAATGTCGCCACGCAAGACCTGGTCTACACGCAAGGTGACCGTTCGCACGGTATCCTCGCCCAGTCGATCGGCGGCGGTGGCGGTAATGGTGGCATGTCCATCACCGGGTCCATCACACTGGCTGGCTCCAATGGCGGTTCGATCGGCGTATCGATCGGCGGCGGCGCAGGTGCGGCCAGCGATGCTGGCAATGTGACCACCGTCTCCAACGGCGCTGTTCTAACCCTCGGCGACGAGTCGACCGGCATCTTCGCCCAGTCCATCGGTGGCGGTGGCGGTAATGGCGGCTCCTCGATCTCCGGCTCCATCAACGGTACCGGCTCGAGCGCAATCGGTATTGACCTCGCCTTCGGTGCAAGCGGCGCAATCGGCGGTAATGCCGGTACGGTCTCGCTGTCCTCGAGCGATTGGGTTGCCACGAGCGGTGATCGCTCTCACGGCATGTTCGCCCAGTCCGTCGGCGGCGGTGGCGGTGCCGGTGGCTTCGCCATTTCCGGCAATGTGAATGCGGCCGGCTCGAACGCTCTCGGCGGTGCCCTGGCGCTTGGCGGCGATGGTGGCAATGGCGGTAATGCCGGTGCTGTAACGCTGCTCAACTCCGGTGACTTCGTCACCACGGCGGGCGATGCAGCGCATGCGATTTTCGCCCAGTCCCTGGGCGGCGGCGGCGGTGATGCCGGCTTCGCGGTTTCCGGCTCGGCGACCTTTGCCGGATCGACGACATCCTTTGCTGTGCCTTATTCCATCGGTGGCAACAGCTCCGATGGCGGCGACGGTTCCACCGTCGGCGTCTCCAACTCCTCCATGATCCTGACCGGCGGCGATGCGGCCATGGGCATCCTGGCCCAGTCGATCGGTGGCGGTGGTGGTAACGGCGCCTTCTCCGCAACCGGGTCTCTCGGTGTCGGGTCGAACGGCGTTGCTGCGTCCTTCGGTATCGGTGGTCAGAACGGCGGTTCCGGCGGTGTGGCCGGTGCCGTCACGGTCGACAACTCCGGCGAAATCGTCACCTCCGGTGACTCCGCTATTGCCCTGGCTGCCCAATCCATTGGTGGCGGTGGCGGTAATGGCCATTTCGGTTTGAGTGTTGGTCTCGCGGCAGGCACCTCGTCCTTCCCGGCTCTGGGCTTTGCCATGGGCGGTGATGGCGGTACCGGTGGTGCGGCTTCGACCGTTGGTGTCACCAACTCTGCGATCATCAACACGTCCGGCAATAGCGCCCACGGCATCTTCGCCCAGTCTGTCGGCGGCGGTGGCGGTAATGGCGGCTGGGCCGGCGCGGTTGCTGTGTCCGGCGGGTCCAATGCCTACTCCGCATCGGTTGCCATGGGTGGCGACGGTGGCAGCGGTGGTACGTCCGCGGCCGTGACGGTTGCTAATACCGCAGGTGTCGCGACGCTCGGCGATAGTGCCCACGGCATTCTGGCCCAATCCGTCGGTGGCGGGGGTGGTAATGGCGGCTTCTCGTTTGCCGCCTCCGGTTCTGCCGGCTCGACCGCCGGTTCGCTTGCGCTCAGCATGGGCGGCGATGCCGGCTCCGGTAATGATGCCGGCACCGTATCGGTCAACAACACGGCGACCATTACGACCGACGGCGCCAATGCGGCCGGTATTGTCGCTCAATCCGTTGGCGGCGGTGGCGGTAATGGTGGCTTCTCGGTGTCCGGCGCGATCGCTGTCGGTTCGACTGCGAACGCCGCTTCGGTCTCTCTCGGTGGTGATGGCGGCACGGGTGGTCTCGGCAACAATGTTTCCGTGACCAATTCCGGTGCGATCGGCACGACATCCAATGGCGGCGTGGGTATTCTCGCCCAGTCCGTCGGCGGCGGCGGTGGTGCCGGTGGCTTCTCGCTGTCCGGTTCGGCCGCAGTTGCCGGTTCCGGCAGCCCGCTCTCGGCCTCTGTCAGCCTCGGCGGCAATGGCGGCAGCGGAGCAACCAGCGGAACGGTCACGGTCGACAATTCCAACATCATCATCACTGAAGGCGATCAGGCCCAGGGCATCCTGGCTCAGTCTATCGCTGGCGGCGGTGGTCGTGGCGGCTGGTCTGGCTCTTTGGCCTTCGCAATCGGCAATTCCACGACGACGGCTTCGGTCTCGCTCGGCGGTGACGGCGGCTCCGGCAATGATGCCGCTGCTGTTTCGGTGACCAACTCGGCCATCATCTCGACCCTCGGCAATGATTCCTCCGGCGTTCAAGCTCAGTCTGTCGGCGGCGGCGGTGGTACCGGCGGCTTCTCGCTGTCCGGTTCCGGTGGCGGCGCCAGCCAGTCGGCGAATACGGCCAGCGTGTCCATCGGTGGTACCGGTGGCGGCGCGGGCAATGCCGATGCGGTGACGATTGCGTCCACTCAAGGTGTGACCACGGGCGGTGATCGCTCGCACGGCCTGTTCGGCCAGTCTGTTGGCGGCGGCGGCGGTAATGGCGGCTGGTCCGGCAATCTGGCGGCGGCCTATTCCGGTTCGACCAGCCGGACTATCGGTGTGTCGCTTGGCGGTTCCGGCGGCGGCGGCGGCGATGCCGGCGACGTCTCGATCTCGCAGGAGGTGGGCGTTTCCACCCTCGGTGATGCCGCGCACGGTATCTTCGCGCAGTCGCTCGGCGGCGGTGGCGGTAATGGCGGCTTCTCGCTCGCCGGTTCGCTCACCGGCGGTTCCGGAAGCACGTCCCTGAACGTGGCTCTGGGTGGTTCCGGCGGAACGGCCGGTCAGGCCGGTGCGGCGGGCATCACCTCGCAAGGCACGGTCACGACCGAAGGCGCCGGCTCGCACGGCCTGTTTGCCCAGTCGATCGGTGGCGGCGGCGGTAATGGCGGCTTCGCCGGTACCTTCTCCGGTGCGCTGACGTCCTCCAACACGACCTCGCTCGGTGTCGCCATCGGCGGCAGCGGCGCCGGGGGCGGTGACGGCAACACGGTTTCCATCACTTCGACGACCGATATCGGTACGATTGGCAATGCCTCCCACGGCATCTTTGCCCAGTCCATCGGTGGCGGCGGCGGTAATGGCGGCTCGACCTTCTCCGGCTCCTTCTCGCTCTCCAACTCCAACTCGCTCAACGTCTCGATCGGCGGCAGCGGCGGTATTGGCGGCACAGGCGGCACGGTCTCGGTCAGCCAGTCCGGTACGATCACGACCTCGGGCGCGGCCTCCTACGGTATCTTCGCTGAATCCGTTGGCGGTGGCGGCGGCCAGGGCGGCTATGCCGGCAATCTGTCGATGACGGGGTCCAACTCCAACACGATCGACCTGTCTGTCGGTGGCGATGCCGGCGATGGCAGCACTGGTGGTGCGGTTTCGGTCACGGCCGATGGCATCGTGCAGACCACGGGCGAGGCTTCGCACGCGATCTTCGCTCAGTCGATTGGCGGCGGTGGCGGCCAGGGTGGCATGGTCGGTGTTGATGAAGACACTTTCGGCGCCTTCCTGACCGGTTCGACCTCGGTCAGCCTGGGGACCAATTCCAACAGCCTCAACGTCTCGATCGGTGGCGCTGGCGGTGCCGGTAACTCCGGTGGCTCAGTCACGGTCAACACGGATGCAGCCATTCTGACCCTGGGTAACCAGGCGGTCGGCGTCTACGCCCAGTCTATCGGTGGCGGCGGCGGTGATGGCGGCGTTGGTCTTGCCACTTCGGGCTCCTTCGGCGCCGGCAAGAACGGCAATTACGCCATCGGCATCGGTGGCTCCGGCGGTACGGGCAGCGTGGGCGGATCCGTCGACGTGACCAATACCGGCGCAATCATCACTCTTGGTGGCGCGGCCCACGGTGTCTTCGCCCAGTCCGTCGGTGGCGGCGGTGGCCGTGGTGGCGATGCTGGCGGCTTCGTGACCTCCTACAACTCTACCGACCAATCCGCGACGCGCGACACCCAGGTGTCGGTGTCCATGGGTGGTTCCGGTGGCACGGGCGGCGACGGCGGCGCTGTAAGCGTTGATAACCAGGGCGCGATCGGCGTCAGCGGTGAAATGTCCAACGGTATCTTCGCCCAGTCCGTCGGCGGCGGCGGTGGTGAAGGCGGGCTGGTCTCCCAGTCCGGCGAGCTGGTGAAAACCTGGCTCGGCTTCATCTCCAATGACGAGAACCGCGCAGCTTCGGTCAATATCGGTGGTACCGGTGGTGCGGCTGGCGATGGCGGCAATGTCGTCGTCACCAATAGCGGTGTCATCTTCGCCGACAATGCCCGCAGCGGTTACGGCATCTTCGCCCAGTCGATCGGTGGCGGCGGCGGTGTCGGCGGCTCCGGCCTGGCCGGCAACGTGGCTGTTGGCGGCGCCGGCGGTGCAGCCGGTGACGGTGGCAATGTCACGGTCGACAATAGCGGTGCGGTCTCCACGACCGGCTCCAACGCCCACGGCATCTTCGCCCAGTCCATCGGTGGCGGTGGCGGTGTCGGTGGCGCGACCGACTATGATGACAGCAATGATAGCCGCACGGCTCTCGGCGCTGCGATCCAGACCGCTGCAGACCTGACCGAATTCTACCAGCTGCTGGACAGCTTCGATAACCCGTCCCTGACCCTGAATATCGGTGGTAAAGGCGGCGCAGCCGGTGATGGTGGCGATATCAACATCACCAATTCCGGCTCCATCTTCACGTCTGGCGACGGTGCCCATGGCATCATGGCTCAGTCGGTCGGTGGCGGCGGCGGCGTCGGCGGTGCCGGCTCGGTCGGTGCCTGGGGCGATGTGACGATTTCCGGTGTCGGCGGTTCGGCCGGCGATGGCGGTGACATCAACATCACCCATACCGGCAATATCACCACGGAGGGCTTCGGCGCCTACGGTATCTTTGCCCAGTCCATCGGTGGTGGCGGCGGTGCAGCCGGCGACTACTCCTTCGGCTTCGGTACCTACACCACCAATGTCGGCCTCAACCCGTTCTCGGGCGGTGACGGCGATGGCGGTGACATCACCATCCGGACCAATGGCAATATCAATATCCGCGGCTTCGGCGCGACGGGCATCTTCGCCCAGTCTGTCGGCGGCGGTGGCGGCCTGCTGGGCAATTTCGGTTCGTCCCTGGGCTCGCTCGGCAGCTTCCTCGGTGCGGGTGTTGCCGGTGAGGTGAACATCATCCACTCCGGTGATGTGATCGCGCCGGACGTCAATGCTGTCGCGGTCCTGTCCCAGTCTGACGCTCGCGACGGCACCGATGACATGGTCATCACCCTGGATAGCGATATCCGCGGTGGTTCGCTGTTCGGCATGGGCGTGTTCTATGACGGTGGCAGCAACAATGTTCTCAACACGTCCGGTACGGTGTCTGCCGTGTCCGGTTGGGCGATGAACATGACCACCGGCAATGACACGGTGAACAATACCGGTCTTGTGGTCGGCAATATCGATCTGGGCTCCGGTATCAACCGGTTCAATAACCAGCTTGGCTCCACCTTTATGGCCTTCAACACGATTGATCTGCGTGACCCGACGGGCTCGCCGCAATCGCCGCTGAAGGTTGGCAATGGTGCGGGTAGCCAGTCTCTGGCCCAGCGCATGGTGATTGCCCCGACGGCGAGCGAAGGGGCTCTCGGCCTGGTCGCAACGACGTCGACGGATCTGAAGACGCCGGTGTCGGATACGGCTCCGGGGTCTGAGACGAGCTCCGGTCCGATCAAGCTGGCAACGTCTGACACGCCGGTTGCGGCGGCATCCCCGGCTCCGGCGGATGCTCCGGTGGCCTCCTCGGCTCCGGCGGCGACGCCTGTAGCGGCCGATAGCGCCGCCTTCGCTCCGGTTGCGACCGACAATGCGGCCTCGGGTCAGTTGGTCGCCTTCGCGCCGGGTGGCGGTGAAGGCGAGGCCTTCGGTTCGGTGACGGATGGAACCGCGACCAACGCTTCTGGCTTCGGTCTCGTGGCCGTGGCTACGCCGGCAGCCGGTGAACCGGTGCGCGGTGAAGCTGCTCTGATGGGGCCGGCGGAAGCCGCCGCTGAAGACACGGCCGCGTCCAGCGATGATGCTTCCGATGAGATCGTCGTGACCTCAAGCGACCCTGTGGCGCCGAAGCTGGCGGTTCAGGCCGTGCTGAGCCCTGCGGTTCAGACCGCGGTCCAGACCCCGGTCACCTCGGTCATGGATGCTCCGGTTATCCCGCTGGCAGCCGCACCGGGTGACCCGGCGACCTTTACCAATGAGGGCAATTTCCTGATGGGCCTGGCAGCGACCACGCTGCCGATCGACCTGCAGGATCCGTCGGCTGAGTTCTATAACCTCGACGATGAGGGCGATCCGCTGTTCAACGTCTACTACGGTGCGCGCGTCATCAATGACGTGCAGCTGGACGGTAACTACGTCCAGACCGATACCGGTTATCTCAACTTCGACGTGGCCTTCGGACCGTATGACTATGACCTCGTCACCCTGACCGGTGATGCGGATGTCGACGGTACCGGTGATGTGACCTTCATCTGGCTGTCCGATGCGGTGCCGACGCCGCTCTTCACCTCCCCGACGGGAACGGCGACGGATAATGGTCTGGAGATCACGGACACGCTGGCGGTGGACTTCTCCATCACCACGCAGGCCGGTGATGTCCTGCTCAACATCGACACCGACTTTGGCGGTGTGAACGGTCTCAACCGCAATGAGCAGGAACTGGGTGCCCATATGGACTCCAACCTGCTGGTTGGCGGTGCGGAAGGCACCGGCCGTCTGCTGGCCTGGTTGGGTAATCTGCAGGATGAGGAGCTTTACAACTTCCTCATGACCGAGCTGAACCCGGAGCCGCATATCGCACCGCTCCAGGGCCTGCTGAATACGGCGGCCAGCTTCAGCGATGATCTGCAGGGTTGCGGCACCGCAACGCTGATGGATCTGGGTGAAGAATGCAGCTTCGTGCGTATCGATGCCGGTACGGCAGATCGCGACAGCAGCTTTGAACGCTTCGGCACGCAGATGGACACGACCTCACTGCGCGCCGGTCACCAGCGTCCGCTCAATGATCTGTGGCGGATCGGTATGGCGATCGGTATCGAGTCGGTGAACATCCACTCCATCGATGCCGGCCGGGCCTATACCAGCGGTGACGGCGTCACCATGGGTATGACCCTGCAGCGTCACTGGGCTGATGGCGGCGTTATCTCCGGTGCCCTGTCGGGTGGCTGGATGCAGTACGACACCACGCGCCTGATGCGTCTATGGGAGCCGTTCCAGATCGAAAGCGGTCCGGATGCCGGTTATGTCGACATGCGCCTGGCCGCGGGCAAGCGCTATGAGTTCGAGGGTAATCGCTACTACCTCCTGCCGTCGGCAGAGGTTGCGGTGACCTCGCTGATCCATGGCGGTCTCTACGAGATCGGGGCCCAGGGTAATGGCGTGCGCTCGGATGGTGAGACGCAGTACATCACCAGCTTCTCGCCCAATCTGGAGTTCGGTTACTTCAACGAGCGTGAGAGCGGCGCTTATACCCGCTTCTCGCTGGCTCTGGGTGGCCGTCTGACGCAGCAGGATCATGTCGGCCTGCCGATCAGCTTCCGCGATGCACCGAACGGCACCATCCCGGCGGACATCATCACGGAGATTGATCAGGAGCTGATCACCTTCGATGCCGGTGTCGACTTCTCCGGCGGTGACAATATCCGCATCTCCTTCGGCTATAGCGGCCAGTATGGCGATACGACCGACAACCACAGCGCTGGTTTCGAGGTCGGGCTGAAATTCTAGGCCAAAGCCAACACCCAAACACAAAACGGGCGCCCCAAGGGGCGCCCGTTCTTGTTTCGGCCATGGCTTGCCTAGACAGCGACGCTATGGCGCTCAGTGCCCGCGTTGAAAGCCGGATCCAGCCGGGCCGCGATATTGCGGACATAGGGCCGGCCCGCCGCCGTTACCTGTAAGTGGCCATCCTGCTCTTCCACCAGGCCGAGCTGGAGCAGGTCCTCCAGGGCGGCGCGATCCGCGTCATCAATCGTGCCCGATGCGAGATGAAAATCGCACAGGACCCGTTCGATCCGGGCGCCGGTGCGCCGTTCCTCAACCGACCGGCCGCGGCCGCGTACCAGCGCGCTCTGCCCGTTTTCCAGTGCCTCCGCAAAAACCGCCGGGTCCGTTTCGTTCTGGACATAGCCGCCAGGCGCTTCACTGATGGCCGAGGCGCCAAGGCCGATCAATACGTCGTAACGATCATCGGTATAGCCCTGGAAATTCCGGTTAAGCTTGCCGGTGCGTGCCGCGACCGCCAGCGCATCATCGGGCCGGGCGAAATGATCGAAGCCGACCGGCTGATAGCCGGCCAGTTCCAGCACGCCGGTGGCGGTGAACATCTGCTCAAATCGAGCCTGGGCGCCGGGCAAGCGGTCCTCCGGGATTGCGCGCTGGTGCTTCTTGAACCAGGGCACATGGGCATAGCCGAAAAGGGCTATCCGGTCGGGCTTGAGCATGGCCGCACAGCGCGCGGTTCGCGCCACCCGTTCGCGGGTCTGTGCCGGCAAGCCGTACATGATATCCAGATTGATGGCCGCGATCCCAGCCGCGCGCAGGGTTGCAACGGCGCGCTCGACAGTAGTCAGCGGCTGGATGCGGTGAATGAGTGTCTGCACCTCCTCCGAGAGGTCCTGCACCCCGAGACTGACGCGATTGAAGCCGTTGTCAGCCAGATTGGCGGCCAGCTCTCCGGTAACTCCCCGAGGATCCAGCTCGGCGGCTATTTCGGCATCCGGAGCCAATGTGAAACGGGCGCGGAGACGCTCCATGATCCGCGTCATCTCAGCCGGGTTGAGCATGTCCGGAGAGCCGCCGCCGAAATGAATGTGATGGACCTGGTGATCTGCCGGTAGCTGGGCGGCCCGCTGATCCAGCTCGATCAGCAGTGCCTCAACATAGCGTTCGATGCGTTCGCGGCGATTGGGGATGGTGGTGTGACAGCCGCAATACCAGCACATCGATTTGCAAAACGGGACGTGCAGGTAGAGCGAAACCGCCGGTGTTTCAGGCAGGTCCTGCATCCAGCTCACCCAGTTCTCAGCACCGGTCTCGGCGCGAAATCCTGTGGCGGGCGGATAGGAGGTGTAGCGCGGTACGGTCTCACAGGCCAATTGCGGCAGAAAACGCGGCGCAGACAGGTCGGTAGCGGTCATCTCAGGTCCCCGGAAAATTTTTGCGACTATAAGCGGCGGCCGGGAGCAGCCCGATGTGCCCAAAACGCACAGCAGCAATTTGTCGCGGATTGTCTTTAGAGGGATGCCAGCGAGGCGGTTTTGATCAAGGCATAGACCGTGTCGCCAGGCGCAAGGTCGAGATCAAGAACCGCTGCCCGGGTGAGCCGCGCTGTCAAAGCATGCTGACCCGGCAGGTTGAGCTGGACCTGGGCAAAGGCGTCGGCCGGATCAGGATCGATTGCTGAAATCTCGGCCTGCAACGCATTGCGAATGCTCAGCCCGGCTGGCTCCTCACGGGCGAGCACTATGTCGCGTGCATCGATGCGAAGCCTGATAGCCTCCCCGGCGGGCCGGTCGAGGATTCCCGGTAATTGGATTTTTCCGCCGGGAACCGAAACCTCGCTCAGGGCCAGAGCCGGGTCGTGCCGCTCAATCCTTCCGCTCAAAATGCCGGCGGTTTGTGCTCCGCCGTCCAGCGAAGCGAAATGCGCGGCCAGAACGGACGCGGTGTCGCCGCGGTCATTGATGCGCCCTCCGGCAAGCAGCAGCACACGATCCGCCAGTGCCAGCATCTCGTCGACATCGTGGCTGACATAAAAAACCGGGCCATCGAATTGGGCCAAGACGCTGCGCAGATAGGACATGAGCCGATGCCGCCGCGGCCGGTCGAGCGCTGAAAGCGGTTCGTCGAGCAGGAGCATGCGCGGCCGGCTCATCAGGGCTCGCCCAAGCGCAACCCTTTGCCGTTCTCCGCCTGAGAGATTTCCCGGATGGCGGTCCAGCAGGTCGGCCAGCTCAAGCGCCTCTATGATCTCCTGGCGCTGTCTGTCGCCCAGTTTTGAGCGCCGGGCTGCAAACTCCAGATTGCCCCGCACATCGAGATGCCCGAACAGGTCCGCGTGCTGGGACACATAGCCGATACGCCGCAAATGCGCGGGCACTGCGCTGCGGCGCGCCGGTGACAGCCAGTCATCGTCACCCAGACGGATTGTGCCGGCGGTCATGGGGGTCTCGAAACCGGCGATCAGGCGTAACAGCGAAGTCTTGCCGCTGCCGCTGGGGCCGAACACGCCGGTCACGCCCTGCCCGCGGACAGTTTCCTCGACCCGCAAGTCAAATCCTGGCCGGGCCCAGGCGATATCGAGAGAGAGATCGTCAGCGGACATGGACAGGGAAACGGCGATTGAGGGCGAAGACCGCGAGCAGGGTGACAAAGGCGAACAGGATCAGCCCGGCGGACAGGGCGTGGGCGGTGTTGTAGTCCAGGGTCTCAACCGCCTCGAACAGGGCGATGGAGACAACCCGCGTCTCACCGGGAATGGAGCCGCCCATCATCAGGACGATGCCGAATTCTCCTAGGGTATGGGAGAAGCTGAGCACGGCGGCGGTGATATAGCCGCGAATGGAGACCGGGATCGCAATGTGGATGAAGCGATCCAGGGGGGCGGCGCCGAGGCTGGCCGCCGCCTCGAGCTGGCCCTGGCCAACGCCGGCAAAGGCCGTTTGCAGCGGCTGTACGGCAAAGGGCAGGGAATAGATGATCGAGGCCACCACCAGGCCGGAAAACGAGAAGGTCAGCGAACCGCCGGTCCATTCGCGCCAAAAGGCGCCGATCGGTGATTGCGGATTGAGCAGGATCAGCAGGTAGAAGCCCAGCACGGTCGGCGGCAGCACGAGCGGCAGGGCGGTGAGCGCCTCGACAACGGGCTTGAGCGGATGACGGGAGCGGGCCAGCCACCAGGCCAGCGGCGTGGCGATAACCAGCAGCAGGACGGTGACCAGAGCTGCCAGGCGCAGGCTCAGGGCGATGCTTTGCCATTCAGAGATCATGGCGCGTGGCTTTCATATCCGGCCTGCTGCATCAATGCGCGTGCGGACGGAGAGCGGAGATAGTCCAGGAAGGCCTGAGCGGCTGCGGGGGAACGGCCTCGCGCGAGGCGGATCGCATCCTGGTGCACGGGCCTGTGCAGTGAGGCGGGAATATCGATGGTCTTCAGCCCGTCCGGGACGGGCGACTGGACAAGGGCCGAGCGTGCAATGAAGCCGGCATCGGCATTGCCGGTCGCCACGACGGCATAAACCTGGGCCACATTGACCCCATAGACTTGGTTGTCTGCGGTTTTTTCACTCAGTCCAAGCGCGTCCAGGACCTGTCCGGCAGCCAGGCCGTAGGGGGCGAGCTCGGGCTGGGCCATGGCGATGCGGCTGGCCTGCTGCAGGATGCCGCGCAGGTCGGCCGGGACCGCGTCCCCGGGTTGAAACAGCAGACTCAACTGGCCCGTGGCGTAGGTGAAGCGGGTGTCCTCGAGGCCCAGTCCGCGCGCAGCGAGAGCGCTTGGCCGTGCCTGGTCTGCGGCGAGCAGGATATCGAAAGGCGCCCCTTGAACAATCTGGGCATAGAGCAGGCCGGTGGAACCGGGGATCAGGGTGACCTGATGGTCGTGTTCCGCCTCGAATGCCGCTTCCAGCTGACGCGCTGTGGACAGGAAGTTCGCCGCGACCGCGACCCGGATTTCGTCGGCCCGGGCCGACGCAGAAGCTGTCACAGCCAGTAGGCCGGACAAAAGGAAGACAATCAGCCCGTCGCGCATGTCCGGACTATGGCGCGATGGCGGAGGTCTCGTCCAGCCAGCTTGGCGGTCAGCCCGCCTGGCGCTTGTGGTCGCGCAAGTGTTGGCGCAGGGCGGAAGCGGTCAGCGGACGGCCGAAATGCCAACCCTGGAGATAGCGGAAGCCGAGCAGGCGCAGGAGGGAAGCCTGCCCTTCGGTTTCAACACCTTCAGCAACGAGATCTTTCTGCAAGGCGTCGCCGAGCAGCGACATCGCCTGCAGCATCTTGTTGGACCCGTCGCCCTTGCCGATCGAGCGAACGAAACTCTTGTCGATCTTGATCTTGTTGAACGGGACCTGGTGCAGATAGCCCATGCCGGCAAAACCGGTTCCGAAATCATCGAGATTGAGGCGGAAGCCAGCCGCAGCAAATTGCAGCAGGCGCTCGCGGGCCCGTTCAAAGTCATCAACGAGGACGGCTTCGGTCAGCTCGATCTCGATCAACTCCGGCGACAGGCCGGCGGCTTCCAGCTTGGCGACATAGCGTTCACAGACATCGGCGCTGTTGAGCTGGGCCGGCGACAGGTTGATCGACACCGTATGCTCGGAGCAGGCGGCGAAGTCCTGACACACTGTGTCGAGAACGAAATCACCCAGTTTCTGGATCAGTTTCGAGCGCTCGGCGATCGGAATGAAGACATCGGGAGGAACAGCACCCCGCGTCGGGTGTTCCCAACGTGCCAGCGCTTCAACCGAGCGGATGGTCCCGTCATTGGCATCCACGATGGGCTGATAGACGACATAGAACTCATTGCGCTCCAGACCGGCTTCCATATCGGCTTCAAGATCGCGGCGGCGATTGTGTTCAATGCCGAGCGAACAGTCATAGGTCAGAGGCTGATCGAGCTGTTCCGCCTTGGCGCGGTACATGGCCATGTCGGCCTCTTCAACCAGCTCCTTGAACGCGCGCGGTTGCTCGAGCGTGGACCAGCTGACGCCGATGGCGCCGCCGATATCATAATTCCGGCCCTGTGCTTCAACGGGCTCAGCCAGAAACTCAGAGATCGTCCGAGCCAGCTCGAGCGCCCGTTCCGATGCATCCTTGCCCAGCACGACACAGGCGAATTCATCGCCACCAATCCGGGCGATGTGGACATGTGCGGGCATGCTCTTGCGGAACCGGTTGGCCACCGTTTTCAGGACAATATCGCCAGCCTGGTGGCCCGCTTTGTCGTTTACCGCCTTGAAGCCGTTGAGGTCGACATAGATTACGGCAGCTTCGCCACTCTGGGCGGCGCTCCGAGAGGCCGGGCGGGCAATATACTGGTTGAAGCCCTGGCGATTGGACAGCCCGGTCAGAGCATCGCGAGCGGCCGCGCGGCGAGCCCGGCGCTCATTGGCTTCGGACCGTCGCGCCATACGGCGCACACGACGGCGCATGACGTGGAAGGCCAGCATGAAAACGAGGATGTAGCCGACGATCGGCACCATTGCGACCCGCAGCGTTTCGATCCCGGGCTTGGAGGGCGTCCAGACAAACTCGCCGACAGCCTCGCCAAGGTGGTTGTTCAACGGCACGGCCCCGGCCACCGGGCGGAGCTCCTCCTCTACCAGGCGGATGTCGTGGATCAGAAAGTTCTGCTCCAGCGCGCTAACGAATTCCTTGTCGATACGGGTACCAACCACAATGATCGGCGCTGTCTGGGGGTCGAGCTCCCCCCGTGCATCGCTTTCTCCCAGTGTGCTGACCGAGAAAAGATAAAGTTGACCGTCGAGGTCAACAAACTGACTGACGATGAATTCCGAGCGCTCGCGTCCCGCCTGCAATCCGGCCCTAAGCGAATCCAGCGTCTCCGCGCTCAGCAGGCTGTGATGGACTTTCTGACCGGTATCTCGACGCCAGCCGAAGCTGCGATCATTGCCGGGTTCGGACAGTGAAATAAGGTCGAAGGCGCTGTGGTCCTCGAAGGGCGAGGCCATCGCGGAGCTGAGGATTTCAGTACTGCCGGCATTGAAAAGAAGCAGAGCTTCGTCCCACCAGCCATAATCAGCCGCCCAGATTTCATTCTGCCGGGCCGCGGCTTCAATACCCGCAGTAATCAGCCTGCGATCTGTCTCGGCTGCGTTGCGGTTCAGCGTGCCGACGAAGAAGTAGATCGTCAGCACGGACGCGATCAGCGATAAGATCGCTGCGGCGCTTAGATATAGTGCGAGCCGTTTTTCGAGCGGTTTACGCATTACCCATCCCATTCTTATTGGGACGGACGCTAGCGGGCAGAGGTAAAAACTCCGCTTCCAGCCGCTGCACTTGTTCACCATGCGTGCAGCGGATCAGTAATTTATTATGAGCGGCTAGGGATTGCGATAGATAAACTGGCCGACATCGATGCGGCCGGTGTCAAAGCCCGCCTCGCAATAGGCCAGATAGTATTTCCAGATCCGGCGGAAGCGCTGATCGAAGCCGAGCGGCTCAATTCGCGCCCAGTCGGCATCGAAATCCTCGTGCCAGCGGCGCAGGGTTTCCGCATAGCTCGGTGCGAACATGCAGATATCATCGCTGATCAGTCCCGCGTCCTGAGCCAGTTCCTCAAGCTTGACCGGGGGCGGCAGCATGCCGCCCGGGAAGATGTATTTCTGGATGAAGTCGACCGCGTGGCGGTAGCCTTCGAAATCCTGCTCACGGATGGTGATGATCTGCAGGGCCGCCTTGCCGCCCGGCTTGAGACAGGATTGCAGCTTCTTGAAATACACCGGCCAGTGTTCTTCGCCCACTGCCTCAAACATCTCGATTGACGCGATCGCATCGAAGGTTTCCGGGATGTCGCGGTAATCCTGCAGGCGCAGATCGACCTGATCGGCGAGACCCAGGCGCAACATGCGCTGCTGTGCGAAGTCCAATTGCTCCTTGGATAAGGTGACGCCGGTAACCCGGGCACCGTATTCGCCCGCAGCTACTTCGGCAAAACCGCCCCAGCCGCAGCCGATCTCAAGCACGCTCTGACCCGGTTTCAGCTCAAGCTGATCGCAGATGCGCCGGTATTTCCGGCGTTGGGCGTCGGCCAGCGGTTCGTCGAGCTGGTCGAAGACCGCGGAGGAATAGGTCATCGTTTCGTCCAGCCAGTGGCTGTAGAACGTGTTTCCGAGGTCGTAATGGAAGGAGATATTGCGACGGCTGCCCTTGCGCGTATTGGCATTGCGCAGGTGCTTCAGGCGAGCCAGGAGCCGGCTCGGTCCGCCGCGGCGTTGTGCCGTCTGGATCTTGTCGAGCTCGCCCGACAGTGTCGTCAGGAGCGTCTGCAGGTCGGGCGTGTCCCACTCGTCATTGATATAGCCTTCGGCAAAACCGAGCGCGCCGCTGGATGCCACGCGCAGTAGGGCGTTCCACCGCTTCAGCGACCATTCGATATCGCGCGATGCATCCGGGTGACCACAGACAAAGCGATACCCGGAGGGCAGCCGGACCATGAGGCGAACGTCTTCGACACGGGCCATTGCCTTGCCGAGCCAGGCTTCCACCAGGCGATCAATCGGTCCGGCGGACGGCTGGCGCGGTTCGCCCTGCATGTGTTCTGAGGTCAGGTCCATTACAGGCTCCGGGATTGGGTATCGATTGTTCCGCGTCGTGGTGCGTGGGTGGCAAGTCCTTTCAGGCGCAATTTTAACGCCTCAATCAGGATCGCGCCAACAATCGATAACGTGTTGAACGGGTGTCGGAATTTTGTTGCCAGTAGAGATCTTGACGTAAGCGGCTGCCGCTCTGCGCGATGCACCGCGCTCATCTCAATCTGGTTGTTGCGGACCAGCTGGATGCCCAGCCGGTAATGATCCTCATCCCGGTCGAGACGGAAATTATACTCTCCGTCTACCGGGTTGAAAGGCGAGACGAAGAATGCCTTCGAACAGGCAAAGCGCAATGTCCGGGCCTCCGGGTCATCGACGCGGAAAGCGTAGGCGCAGCGACCGGAGTGGAAATTATTGACCTCGAAGATGATGCCTGCGAGGCGGTCGTCCCGGTCGTGACAGAAAAAGACCGAAAGCGGATTGAAATTGACGCCAAAGGTCCGCGGGGCGGTTAGCAGCTGGATGCGGCCGATCGTGTCGCCAACGCCCGCCGCTTGCAGTTTTTCCTCGACCCAACCCCGCAGCTCGCCATCGCCGCGACCATGGTCGCGCGGAGCAAAGCTGACCGCGTTGAACGGTCCGATGGAAAACAACGGTCCGGCCTTGGGTTTGGCATCAGGGCCGTCGATATCCACCAGGATGGAGTACATTTTGTAGCGCAAAGCATGATGGCGCGGCCGCAGCCGCGTATGACCGACCTCGCCGGTATAGATGGAGGCCGGCAGCGGCATCATTGCGCGGCAACTCCAAGAGCGGCGGGGCGTTCGAAAACGGGCGTGTCGGCGATATGGTTCGGCCAGGGAATACGTGAGGTGCTGCCGGCCAGGCCCCAGGGGCGAACCGGCGCTCCCAAGGCTTCTGCAACAGCGAGGCCGGCCTGGAGGCCGTCCTCATGGAAGCCCGACCCCATCCAGGCGCCGCAATACCAGATGCCACCGCGACCCTGGATCTCCGGCATGCGATTCTGGGCCACCACTGCGGCTTCATCAAAGACAGGATGCGCGTAGGTTTCCGTCTTCAACACCGTTTCCGGGGCGGGCTGGCGTTCCGGGTTGAGGGTGACAAGGACCGGCGTTTCCGTTGGCAGCGGTTGCAGCGCATTCATCCAGTAGGTGAGGCTGATCTCACTCTGCCCAGCGCCGCCGCGGGTTTCGATATAGTTCCAGCTCGCCCAGGCCTTGCGTCGCTTGGGCATCAGCCGTGTATCGGTATGCAGCACGGCGGTGTTCGGCTTGTAGGCGATGGCCCCGAGGATTTCGCGCTCCTGCACATCCGCATCACTGAGCAGACCGAGGGCCTGGTCGCTGTGGCAGGCGAGGACGACCTCGTCGAAACGCATCGGTTCCTGGCCGGCCAGATAAACCAGGACACCGTCTACAGTCCGGTCGATTTTCTGCACGTCTGCTCCGCGATGGATGACGCCATCAATGGCATCGGCCAGCGGTTGGACGTAATTCTGGCTGCCGCCGCGAACCGTGCGCCACATCGGACGATCCCGCAGCTGGACAAGGCCGTGATTGCGGAAGAACTCGAAGAAAGTCCGGGCCGGATACTGCTTCATCTGAACGGCCGGGGAGGACCAGATCGCCGCGCACATGGGCAGGATGTGGTCATTCCGGAACGTGTCTGAATAGCCTTCCTCGCGCAGGAACTGGTCCAGCGAGCGCGGATCCTTGGTCAATGAGCCGTCCTGGGCCGACCGGTAGAGCCGCAACAGGTCGGAAATCATCACCCACATGCGCGGACGCAAGAGGTTGCGGCGCTGAGCGAACAGGCCATGAGAGTTCGAGGAATATTCAAAACCGCCATCGTCGATGGACGCGGCAAACGACATGTCACTCTCCGCGCTCTCGACGCCCAGCGCGTCCAGCAGCGGTGTGAAATTCGGGTAGTTCTTGGGATTATAGACGATAAACCCGGTGTCGACGGCGACCTCGGTGCCGTCGACCACAACATGCTGGGTATTCGCATGTCCGCCAAGCCGGTCGTCTTTCTCGAAGACGGTGACGTCATGCGTCTGGCTCAGCCTCCAGGCCGCCGACAGGCCTGAAATTCCGGAGCCGATAACGGCTACGCTTTTCCGCGTCGATTGCGTCATAGAAATCCTCGATGGTTTCTGGAAACCCCGGGAACTCCTACGGGTTAGAATGCAGTGCGGATCACAAAAGTTTTTCTGATGATCCAATTCTGTGATGGAATCGTATGTTGAAACATGTACGTTGCCGCTCAATTAGATAGGCGTCCCAAAGACGCACCAATTGACGACCCCGGAAAGGGCCGGATGGCTTCGACCGTCAATTTTCCAGCCGCGGCGTTGAGCGTTGCTGATTTGTCTGACCTGCTTGAGCGGGTTGGCAAGGAGCGCGATCGCGATGCATTTCGCCAGGTGTTTCAGCATTTCGCGCCGCGGATCCGGACCTTTCTGGTCCAGCGGCGGCTGTCCGGTGCGCAGGCTGATGACCTGACCCAGGACGTGATGCTGACAATCTGGCGCCGGGCGGAAAGTTATGACCGGTCGAAGGCGTCACCCTCGACGTGGATCTATACGATTGCGCGCAACCAGCATATCGACCATTTCCGGAAAACGGCGCGGGCTCAACAACTTGACGAGAACGATCCGCATTTCCACCTGAATGACGACCCGGCCCCGGATGCCTTGGTTTCCCGGTCTGAGGACGTTTCAACTGTAATTGAAGCCTTGTCGACGCTGCCAGACGATCAACGTCTTGTGGTGGACCTCGCGTTCAAGGAAGGCCGGTCGCACCGTGATATCGCCGACCAGCTCGACCTGCCGCTGGGGACAGTGAAATCCCGTATTCGACTGGCCATGGAAAAACTGCGCGTGTGTATTGGAGAACAAGAATGACCGAGCGCGGCCACATGATGGATGACGCCTGGTATATGGATTATGCCGCCGGATCGCTGGATAGCGTCGGTGAAGAAGTCCTGATCGCGTCACACCTGGAATTGTCCGGCACCGCCAGCGAGCGGGTAGCTGAGCTTGAGCGCATTGGCGCGGCCCTGCTTATGGTGGCCGGCGACGAGGGCGAGCTCAATTTTTCTGCCGATGATATTTTTGACCTGGATGCCCAGGCTGCGGCGACCACGCCAATGGCAGCCAATGATATCGACAGCGAGATCATCCTCCCGGAGGCGCTCAAGAGCTTCCTGGACGGGATTGATCGCGATGTGAAATGGGAATTTCTCGGCCCGGGCCTGCAAAAGGCGATGCTCTGGGACGGTCCGGAACAGGAGAAGCTATGGCTGCTCAAGGCCAAGCCGGGTGTGGCTATCCCCCATCACGGACATAATGGTTCCGAACTGACCTTGGTGCTCAAGGGCAGCTTCCATGATGGCACTCAGCAGTATTGCCGGGGTGATGTCGAGGAAGCTGGTCCGGATACCGAGCATGATATCCGCATCGATGATGGCGATGAGTGCATCTGCCTGGCCCTGACGCGTGGCAAGCTGCGTTATGACAGCCCGCTTCTGAAGCTGTTCCAGGTCTTTACCGGTCTTTGATTTCCAGTCTTGTGGTGTGCGTGATGCATTGACGCCGAGCGATTGGGCTGGTCCGATCGCACGCGATGAGAACGCGTGCCAACAAACAATCTGGAGCGACCATCAAGGATGTCGCGGACCTCGCCGGGGTTTCCGCGATGACTGTGTCTCGCGTCCTCAATGCCGGTCACCGGGTGCGGCCGGCAACGCGCGAGCGCGTGGAAGCCGCGATCCGCGAGCTGAACTACAAGCCAAACCTGTCTGCCCGCAGCCTGGCCAAGGCGCGCAGCCTGTTTATTGGCCTGCTCTATAACAATCCCAATCCCGGCTATGTCAGCGAATTGCTGATCGGGCTGATGAACCGGTGCCGTCAGGTCGGATATCATCTGGTAATCGAGAATTTCGGCAGTACCGATGAGGAGTGGGCCGCCGGCATTGAAGGAATGCTGGCGAGTTCAAATTTCGACGGTTTGATCGTGGCGCCCCCGGTCAGTGACTTCGACAGCGTCATGAGTGCGATTGAGCGAGCAGACATCGCCTGTGTCCGCATCGCACCAGAGCTTGAACCCGACCTCTTTGCTAGCGTGCGCACGGATGATCGTGATGCGGCGCGACGCATGACCCGCCATCTTCTTGATCTGGGGCATCGCCGTCTCGGCTTCATTGCCGGTGATGCAGGGCATGGAGCGAGCCGGCAACGTCTGAGCGGGTTCAAGGACGCGCTGGAGGAAGCCGGTGTGGGACTTGATGACGGTTTGATCGTCGAAGGGCGTTTCACCTATCGCTCGGGACTTGCCGCAGCTGAACAGCTCTTGTCTCTGCGGCAGCCGCCTACGGCCATTTTCGCGTCCAATGATGATATGGCGGCGGCCGTCGTGGCGGTCGCGGGCCGCAAGGGCATTGATGTGCCCGGTGAACTCAGCGTCGCTGGTTTTGACGACACGCATACGGCGACCACGCTTTGGCCCCAGCTTACGACCGTAAGGCAGCCTATCGCGGATATGGCGGGGGCCGCTGTGGATCTCCTGGCCGCCGCAATTAATGCGGAGCCGGAGCAGGATGCTGCGCAGACACAGCGCCTGCTTCCGTGCGAGGTTATCATCCGCGACAGCTCGAGCACGGTGAAGGCAAAACCGGCTTAGAGCGCCAACTGTGTCTGGCAAGGATTTCCAGCGCATATTTTATGCGTCGCTAAATTAGCGCGGCCAGCCAGTGCCTGCGGCTGTGTCATGGTAAACCATATTATATTTTACAACCACTTATGACGAGAGTCCGACTCTACCCATGGGACATACTATCATGGGGGTTTGGTGGCTAAGCATTTGAATAAAAACAAGATGTGAAGTCAGCCCGAAAACCTTAGCCGAGTTGTGGTCGTTAGGTTTTGGTTAGAAGAATCGTTTAGTTTCAACTCACAATCATTCGTCTATGCGCTGCAATTATAGGTGGTGCTTTTTTCAGAATCTGCGGGAACAGAAAAATGTCCGACTGGCGCTCCAAGCCTGACCTCGATGATCAGATCGTATCGACCCTGATCGCGGCCGTTGGTTCAGATGCCTTTGTCGAAATGCGCGGCCAATTCATCGATGATCTCAAAAATCTACGGCATGCCTACAAGGAGGAAGCCGGGCGCGGCGACACCGGGTCGGCTTCCCAAACCGCGCACGCGCTGAAAGGCGCAGCGGCCAATATCGGCTTGGTTCGCCTGTCCTCGCTGGCCGCCATTCTGGAGGCGGGCGACACCGCCGCCGCGGTTGACTTGGATACGGTTTTTGAAGCGGCTGTCGGTTGCCTCGAGGATGCCGGTTGATGACATCAGCGGCAGCATCTGAGCCGGTCGAGTTACCCGCTCGCCTCGATCTCCTGGCCGCTGAGGCCTTGCGCGGAGACCTGCTGGACCGCCGAGAAGGCCTTGATGAGCTGACGGTCTGTGGGCGTGAGGTCAGCCTGATCGATACGCCAGCGATCCAGGTGCTCTTGTCCGCTGCACATGACCAAAACGCGCGCGGAGGCCGCCTGGTCCTGCGTGAACCCAGTCCCGCCATCGTCGAGGCCATGGCTGTGTTGGGTTTGGGGGAAGTTCTGGAGAGTTGGAGGGAAAGTAATGAGTAAACGCGTTCTGGCAGTCGATGACTCCAAGACCATGCGCGACATGGTGTCGTTCACCCTGAAACGGGAGGGCTTTGATGTAGTCGAGGCGGAGGACGGTGTCGCCGCGATCGAGAAGTCCGCTGACGGTGCCTACGATCTGGTGATCTCCGACGTCAACATGCCGCGCATGGATGGCATTACCCTGGTCGGAAAACTGCGCCAGGACCCGAAATTCCGGGCCACGCCCATTCTCATTCTCACCACCGAAGCCGACCAGGAAAAGAAAGCCGCGGGCAAGGCTGCTGGAGCGACCGGCTGGATCGTCAAACCTTTTGATCCCGATCAACTTATCGGGGTCGTGAAGCGGGTCTGCCGCTAGGTGATGAGGAGGTTGTCCCAGTGAACGATTTCGAACAGTTCAAGCAGACCTTCTTCGATGAATGCGAGGAGTTGCTGCAGCAGTTTGAAGACGTCGCCGGGACGCTGCAGGCCGGGGCCAATGACCCGGCTGGGCTGGACGATATGTTCCGCTCTGTGCACTCCATCAAGGCCGGTGCCGGAGCGTTCAAATTCGACCGTCTGGTCAAGTTCGCCCATGAACTTGAAAACGTCATGGACCGGGTGCGCTCCGGGCGCATGGAACTGGCCGAGGGCGATCCGGAATTCATCATGCAGGCCGGCGATGTGCTGCAGGACCTCGTGGCCGCAGCACGCAGTGGCGTTGAGGCCACTGCAGGGCTGGAAGATGAAGCTCTCGCGCGTCTTCAGGCGATGCTGGCTGGAGGCGCGGCCCAGCCTGCTGCCCCGGCTCAGATGGAAAGCGCTGGAGAAGCCGGTTCAGGCGATTTTCGCATTCACTTCCGCCCGCACCGGGCGATGTATGAAACTGCCAACGAGCCGCAGCTCCTATTCCATGCTCTGGCGGTTCTGGGTGAGCTGACCGCAAAGGCCGATCTTTCGAAACTCCCTGAGTTGGCGAAAATGCAGCCCGATGAGGGCTATGTGTCGTGGCAAATGGAGCTGCGAGGCGCTCCAGGGCTTGCAGAGATCGAAGAAGTCTTCGAATTCGTCGAGGGCGATTGTGATCTGACATTTGAACCGCTCGCGGCCGCACCGGACGTCGCCGAGGAGCCTGCCGCCGTCGAAGCCGGACCAGTCGACACGCCCGAAGCCAAACCCGCGGCCAAAACCGAGAATTCAGGTCCGGCTGCGGTCCAGTCGACATCGATCAGGGTCGAACTCGAGCGTGTCGATCAGCTTGTCGACATGGTCGGTGAGCTGGTCATTGCCCAGGCTATGGCGCTCGACAGCCTGTCCGAGCTGGTCGACATCCGCCATGTCAAACAGCTGCAAGCCCTTGAAGACCTCACCATGCGGACGCGCCAGCTCCAGGAGGGCGTGATGGCGGTGCGCATGCAGCCGCTCAAGGCCCTGTTCCAACGCTTCCCGCGCATTGTGCGCGATCTGTCCCGCAAACTCGGCAAGTCTGTTCGCCTCGAGCTCGACGGCGAGGCGACCGAAGTCGACAAGACGATTATCGAAGAGCTGAGCGATCCGCTCACCCACATGATCCGCAATTGTATGGATCATGGTCTCGAAACTCCGGAAGACCGCCTGGCGGCCGGCAAGCCCGAGCAGGGTGTGGTGCGGCTTTCTGCGGAACACCGCAATGGTCGCATCTTGATCCGCGTCAGCGATGATGGCCGCGGGCTCAATCCGGAAAAAGTCTTCAACAAGGCCGTCGAAAACGGCTTGGTCGATGCCGATGCCGAATTGAGCAAGGAAGAGATTGAGGCGCTGATTTTCATGCCCGGTTTTTCGACCGCAGCTGAGATCAGCGATGTGTCCGGCCGGGGTGTCGGCATGGATGTCGTCCGCCGTAACATCCAGAAGCTCGGCGGCCGCGTGACCGTGGAGTCGACCGAAGGTGAGGGCTCGACCTTCACCCTGGCCCTGCCGCTTACCCTCGCTGTTCTTGATGGCATGCTCGTTTCGGTCGCCGGCGAGCGCTATGTCGTGCCGCTTTCCGCCATTGTGGAGACGGTTTGTCCAGACGCTTCCGCCATACGGGCCTTGCCGGAAGGTGGCACGGTGATGCCGCTTCGTGGGGAAACCATCCGTCTTATTGACCTGTGCCAATCGATGAATCTGTCCCGCCTGGGCCAGCCCGAGCCTCTGCGCAAGCTCGCCGTGATCGTCGAGACCGAATTCGGCCGCCGCGTCGGCCTCGTGGTCGATGAACTGCTCGGCCAGCAGCAAGTCGTCATCAAGAGTCTGGAGGCGAATTATCGCCGTATTGAGGGCGTGGCCGGGACCGCCATTCTCGGCGATGGCCGTGTTCGCCTGATCCTCGACATCGATGGGCTCGCCACCATGCCTGTCCGCAACCCCGACGCCCGTCCGCAGGACGGTGACACTGCCAATTCCGAAGAAGCGACCGGAGGTCTGAGCGCATGAATGCAGAAGAAGCCGTGCTTGCGACCGCGGAGGCCATAGCGGCCGGCCGCGAGACCAGTTCCGACGCGAAGCAATATGTCAGCTTCGCTGCCGGTGATGAGCAATATGCCGTGGACATTATCTCTGTCCGCGAAATCAAGGGCTGGACCGATGTGACCAGCCTGCCCAACCAGCCGGACCATGTCCGCGGCGTGCTCAATCTGCGCGGTGCGGTCCTGCCGATCATCGATCTGCAATGCCGGCTCGGCGGAGGTCTTACCGAGACGAGCCCGCGCCATGTCATTGTTATCGTCGCCGTTGACGACCGCCAGGTCGGTCTTCTGGTCGACGCCGTCTCGGACATTCTCAGCGCTTCGGATGAACGCATACAGCCTGTTCCGGAGACCTCCGGTCGGGAAGATGCGCGCGTCTTCTCCGGTTTTCTGACCGAGGAAGAGCAGATGGTCGCCATGCTCGACCTGACCCGCTTGCTTGGCAGCGAGGTGCTCGACAGCGCTCTACACGAACAAACCGAACTTCAGTGACAAAACGACCAAAGGACTCACTGCTATGAACTACGCTCAAGCACATACCCAGAACCGGACCGCCGGTGACTTTGGTCGCCGCAAGGGCCTTCTCACCACCGCTGCCGTGTTTGCCGGAGGCGCCGTTGCCTTTTCCGCCGTCAGCTTCGTTGCCGCCAATGCCGGAATCGGTTTCGCTCTGGTCGCTGGATTGCCGGTAGCAGGCCTGTTCGCCGCCTGGCAGTTCCTCAAAGGTGGTGGCGCCGGTCAGCAAGAAGATGACCGCGTCCGCCAGGCACTGGATACATGTCAACAGAACGTGATGATCGCCGATGCGGACTACAATATCGTCTACATGAACGACACCATGCAGACGATGATGCAGGAGGCGGAAGCCGATATTCGTTCAGATATCCCGGCCTTCAGCGCCCGGGGGCTCATTGGTCAGAGTATCGATACATTCCATAAGAACCCGTCTTACCAGCGCTCGATTCTCGACCGCCTGACCCAGACCCACAAAACCAAGCTGACGATTGGCGAGCGTACGTTCAGCCTGATCGTCAGCCCGGTATTCGACGCGCAACATCAGCGCTCCGGCACGGTTGTCGAATGGGAAGACCGTACGGCGCAAGAAAAGGAACTCGCCGATCAGGCTCGCTCCTTCGCCGAGGGTGAAGCCAAGCTGGAAGCGATCAATCGCTCCCAGGCCATTATCGAGTTCGAACTCGACGGTACAATCCTGACGGCAAACGAGAATTTCTGTAACGCGGTCGGGTATACGCTGGAGGAGATCAAAGGTCGCCATCACTCGATCTTTGTCGACCGGGAATACGCGGCCTCCGCTGAATACAAGACGTTCTGGGAGAAATTCCGCTCCGGCGAGTTCTCCTCGGGCGAATACCAGCGCTTTGGCCGAGACGGCCGGGAAATCTGGATCAATGCCAGCTACAACCCGGTCTTCGATCAGCATGGCGAGGTCGTGAAGGTCGTCAAGTTCGCGAGCGATATTACCGAAGAAAAGCTCCGCAATGCGGACATGACCAGTCAGATCGACGCGATTCACAAGTCGCAGGCCGTTATCGAATTCAAGCTGGACGGTACCATAATCACCGCCAACGAGAATTTCTGCAAAACGATGGGCTATGCCCTTGAGGAGATCAAAGGCCGCCATCACTCGATGTTTGCCGAGAGTGGCTATGCGTCGAGCGCCGAGTATCGCGCCTTCTGGGAAGCGCTTGGACGGGGAGAGTTCCAGACCGGAGAGTATGAGCGCATCGCCAATGGTGGTCGCAAGGTTGTGCTGCAGGCCTCCTATAATCCGATCTATGACGTCAACGGGAACCCGGTGAAAGTTGTCAAATACGCCACGGATCTGTCGGCCAGTGATCGCATGAAGGAGAATGTTCGTATCCGGGCTGCGCTGGACAATACCACGACCAATGTCATGGTCGCCGACGCCGATCTGAACATCGTCTATATGAATGCCTCGCAAGAAAAGATGATGCGTAATGCCGAGGCAGATCTGCGCAAGGATTTGAGTGCGTTTGACGCCAATAATCTGCTCGGTCAGAACATTGACGTCTTCCATAAAAACCCGGCGCATCAACGCAATATGCTGGCGCATCTGACCTCGGCATACGAGACCGATATCAGCGTTGGCGGTCGTAGTTTCCACCTCATTGCCAGCCCGGTAACCGACGATGAAAACCAGCGCATCGGGACCGTCGTCGAATGGAAAGACCAGACCGCCGAAAAAGCCATTGAGCGTGAGATCGAAGGCGTGGTGTCCGCCGTCTCGCGCGGTGATTTCACCCGCACGTTGTCGCTCGAGGGCAAGGACGGCTTCTTCCTCAACCTGTCGCAAAGCGTCAACAGCCTCGCATCCACGGTTGATGGTGTGCTCGGCTCGCTCGGCGACATGCTTCAGGCCATGGCCCAGGGCGATCTCACCCAGCGCATCTCCCAGGATTATGAAGGCGTCTATGACGAGCTGAAGGAAAGCGCCAACTCGATGGCGTCGACCCTGCAGGAAACCGTCCGCACTATCTCGCTGGCCTCTGAGGAAGTGGCATCGGCATCGCAGCAGATTTCAACTGGCGCCTCCGATCTCTCCCAGCGGACCGAGCAACAGGCGGCCAATCTGGAAGAAACCGCAGCATCGATGGAAGAGATGGCGTCGACCATCAAGCAGAATGCCGACAACTCGCAGCAGGCCAGCCAGCTGGCGGTAACCGCCCGCGACAGCGCCGACAAGGGCGGTGAGGTCGTGTCCAATGCGGTCGATGCGATGGGCAAGATCGAGGACAGCTCGCGCCGCATTTCCGATATTATCGGTGTGATCGACGAGATTGCCTTCCAGACCAATCTCCTGGCGCTCAATGCGGCGGTCGAAGCGGCGAGAGCCGGTGATGCCGGTCGCGGCTTCGCAGTCGTAGCCTCCGAGGTGCGCTCCCTGGCCCAGCGTTCGGCCCAGGCCGCCAAGGATATCAAGGATCTCATCGTCGACTCTACCGAGCAGGTTCAGGGCGGTGTCGATCTGGTCAATGAGACCGGTGAAGCACTCACCGAGATCGTCGACTCGATCAAGAAGGTGGCTGATATCGTTGCTGAGATCAGCGCTGCCTCCCGCGAGCAGGCGACCGGTGCGGACGAGATTAACACTGCAGTCACGCAGATGGATGAGATGACGCAACAGAACTCGGCCCTGGTCGAGGAAAATGCGGCTGCGGCCAAGACCATGAATGATCAGGCCCTGCGCATGCGTCAGCGCATGAGCTTCTTCAACGCCGGCGTTGAGAGCGGACAGCAGCACATCCAGCCTGTCACCCACGCCACTCCGGCACGTGCGGCCGGAACCGGTGGAGCGCGCGGATTACAGGCCCAGCTGGCCGAAACCGTGGTCGATGATGAAGACGACTGGAGCGAGTTCTAGGTTCCAGACCGAACGGAGCGAGTTCCATGCGTACGGCTATCGAGCACCCCCGTGGAGAGCGCGAGTTCTCCATGCGGGATGCGGACTTCCGCATCATTGCCAAGGCGATCTACGACCATGCCGGGATCGTCATCGGCGACCATAAGCGCGAGCTGGTCTATTCCCGGCTCGCCCGGCGCCTGCGCGAGCTCGGATTGCCGGATTTCAAAGCCTATCTGGAGCGCCTTGAGGGTGGGTTTGGTGACGCCGAGCGCAATCACCTGATCAATGCGCTGACGACCAACCACACCAATTTCTTCCGCGAATCCCACCATTTTGACTATGTGCGCGATTACCTCGTGCCGTACTGGAAACGCCGGGCACAAGGCGATGGTAATCGCAAAATCCGGATCTGGTCAGCCGGCTGCTCGACCGGCGAGGAGCCATACACGCTGGCGATGAGCATCGCCGAGGCGCTTGATGGTCTTGGCGGGTGGGACTGGAAAATCCTCGCCACCGATATCGACACGAATGTGCTCAATCATTGCCGCGAAGGCCGTTATGAGCGCGAGGCCGTGAAAGCGATTCCAGCGCAGTACCGGAACAAGTATTTCCGCACCGCAGCCCGGGATGAAGATCATTCTGCGGTCTCCGCGGCGCTCAAGTCTCACCTCGTTTTCAACCGTCTGAATCTGCATGCGGCTTGGCCGATGAAGGTAAAGTTCGACGCCATTTTCTGTCGCAATGTCACCATCTATTTCGACGCCGAGTCCAAGCGGACCCTGATCCAGCGTTTCCGCGGCATGATGAAGGAGGATGCCTGTCTGTTCCTCGGGCATTCGGAGAGCCTGCTGGGCGATTCCGGGCATCTCAAATCGGTTGGGCGGACGATTTATGCGCGCGAAGGCGGAGTTCATGATGGCGCGTAGTGCTGCAGCCCGCCAGGAGACACCCGCCAATGGCCGCTATCATGACCGGGCGTCGGACCGCTGGGTGGTGAAAGTCCTTCCGGGCGCACAGCACGTGTCGTCTGACCCGAACGGGCAGGAATTGATCTCAACCGTGCTCGGGTCCTGCGTCGCCGCCTGTATCCATGACCCCTTGCTCGGTATTGGCGGCATGAACCACTTCATGCTGCCGCATGATGATGAAGGGCTCTGGAGCGGTGCCAGCCTGGCTTTGCGCTACGGTAATCACGCCATGGACGCGCTGATCAACGGCCTGCTCGCGGCCGGTGCGGACAAGCGTCGCCTGGAATGCAAATTCTTCGGCGGCGGTAATGTCGTCAACGGTATGAGCGGCGTCGGCGATAATAATGCTGCCTTCGCCCGTGAGTACGCCCAGGCCGAAAGCCTCAATGTCGTCGCCTTTGACCTGGGTGGTGATCGCGGCCGGCGTATCGTGTTCGATCCCTATACCGGGCAGGCCTGGCGGCGGTTTCTATCGAAGCAATTGGTTGATGATGTGGTGCGGGCCGAGCGCAAGCTGCGCCAGCCGCCGCCCTTGCGGGCACCGGACTCATCAATCGAGTTGTTCTAGGGGCGCGCGATGGCAAAGAAGATTCGAGCCCTGGTCGTCGATGACAGCGCGTTGATGCGTATGCTGATCCCGAGCATGCTGCAGGGCACGGGGGAAATCGAAGTCGTCGGCGCCGCGTCCAACCCCTATGTCGCGCGCACCATGATCAAGGAACTCCGCCCGGACGTGATCACGCTCGATGTCGAGATGCCTCGCATGGACGGGATTTCCTTTCTGGAGAAGATCATGACGCTGCGGCCGACCCCGGTAGTCATGGTCTCTTCGCTTACCCAGGAAGGCGCCGACGTCACACTGCGCGCGCTGGAACTGGGCGCTATCGACTTCGTCGGCAAACCGGTCATGGACCTGGAGCGCAATATGCCAGCGCTGGCCGGAGAGTTGATCGAGAAGGTCAAAACCGCCGCCGCGTCCCGGGTGCGCGCGGCCGCGCGCAGAGCTGCTGTCAAACAGGCAGGCCCGGTCAGTTTTGACACCACCGAAAGCCTTGTTGCCATGGGGGCATCTACCGGCGGGGTGGAGACGCTGGGGCGCCTGCTGGCTGCCCTGCCTCCGAATGCGCCGGGCACGGTGATCGCTCAGCATATGCCGCCGCAATTCACCAAACAGTTCGCTGACCGCCTCAACCGCAATTGCGCGATCACCGTCTGTGAGGCCAGTGATGGTCAACGCATTCGGGCCGGGCAGGTCTTCATCGCACCGGGTGATCATCACCTGACGGTGAAGCGCTCGGGTGCGGATTATGTCTGCCGCCTGACCGAAGATCCGCCGGTCTCCGGCCATCGGCCGTCCGTCGATGTATTGTTCGAATCCGTCGCCCGCGCCTGCGGTGGGGCGGCAATCGGGGTCATCCTGACCGGTATGGGGCGGGATGGTGCAACCGGATTGAAGGCCATGCGTGATGCCGGCGCCGATACGCTTGGCCAGGACGAGGCGTCCAGCCTGGTTTACGGCATGCCGAAGGCCGCTTTTGATGTTGGCGGTGTCGAGCGGCAGTTACCTGAAGATAAGATTCCCGACGCTATACTGAAAATTGTATCAGAGCGCGGCAATGTGTTGCGGATTTAAACAAGGCGTCTCAACGGGCCCGTCAGGGCGCTGGAGTGGGTGATGACAGGATATGCGCTAAATCAACCGGAAGTGGGTATGCCCCCGGTGCCGACGCGTTCCCCCTTTGCCCGGCTCCTGCTCGGCGCGCTGGGGACCGCCGAAAACGTGCTGGCAGAAACAACCCGGGATGTCGAAGATCAAACCCAGCGCCTGAGCGGCCTGTTCACCAGCCTGACAGAGAATTCAGCCGAGCAGACGGAACGTCTCGGCGAGCTGCTCGCCCAGATCACCACCGTTGATCATAATGGCCAGAGCTTTGACCTCGTCACCCTGCCGCGGATCCTGCAGGAATCGCTGCAGGAGGTGACCGAACGTATTCTGGTCCTGTCCAAACAGGGCGTTGCCCTGATCTATTCGCTCGACGAAATCCTCGAGGAAATCGACGAGGTGGCCAGCTGTATTGGTGAGATTGAAGCCATCAACCGGCAAACCCGGCTACTCTCGCTCAACGCCCAGATCGAGGCGGGACGGGCGGGCGCAGCCGGGGTCGGCTTCCAGGTCGTCTCCATGGAAATGCAGTCGCTGTCGCGGCGTATCGATGCACTGTCGGGACGGATGCGCGAAAGCGTCGGCAAGGTCACCGGGAGTATCCGCGAAGTGATCGGATCGATCCGTAATGAGTACCAGGAGCTCAGCGAGATCGGTGCCATGGATCTGTCGAGCCAGGTCGATGCCAAGGAGCAGCTCGAAGTGCTCCTCAATGCGCTTGTCGAGCGCAATAACGAGATCCAGAGGGAGCTTGGAAACTCCACGGATGCCAGCCGTAGAATGGCAAACGAGATCCACGATGTGGTCATGGCGATGCAGTTCCAGGACCGGATGAAGCAGCGCACGGAAGCGGTGATCGGCGCTTTTGATCAAATCGTAAGTTTCATGGGCGATCACGATGATCTCGCCATGGACGAGACTTCATGCGAAGCTTTGACCGCGTCCATTCTGGGCTCGATCACGCTTTCGGATGTCCGGCGCGAGTTTCAGCGTTCTCTAACCGGGGCAGAGGTATCTGAACCGGATCAACCCGACGACATGTCGAATATCGAACTCTTCTAGGGGATGAAGAATGGACTATAAAATCGAAGAAGGCGGGGCGATTATTAAGGTCCGTATTTCCGGTGTGCTGACGTTTGACGATCATGAGCGCTTCAAGAGCGTGGTCAAAGCGATCAATGAAAGCGATAGCGCGACGGCTGAAATCGACCTGGGTGAAACCAAGATGATCGATTCCGCTGGGATCGGCATGCTCCTGCTGGCCAATGACAGGGCCAAGAAAGCCGGCAAGGAAGTCCGTCTGACCGGCGCCAATGGCCATGTGCTGAAGGTTATTCAGCTATCCAAAGTCGATGAGATCATTCCGGTCGAGTCGTAGCTGAACACATGTCCGCTCAACCCGCTCCGGCGTCCGCGCCCGAACCCGTTCCATCCGATGATGCCCGCATTCTGGTCGTCGATGACTTGCGCTCATCCCGGATGCTGATCGGATCGGTTCTGAAATCCGCTGGTTTCAGCAATATCGACTATGCCGGAGATGGTATCGAAGCGTTGGAGCGCTTCGAGGCGCATGAGCCCGATATTATCCTGCTCGATATAGTCATGCCGAGGATGGACGGGTTCGAGGTCAGCCATGCCATCCGCAACCGGTTCGACAGCGATGTGCCGATCCTGGTGCAATCGGGCGTCCAGGAAGCCGAGCAACGGGTCCGCGCCTTCGACATGGGCGCGACGGACCTGGTCTCCAAGCCGATCAATGCCGGTGAGCTGATCTCGCGATTGCGCCTGCATATTGAACGGCGGCGGCTGATCGCCCGGCTGAAGCGCTACCAGAAGCGGATGGACGAGGAGCTCCACACCGCCGAGGGCATGCAGATGTCCTTGATGAAGGAGGCGCCTGAAGTCGATGCCATTACATATCCGCGGCAGGCCCGCATGGAGACCTTCTACCGCCCGTCCTACAAGTTGGGTGGTGATCTCTGGGATGTTTTCGAAATCGACGAGCACCGCTTCGGCGTCCTGATGGTCGATTTGTCCGGTCATGGAGTGTCGGCAGCGATTAATGCGTTCCGCCTGCACATGCTGGCGGAACGTAGTGAGGCCGATGCCGGCGACCCGGGCGCCTGGCTGGCGCGTCTCAGCGACGAGCTGTACGAAATCCTCCCGATCGAGCATTTTGCAACCGCCTTCTATGGTGTGTTTGACAAGCGCGATCTCAGTCTGACATTTGCCGGTGCGGGGGCGCCGACCCCGGTGCTGCGCCGTCATGATGGCAGTGTGGAACATCTTGATGCCAGCGGTCTGATCATGGGCTGCCGGTCCGGCGGCCAGTACGGCAATCAGCGCATTGCGCTGCAGCCCGGCGACCGGCTCTGCCTTTACAGCGATGCGCTATACGAGAATTTCGATACGCCCGACGGTGCTCTCAGCGTAGATGAGTTGTCAGCTCTGATCGTCGCAACCATGGAGGGCGAGGTCCGTGAGGGCTTTACCACCGATCTGATCCAGCGGGTCTTCGGTTCCATGCCGGAGAGTTTCCCCGATGACCTGACCATCTTGATGCTCGAGGTAATACAGCCCTGATGCTGGATCCGGCGAGGAATACGGTCTGTGTCAAGCTTGAGGATGCAAGACTGGGCGAGACGGTCAGAGACGCGCTCGCCGGTGGGCTGTTTGGTGTGACGGCCGACATGCCGCCAGAGGGTGGCCGGGTCGCCATTCTTGTCGTCGACTCGGCCCATGCCGGTCTGCTCGACCATCTCGCCGAAAGCACCCAGTCCATCCTCATCGCCGATGATCAGTCGCATGACCGCGCCGATTTCGTCCTGCCGGCTGATGTCGACCGCGCCATCCTGCACTCTGTTGTTTCAGCGGCTGCGGATTTCTGTGAGCAGGTGGAAACCCTGCGGTCTGATGTGTCCCGAAGGCAGTCGGCCGTGGGCAATATCATCAGCGGCCATTTTGCGTTCCGGACGCTTGATGAAGCCCGCAATCTGGCGACCATGCTGGCCCTCGCCTGCCCGAATTCCGACCTCGTTGTGATCGGTCTGCAGGAACTCCTGATCAATGCCGTTGAGCACGGCAATCTGGAGATCACCGGCGAAGAAAAGCAGGACCTGATCATGGAGGGCCGTTGGCGCGATGAGGTCGAGCGCCGGCTGGCCGCGGATGAATATGCTGATCGCGTGGTGGAAGTGTCCTTTCAACGCGGCGAACGCCTGATCGCGATCACCATCCAGGATGACGGCGCCGGGTTCGATTTTGCCCGGCAGGAAAGTGAAAAAGGGCCGGTGGAAGGCTATCGTGGCCGAGGGATCGCGATGGCCAGAGACATGTCGTTCTCCAGCGTCGCCTATCTCGGACGGGGCAATGTCGTCGAGGCGACGATCCTGCTCGATCAGCCGGGTGCCGACTAGGTTTCGTGACGGATCAATGACAGTGTGACGCAAAGCCGTCACTAGCCATCCTGAGACGACTTGGATATGTCACGGCCACCATTGTGGAGGATTATCCCTTGCGTGCACCGATTGCCGTTTCCAGCTTGGCCATTGCCATCAGTTTGAGCGCCTGCCAGCAAAACGCTGAATCAGAAGCGACCGGGAGTGAGCCGGCAAGCCAATCGCCGATTGAAACCCGGGTGGTAGACGCGACCTGGAACCGGGCTGCGGAAGAGGCGCGCCAGCGGCTGACCCTGCGGGCCCGCGAAGGTCAGGCCCGCAATGTGATCCTGTTCGTCGCTGATGGCATGAGCATTCCCACCATTGCCGCGGCGCGGATCTATGACGGCCAGACCGGCGGCGACACCTCCGGGGTCGAGAACCTGCTCACCTTCGAAGCTTTCCCCAACGCCGCGCTGGTGCGCACCTATTCGACCGACTCCCAGGTTCCCGACAGTGCCAATACGGCGACGGCTTTGATGACCGGCATCAAGACCCGCAATGGCGCCATCAGCCTGGCGGCCGATCAGGGCGTTGAGGTTTGCGGTACGCCCGAGGCTGCGCCGCTGACGCTGGCCGAGATCGCCGAAGCTCGTGGCATGGCAACGGGCGTGGTGACCACCACCCGTATCACCCACGCCACGCCGGCAACTACCTATTCTCATTCCGTGTCCCGTCAGTGGGAAAGCGATGTGGATCTTCCCGACAACGCTGTCGCGGCAGGCTGTCGTGATATCGCAGCACAGCTTTTATCGTTCGATGAGGGCGACGGCATCGATGTTGTTATGGGCGGTGGACGTGCCAATTTCCTGCCGGAAGGCGATGGCGGACGGCGCGGCGATGGACGCAATCTTCTCGCCGAATGGGAAGCGCGCGGCGGCGCGACTGTGACCGACGCAGCAGGCTTCCGGTCGCTCGATGTCGCGGCGACAGAGCCGGTTCTCGGCCTGTTTGCCAACAGCCACCTGGCTTTCAGCGCTGACCGTGATGATGCGGAAGAACCGTCGCTGGCAGAGATGACCGGATTTGCCATTGATCGTCTCAGCGCCGAAGAGGATGGCTATTTCCTGCTCGTCGAGGCTGGCCGGGTCGACCATGCTCACCATGCCACCAATGCCTATCGCGCGCTGACCGATATGCAGGCGTTCGAGGCGGCCATTGAAGCGGCCATTGACCGTGTCGATCTGGACAACACGCTGATCCTGGTTACGGCCGACCATGGTCACACCATGACCTTCTCGGGTTACCCGGCACGGGGCACCTCCATTCTCGGCCTGGTCCGGCGTGCGGTATCGGGTGGGCTCGACGGCGAAACGGCTCTGACCCTGGACCGGACCGGGCGGCCCTATACGACGCTAAGCTATGCGAACGGACCGAATACGCGCGGACAGGATGACGAAGCGCTGAGCGATGAAGAGGTGCAGGCCCCGAATTACCGCCAGGAAGCCACGGTCGCACTGCCGAGCCAGACCCATTCCGGCGATGATGTTGCCTTGTTCGCCACCGGCGCGCGGGCACATTATTTCGGCGGCTCGATGGAGCAGAACACGGTCTTCCACCTGGTGGCCTATGCCATGGGTTGGACAGAGCTGCCCGGTGACGAGGCGCCGAACTAGCGCGCCCTTGCCCCCTTAGACCTGCCCGGGCCATGATCCGGGCAAAGGGAGAGCGCCATGTTACGCGTCATTGTGATTGTTCTGGGCGCGGTCCTGGCCTTGGCTGCGGTCGGCTTGTTCCGGGTGGTTCCGGCGCGGGTTGATGCGGCCATGAATGTCGTCCAGCCGCATGAGCCCTACGAGATTGCACCGGGCGCTCGTGATCTGCATGCCAGTCTGCGGGTCGCAGACCTGCATTCCGACATGTTGCTCTGGATGCGCGATCCGGAGGACTGGAACGGGCGCGGCCATACCGATCTGCCGCGGCTGCGGGCCGGTGGAGTCGCGTTGCAGGTTTTTTCCAGCGTGACCAAGTCACCATCCGGCCAGAACTATGACAGCAATACCGGCGACAGCGACCGCATAACAGGGTTGGCCATCGCCCAAAGATGGCCGGTCGATAGCTGGACATCGCTGTTTGCGCGGGCTCGATATCAAGCTCGCCGGCTGCACCGGCTTGAAGCCCGCTCGGATGGGGCACTGGTCATCGCCCGCGACCGTCAGCAAATGGAGCAGGCTCTGGACGCGCGCGAGCGCAATTCCGAGCTCCTGATCACCATCCTTGCGACAGAGGGCGCTCATCCGCTTGAAGGCGATCTGAGTAAGATCGATGGTCTTTATGATGAGGGATATCGCCTCATCGGTCTGCACCATTTCTTCGACAACGAGCTTGGCGGCTCGCTGCATGGTCTGTCCAATGCGGGCCTGACCGAATTTGGGCGTGAGGCCGTCGAGCGCATGCTGGCGCGCGACATGATCATCGATCTGGCCCACTCGTCCTACGCCGTGGTCGAAGAAGTGCTGGCCATGACCGACCGGCCGCTCATCATTTCCCATACCGGTATCTATGGTCATTGCCAGGTCCGGCGGAACATTCCGGACCGTCTCATGCAGGCTATCGCTGCGGAAGGAGGGCTGATCGGGGTCGGTTTCTGGGGCGATGTCACCTGCGATGACACGCCTCGCGGTGTTGCCGAGACGATCATTGCTGCCGTCGAGTTGGTCGGGGTCGAGCATGTCGCGCTCGGCTCCGATTTTGATGGCACCGTCACCACCACATTTGACGGGTCCGAGTTCGCTGTACTGACTCAAGAGCTCTTGGCGCTGGGAATGAGTGAAGCGGACATCCGCCTGGTGACGGGGGAAAACGCGATCCGTTTCTTCCTCGAGAACCTGCCGGACGCGTCAAACGGATGATTATCCGCTGGCTATGGTTGGCCCTGGGCTGGGCATCGGTCGGATTGGCCATAGCCGGGGCCGCTCTGCCCTTGTTGCCGACGACGCCCTTCCTGCTGGTCGCCGCCTATGCTTTTGCCCGCAGTTCCAAGCGGTTTCACACATGGCTCATGGAACACAGGCAATTCGGCCTCCTGATCCGCAACTGGCGTGAACATGGCGCCATAGACCCATGGTCGAAATTCTGGTCCATGATCGCGATTGCGCTGACCTTCGGGCTGTCCATTGCGCTGCAACTGAGCCCGGGCATTCTTATCGTGCAGGCGATCACGCTCTCCGCCGTGACTTATTTTATCCTGTCGCGCCCCAACGGACCGGGACGCGACAGGTCAGAGCGGGATTAGCGTCCCAGCCCCATCAGCTCCGCACTGTCACAATGCCAGCACGTCGCTGCGCCGATCGGGCTGCCCGGCGGCACGGTGGTGCCGGTTGAGCGCGGCGTTTCGCCTTCATCAATGCGGTCCAGGCCGCTCTCGATATGCCGCGCCAGCCAGATCCGGTGACTGCGCCGGCCGGCCCGGCCATAACGCCCGGTCGGCAGGCCGCGGGCCAGGGTTTCCAGGCGGTCGCGCGCCCAGCTCGAGGCAACCGGTCGCTCATCGCCGGCGACACGCAGCAATTGCGCAGCGTACTCGGCTTGGACGGCCTCGCGCACCGGTCCCAGTCGGGCATCTTCATCGCGCGGGGCTACGAAAATTGCCGCTTCAAAGGCCTCAAAGGCAGTGAGCGGAGAGAGCTGGAGCGCATCGCGTGAGCTCTGATCGGCCATGCGGTCGATCCGGGCCGGAGACAAGGACGCGGCCAGGGTGATGCGCGCCGCCGCGGCCGCCGCATCGCGCCGGCTGAAAGCGGGGTATTGGCCGCTCTCGAACAATTCACGCGTTACCGCTTGGTCGTAATCGGCAAAGGGGGCGGGTGCGAGCAGCGCCAAGGTCGTATCGGCAATGTCCAGCCGTGCCGGGTCCAGCGTGGCAATAAGGGCCGACAAGGCAGCGGTCTGATCGGCCGCCGGGGCCGCACTCAGGCCCTGCGCCGCCGGGCCGTTGAGTTCATAATCGAAATAGACCCCGCCGAGCGTCTTGGCCGCCGCTTCGACCTGGTAGCGGTGATAGAGATAAATCGGTGCGAACACGCCACGCAGACTGCTCAGCGGCTGGTCGTCGCGCAGCACATGCGGGCCGAAATTCGCCAGCGCCGTGTCGCGGACATCCAGCGTCTCGAGCAATTCTTCGACCGGGTTCGGGCCGTTATCCCAGAGATTGGCCAGCGGGTGGGCCGAGCCCGTGCCCCGCGCATGTCGGTCAGTGATGTAAAGCAGCCCATCCGCGCGAGCGTCAGCGAGCACTTGCTCGATCAGCGCATGTTCCTCCTCGGCGGTCGCGGCCTGGCCGTACAGCCACGAGATGGCGGCCGTGTCCCATTCGCCAATTCCGGTGTCATAGGCATTGGAGATGTCGATCGCGCCTGCATCATCGAGCCGGACCCAGGGGGCCGGGTAGTCCATGACCGAGGCCCGGTCATTGATGCTGGCCGCAAAATTGTGCGCCAGACCGATCGTATGGCCGATCTCGTGAGCCGAGAGCTGGCGGATGCGGGCCAGGGCGATCTCGAGTGGATCGCCGGCACTACCGCTGCCGGTTTCCTCAACACCGAGCAGGCCTTCGAAAATCATCCGGTCTTGGCGCACCCGCTGGCTGCCCAAGGTGACATGGCCCTTGAGGATTTCGCCGGTGCGCGGGTCAATAACCGAGGCGCCATAGGACCAGCCGCGCGTCTGGCGGTGGACCCACTGGATCACGTTGTAGCGCACATCAAGCGGATGCGCGCCTTCAGGCAAGAGCTCGACGCGATAAGCGTCTTCAAAACCGGCTGCTTCAAAGGAGTCGGCCCACCACTGGCCGCCTTCGATCAGCGCATCGCGGATCACATCGGGGGCCCCGCGGTCGACATAATAGATGATCGGTTCCTCGACCGGTCCGCTGCTGGCGGACGGATCGATCCGGTTGAGCCGGTGCCGCAGGGCGAAGACCCGGCGCAGCGGCTCGTCCAGCGGCGCCGCCATGTCATAGAAGGCCGACGTGATCGAGCCCGCCCGCTGGTCGGCGAAGCGCGGGGTGTATCCAGCGTCCGGCAGGGCGACAAAGGAGTGGTGTACCGTCAAGGTGACGGCCCGCGGATAGGGCGTGACGGCGCGGACCTCGGACCCGGGTGCGGACGACTGCAACGTTAAAAGCGCGTCGATCTCGACATTCTGCGGGAAGGTCAGTGCCGTGTCGGTCAGAGGGGCGCTGCGGCCTGCATCGATGGAGAAACTGCCCTGATTGGTGCCGGACAGGTAGCTGATTGCATCAACCGGGTCGCGTTTCAGGAATTCGGTCAGATCGATCACCACCCGGCCATTGGCCTGGCCTTCAATTCCGGTCTGCCAGATGATGGAGCGGGCAAAGGATTGTTGCGTTGCGCGGGTTTCATCCGCACCGGCGCCGCGCGCGACATAAGTCGTGTTTTCAAACTCGGCGAAAACCTGGTTGGCGACGCGGAAGAAGCGCAGGATGTGGGAACTGGTGCCGCGGCCTCGATCCAGGCCCACCGGATTTGAACCCAGCCCCGAGGTCAGACGGGCCGTATAGATCATGCGACCCAGCGATCCATCCTCCTGCGGCGACAGTTCGGCCAGGATGCGGCCGGTTTCGCTGTCGACATAGAGCGGCAAGAATCCTTCGCGGCGTTCCATGCCCTCGACGGCCTCGTTCAGGCTGGCGATCTCCGACTGTGCCAGAGCTGGAGCGGACAGGCCGGCGCCAGCCACGCTCAGCGCCATGATGAATGCGCGTACCAAGGTCATGTGTGTCTCCCCATCAAGTCGCGGCAACGCTAACGGGGTCCGTGCGGCCTGTCACCTTGCTCAGCAGGTGATGCAAGGCAGTTGTTTGTCGAGGCAATTGATGATCGAGTGATGCTCTGGAGATTAGGAGGGACAGATGGGGATAGCTGCCTGGCGGGGTGTGTTTCCGGCCGCCACGACGCAATTCGCGGAAGATTTCAGCGTCGACCATGCGGCCACGGCTCGCGTCGTCGATAATCTCGTCACCGATGGCGTACACGGGATCGTCGCCATGGGGACTGTGGGAGAAAACAACTCCCTCAAGGCGGACGAAAAACGTGCCACGCTGCGCACCATTGTCGATGCTGTCGCAGGCCGGGTCCCGGTTATCACCGGTGTGTCCGAACTGACGACGGACCTGGCGGTTGCCTATGCCCGGGATACGGCCGAGATCGGTGCCGATGGGCTGATGCTTTTGCCGGCTATGGTCTATGTGCCTCAGGAGCACGAGCTGGAAGCCCATATCCGGGCCGTGGCTGCCGCGTCCCATCTGCCGATCATGCTCTACAACAACCCGCCAGCCTATCGCGTCTCGATCTCGATCGATCTGCTCAAGCGGCTCAGTGATGTCGAGACCCTGGTCTGTATCAAGGAAAGCGCGCCCGATCCGCGCCGCATCACCGATATCATCAATGCCTGCGGCGACCGCTACACCGTGTTTGCCGGGCTGGATGATGTCGCCCTGGAAGAATTGCTGCTCGGGGCCAAGGGCTGGGTGTCGGGCCTGACCAATGCCTTTCCCAAGGAATCGATTGCCTTGTGGGAGGCCTTCGAGGCCGGTGATCTCGACGCCGCGCGCGTGATCTATCGCTGGTTCATGCCGCTGCTGCATCTCGATGCGGAGCATGATCTGGTCCAGTCGATCAAGCTGGCCGAAGCGGTGATGGAGCGCGGCTCTGAACGCGTACGCATGCCGCGCATGGCGCTGCAGGGCGAGCGCCGGGCCCAGGTCGCCGCCATGGTCGAGCGCGCGCGCGATACCCGCCCGCTTCTGCTCAAGGACACGGTTATCGCCCACTAGGGTCACGCTTCGGGGCGCAGCAGATGCGGCACACCTTTTCCTGCCTGGACGGGCATACTTGCGGTAATCCGGTGCGCTTGATCATAGGCGGTGCACCGGACCTGCATGGCGCGGATATGAGCGCCAAACGGCAGGATTTCGTCCGCAATCATGACTGGGTCCGCACGTCGCTGATGTTCGAGCCACGCGGTCACGACATGATGTCCGGTGCGGTTTTCTATCCGCCCCACTCTGCCGATGCGGATGCCTCCATCCTCTTCGTCGAAACGACCGGCTGCCTGCCCATGTGTGGTCATGGCACGATCGGAGCGATCACGATGGGACTGGAAAACGGCATCCTCAGGCCGAAAGCGCGCGATGAGGTGATCCTGGATGCCCCGGCCGGGAGAATCCGTGCGGAAATCGAATGGGATGGCGAGCGGGTTGCCGGCGTACGGATCTTCAATGTCGCCAGCTATCTGGCCTGCCGCGATGTCGAGATTGATTGCCCGGAGCTTGGGCGCTTGCGGATCGATATCGCCTATGGCGGCAATTACTACGCAATCGTGGAGCCGCAGGGGGGCTATGCCGGTATTGATGCGCTCGGCGTCGACCGCATCATCGCGCTCAGTCCGAAACTGCGTGAACTGGCCGATCAGGCGGTGGATGTGGTCCATCCCGATGATGCCAGCGTCCGCGGCGTCAGCCATGTCATGTGGACCGATGAGGCGAAATCGCCGGAGGCCGATGCCCGCAATGCCGTCTTCTATGGCAAGCGCGCGATCGACCGATCACCTTGCGGCACCGGCACCAGCGCCCGCATGGCGCAATTGGCCGCGCGCGGAAAACTGAAGCCCGGTGATCCCTTCGTCCATGAAAGCATTATCGGCAGCCTGTTCTGCGGCCGGGTCGAAGCGGCAGCCCGCATCGGTGAGTATGACGGGATCAGGCCGAGTGTTCAGGGCTGGGCGGTGCAAACTGGCATCAACACGATCTTCGTGGATGAGCGTGATCCCTTCGCGCACGGCTTTTCCGTAACCGGCTAGTCCAGGTCGATAAATTCAACCCGCTCGCCCGCCTGTGCTGCGGGTGCACCAATTTTCCGCCGGATCAACGCATTCGACCGGACCAGAGCTGAAAGCGCGGAGGAGTCCTGGTTGGTGTCCGGGGCGATGGTCATGCGACCGGTATCGAGGCGCGCGCGCACGAAGGTTTCCCGGTCTCCATTGCCGGCCAGTGCTTGCGCCAAGGCAGCCGTTCTGTAGACGCGGACATGATCTGCGCCGGACAGCTTGGCCAGAGCAGGGCGCAAAAGCAGGCGCGCCATGACCAGGGCTGAGACGGGATTGCCGGGAAGGCCGAGGACGAAGCCGGGCTCCATCATGCCAAACCAGGTCGGCTTGCCGGGTTTCACGGCAATTTTCTCGAACACCAGCTGGCCGCCTCGCTCGGCGAAGACCCGGCGCAGATGGTCGTGATCGCCGACGGAGGCGCCGCCCACCGTCACCAGCAGGTCGCAAGTCTGAGCGTGATCCAGCTTGGCGGCGACATCATCCGGGTTATCCCGCGCAATGCCGACATAGTGAGGCTGGCCGCCCCATGCCTGGACCATGCCCGCGAGCGCATGGGAGATCGAGTTGTAGATCTGGTCGGGGGCCGGAGATTGGCCCGGTTCCACCAGCTCATCGCCGGTCGACAAGATGCCGACGAGGGGGCGTTTCCAGACCTGAAAGCGCGATACGCCGGCGCTCACCGCCAGGGCCAGGGCTTCTGCGGTGAGCGGTGCGCCGGCCGGCAATAGCGTGTCGCCACGCGCGAAATCCAGCCCCGCGCGGCGAATATGCCGTCCCGGATTGGCCTGGTCCTGCATTGTGACCTGCTGGCCCTTGCGGGCGGTATTTTCCTGGATGACGACCTGGTCCGCGCCGGCCGGGATGGCGGCTCCGGTGGAGACACGAATGCACTCGCCCGGCTTGATCTTTTCCGGATAGGCGTGGCCGGCTGCGCTTTCTCCCGCCAGCAGGAGGTCGACCGGCGCTTCACCCAGGCTGGCCGATTGGACGGCATACCCGTCCATGGCGGAGACATCGACCGGCGGCTGGGTCCGCGCGGCGGCCACGCTCCGGGACAGGCGGCGCATCAAGGCGTGCTCATGGTCGACCTCTTCCTCGCCGACCGGCTGCAGCCGGCCGAGCAGGCGCGCATGTGCCTCATCCAGCCCGATCATGCGTCATCCCGGTGGTAATCGCCGGATTTTCCGCCGGTCTTGCTGACCAGCTGCAAGCCTGAAATCTGCATCGACTTGTCCAGCGCCTTGGCCATGTCATAGACGGTCAGCGCGGCAATAGAGGCGGCCGTCAGTGCTTCCATCTCGACCCCCGTCTTGCCGTCGGTCTGGGCCTCGGATGTAACTTTGAAACCCGATCCGTCTGGCCGCGGCTCAATGGTGACTTTCAGCTTGGTCAGGGGCAGGGGGTGACAAAGCGGGATCAGATCGCTGGTCTTCTTGGCGGCCATGATGCCGGCGATCTCTGCTGTCTTCAGCACATCCCCTTTCGGGCCCTGGCCGTCACGGACAGCCTCGAAGCTCTTCCGGTTCATCGTGATATGCGCTTCAGCCACAGCCCGACGCCGGGTTACGGCCTTGTCGCCGACATCGACCATGCGCACACGTCCATCGCTGTCCTGGTGAGTCAGACCCGTCATTTCAGACCTCATTCAGGCGGGGGATCAGTTCGACCAGATTGCACGGCCGGTGCGTGCGGTCGAACTCATCCCTCAGGATGTGGTTCCAGGCGTCCTTGCAGCCGCCCATCGAACCGGGAATGGCGAAGACGAAGGTGCCGCCGGCAATGCCTGCAAGGGCCCGCGACTGGATCGTCGACACGCCGACGGATTGATAACTGACCTGGTGGAATACCGCAGCAAAGCCGTCGAGCTCCTTGTCTAACAGGGGGCGGACCGCCTCCGGTGTCACGTCCCGCCCCGTCAGGCCGGTGCCGCCGGTCGTGATCACCGCGTGAATGGCGGGATCGGCGATCCAGGTCTCCAATTGGGCGCGGATGGCCTCGATGCTGTCCGGAGTGATGCCGTGATCGATGACCGTGTGTCCGGCCGCCTCAATCTGATCGCGCAGCCAGGGGCCGGTCCGATCGGTTGTCTCGTCCCGGGTGTCGGAGACGGTCATGACGGCAAATCCGACGGTTTCGGGAATTTCGCTCATAATTTCCTATCCTGTGGCTTTGCCAACCAGCCCTCGGCGGCGGCGTGATCGTCCGCGCGCGGCTCAACCCAGTGGGCCCCGGTACGCGTGTGTTCTTTTTTCCAGAAGGGCGCCTGGGTCTTGAGGACATCGATCATGAATTCCACCGCGGCGAGGGCCGCCCGGCGGTGTGGTGCCGTGGCTGCAACGAACACGATTGGCTCCCCGATCTGCATTCGCCCAACCCGGTGGCAGATGACGGCCTGTGTCAGCGACCAGCGTTCAACGGCAACCTGCGCGATCTCGTCCAATGCCGTCTCGGTCACAGCCGGATAGTGCTCGAGCTCCAGGGCGATCAGCTCCTCACCGGCGCGGACTTGCCCGATAAAGCTGGCGACCGCGCCATCGTGTGCAGACTGACCCGTCAGCTCCGCCAGCATTGCTGCTGGATCAAGAGGCTCGGCGGAAACGCGGATGTGCGTGCTCAGCGCCCTATCCTCCCGAGAAGGGCGGGCAGAAGGCGATCTCGTCGCCATCTGTGACCGGCGTTTGCGGTGTCGCCACGGTGCCGTTGACGATGATGCGGACAAAGGGTTCGGCCAGCACCCAGCCCTTTTCGTCGGCGCTTTTGAAATGAGCGATTATGTCAGTGACCTTGTCGGCGAGTGCCGCATCGAGGACATCTTCAGCCCGGCCCATTTCATCACGCAGGGCGGCGAAAAAGCGGATCTGCAGAGCCATTCTAACCTCCCGTATGCGCCATGGTGCGCCCGACCGAGGGGCCAGCGCCGCGGCTGACATCGAAGTCATGGGCTTCGGGCTTGGCCTGCATGGCTGCATCCAGCGCCTGGTCGAGGGCATCAGGCCCGCCCTCGCGCAGGGCTGCGCGCAGGTCGACCCGGTCCGACTGGCCCAGGCACATGTAAAGCTGGCCGGTACAGGTCAGGCGGACCCGGTTGCAGCCGGCGCAGAAATTTTCGGTCAATGGAGTGATGAAGCCAATCCTGCCGCCGGTTTCCGCCACCCGGACATAGCGCGCCGGTCCGCCGGTGCGATCGGGAATATCGCTCAGCGTCCAGTTTTGTTCGAAACCATCGCGCACTGCAGTCAGCGGCAGGAATTGATCGGCCCGGTCAAAGCCGACATCGCCCATGGGCATCACCTCGATGAAGGTGATGTCGAACCCCTGCTCGTGCGACCAGCTCACAAGCCGGTCCAGCTCATCGGCATTTCCGGACTTCAGGGCGACCGTGTTGATCTTGACCTGCAATCCAGCTTGCGCCGCGGCCTCGATACCGTCCAGCGTGTCGCTGAGCCGGCCGCCGCGGGTCAGGGTGTCGAACCGGCCCGCATCCAGCGTGTCGAGCGACACATTGATCCGTTTGACGCCGGCCGCGGCAATCTGCTCGGCATAACGCGGCAGCTGCGTGGCGTTGGTGGTCAGGCAGACCTCCTCAAGCGCGGTGCTCCCAATCCTGGCGCCCAGATTTTCGATCAGGGTGAGGATGTCGCGCCTGACCAGCGGCTCGCCGCCGGTAATGCGGATTTTACTGACACCACGGCGGATAAAAGCGTCGGCAACATGGGTCAGCTCTTCCAAAGTCAGCAATTGCGCTTTGGGCAGGAAGTCCGGGCGTGCCTTCATGCAATAAACGCAGCGCAGGTCGCAGCGGTCGGTGACAGACAGGCGCAGATAGCTGATCGTCCGCCCGAAAGCGTCGATCAGCGGTGATGCGGTCGCGGTGAAAGCGGTCCGGTCCAAATCAATCCCGTTATTGGCTCGCGCTCAATTTAGCGTCTTATCGAGCGCTGCGAAGTCCTCAGGTGTGTTGATATTGGCAAAGTGATCGGTCCGTGATGGGTCGGTATCAATCCAGTCGACCTCATAAGCCTCGAGCAGCATGCGCATGGAGAAGTGTTCGGGCGGTTCAAACTTGCTGTGGAGGCGGGCGGGGAAGAAGGCCGGGAGCGGGTGGTCGCGATAGGCGCGGGCGCGCTGTGCGCCGACCAGGGCTGTCAGGTCGGACGGCTCAAGCCGTGGCATGTCGACCGGCAGGGCCAGAAAGGCCCGCTTGGTGTTGAGCGTGTTCATGGCGTCATAGAGCGCATGGGCCGGTCCGCAACCGGTCCTGCGGTCGGGCAGGCTGCCGTCGGGGCCGAGGACATGGACGGTGCTGCATCCGGCCGCTTGCAGGCAGGTGCGGGCCCGCTCGAGCAATGACTGGCCGCGCCAGTCCAGCGCGGCTTTGTCACGCCCCATGCGACGGCTTTGCCCTCCAGCCAGGATCAGCCCGACGAGGTCGGAATTGGCGTGTTCGCTCATGCCGGGATCATGCCTCCAGTCTGCCCGTGGGGGCAATTGCGAGGGTAAGCTCACCGCTTGATGCTGATTTTTCATATTGCAGCGCAGCGAAAGCATTGGCGCGGCCTCGCTATCGGCGTATGAGAGGCGCCAATTTCCAGTCCTGCAAGGAGCCCATCCTATGCGCCTTGATAAAATCTCTGCCGGTATCAATCCGCCGGAAGACATCAATGTGATCATCGAAGTCCCGGTCGGCGGCCAGCCGGTCAAATACGAGATGGACAAGGATGCCGGTACGGTTTTCGTCGACCGTTTCCTGCATACGCCGATGATGTATCCGTGCAATTACGGCTTCATGCCGCACACCCTGTCTGATGACGGCGATCCGATTGACGTCATGGTGCTGGGCCAGACCACTTTGATGCCGGGTTGCGTTGTCCGGGCGCGTCCGGTTGGTGTGCTCTTGATGGAAGATGAGAGCGGGCTGGACGAGAAAATTCTCGCGGCGCCGCACACCAAGCTCACGCCTTTCTATGACGACGTGAAGAATTTCACCGACGTGCAGAAGCCGCTGCTGGCCCGGATCACGCACTTCTTCGAGCATTATAAGGATCTTGAGCCCAATAAATGGGTGAAAGTCCAAGGCTGGGGCGATGCCGAGAAAGCCCAGCAGCTGATCATGGAAGCCGTCGCGCGCGCCTGATCCGGCGCTGGTTGGCTGATACAAAAAAGGGGCGGGCTGCGATGATGCGGCCCGCCCCTTTTTGTTTGTCTCCGGGGGTCTAGCAGCGACCGTATCCGGCGCGGTCCGCGTTGGATCCGCCATCGCTATCGGTGCAGCCGGTGCGCGATTGGCGGCCATATCCGGCGCGATCTGCGTTAGATCCGCTATCCCGGTCGGTGTTGCCTGTGCGTGACTGGCGACCGTATCCGGCGCGGTCTGCGTTGGATCCGCTATCGTTATCGGTGTTGCCTGTGCGCGATTGGCGACCGTATCCGGCGCGGTCTGCGTTGGAGCCGCTGTCATTGTCGGTATTGCCGGTGCGGCGTTGCGAGCCGTAGCCGGCCCGGTCGGCATAGGTGCCGCTGTCGTTGTCGGTGTTGCCTGTGCGCGACTGGCGACCATATCCGGCGCGGTCCGCGCCGCTGCCGCTGTCATTATCGGTATTGCCGGTGCGACGCTGGCGGCCATAGCCGGCCCGGTCCGCATAGCTGCCCGAATCGTTGTCGGTTTCGCCAGTATATTGCTGCAGCGCCTCGGCCCGGCCGGTGACCGAGGCCATGGCGCCTGCCGTAACAATGCCCCCAGAGACATTCAGCAGAAATGAGCGGCGGCTCAGCTTGCCCTTCTTAGCCATAGTCCTATCCCCTTCTAAACAGGCATGAAAAGGATAAGGGCTTCGATTAGCGCAACGCAACCAAAAACCATAAACGGGATAGTTATATGCGCCGGGCCCGGACGTCCTTGAGGATTTCCCGCGCTGCGTTATGGCCGGGTGCACCGGTCACACCGCCGCCGGGATGGGTGCCGGAGCCGCATTGATAGAGCCGTTTCAGCGGGCTGCGGTGATCGGCATGGCCGAGGACCGGGCGCGCGGAGAACAGCTGGTCGAGGCTCAGGGCGCCGTGGAAGATATCGCCGCCGACCAGCCCGAATGTGCGTTCCAGATCCAGCGGAGACAGGGCCTGGCGGCCGAGTACGGATTGTTTGAACCCCGGGGCCCATTGATCGACCGTATCGATCATCAAATCCGCTACCGTTTCGCGGTGATCATCCCAGCTTGCCCCGCCGGGCAGGACCGGTGCGACGTGCTGGCAGAACAGGCTGGCGACATGCTGGCCGTCTGGCGCCAGCGTCTCGTCGAGCAGGGACGGGATCAGCATTTCGATGATCGGTTCGCTCGACCAGCCCTGGCGCCGGGCATCGCTATAAGCCTTTTCCATATAGGCCAGGCTCGGCGCAATGATGATGCCGGCGGTGAGATGATCGCCGGCCTCCGGCAGGCAGGTGAAGCGTGGCAGTTCGGACAGGGCGAGATTCATCCGGAAGGTGCCGGAACCGCAGCGATAACGGGCGATGCGGTCGTTGAAATCAGCGGGCAGGGCGTCTTGGTCGACGAGAGAGCCGAACAGGAGTTTGGGATTGAGATTGGAGATCACGGCCCGGCCGCTCAGCACTTCACCGCTTTCCAGCACGATGCCTGCCGCCGCGCCGTCCTCGGTGAGCACTTCAGCCACCCGGCAACCGGTACGGATCTCCACACCCCGGTCTTCACAGCAGCGCGCCATGGCCTGGGTAATCGCGCCCATACCGCCAATGGCATGACCCCAGCTGCCCTTCTTGCCGTTCACCTCGCCGAAGACGTGGTGCAGCAGGACATAGGCGGAGCCCGGCGTATAGGGGCTGGCGTAATTGCCGACGACGCTGTCGAAACCCAACAGGGCCTTGATCGGCTCGCTCTCAAACCAGCCATCGAGCCAGTCGCCTGCGGATTTCGAGAACAGGTCGAGCAGGTCCCGCTTGGTGCCCATGGGCATGCCGCCGAGGCGGCCGCCCAGGCCGGCGGCCTTGATCAGCTCGGGCAGGGCCGAGAGCCAGCCGCCCTCACGCAGATTGGGCGGGGTTTCCAGAACCAGCTGGCGCAGCGTATCGGCAATGGTTTCAAGCCGGGTATTGAATTCCTCCAGCCGGTCCGCGTCTGCTTGGGAAAACTTTGCCACCTGATCGCGTGTCAGGCCTTCACCGGCGAGCAGATAGCCGTCATCGAGCGGCAGGAAATTGCTGACCTTGCGCTCGACGATTTTCAGCCCGTAGCGATGCAGATCAAGATCGGCAATCACTTTCGGGTTAAGCAGGGAGACCGTGTAGGAGGCGACGGAATTGCGGAAACCGGGGTGGAATTCCTCTGTTACCGCAGCACCGCCGACAATGTCGCGCTGTTCCAGGACGGTGACGTTCAGGCCCGCTTCGGCCAGATAGGCAGCGCAAACCAGACCGTTATGACCGCCGCCCACGATCAGCGCGTCGCGTGTCTCGACAGCCGAGTTATGAGAAAGTGCCAGCATGGCGCGGCAGTTTCCATAGCTTGGGCGGATTGGCAATAACCTGCTGGTTGCATTACCCCCAGGCGCCGTCGACATCCCTCGCCATGACCAGGGCGCGGCCGCGCGCCAGCTCGGTGCCATCCTCAAGCCGGCAGGTCGTACTCAGATCGACAAGGTGTTTGTCGGCCCGCAAGCGGGTGATTTCGACGCTCGCTATGATCTCGACATCAAGCGGGGCCGGGCGCAGGAACTCGGTTTCCTGCTTCAGATAATTGGTGCCGCGTCCGGGCAGGTCGACGCCGAGCAGGTCGGAAAAAAGCGCATTGATCAGGGCTTCGGGCACATGTCCGTTGAGGCTGATCGCACCAGTCAGATGACGCAGCTGGTCAGCATCCGCAGGGCTGAAACTGCGCCGGCGCTCGGCCCTTTGTCCCAGTTCCAGCCGGGCCATCAGCGCGCCACCTCGGTTTCGCCGCGGCAGGTGATCTCGCCGTCTGACACTCTGAGGACGGACAGGTCCAGCATTACCCGGTGTTCGCTCTCCTCGCGGATGCGGGCTTCGAAACGCAGTACTTCATCGACCGGTGAAGGGGCGGGGTACATGGTGGATTGGCGTAGCTGGCGTCCGCCCGGCACGAGTTGGTCGACCAGTCCACGCAGCACGGCGCAGAGCATGGCGCCATGGGCCACGGTCTTGCCGAACCGGGTCCGGGCGGCGAATGCCGGGTCGGTATGGATCGCATTGTCATCGCCGGACAAAGCCGCGAAGGCGTCGAAATCGCTTTGCCGGAAGCTGCGAACTAGCGTCGCCTCTTTCACTGGGCCGTCTCCGGTTCGGGCAGAAGGTGTTTTTGCACCTTGCCGGCGGCGGTACGCGGGAAATCGGCGGCGAAACGCACGTATTTGGGCACTTTATAGGCGGCCAGGCGTTCCCGGCACCAGGCCCGCAATTCGTCCTCACCAGCGCTCTGATTGGGGCGAAGCATGATGTGGGCGCAGCCAACCTCGCCCCATTTCTCGTCTGCCACACCGGCGACGGCAGCTTCCAGAACGGCCGGGTGTTCGTGCAGGACATTCTCGACCTCGGCCGGATAAACATTTTCGCCGCCGGAGATATACATCTCCTTGATGCGGCCGGCGACGAAGCAATAGCCGTCTTCGTCGAACCGCCCCAGATCGCCGCTCTTGAGCCAGCCGTCCGGGGTGAAGAGTTTCTCCGTCTCGTCCGGGCGGTTCCAGTAACCGGGGGTCAGGCCCGGCCCGAAGAACTGGATTTCGCCGGTCTCTCCCGGCGCGACGGGCACGCCCTCATGCGATGCGATCCGGGCATCGATCATGACCTGCGGTTTGCCGACCGAGCCGATTTTCTCCAAGGCGCGCTCCGGATCGACCAGGAATGCGGTCGGCCCGGTTTCCGTCATGCCGAACCCGTTGCACACAACAGCACCGCGATCGGCAAATTGCTCAACCAGAATATCGGGCAGCGGCGCCCCGCCGCAGGCCCAGTGGCGCAGACGCGTCAGATCGGTCTTGGCAAAATCCTCGTGCAGGATCAGGCCGCGATAGCAGGCGGGCACACCGATGAAGACATCCAGAGCGCCTTCATCGATCAGTTTCAGCATGGGGCCGGGCTCGAAGCCGGGCAGGATATGGACCAGCCCGCCGGCAATCAGGACCGGGAGCGTGTGCAGATTGATGCCGGCGGTGTGAAACAGCGGCAGGAAGTTGAGCGTCGCATCATCCCCGCGCAGCCCGATGGCCTGGCCGATATTGATATAGTTGATCATCGCCATGCCATAGGTCTGGATGACGCCTTTGGGCTGGCCGGTCGTGCCGGAGGTGTAGATCAGATACCAGGTCTCGTCCTCGGGCCAGCCGGTGCGGCCGGGGTGCGGTTTTGCGGCGTCGCGGGCGCTGGGGTAGTCCGTTTCCAGGTCGAGCACGGTGACGCGCTGGTCCTCGATCGCGATGGCTGCGGTGTCGCGGTCCTCGGCTCCGGTGACCATCAGGGTCGGGGTGCAATCGGCGATCAGGCCCTTGAGCTCCGCGCCGGGCATGCGCCAGTTCAGTGGCACCAGAATGGCGCCGAGCTTGGCGCAGGCGAACATGATCTCGAAAAACTCGACCCGGTTGCGGCACAGGATGGCGACGCGGTCGCCATGGCGGACGCCGCGATCTGCCATCAGGCTGGCCGCCCGGGCGCTACGGTCTTCCAGCTGCGCATAACTCACGCGCTCGCCGGTCTCCACGGTGTGGAAGGCGGTACGGTCAGGACCCAGCGCTGCGCGACGGCGGATAATGTCGGTGATCATGGCGTCAGACCTCCCTGAGCCTGTCGGTTTCGCGTTTCGACCCATTGGCGAAAGCCCGCATGCGGCTCAGCGTGGACGGGCGGGCGATCAGATCGAGAAAGGCGCGGCGCTCGCGATCGAGCTTGCCGGCTAGGGTGTCCCGGTCGACGTTGAGCAGGCCCCGCGAAGCCTGCACGACGGCGCGGTCCATGACCGCAAACCGTTCCATCGCCGCGCGGACGGCAGTGCCGAACTCGTCGGCGGAAACCACTTCATGCGCCAGACCGAGATGCAGCGCCGTAATGGCGTCATAACGGGTATCCGTAGCGATCCAGTTGCGCGCCTGGGCTGCGCCGATCACGTCCGGAAGCATCGCGGTCCAGCCGCCATCGGGCGCAAAACCGATCTGGCCGTAATAGGGCTGAACAAACGCTGTCTCGGCGAAAACGGTGTGGTCGGCGGCCAGAACGAGGCCGAGAGAGCCGCCGGTCACGGGACCATTGACGGCGGTAATCACAAGCGCCTCGCTCTCGACCAGGGCCAGAATGAACTCATTGAGCAGACCGACCAGCCGGTCGGCATAGTCCAGCAGGATCTGGGTGCTGGAGGCATGGTCGAGGAAGCCGCCGATATCGCCGCCGGCGGAAAAGGCCCTCCCGCTACCGGTCAGGATCACGGTATGGGCGCCGCCGTGCTCGTGCAGGGCGGTCAGCCCGGTCTCGATCAGCTGCGGGGTCAGGCTGTTGGCGCGCGCCGGCCGGTTGAGCTGAAGCGTCAGCACATCATGATCGAAATGCGAGATGATGGGGGGCTGCTCCAGCGTCTCCGTCATGGCTTCAGGCCTCCGGAGATCATGTCGATCGCATCACGGGCAATGTCTTCCGGGCTGCGCTGGGTATCCCAGATGCCGAATTTGAGCCCCAGGAAGACGCTCATACCGATCAGCGCCCAGGCCCGTGTGTCGGCATCGCCTGAGCGAATCTCGCCGCGTTCCTCGGCCTCGCGCAGATTGCGCTGATAGCCTTCGGCAAAGCGCTCATAGTGTGCCTTATATGCATCAGGGGCGACGAATTGCGCCTCCTCAATGATGCGGTAGAGATTGCGGTGGGCGCGGGCGAATTCGATGTAGGCCACCAGGCCCTTGAACTCGGCGTCGAGGCGGTCGGTGGACCCGGCGACGCGCTCGGCGATCCAGCTTCTCACCATATGACCCATATGAGCAACAAGTGCCCGGAAAATCTCGTCTTTTGAGTCGAAATAGACGTAGAAAGTGCCGAGCGCGACCTGTGCCCTGCCGGTGATGTCACCGATCGAGGTGGCGTGAAACCCTTCCTCACCGAATGCGATTTCCGCCGCATCCAGCAGCTTGTTCCGGGTGCGCTGACCGCGTGCGGTCTTCGGATTTTTCGAGGCGCTGGCTTTTTGCAAAGTTGACATATGATTCAGTTTTCACAAAATTGGTCCTAACGCAATATGGCACGAAACGAGAAAAACGCCCGTGCCAAGGGGAGTGCGATAAAAATGTTGAGCGCCAAGACCGCGCATCACGATCCATCGCACCGTCGCGAGCTGGTCATGCCCGACGGCAATCCCCTGTGCTATTTCGATTATGGCGAGGGCCCCGCGATTGTGCTGGTGCACGGCTGGGCGGCGTCGTCGCAATTCTTCGAAGATCTCAGCGCCCGACTGGCCCGCGATCACCGCGTGATTATTCCCGATCTGCGCGCCCATGGTGAAACCCCGGCCGGTGATACGCCGCTTTCGATCAAGTTGCTGGCCAGCGATGTCGCCGCTCTGATTGACGCACTTGAGCTCGATAACGCAGTTGCGCTGGGCTGGTCGATGGGCGCCTTGGTGCTGTGGCAATATCTGAGCGAGCCCGGCCGGCGTCCGCTGGCCGGTCTGGTGGTCGAGGATATGAGCCCGCGCATTCTCAATTCGGCCGACTGGTCGCTGGGTATGGTCAATGGTCTTGATGCCGCCTCCAGCGCCCGGGCGCTGGATGTGATGCGCAAGGACTGGCCGGCCTATGTCCGGGCCTTTACTCCGCACATGTTCGCGCGCGACACCGCGCGCGGTAATCCCGATCTGGTCGCGCGCACGAGCGAGCGCATGCGCCATCTCGATTCAGACGCCATGGCCCGCCTCTGGGCTTCAATGGCGCAACAGGATCTGCGTCCGGCCCTGCCGGCAATCCGCGTACCCACGCTGATCGCCTATGGCGGGCGCAGTGATGCCTATGGCCCGGAAACGAGCCGGTATCTCGTTGAAACCCTGCCCAACGCGTCACGACAAGAATTTTCGCGTTCGGGCCATGCACCGCATCTGGAAGAACCGACAGAGTTCGAACATGCGGTCCGCGACTTCGCCAGCCGGGTGCAGACGGCAGCGAACCCAGTTCAGAACATTGAGGGGAGTACCTAATGAAACCGATTTTCAAGATGACCCGGTCGGCCCTGCTTGCGGGTAGCATCCTGGCAACCCTGCCGATGGCTGCACCGGCGGCACTGGCGCAGGATGGCGACCAGATTGAGGACGTTGTCACTGTCACGGCCCGCCGCCGCGAAGAGTCGCTGCAGGACGTGCCGCTTTCGGTTACGGCCTATTCCGGCGAGCAGCTGGAGACCATCGGTGCGGTGGACATCACCACGGTCGGCGAAACCACGCCGAACGTGACGCTGGAAGTGTCCCGCGGCACCAACTCGACCCTGACGGCCTTCATCCGCGGCGTCGGTCAGCAAGACCCGGTGGCCGGTTTTGAAGCCGGTGTCGGCATCTATGTCGACGATGTCTATCTCAATCGTCCGCAATCGGCGGTGCTCGACATTTTCGACGTCGTGCGTATCGAAGTCCTGCGTGGCCCGCAGGGTACGCTCTATGGCCGCAACACCATTGGTGGCGCGATCAAATACGTGACGCGCCGTCTCGACCCGACAGAGGCCACTTTCAATGCCCGTCTCAATGTCGGCAGCTATGGCCAGCTCGATCAGATCATCACCGCCAGCGTGCCGCTGAGCGACACCTTCCGGATCGGTGGCGCCATCGCCAATTATGAGCGCGACGGTTTCGGGACCAATCTGACCCTGGGGACGGAGAATTACGACAAGGATATCCTGGCCGGCCGTGTGTCGATGGAATGGGAGCCGAGCGACACCTTCTTTGTCCGCCTGAGCTATGACACCTCCGAAGACACCTCCAATGCCCGCGGCGGCCACCGTCTGATCCCGGGTCAGCTGTCCGGCGCTCCGGTCCTCGACAACGTGTTTGACTCGCGCGGTGGTCTCAATGTCGTTGATCAACAGGTCGACACGGAAGGTCTTTCCCTGTCCGCCGACTGGACCATCAATGACAACTGGACCTTCCGCAGCATCACCTCGCAGCGTGAAGACTCCAGCACTACGCCGATCGATTTCGACGCTCTGCCGTCAGGCGATTTCGACGTCCCGGCGATCTATGACAACGAGCAGTTCTCGCAGGAATTCCAGGTCCTGTATGAAGGCGACCGTCTCGCCGGTGTGTTCGGCTACTACTATCTCGACGCCTCGGCGCTGACCGTGTTCGACGTGCTGCTCGACAATGTCATCGCCGGCCTCAACGCCCAGACGTTCGGCGAAGTGGACACCGAGACCTACTCCTTCTTCGGTAACTTCACCTATGACGTGACCGACCAGTTCTCGGTCACGCTGGGCGGGCGTTATACGTCCGACGAGCGTACCTCGCGGGTTCTGCGCCGCACTTATTTCGGCGGTTTCTCCGAATTCTTCGGCGGCACCGGTGCAGCGGTTGCGACCACGTCGGACTTCCAGGGCACGAATGACTGGACCGATTTCAGCCCGACCCTCTCGCTCGCCTATGAAATGGACGACCGTAACAACGTCTACTTCACCTACTCGCAGGGCTTCAAAGGCGGCGGTTTCGACCCGCGTGCGCAGACGACCGGTGCACCGGACTTCGACCAGAGCGGTGGCGTGTCGGATGCTGAAATCTTCCGCTTCATGTCCTTCGAGCCGGAAACCGTCGACAGCTATGAAATCGGCTGGAAATTCGCCGGCGACAATTATCGCCACTCGCTGGCCTGGTTCTTCTCGGACTATCAGGACGTCCAGATCCCGGGTTCGGTCGGTATCGACACGACCGGTGACGGCGTCGCCAACGATTTCACCGGTGTCACCACCAATGCCGCTTCGGCAGAGATCTGGGGCATCGAGTATGAAGGCTTCTGGACCCTGGGCGAGGACGTTGCCAATGCCGGTGACAGCCTCGATCTGAGCTGGGCCGTCGGTTATCTCGATGGCGAGTACAAGGAGTTCATCAATGCCTTCGGTGTCGATGTTTCCGATGATGTCGTCATCCAGAACACGCCGGACCTCACCGCCAGCGCGACGCTGAGCTATGTCACTCCGCTGCATGGCGGCGACCTGACCCTGCTCGGTACGGTCTCGCATCGCGGCGATAGCAGCCAGTTCGAATTCCCCTTCGCGGAACTCGACCAGGATGCCTACACGCTGTTCAACGCGTCGGTGGTCTGGGACAGCGAAGATGGCCGTTACCAGGTCGGCCTGCATGGCCGCAATCTCGGCGACGAGGAATACCGGGTCTCCGGCTATGACTTCGTCAACAATGACACGCTCCTCTCCGAGCTTGGCGCAGAAGGCGTGCTGACGGCCTATTACGGCAATCCGCGCACCGTCACGGCAACCTTCGCCGTGCGCTACTAGTCTGCACCTTGGCGGGGCGGTCTCCGGATCGCCCCGTCATCTTTTTTGTTTGTCTTTTATCGTCGGGCAGGACCGGTCCTCATGCGCAATCTCGTTTTCGTCGCTCTCGCCCTTGTCCTGATCGCGCTCGCTGCCTGGGTCCTCCTAGGCAATCGCGACAGCGCTGAACCGACGTTCGAACTGTCCGCCTCCGAACGGCCGATCCCGGACAGCCCCTACTGGTCAGCGTCTGACCGCTGGGTCGATGTCGATGGCATCACTGCCCGCGTGCGCATGGAAGGACCCGCCGATGCGCCGGCCCTGCTGCTCATTCACGGGTTTTCCTATTCGCTGGAAAGCTGGGACGCCTGGGCTGCCGATCTGGCGCAGGACTACCGGGTGATCCGCTTTGACCTGCCGGGGCATGCCCTGACCGGGCCGGACCCGCAGGCCCGCTACAGCGTCGCGGACACTGTTGCGTTCACGCGCTCATTGATGGACGCCCTGGCGCTCGATGAGGCCAGCCTGGTCGGCAATTCCCTGGGCGGTCTGGTGGCCTGGCGGCTCGCCGCAGATCATCCCGAACGCGTCTCCAGCCTGGTCCTGCTGGCGCCCGGCGGGTTTTCCATCAATGGCGTGAGCGAGGAGCCGGTACCGGTTCCCGCGGCCGTGGCCTTCTTCCTCACCCAGGGACCGGAATTTGGTATTGCCGCCGCCTCGCGCACCCTGTTTGGCGATCCCGAGCGCATGCCGGAGGATTTGCCGGCCCGTGTGCACAGCCTGATGCGCCAGCCCGGCGTCGGCGACGCCCTGGTCGAGCGGCTTGAAGTCTTTACCTTGCCGGATCCGCGTGCCGACCTGGCCCGGGTCGAGGCTCCGGCCCTGATCGTCTGGGGTGAGCGGGATGTCATGGTGCCGCCGGCCCATGCCGGCGAATTCGCGGCCCACATGCCCGATGCCCGTATCATCACCTATAGTGATCTCGGCCATGTCCCGCATGAGGAAGCGCCGGCGCGTACGCTGGCGGATGTGCGGGCTTTCCTGGACGCGGGCTAGCGCGCGGCCTTACGGGCCTTGCGGGCGGCGATTTCCGCCTGAAGATCGGCCCAGTCCTGCGGATCGAGATCGCTTTCGCTGAGCACCACCATGCCGGTCAGACCGCTGGTATCAGTCGTCATGCCCGACAGGGCGCGTCCGAGTTTGTGGGTGCGCGCAGTGTCCCGATTGAGCAGCGGCTTGTAGACAATATCCTGGCCCTGGCGCCGGCGCGCCACGGCGCCCTTATTGACCAGGCGGCGCAGGGTCTGCAGCGTTTTGCCGGCGGGTGAACGGGTCGCGACAGCGAGTTCGTCCAGCGAGGCGGAGCCCCGGTCCCAAAGGGCGGACATGGTCTGGTTCTCGATCTCGTTCAGCACGCTGGTCACCCTTGATGTTCACGCAAGTCCAAGCTGACCCAAAGCGTAACACCGCGCCCTGGGTTAACAAAGTATTGCAATATCGACGCCGGTTTTGCGCGGCCCGCGCCGCCACAGCGACGCGGGGGTGAGGCGGAGCGTCGCGGGGCGCTTGGTCGCATATCCGGAGGAAAAGTGTGGCGATAACCTGAGGCTAAATCTTCAGGGAGGCCATCGACATGAACCACAAACACCGCAAGACCTTGCACGCGATTTTCCATCATCCCGAGCCGGCCAATCTGGCTCCGGCCGATGTCGAGCATGTTCTGAGCGATCTCGGTGCTGAGCTGCATGAGCGCAATGGCGCCAAATTCGCGGTCACGCTCAACGGCCATACGGCGAATTTCCATCACGCCAAACATTCGCTGCCCAAGGATGAAGTGCGCGCCATCCGCAAATTCCTGGAGACGGCGGGCGTCGACCCGGAGCGCGATTACGCGCTCTAGTTTCCGGCTTTGATATACAATCTGTGAGCCGGGCCAGCGCGGTATCGCTGGGCCCGGCTTTACCGTTCTGGTCAATGAAAATCCCGGCTCTTGGGCAGGATCTCGCTGAGCCCCTGGCCCTGCATGGCCTTGCGATAAAGCGCCACCGTGCGCGGGTCGACCTGGGGGCGACTGACCTCGTCGGCATGGGCCAGCGCCTCTTCGAAATCGGCACCGCCGGCCAGCGCGGCCAGGCGCCAGCTTTGATCATCGATCCGGTGTGAGACGATGTGGATGACCTCGCCCTCCTTCTGCAGCCGGCCGGTCACAGTCATCAGCTTGGCGCTCATCACCGTTTTGCGGTGACGCTCGAACGTCTTTGGCCAGACGATGACATTGGCGACCCCGGTCTCATCCTCCAGCGTGGCAAAAATCACGCCGCTGGCCGAGCCCGGGCGCTGGCGCACCAGCACCAGGCCAGCGATCGTCACCCATTGTCCGTCCCGCATCTCGCGCAATTGTTCGGCGCGTAAAAAGCCCCGCTCATTGAATTCGGCGCGGAAGAAGGAGAGCGGATGAGCCTTCAGGGAAAGCCGCAGGCTGGCATAATCCTGGGCCACGTTCTCGCCGCCGCTCAGGGCCGGCAGGGCAACCGCGCGCTCCGCTCCATAATCATCGAGCCGGTCGAACAGGGGCAGGGGTTTGCCGGCCTCGGCCAGGGCTGACCAGCCGGCCTTGCGCCGGTCGAGATCGATCGAGCCGAAAGCATCGGCCTGGGCCAGCCGGTCGATTGTGCCGCGGTCGATGCGGGCCCGGCGCGCCAGGTCGGCGACGCTGGCGAAGGGGCCTTCCGCGTGACGCGCTGCGACCAGCCGCGCCGCCATCGGCTCCTTCATGCCTTTGATCTGACGCAGGCCGAGGCGCACGGCAAAGCGGCCGCCGCCCTCGCCGGTAGGCATGTCGAAGGGCAGGCGACGGTCCGGCGGCGGCCCGCTGCACGGTTCCAGCGTCGCTTCCCAATCGGAGTGATTGACGTCGGGCGGGCGCACTTCGACGCCATGATCGCGGGCATCGCGGACCAGCTGCGCCGGGGCGTAAAAGCCCATCGGCTGGGCGTTGAGCAGGGCGGCGAGAAAGACGTCGGGGAAGTAGCGCTTGAGCCAGCAGGAGACATAGACGATGAGGGCGAAGCTGGCGGCATGGCTTTCCGGGAAGCCGTATTCGCCAAAGCCCTCGAGCTGTTTGAAACAGCGCTCGGCGAAGTCCGGTTCATAGCCATTGGCGATCATGCCCTGTTTCAGCTTCATGCCCATTTCGTGGATCGTGCCGGAACGGCGGAAGGCGGCCATGGACCGGCGTAAGCGGTCCGCCTCCGAGGGGGTGAAGCCGGCCGCGACAATGGCAATCCGCATGGCCTGTTCCTGGAACAGGGGCACACCCAGCGTCTTGCCCAGGACATCCTCCAATTCCCGGGAGGGAAACTCGACCGGCTCACGGCCATCGCGCCGGCGCAGATAGGGATGCACCATATCGCCCTGGATTGGGCCCGGGCGGACAATCGCGACCTCGATGACCAGGTCGTAGAAATTGCGCGGTTTGAGCCGTGGCAGCATGGTCATCTGGGCCCGGCTTTCGATCTGGAAAACGCCAATCGTGTCGGCCTTGCAGATCATGTCGTAGACCGCCGCATCCTCGGGTGGAATATCGGCGACACGCAGGGGCCGCTGATAGTGCTCACGGATCATCGTCATTGCCCGGGCCACGCAGCTGAGCATGCCCAGGCCGAGTACATCCACCTTCATCAGGCCGAGCGCGTCGATATCTTCCTTGTCCCACTCCAGAACCGTGCGGTCGGGCATGGCGGCATTGTGCAGGGGCACGATCTCGTCGAGCCGTCCCTGGGTCATGACAAAACCGCCGGGATGCTGCGAGAGATGCCGGGGAAAGCCCATCAGCTCGCGTGCATAGCGCAGCGTCATGGCGATCTCCGGCGCTTCCGGGTCGAGGCCGAGTTCGCTGCGGATCCGGTCATCGGTCAGATCATCGCTGCGCCAGCCCCAGAGTGTTTTGGACAGGGCCGAGATGATGTCACCGGACAGGCCGAACACCTTGCCGGTTTCACGGATGGCCCCGCGCGGGCGATAGCAATTCACCGTCGCGGTCATGGCGGCGCGGCGGCGGCCGTACTTCTCATAGACGTACTGGATCACCTCCTCGCGGCGCTGGTGCTCGAAATCCACGTCGATATCCGGCGGCTCACCACGTTCTGCCGAGACAAAGCGTTCAAACAGCAGGTCAATCCGGGCCGGATCCACTTCGGTGATGCCGATAATGTAGCAAACAGCGGAATTGGCCGCCGAGCCGCGGCCCTGGCACAGAATGTCCTGGCTGCGGGCAAAGCGGACGATGTCGTAGACGGTGAGGAAATAGGCGGCGTAGTCGAGCTCCTCGATGAGGGCGAGCTCATGTGCAACGGCGCGCGTGATGCGGTCCGGCGGGCCGGATGGGTAGCGCCGCTCCAGGCCTTCCTCGGTCAGCCGCCGCAGGGTCTGCATCGGGGTTTCATCTGCCCCGATCACCTCATCGGGATATTGATAGACGAGCTCGTCGAGCGAGAAGTTGATCCGGCCGGCGAGGTCGAGCGAGCGGGCCACGGCGGCCTCATAGCCCTGGAACAGGCGGTAGAGTTCGTGTGGTGGTTTGAGATGGCGTTCGCCATTGGCGGCGAGATGGAAGCCGGCGCGTTTCAGGGTCACATGCTCACGGATACAGGTCACCACATCAGCCAGCGGTTTGCGCTCGGGGGTGTGGAAACGGGCATCGGTTGTCGCCACGGTGTCGATTTCGAGCTCCTGGGCGATGGCGTCGAGCTGGAACAGGCGGCGGCCATCCTGGCCGTCAAACCACCGCGTCAGGGCCAGGGCATGGCGGGCATGCGAGCGGGCCAGTATATGGGCGGCCCGTTCGCGCCAGTGCTCGCTGGCATGTTGTGGCGGGAGCAGGATGAAGACCTGGCCGGGAGAAGCATCGATGACCTCTTCCAGCCAGAGATCGCACTGGCCCTTCACCGAGCGGAAATTGGCATTGGTGAGCATGCGGCAGAGACGGCCATAAGCCTCGCGATCGGTGGGATAGGCAGCGATGTCAAAACCGCAGACCGTTTTCAGCCGCACGCCGACCAGCAGTTTGATCCCGGCATCCTTGGCGGCGAGATGCGCCCGCACCATGCCGGCGAAGGAGTTGGTGTCGGCAATCCCAATGGCGCTCAGCCCCAGCAAGGCGGCCTGAGCCACCATTTCATCGGGATGCGAAGCCCCCGTCAGGAAGGAAAAATTCGTCGCGGCAACGAGTTCGGCGGCGTGGTGCATGGTCTGATCTCAAGAGGCCCCGTGCACGAACCAGTTCGGGGTGCGGGTTTCCAGGCCGAACAGGCCTTCGCGGTAAAGCCAGAAGCGGCGGCCTTCACGGGTTTCGACGCGGAAATAATCGCGCGTGCGGGCACTGAGCTGGTCGCGCCACCATTCCGGGGCCAGACGCTCCGGGCCTTCGGCGCGATGCACGAGATGGCGGACGCGGCGCCAGATGAAGCTGCGCGGCGGGCCGTCGGGAATTTCCGCGACGGCCTGGGCCGGTTCCGGGCGGGCCAGGATGAGGAGCGGGCGGTCCGGGGCGGGCGCAGTGATCAAGGCGGGCGTTTGCGCCGGCTCGCATACGCTCAGGGCGGAACCGCTCAGGGCGGAACCGCTCAGGGATGAACCGGTGAGGGATGGGCCGGGACGCCAGCCTGCCGCGCGCTCGGGTATATGACTTTCACGCCGCCCGGCGCGGCGCACCTGGTCATCGCCGAGGCGGACGACGAGCCGGTCGGTCAGCTGGTCGAGCTCCTCCGGGTCGGGTTCGCCGGTGTGCAAAAGCCCGGCCTGCCGGCCCTTGAGGGGCGCGGTCTCGCGGGCACGCAATTCGACGACATCAATGCCGAAACCGATATCGATCTCGGCCCGGTCGAGTTTTTCGTACAAGAGCCGTGCGATATGGGCCGGGTCGCGCGCCGGCGCGGCCGTGCCGACGCCGAGCAGGATCAGCTTGCCGTCGATACGGTAGAGATTGAGTTCGACCCGGCGCAGGCCCAGCCCCTGGGTCTCGAGCTGTTCACACAGGCTCCGGGCTGTCTCATCGACGCATTGCTTGAGACTGTCGAGCAGCAGCAGCGGCTCGGGAAAGCGCAGACGGGCGCGGCAATCGGTAAGCGGTTGTAACGGGTTGAGGCTTTCCTCGACGCGCCCCGTGGCCTGATCGAGCCGGGTCACAAGCCCGGCTCCGAAACGCCGGGTCAGGCTGGCGCGGGGCAAGGCGATGAGATCGCCGGCCCGCTTGAGCCCGAAACGGCGCAATTGGGCAGCGGTTTCGCCGATGCGCAGGCCTTCGACCGGCATATCGGCCAGGGCGGTGTCGATCCTGTCCGCGCTGACCCAGCCGGTTTCGCTCTGACGGGCCTGGTAGCGCGCCAGCCCCCAGGCCAGGCCGATGCTCGGTGCGGCGGCGGCATAGGTGGTCAGGCCGCGTGCACGACTGGCCTCAAGGGCAGCCGCGATCAGCTTGTCCTCGCCGCCGAACAGCCGGGCACAGCCGGTGATGTCGAGCAGAATACCATCATCGCCGGGTTGGCCGGGGTCTGGCGCGACAAAGGGCGACCAGCGCCCGCAGGCGCGGGCATAGGCCTGGAGCAGGCGTGTATCTGCATCCGGCTTGGCCGGGGCCGTCCGCATCAGGGGTTCCAGCGCCTTGGCGTCGGCCACGGACTGGCCGCGCCTGAGCCCGGCCCGGGCTGCGACCGCATTGAGGGCATAGAGCCGTTCGCCGCCGGTCGTGGTGTGGACCAGGGCAAAGGGTGTGTTGTCAGGCGCGCTGGCGCGCGGGCTTGCTCCGGGGCTCAGGCCGAGCCGTTCTGTCGGCCAGCGGGGCAGGCTCAAGGACATGAAACGCCGCATGCTTCCACTCGATATCGAATTGTTTCGGCGGGCCGCCCCTGACCCGTTCCAAATGCGCCCGGAAACGGGGAGACCCCAGCCCGGGCAAACCTGTCGCCCCGCGCCAGTCCTGCGCCGGCGAAGGCCGGGCCGACAGGCGCCATCGTGTCAGGGCCGCACTGGCCCCGATCATGTCATGGTGCCGCAGCACCAAAGCCAGTCCGCCGCGCGCCTGTGCTGCCATGTGCAGGCGCTTGGTCGCGGTCAGATCGTAACGTGAAGACGTGCCGGCCTCACCCATCACCCAGGCCCCGGCGCGCAGGGCGTCCTCCATGGCCCAGAGGGCATCGGTGAGGCTGTCCGTCTCGGCGAAAATGGTGCGTTCGGGCGCCAGGCCCCATTGCTGCAGGCCCAGCGGGTAGGGCTGGCCGAAATCCTGGCCGCTATTGCGCGCCCGGACCCAGAGCAGCGGCGGTGCTGTGCCGGCGCGGCGCAGGGCCTGGGCCATGAAACCGCTCTGCACGGCCAGCGCAGCAGGGGTGTCGAGATAATCTTGCGGGCAAAATTCGTGCAGCCCGGTACCGAGGTGCAGCTGGCGGTCCACCTCCAGCAAGGGGCCTGCGGCCAGGGCCGGGTCTTGCGCTGCAGGCGCATGCGCGTCCTCCGTCGCCATAGTCAGCGCGGAGGCCGGCATCAAATCCCTGATTTTGGCGCGCAGCTTCTCCAGCTGCGCCGGTCCGTCTGGACGCGAAGACGCAGATCGCATGATCTATCCCATAGTCGATGTTCTTCTTATGTTCTCACTTGCGGCAGGAGAGTCAAGGCCGGAATCGTAAGGCCTCCAAACGCACGCAGCCCTGGATACTAAGTATCCAGGGCGCCGTGTGTTTTTCGCAGTTGGGTACTGCGGCTCAAAGACCCGGAGGGATCTAATTTGAGACCTTTCCAGTCTAGCGCCCGGGGCCGGTGGCAGCAGGTGTGTTGCGATGAAGAACACGCCTGTCTCGACCAACGGCAGCGGCCTGCCATGAAAAAAGCGGCGGACCAGATGGTCCGCCGCTCCCCCCTGCAATCTGCGGCCAGGACTTAGAAGCGCAGATCGAAGCCCAGACGAACGAAGCGAGGCGTCTGGTATTGCGTCGGCAGCTGGTAATCCGGATCCGGATTGCCATCGCTGCGGTCACCCGTCTCCTCGGCATCGACAACGGACTGGAAGTTGAACAGGTTGAAGATATCCGCCCGCAGGACCATGTCCTGGGCCAGCGGCGTATCGACCGAGTAACGCAGCGAGACATCGAAATTCTTCTCCCAGTCGGAAGAGAATTGAGAACCGCGAGGCGTCGACTCGCCCTGGCAGAACCAGGAGGCCGGGCCGTAGAAGGCGTTCAGCGATTCATACACGGAGGCATCGAAGCGCTGACCTTCGGTCGGGTGGTTGCCGAGACAGCCGAAGCGGCGCGGCGAGGTCAGCTCGGCATTGAAGCCCACCAGCAGATCTTCGGTCGCCTGATAGGAGCCGAAGAGTTTGAACTGGTGTGCCCGGTGGGAGGGCAGAAGACCCCGCGCGCCGTCCATGATCCCCGGATTGTCGAAATCCTGGGTCACACCGGCATCATCCTGACCGAGATCGGCATTGACGAAACCGCCGTAATTACCGATCGCCTCGGACAGGACATAGGAGCCGCGCAGCCCCCAGAGGCCGTCAAACTGGCGCGTGAAGTTGAGTTCCAGCGCCATGAATTTGCGCTCCGGATCGGGATAGCCGAGCCCGTCTGCCGACAGGGTCAGGCGGGTTGTTCCATCCGATAGCGGATCAATCAGGATCGCTTCCACCGAGCTGCCCGGATTGGACAGAAGATACTGGTGGAAACCGCTATAGACGTCGGCGCAACCGGTGCCGGCCGCATTGGTCATTTCCAGGCCATTGGCCGCACAATAGGCCTGTACGCCGAAGTCGATGGAAATATCCTCGGCCGCCTGCAGCAGTTCGCGATAGCGGAAGATGGCCTGCGCCGACCAGAGATCATCGAAGGTGTGCTCATAACCCAGGATGTACTCGTCGGCATAACCGGTTTCGACATTGAGCGAGGCGAAGGTCTCGGCCGGATTAGCTTCGCCATCACCGGTCACGGCACAGCCGCGCGTGCCGGCTGACCCGAATACGCCGGCCGGACAGATGGCAAAGGTGCCGGTCGGGTTGGTGGCCTCGGTGATCTGGGTTGTTAGCAACGGATTGCCGCCGGCATCGACACCGCTGAACAGCCAGTATTCCCGATAGGCCAGTTCCGACGCGCCGCCGCGGAAGGCGGTGTTGGCGGCGATGGGGAAGTAGTTACGGCCATAGGAGCCAAAGAAGCGCTGGCGTCCTTCACCGGTCGGGTCGTAGTTGAAGCCCAGACGAGCGGCCAGATTGTCCGGCTGGTCGACGAGCGGATCACCGGCCGCATTGAGCTGCAGGAAGCTGTCGCTGCGCAGGCCCAATTGCAGGTTCAAGCGATCGGACACATCCCAGGAATCCTGGATGTAGAGGGCGTCATTCTCCCCTTCGAAGGCGCCCCCCGTGGTGAACACATTGAACTCCGCATAGGTGGTACCGGCCGGAACGCCGAGCGAGTTCGATGCGCTGCCCTGGCGATAGACGATGGCATAGCCGCCATTACGCTGGGTATTGCGGGCGAGGAAGGTCTCCTCGCGCTCGAAGCCGATGCGCAAATGGTGTTCGCCGAGGAAGTCGAAATACAAATCTGCATCCGCCCGGAAGAAGGTGCGGCTGGTTTCATACTCCGAGGTGTCGTTGACCACGCTTTGGGTGCCCAACAGGCCCCCGGATGCGACACCGCCGATCGTGGTGCCGGAGACGTTGACGATATAGGGCGTCGAGGTGTCACCGGAGATATCGAGATAGCTCTCATCGACTTCGCCATAGGCCGCCGACAGGGTCAGCCAGTCATTGATATTGCCGGTATAGCGCGCGACATAGGCTTCACCGCCCCGGGTCTGGAGCAGGTTCGAATTCGGGGCGCTGGAGACATCGCCGGTCGTGGCATCAAAGTCGAAAATATTGACATTGGTTTCACGTGTCGTGTCCCACCAGGTGAATTCCAGACGGTGGTCGTCGGTGATGTAGCCATCAACCTTGACCCCATAGAAGGGGTCGTCACTTTCATATTCGGTCCAAAGCCCTGCTGCGGCGTTGTTCGTGGTCCGGGTTGAATCGCGGAATTCCGTCAGCCCGTAGACGAAGAGACGGTCGCGAATGATGGGGCCGCCGCCTTCCAGGATCAGCGAGCTGCTTTCCCGCTCAAACAGGTCGCCCTGGGTCCGGGTGCCTTCGGTGACAATATCGGTCTCGTCCGCCCGCAGTGCGTCCGGCGCGTAATTGGCGTGAACCTCGAACGTCCACTCATTGGTACCGGACTCGGTGACTGCGTTGATGATACCGCCCGGTGAGCGGCCATATTCGGCCGGGATGCCACCATTCTTGACCTCGACCGACTGGTAGAACTCGAAGGGCACGAGAGCGGCTCCGAGGAAATTGTCCAGATTGGTGATGTTGAGGCCGTTCACGTAGAAGGCGTTTTCCGCCACTGAAGCGCCACCGATATTGGCCAGGTTGCCGAAATCGGCATCGCCCCGGGTCACCGTTGGTGCCAGGCGCGACACGGCGGTGATGTTGCGGTTGATCGGCAGGGTCTCGAGAACCTCGTCAATGTCGAGATCAAGCCCGGTTGTGGTCTGGGCGAAATCGAGCACCTGGGTCGCAGTTCCGGTCACGGTGATGACTTCCGAGGCACCGACCAGGTCGAAGCGATACGCCGACTCCGAGCCGGCCCGGACAGAAACGACGGACTCCGTCGAGCGGAAGCCGGGCGCTGAGACGACAACTTCATATTCACCTTGCGGGAGCAGGCCGAAGCGGATGTCGCCATCCGCCGCGGAGGTGGTTGAGCGACTGAAGCCCTGCGCGACTGAACGGATCGCGACGTCGGCGCCTGCAACCGCATCGCCGTTGGCATCGACGACCGTGCCGGTGATGGCGCCGGTGGTGTAATCCTGGGCGTGTGCGGCTGCGCCGGTTAGCGCTGCGGGTGCAGCTGCGACAAAGCCTGCTGCAATCACGCCAGCCAGAATCGAGGAGCGCAAGAGATGCGCTTTGTTACTGTACGTCATGTAGTTCCCCTACTTGGTGCATTGCGCCGGTCAGGGCCGGCATCCCCTCTTTCGAGATCCGGCTGTCTCTGCGGACAGGCCAGGCGAGCACGCCTAGGGCAGGGAAAATCCGGCGGGAGCCGGGCGCGCGACAAACGGCGCAATTTGCGCGACTTACGGAAGATTAAATCGACCAGCGGCGGGAATTCTCGTTCAATGACGGGGAAAGTGCTCGGGCAGGCAGATAAAATAATGCCGGTCAAAAAGTCTGAGTTGGTCGATGAAAGTAGAAATATCTCGCTTGAGATGGATGAGTATCGCGATCTATGTTTCGATCGCGATCTTCCATGTTGGAACAATATGGTTCTTTGCTCGCTTAAACGGTGGTTCGGTTTCTCCGTCTCAGTGGCAATATTATCTGGGTAATGCTCTGATCGGGTTTGTGCTCACCCAAGCGCTCTACCCGGCCATCACAAGCGGCAAGCCGTTCTTTCAGTCCCGCACGGTGCTCTATGTGATCGCCATAATCCTTGCCGGGTCGAGCATCGATACCGCCTTGGTCTCGCTCACGGGCAATATGCGGCCCAACCCGACTTTCTATAATTATCTCAGGGCCTTCCTGACCAATATCATCATGGCGTCGGCGTGGATGTACGGCCTGTGGTCGGCCATCGTCTATTCAGTTGATATCCATCAACGCCGTGTCGAAGCCGACAAGCGCGCTTACGCGCTTGAGAGCGCGATGGCCCGAGCCCAGCTGAAGGCGTTGGAAAATCAGATCAACCCGCATTTCCTGTTCAATGTGCTGAATTCGGTGGCGTCCCTGATCCTGCTCGACCGAAAGCAGGATGCGCATCGGGCAGTCGTCCTGCTCGGTGACATGCTGCGGCAAAACCTGAAAGCCCGCGACGGTGCCTTGGTGACGCTGGCCGAAGAGGTTGAGCTGGCCGAGATGTATCTGACCATTGAAGGCTTGCGCTATCCCGACCGGCTCGTGGTGGACTGGCAAATCGACCCCAAGCTGCTTGATACCCCGATCCCGGGTCATGCCTTGCAAGGCTTTGTGGAGAATGTTGTCAAACACACAGTCGCCCGGACCGATGACCGGGTCGAGGCCTCGATTTATGCCCGCCGGACCGAGAGTGGGGATCTTGAGGTCGGGGTCCGGAATTCCGTTCCCGCCTCAGTGCCTGACAGCGGCGTGCGCGACGTGATCAGCGGCACAGGTCTGGCCAATTTGCGCAAGCGGGTCGAAATCCTCTTCGCCGGTACGGCTGCCCTGTCCGCCGGCTATGATCCGGATGGCAGCTATGACGCCCACCTTCGATTACCCCGTCCTGTGGAGGGCTGCTGATGCGTGTCATGATCGTTGATGACGAACCCCTTGCGGTTGCCGGTATTGAAAAACTGCTGGAAGGTTTTGAGGATGTCACTTTGGTCTGCCGGGCCTCGAGTACTGCAGTGGCGCTGAACCTGGCCCGGTCGCGGCGCCCGGATGTCCTGCTTCTCGATGTCGAAATGCCCGGTGAGAACGGTATCGAACTGGCGCAAGAACTGCGCCGCAGTTTCCAAACGCAGATCATATTCATCACCGCTTACCCGGAATATGCCGTCGATTCCTACGAGGTGGACGCTGCTGACTATCTGCTCAAGCCGGTCAATGCCGAGCGCCTGGCCCGGGCCCTGGGCAAGGCGCGTGAGCGCCTGGTGTTATCACCGGTGATCGCGGCCGTGTCGCAGGCGGCCAGTGTGCTGTCGCGTCAGAGTGAAGCGCCGCCGCCGGAAGTGGAGCAAGTGTACTGGGCCCGGGTCGACGGCCGCCGCATCCGCATCCCGCTCGACGCCGTCGAGCGGATCGAGGCGTGCCGCGACTATGTCCATATCTATACCCCGGACCGCGCTGTGATGGTGCGTGAAACCATGGCTTCCCTGGAGGAAGCCATGGCGGGGAGCGCGGTGGTGCGGGTGCATAAGTCGCACTTCGTCAATCTGGGCAAGATCGAGCAGATCGAGTCCATTGCGGGACGACGCGCGGTGACAATGAAAAGCGGCGACCGGGTCCCGGTCGGACGGAGCTATTTTACCGCCCTGAGGGACCGGTTCGAGCAGGACGCCGCCTAACCGTCAGTCGGTTGCGACGAAGGCCTTCTCGACGACGAAGTCGGCCGGGGCTGCATTGGAGCCCTCGACGAAGCCGCGGTCGATACAGATCTGGCGGGTGTCCTTGAGCAGGCCTTCAGAGCCGCAGATCATCACCCGGTCCACCTCGGGATCGAGCGCCGGCACGCCGAGATGGTCAAACAGCTCGCCGGAATTGATCATGTCGGTGACCCGGCCTTTGACCGGACCGTCCTCGCGCGTGACCGAGGTGAAGTGAACGAGCTTGTCCCGGGCCATTTCGCCGATCAGCTCATCCTGCTTGGTGGCTTCAACCAGCTCATGGCCATAGGCCAGTTCGGCAGCCTCGCGGCAGGTATGGGTGAGAATGACCTGCTCGAATTTCTCATAGGTCTCCGGATCACGCACCAGGCTGGCAAAGGGTGCGATACCGGTGCCGGTGGAGACGAGGTAGAGCCGCTTGCCCGGCTTCAGCGCGTCGAGCACCAGCGTGCCGGTCGGCTTCTTGCCCAGAAGCACTTCATCGCCCGGCTGGATGTGTTGCAGACGCGAGGTCAGCGGGCCGTCCGGCACCTTGATGGAATAGAAGTCGAGTGCCTCATCCCAGAACGGGCTGGCGACGGAATAGGCGCGCAAGAGCGGTTTGCCGTCTTCCTTGGGCAAACCGATCATGACGAACTCACCGGAGCGGAACCGAAAGCTCGAAGGCCGGGTGATGCGGAAATAGAACAGACGGTCGGTATAGTGCTTGACCTCAAGCACGGTCTCGATCGTGTAGGGGCCGGGCTTGGCCGAGATCTTGTTCTTTTCGCGAGCAGGCGGTGTTGTCATGACATTCATTTCATCGGTCTCGTACAGAAGGGCTCATGCCTAGGCATGGGTCCGCGGCGCTTCGTTAAGCGTCCAGGGCGGCACGGGCAAGCCCCGGCTCATGAGGAATTCAGGATTGAACAGTTTGGCGGCATAGCGTGCGCCGGGGTCACACAGCATGGTGACGATGGTTTTGCCCGGGCCGATATCGCGGGCCAGGCGGATGGCTCCGGCGACATTGATACCCGCCGAACCGCCCAGCGACAGGCCTTCATGCTCGATCAGATCATACAGGACCGGCAGCATTTCCTTGTCTTCGATACGGTAGGCATGGTCGACCGTAAGGCCTTCCAGATTGCCGGTGATGCGGCCGACGCCGATGCCCTCGGTGATGGATGATCCCTCACCCTTGAGCTCGCCGGTGGTGAAATAGCTGTGCAGCGCGGCCCCCGCCGGATCGGCCAGGGCGATCTTGATGTCCGGGTTGTGGCGATGCAGGCCCGCGGCGACACCGGTCAGCGTGCCGCCACTGCCGACGGCGGAGATGAAGGCATCGACCCGGCCGCCGGTCTGTTCCCAGATTTCCGGCGCGGTCGTTTTCTCGTGCGCCCGGCGATTGGCGAGATTGTCGAACTGATTGGCCCAGATCGCACCGGACGGGTGGCTCTCATTGAGCTCCTCGGCCAGGCGTTTGGAATAGTGCACGAAATGGTTGGGGCTGGAGAAGGGTGCCGCGTCGACCTCGATCAGGCGCGCTCCGAAAGAGCGCACGGCCGACTTCTTCTCTTCCGACTGGGTGCGCGGCATGACGATGGTGACGGGATAGCCCAGCGCAGCGCCGACCAGGGCCAGGCCGATTCCGGTATTGCCGGCCGTGCCTTCAACAATGGCCCCGCCCGGCTTCAGCGTGCCGTCCGCTGCGGCTTCGCGCACGATATTGAGGGCGGCGCGGTCCTTGATCGAACCGCCCGGGTTGAGGAATTCAGCCTTGCCGAGAATCTCGCAACCGGTCGCATCGGACGGGCCGTCGAGCCGGATCAGCGGCGTATTGCCGATCAGGTCCAAGACGTGAGCGTAGGACACCTGGTTTTCCTTTTGCCTGGCGCGGATGCGCTATTCGGCGGCTACCGGAAGCGGGCGATGAATGCCGCACTCGGACTTGTCCTGCCCGGCCCAGCGTCCCGAGCGCACATCATCGCTGTGAGCCGGTGCGGTGCAGGTCCAGCAGCCGATTGAGGCATAGCCCATATCGGTCAACGGGTGTCGCGGCAAATCGTAGCGCCGGAAATAGGCCTGGACTTCCTCGGCGGACCAGCGCGCCAGCGGGTTGACGCGCATCGTGCCGTTGACGCGTTCCACCGCGGGCAGCTTCATCCGCTCACCGCCATGGAAGCGTTTGCGACCGGTAATCAGCGCGTCGTAATCCCCGATCACCCCGTCCAGCGGCCGTACCTTGCGCATCGCGCAGCAGGCATCGCTGTCGCGGCTCCACAGCTTGCCGTCAACATCTTCCCGCGCGACATCGCTCGCCTGGGGTTTGAGGATGCGGATATTGGTCAGGCCGAGCTTTTGTGTCAGTTCGCGCTGATATTGCTCGGTCTGCGCAAACAGCCGTCCGGTATCGAGAAACAGCACTGGCGTGGCCGGGGCGATGCGGGAGAGCAGGTGCAGGCTCACCGCGGCTTCCGCACCGAAGGAGGACAGGAGCGCAATACGCCCGCGCCAGGTGCGAGTGACCGCGTCACGCAAAATGTCGAGGGCATCGGCCTCGCCATAGCGCGCGTTGAGCACGGCGAGATCCGCACCGCTTTCGATACGTTTTGCCGGCACGGCAAGAGGGCCGCGCACGGCGGGCTGGTAGACCACCGAGAAGCGGGCTTCGGCCCGGGCCCAGTCGGCGGCGAGATCGGTGCGGTCCGGCGAGACGGCATCAAAGCCGACACGCTTGAGAAATTGCGCCTGGTCCGGGATCAGCGCACCGACCGCGCGCAAATGCCCCTTATAGCCCGCCCGTTCGCGCAGATGCGCCGCCAGGGTGAAGCCGCGGCCATCATTGAATTTGCCGAAGCGGATATCGACTTGGACTGCACCGGCGATCGCATCGCGGGCTTCACGCCAATCGCTTTCGCCGGGCAGTTCAACAATCTGGCCGCCGCCGCTTTCCAGCTGGGCGCTGGTCTCGGTGCGGGTCGCGTGATCAAGCTGCGAGGTCAGCATAGATAGCCTCCTTGAAGGCGTCGCTCCCAAGGCGGCGCAGGGTGTCGATGAAGCGTTCATCCTCATCGCGGAAATCGAGATAGGCGCGCAGGATGCGGGCAATGGCGGGCGGGACGTCGTCGGCGGCCAGGCCCTTGCCGACAATCTCGCCGATCGCGGCATCTTCGCCGAAGGCGCCGCCCAGGGTGATCTGGTAGAATTCCTCACCCCGCTTATCGACGCCAAGCACGCCGATATGCGCGACATGGTGATGGCCGCAGGCATTGATGCAGCCGGAAATCTTGATCGTTACCTCGCCGGCGGCCTGGGCCAGGCCTTCCGCGTCCAGTGTTTGGCTGATCGCCTGCGCCACCGGGATGGATCGCGCATTGGCCAGATTGCAGTAGTCCAGCCCCGGGCAGGCGACGATATCGCTCGCCAGACCGGCATTGGCGGTGGCCAGACTGGCCTCGCGCAGGGCCGACCAGACCGGGAAAAGGTCCTCATTGCGCACATGCGGCAGGACCAGGTTCTGGTCCGGCGTAACGCGTACTTCGTCAAATCCGTAGCGCTCGGTGAGCTCGGCGATAAGGTCCATTTGCTCAGCCGTCGCGTCGCCGGGCGTGCCGCCAATCGGCTTGAGCGAAATCACGGCGCTGGACAGGCCCGCAACCCGGTGCGGGCGGATATTGGTGTCGACCCAGGCCCGGAAAGCCGCCGGCCCGGCCTCCGGCAGCGGAGCGGGGCCAGTCAATTCCGGGCGGGAAAAGAAACTGCGGATACGGGCGATCTCGCCGGCGGGCAGTTTCAGATCCCCGTCGCGGATATAGCTCCACTCTTCCTCGACCTCGGCGGCAAAGCCTTCAATGCCGAGAGCATCGACGAGAATCTTGATCCGCGCCTTGTAGAGATTGTCGCGCCGTCCATGGGCGTTGTAGACGCGCAGGGCGGCGGTCAGATAGCTCAGCAAGTCCTGCGGCTCGAGAAAGTCCTTGAGCTTGCGGGCCAGGCGTGGCGTGCGGCCCTGGCCGCCGCCGACCCAGACTTCGAAACCGAGCTGGCCGCGCGCATTCTCGACGATCTGCAGGCCGATATCATGCACCCGGATCCCGGCGCGATCTTCACCGGCACCATTGACTGCGATCTTGAACTTGCGCGGCAGGAAGGTGAATTCGGGATGCAGGGAGGACCATTGGCGGATGATTTCAGCCCACGGCCGGCTGTCTTCGAGCTCGTCGCGTGCGGCCCCGGCAAACGGGTCGGCGGTCACATTGCGGATGCAATTGCCCGAGGTCTGGATGGCGTGCATCTCGACATCGGCCAGCGCTTCCAGCATGGCCGGGATGTCGGTCAGGGCGGGCCAGTTGTACTGGATGTTCTGCCGCGTGGTGAAATGGCCATAGCCGCGATCATAGGTGCGGGCGAGATGAGCCAGGACGCGCATTTGTTCTGCCCGCAGCGAGCCATAGGGGATGGCGACGCGGAGCATATAGGCGTGCAGCTGCAGATAGACGCCATTCATCAACCGCAGCGGCTTGAACTCGGCTTCGCTCAGGCGGCCGTCCATGCGGCGCTCGATCTGGTCGCGAAATTCCTCGATACGCTCGCGTACAAGGGTCGTGTCGTGCTCGTCATAGCGATACATCAGGCCGCTCCCAGCACATGGGTTGTGCCCGTGGTCGGACCGGCCAGGCGGATGGTCTCGCGGCGCCATTTCTGCCCCGCCGGACCCTCTTTATCGAGATCGATGATGTAGGGGCCGACAGCAATGCCGAATTCGGCTTCCGCGACCGGCAGCAACTCGACCGCCTCCTCGGCGGTCAGGCGCTGAGCCTCGGCCAGCTCGGTGGACCATTGGCCCTCGACTGTGCGGTAAATGACGCGGCCGTCGGTGAGGCGGTTTGCAGTCAGGGTTTTCATGCGAAATTCTCCACGGCCTCAACCGGTTGAGAGGCAGCCAGGGCGGCGGTTTCGCCGACGATGATGATGGCGGGGCCTTTGACATTGGCCCGCTCGACCAGCCCGGCGAGGTCGCCGAGAATGCCGGTCAGGGTGCGCTCATTTTCGCTCGACCCGTTCTCGATAATGGCAACGGGCGTAGCGCCGGTACGACCGGCCGCGAGCAGCTTGGTCTGGATTTCCGGCGCGGCACCGACGCCCATGTAGAAGACGGCCGTCGCGTTCGGGGCGGAAAGAGCCTGGTAATTCACGTCGGGACCGTCCTTTTTCACCACACCGGAAGCAAAGGTGACGCTCTGGGCGTGGTCGCGATGAGTGAGCGGAATGCCGGAAGAGGCGGCGCAGGCGAGGGCGGCGGAAATGCCCGGCGTCACTTCCGCTTCGATACCCGCCGCGCGAACTGTTTCCAGCTCTTCGCCGCCGCGGCCGAAAATGAAGGGGTCGCCGCCCTTGAGGCGCACCACGCGCTGACCCTTGCGGGCTTCGCGAACAAGAATGTCGGCGATTTCGTCCTGCGGTACGGGGTGATGGCCCTTGGTCTTGCCGACATCGATGCGGATCGCGTCGCGGCGGGCAAGATCGAGCACGCCGTCGCCGACCAGCCGGTCGTGGACGATGACATCCGCCTCCCGCAACAGCCGTGCGGCCTTGATGGTCAGCAGGTCAGGGTCACCCGGGCCGGCTCCGACCAGGTGGACAATGCCGCTGGGGGGCGGGGCGTCGGTATTGAGTTCGCGCAGCATTTCACGCCGGGCCCCGGCCTTGTCGCCGGACAGGGCGAGATCGCGAGCCTTGCCGCGCAGCGCGCGTTCCCAGAAGGCGCGGCGATCATCGAACTTGTCGAGCACGGATTTGACGGTTCCGCGCAGCTCCCGGGCAAGATCAGCGAGGATACCGACACGCGCCGGCACCAGGCGCTCGATCTGGGACCGGATATCGACCGAAAGCACCGGCGTGGCACCGCCTGAGGCAATGGAGATCACCATGGCATCGCGATCCACCAGGGCCGGTGTCTGGAAATCGGAGCCTTTCGGGCTGTCGACGATATTGACGAGAGCGCCCTTGGCGCGGGCTTCGCGGGCCTGCCGGGCGATGACATGGTCCTCGCCGCCAGCAATGAAAACCAGGCTCGCGCCACGGAAGTCCCGCCGCGTCGGCTCGCGGCGTATGACTTCGGCAAATCGGGCGATGTCCGAAGCAACAGGCTCAGTGTCGGCGCCGGTGAACCACTTCAACCGGGCCGGACTGCCAACGAAGAGACGCGCCTTGGCCTCGGCCATAAAGCCGGCACCCGAAACGATAACCGTCCGCCCATCCAGGGGAATTGATGCTGGAAAAACACGCATTCTGGCAATCCTGTTCCTGCGCCTCCGTGGCGCGATGGGATCAATATTTCTATTGAGACTGCCGCATTCAAACGAAGTTTTTTGCGTTTATGTGTTAGAAAAACTAAACTAAGGGCTATGAGTGATCGACGCCTTCCGCCCCTGAATGCCCTGCGCGCCTTTGAAGCGGCTGCCAGGCTTGAGAGTTTCTCCCGCGCCGCGGATGAGCTGGCGGTGACGCCCGGTGCGGTGAGCCAGCAAATCCGTCAGCTGGAAGAGCAGGTCCGGGTTCAACTTTTCGTGCGCGAGGGGCGGGCCATGCGTCTGACCGAGGCCGGGAAGGCGGCGGCCGGGGTGACAACAGAGGCGTTTGCAAGTCTGGCCCATGCGGTCGAGCTGATGCGGCGGCCGGTTCAGCGCCGCCGTTTGACGGTCTCTGTCGCGCCCTCCTTCGCCGGCAAATGGCTGGCGCCGCGCCTGGCCTTTTTCCAGGAGGCGCATCCGGGCATTGAAGTGTGGATTTCAGCCGATCGTGAACGGGCGGATCTGGCCGGCGGCGCTGCCGATCTGGCGATCCGCTACGGCCCGGGCGGGGACCGGACACTGAATGAAGACCTGTTATTGAGCGAGGACGCGTTGCCGGTCTGTGCTCCGGCCCTGCTGGATCATCATCTGCCGTTACGCCGCCCGGCGGATCTGGCGCATCATACCTTGCTGCATGACAGCTCACCGGAAACCGAAGTCGACGGTGCCGATTGGGCGTCATGGTTCAAGGCCCGCGGTGTGAGCGCGGTGCCACTTGATAGCGGTGTGCGTTTCAATCAGTCCGCCCTGGTGATCGATGCCGCGGTGGCCGGGCGCGGCGTCGCCCTGGCCAAACGCGCGCTGGCCCAGAACGACCTGGCCGCGGGCCGGCTGGTGGCGCTATTCGCCGACGGCTCCGTACCGGTCCGGTCCGCCTATCACATCGTCACAGCCCGCAACCGGCCGCTGGACGCCGACACGCAAGCCTTCATCGCCTGGCTGAAAAGCGAAGCAAGCCGGCATGTCGATAGCGTGGATGAGCTTTAGATCAAGCCCGGGTGAGTTTTGCGGCTCATTGCAATTTCTGAGGGAGTGGGGCACCACAGCTGGTATCGCGCAGATGTGGGGGCATAAATGAGCGATATCAAAGAGCCGCCGGCCCGTGCGGGCTTGCCTCGGGCGATTGGGAAGCTCTTTCGGCTTCCGACCATGGCCGGTGCCATCTGGTTGGCAGTCATCGCGGCGGCTGTCGCGCTGTTTCAGGTCTGGGTCGTCATGCCCAATGGCCGTGTGACGCCGCAAACCCTCGAAGCCAGCGATGCGGGGGTGTCGAGCCTTTTTGCACCCGATGTCCATATAGTCGGGCCCGGTGACCGCAATTACCGGCACTACGCGGTCGAGGTTGGGGCAATCGACCGGATCGACCCGCCGGATGGCCTCTCGGATCGCATTGATCTCCGGCTCTACGAGATCACGGACATTGCGACCGGCGTCGAATACCAGTTGGAGCAAAGCCAGGAACAAGGCACACCGGCGCAGCGTTCAATCGCCGATATCTATGTCTTGGCCTGGAGCCCGGCAGCGATCCACCAGTTGGAGAATATTGCGTATCAAACCGTAGAGCGGCGTCGGCTGGCCACCGGCTTCGGGGGCGGGCTTGCATTGAGCGAGGACGGGTCGGCGCTGTTGAGCCTGGATCGGCAATTTGGTCGATCCGAGGTCTCGTTGCGAGACCCGGTGGCCGGTGATTTGCGCGCGCTAGGGCAGGTGCAACGCAATGAAGAACGGGTGCTGGAGCTTGAGGGCCCTGTTCGGGCCATGCAGGTGGACCGGCGGGGTCAAAGCGGGGTTGCTGTCGGTGCTGGTTTTGTTGCTCTCTATGACGGCTTCCAGTGGGCCGAGTATCCTGTCCCGGCATTTTTGGGAGCCGTCGACGCGCCAACGGAGCTGGTCGATGTTTGGGTCGACTGGCCGAACCTGAGTGCGATGGCGATAGGGCAAGACGGAACCCTAATAACGTTCAATGCGGTGATGGCGGAGGAATTTTCTGCTCCGTCCCCCTTGCCCGAAGCCATTGAGTTTGACGTCCCGTCGCCGCTGCAAGGCGACACAATTGGAATGTCGGCCATCCACGCGACACCCGGCTTTTCCCGTGGCTGGGTGGTCGGCAGTCAGGGGCGTGTCTGGCCGATCGAAAACGGTGTCGTCGGTGCGCCGCAGACCATCAATGAAGCACTCGATTTCATCGATGTCTGGACCAATCTCGACGGGAGTGTGAGTTGGGCATTGGCGCGCTCTCGGGCGGCCGATGTGCCGGCTGGCCTCTACCGTCACACGCCCGGGCGGGGCTGGGAGGCGACACAATCGGTGTGGTCGCGCAGCCAGCAGGCCGAATTGGGCGCAGATCTTGGCGTGCTGGTACCCGTCTCAATGGCGGTGGAAGACGAGCTTGATGTCCATATTGCCTATATTGTGCGAGGGGCGGAGGGGCAGCCGAGCGGGCGCAGCTATATCGCCCGGGCCTGGCTGATAGGCGGCACACCCGCTGTGTCGATACAGCTTCTGGGATGGTTCAGCTGGCTGTTGCTATTGGCGGCGGTGATCGTGGTTCCGCGTCGGGCCAGCCCGGCCGACGCCGACATGACACCGGTTGAAGTCATTGAAAGCAAGCTGCAATCAGACAAACCGATTGAGCATCTTGATGACGCACCGCGTGCGCTTGGTGAGTTGGCCGAGCGGCTTGCCGGGTTTATCCTCAACCGCGACACATCGGCCCCGATGACAATCGGCATCACTGGCGCCTGGGGCTCGGGGAAGTCCTCTTTGATGAAGATCATTGAGCACCGCCTGCGCGGGGAAGGCGCGTGCCCGGTCTGGTTCAATGCCTGGCACCACCAGAATGAAGAGCATTTGTTCGCGGCGTTGATGGAAGCTGTGCGGCGCGCCGTGCCGCCTGTCTGGACATCTGCTGGAATTGTCGTTCGGTACAAGCTTCTGCGGCGGCGTGTATGTGCCGATCCGCTGAAGGCCGCGCTCGGTGTCGTGCTCTGGTCGGCTCTCGTTGCTGTCGCGCTGGTGATGTTGTGGCACTCCGGTGTCATCGAGTGGGCCTCGGGAGAGAAACTCCCTGACGCGTCTTTGCAGGATCGCCTGCTCGGCGGTGCGGGCCTGGCGGGATTGCTGGCGCTCTTGCTGCGGACGGTCAGCGATCTGAGAACCATCCAGATCAGTCCGGCGCGGCTATTGGGGCAGGCTGGCGGGGTGATGCAGTTTGCCCGCTTCGAAGAACGATTGAACTTCCGGCACAAATTCGGTGCAGCCTTCGGCGATGTGTGCGCCGTGATGGAACATCCAAGGCTGGTCCTGATCATCGACGACCTTGATCGCTGCCGGAAGCATCAGATCGTTGAAGTCCTTGAGGCGGTCAATTTCCTGACCTCCAGCGGGGATTGTTTCGTTCTGCTCGGTCTTGAAGAAGAAGCCGTGCTCAATGCCCTGGCCCAGTCGATTGAGGCCCCGAATTCGGACGGCACTGACGAGAAGAGCAAGATCAAGCGCGCCGAACATTATCTGGAGAAGTTGGTCAATCTGACCGTACCGGTTCCGCTCTTTGACATGGAGGCGGTCGAGGAGATGCTCAGCCGCTCCAGGGGTGATGCCCCCGTCGCGCCGCGCCGGACCGGACCGCAGCGTCACGGGGCTTGGGAGGCGCTGCTGCTTGGGGCATTGCTTCTCGTCGCTGCAGGAACGGCGGTTTCGGCGATCTGGCCCCAACCCGCTGAGCGAGGCGGGGTGGAAACGGAAGCGGCCGGGGAGCCAGTGCTGCCGGATACGGCCCGCGAGGCCGGGTCTGATGCCGGCGACAACGGTGAACCCGGCGAACCGGTGACCGATGGCGCAACCACTGAGCTGGGGTCCGTAACCACCGCTGAGGGTATTCAGCTTCCAACCGTTGTGAGCCTTGTTGATCCGGTCTACCCCGAATTGACGTTCATGCAGCAAGCGGGCCGCTATGGATTGGTCATCCTGTTCGCGCTTGGCTTGATGTATCTGGTGTTCGCCGGTCCGGTGCGCTGGTATCGCGAACGCCAGGACCATGATGATCTGCCAACGCGCGATAGCGACGCCTTTCAACGGGCCATCAACACCTGGCTTCCCGCTGTCTCACAAGCGGTCGGAACGCCCCGTGCCGCAAAGCGTTTCGTCAACCGGATGCGCTATCTGACCGTCGGCCTGACTGCTGCTGACGCCATCATGGCCCGGATAGCTTTTGGCGCAATGGATGAAATCGGCTGCTTCCCCGCAGCGCGTGGGGCGATGGAGGTCAATCCTTTACTCCGAGAAATCGTCTCCGGCTTCGTCGAAAAAATGAGTGGCCGAACTGGCTTTTCTCCGCCGGATAATGTGGAAACGCTACACCCGGTCGTGAAAGAGCTGACGCGGTCGCAGCTTCAGGGTTATCTGCGCAGTGCTTCAAGCGCATCCTTCAGCCGCGTGGCGGTCCCGCCGAAGAAGCGGGAGGACAGTGCACCGCCACCTGAGGCGGATGCCTAGCGCGCCAGGTGTGCCGTCTTCAGTAATGCGGGCGCAAATTCGGTCAGGACGCCCGGTTCCGGATGCTTGGTCTCCGGCATGTCCTCTGGCCTTGGGAGGCGCCGGACCAGGTCGCGCATGACGTGGATGCGCGCGGTCATCTTGTTGTCGGCCTTGACGACGTGCCAGGGCGCGTGCGGCAAGGAGGTGCGTTGCAGCATGATGTCGCGCGCCTCTGTGTATTCGTCATAGCGCTCGAGCGCAGCTTCATCGATGGCGGAAATCTTCCAGGATTTGAGCGGGTTGGTGCGGCGTGACTGGAGCCGCTTGGCCTGCTCCTCGCGGGAAATATCGAGATAGTATTTGATCAGGTGGGCCCCGGCGCTGACGACCATGCCCTCAAAACTCGGCACCATGTCGAAAAAGCTCTCGCGCTGGTCCGGGGTGCAGAAGTCCATGACGTATTCAACGCCGGCCCGGTTGTACCAGGAACGGTCGAACAGGACGATTTCGCCGGCGGCCGGCATATGGGTGACATAGCGCTGAAAATACCAAGAGCGCTTCTCCCGGTCGGAGGGCTTGTCCAAGGCGATGACCCGGGTCTGGCGTGGCGCTGCGTGCTCGACAATGCGCCGGATGGTGCCGCCCTTGCCGGCGCTGTCGCGGCCTTCAAAGACGATAATGGCACTCTGGCCGGTATCGATCATGTGGCGCTGGATATGCACCAGGGCGATCTGCAATTGGCGCAGTTCGCTGCGATAGCTGGCCTCGTCCATATTGGCTCCTTGCTTGGCTTGTTCATTTAGAGCGCTGCCCGGCCCGGTTGTCAAAAAACCATTCAACTAGTGTGGTTTATGTCTGTCGCTGTTTTGTCTCAGCAAATCCATTGCCTCAGCCGAACAAAGCGGCCTAATCCCGCCAAATCCGCTTGACCCCTGCCCAAGGTGCGGGGTCAGATGCGGGGACGGTTGCAATGAGAGAACGCGCGCCAGCGACGTTTCACCGTTCGGGGGAGAGCAGTTTGAAGCCGACAAATACCCAGGATCCCGACTATTATCACAAGGTCGTCGATTGCCAGTGGGCCTGCCCGGCACACACGCCGGTGCCGGAATATATCCGCCTGATTGCGCAGGGGCGCTTTACCGACGCCTATCTGGTCAACCGCCGCTCGAATGTCTTCCCGGGCATTCTGGGCCGGGTCTGTGACCGGCCGTGCGAGCCGGCCTGCCGCCGCGGCCGCGTCGAGGAAGAGCCGGTCGCCATCTGCCGCCTGAAACGCGTTGCCGCAGATCATCGCGATGAGGTCGCGCACCTGATCCCGCAAAAGCCGGATACGACAAACGGCAAGAAGATCGCCCTGATCGGAGCCGGTCCGGCCTCGCTGACCGTCGCCAATGATCTCGCCCCGCTGGGCTATGAGTGCACGGTGTTTGAAGCCCTGCACCGGGCCGGCGGGCTGATGATTTCCAACATCCCCTCCTTCCGTCTGCCGGAAGAAGTGCTCGATGAGGAGATCGGCTATATCGAGAATATGGGCGTCGAGATTAAGTACAACTCGCGTATCGACAGCCTCAAGGACCTGCTCGCCGAGGGCTATGATGCGGTCTTCGTCGGGTCTGGCGCGCCCAAGGGCAAGGACCTCAATATCGAGGGCCGCGAGGAAGCGTCCGCCAACATCCATATCGGTATTGAATGGCTGGAAAACGTCGCCTTCGAACACACCAAGGCAATCGGCAAGAAAGTGCTGATCATCGGTGTCGGCAATACGGCGATGGATTGCTGCCGCTCTTCCCTGCGCCTCGGTGCGGATGATGTGAAGGTGATGGCCCGCAAGCCGCGTGAATTCTTCAAGGCCTCGCCCTGGGAGCTGGAAGACGCCGAGGATGAGAATGTCGAAATCCTCGTCAATCACTCGCCCAAGCGGTTTGTCATGGAGAATGGCAAGCTGGTCGGCATGGAATTCGAGCTCATGGAATACGAGCTCGACGAGCGCGGCCGTATCACCGATCAGCGCGTGAGTGGTTCCAAGATCATCCCCTGTGACGACGTCATCCTGGCTATTGGCCAGGAAAATGCCTTCCCCTGGATTGAGCGCGATATCGGTATCGAGTTCGACAAGTGGGGCGTGCCGGTGGTCGACGAGACCACGCATGAATCCACGCTCAAGGGCGTCTTCTTCGGCGGCGACAGCGCCTTTGGCCCAAAGAATATCATCTGGGCCGTCGAGCATGGCCACCAGGCCGCGATCTCGATCCACAAGCATTGCGAAAACCAGCCCGTGACCGAACGCATGCCGCGCGGGCTGAACCTGCAATCGGCCAAGATGGGCGTGAATGAGTGGATGTATTCCAACACATTCGAAGGCGCCCATCGCCGCGAAATGCCGCTGGAAGATCTGCGTAGCCGCCTCAAGGACCGCAAGCTCGAGGTCGAGCTCGGCTTCACCGAGGAACAGATCGTCACCGAGGTGCAGCGTTGTCTCAATTGCGATGTCCAGACCGTGTTCGATCCGCCGCTCTGCAAGGAGTGTGACGCCTGTATCGATATCTGTCCGGTCGATTGCCTGTCCATTGTGCCCAATGCGGAAGAGGCAGATCTGCGCCAGACGCTGAAAGTGCCGGCCAATAATCTCGAGCAGGACCTCTACGTGTCCGAACCGCTCAAGGACACAGGCCGCGTCATGGTCAAGGATGAGGACTTGTGCCTGCATTGCGGCCTGTGCGCCGAGCGTTGCCCGACCTCCGCCTGGGACATGCAGGATGCGGACATATTCATTCCGCACGCACTGGAAGAAGTTAAGGGAGTAGCGGCCGAATGAATGTTGTCGCCGATATCCAAGCCGATGTGCGTGTGAACGACTTCGTCATCAAGATCGCCAATGTGAACGGGACCGGTTCGGCCTCGGCCAATGGTCTCCTGATGAAGGCGATCTTCCGCATGGGCGTGCCCGTCGTGGGCAAGAACCTGTTCCCGTCCAACATCCAGGGTCTGCCGACCTGGTATGAAATCCGCCTGACCAAGGACAGCCATATGGCGCGGTCCGGCTCGACGGAATTCATGGTCGCCATGAATGCCGAGACCTACGCCCAGGACCTCAAGGAAGTCGCTCCGGGCGGCTATCTGCTCTACGACAATACCTGGCCGCGCCCGGATCTGCATGCGCGTACCGATATCACGGCCATCGGCGTGCCGCTGGCGCGGCTCTGCAATGCCCAGTTCGACAATGCGCGTACCCGCGTGCTGATGAAGAACATGGCCTATGTCGGTGCCGTAGCCGGCCTAACCGGGCTCGATGTCGGCGTTATCCGGGGCCTGGTTGAGGAGATGTTCGGCACCAAGGCGCACCTGATCGAGGCCAATATGAAGGCCATCCAGATCGGTCTCGACGCCATTGCCGAGGTCCACAAGGAGCCCGTCAGCCTCAAGATCGAAACCATGGACAAGACCGCCGGCCATGTGATGATCGACGGTAATACGGCCGCTGCTCTGGGCTGTCTCTACGCTGGGGCAACCTTCGGGGCCTGGTATCCGATCACCCCGTCCACCTCCTTGATGGACGGGTTCAAAATGGTCTGCGAGAAGTATCGCGTCGACAAGGACACCGGCCGCAAGAACTATTGCATCATCCAGGCTGAGGACGAGCTGGCCTCCGTGGGCATGGCCATCGGTGCCAGCTGGAACGGCGCGCGCTCCTTCACCCCGACCTCCGGGCCGGGCATTTCCCTGATGAGCGAGTTCATCGGCTTTGCCTATTACGGTGAGGTGCCGCTGGTCCTGTTCGACGTCCAGCGCGCTGGCCCCTCCACAGGCCTGCCGACCCGCACGCAGCAGTGCGACCTGCAGCTGGCCGCCTATGCCAGCCATGGTGATACCAAGCATATCTGCGTTTACCCGGCCGATCCGAAGGAATGCTTCGAGATGGCGGTGCAGGCCTTTGACCTCGCCGACCGGTTCCAGACCCCGGTCTTCTTCATGACCGATCTCGATATCGGCATGAATGACTGGATGGTGCCCGAGTTCGAATGGGATGACAGCTTCCAGCCCGATCGCGGCAAGGTGCTGGGCAAGGACGAGCTCGAGAAAATCGAGAAATACTATCGCTATGAAGACCGCGATGGTGACGCCATTCCCTACCGGACCATTCCGGGCGAGCATCCCAAGGGCGCCTATTTCACCCGCGGATCCGGCCATAACTGGAAGGGCGGCTATACCGAGGATGGCGGCGAGTACAAGGAAGTGCTCGATCGTCTGACGCGCAAGTGGGAAAGCGCCGCCGAAGTGGTGCCGGGACCGATCATCGTCGAGGCGGCGGAGCCGACCAAGCGGGCGATTATCTCCATCGGCGGCTGTGATGGTGCCGTGCGCGAAGCCATGACGCGACTGCAGCAGGATGGCGTGCACGTTAATTATCTGCGGGTACGCGGCTTCCCCTTCTCGGCCGAGATCGAGAGCTTTATCGACGCCCATGACGAGGTCTATGTGGTCGAACAGAACCGCGATGCCCAGCTTCGCGGGATGTTGATCGGCGAGACCAATGTCGAGAAGTCCAAGCTCGTCCCGCTGCTGGATTATGCCGGCATGCCGGCCGATCCGACTTTCATCTATGAGGGCGTCAAAGCCCATTGCCTGAACGCGGAGGCCTGACATGACCTCAATGGCGAAACCCAAGATTTCCAAGCACTTGCCGACCAATGAGCTCGGCCTGACGATCCGCAATTATGAAGGCTCGATGTCGACCCTGTGCGCCGGTTGCGGCCATGACAGTGTCACCGCTGCCCTGGTGCAGGCTTTCTGGGAACTTTCCCTGGCGCCGGAAAGCGCGGCCAAGGTCTCTGGTATCGGCTGCTCGTCCAAGACCACGGCCTATTTCATGGGCCAGTCGCACGGCATCAATACCGTTCACGGTCGCATGCCGTCGGTGGCGACCGGGGCCAATGCGGTCAATGGCGATCTCCACTATATCGGCATTTCTGGTGATGGTGACTCGCTGTCGATCGGTTTCGGTCAGTTCGCGCATGCCATCCGCCGCAACCTCAACATGCTCTACATCATTGAAAATAATGGTGTTTATGGTCTCACCAAGGGGCAGTTCTCGGCTTCGGCAGATATCGGCTCGACGACCAAGCGCGGTGTTCCCAATGAGCAGACGCCGATCGATCCCTGTGTCCAGGCGCTGACCCTCGGGGCCGGTTTCGTGGCGCGCGGCTTCTCCGGCGACAAGTCGCAACTGGTGCCGTTGATCAAGGCGGGCTTGATGCATCGCGGCTTTGCCCTCATTGATGTCGTCTCACCCTGCGTGACCTTCAATGACCATAAGGGATCGACCAAGAGCTACGCCCATACCTACAAGTATTATCACCCGCTGGTGCATACCGATTTCGTCGCCGATGCCGACGAGATCACCGGCGAGTATGAGGCGGATGGCGGCATGAGTGTGACGCTGCACGATGGCGGCATTCTCAATCTGCGCAAGACGGAAAGCGATTATGATCCGCGGGACAAGGCGCAGGCGATCGATACCCTGATGCAGCCGCGCGAGAACGGCGAGATCCGCACTGGTCTGCTCTATGTCGATGAGAACATGGCCGATATGCATGAGGCCAACGCCCTGCCGGATCAGCCGCTGAACAAGGTGGACTATAAGGAGCTCTGCCCGGGCAGTGACGCCCTGGGCGGCTTCCTCAAAGGCTATTGCTGATCGAGGCGATAGCTGATAATGTCGAGGAAATAAGGACCTTTTTCCTCGACATGGGCGTCAAAATCCGCGCCCTCAATGGCAATCAAGGTAACATAGCCATACCAGGTTTCAGCGCCATCGCGCATCGGCGTGTATAGCGCGCGCCAATAGCCCGGGTCTTCGCGGCCATCACCCCAGACGCCGATTGCACACTCGATCCGGCCCTCGGCGAAACCATGCTCGAGCAATTCCTCGCTATGCCGCTGCAGGGCCGTGAACGCGCTGCCGTCCAGGCTCGCCGGTAATGACGGGAAATAGCGGTTTCGCGCTTTCTGGCTGGCCGCCTCGACACTGAGTGTCTCATTATCCATCTGAAGCAGGAAGCAGACATAGGGGCTGTGTTCGATCGAGGCGAGGAAGTCGTCGAACACGCTGCGGGTCTTCGGATTGGAGCGCAGCTTGAGAATCGCTTCCCCGACATCTGGTGCCGGAACGGCCAAGCCGGACTCGATCCGAGAAATCGAAGTCTGGCTGAGGCCAACCAGTTCGGCAAAGGCGCCCTGTTTCAGGCGCAGGCGTTGTCGTATCGACCTGACGGTCTTAGCCCAGTCCATCTGCATACTTCGCAAGAACTCGAAAAACGAAGAGTAGAGGGACGTTGTAGGCGGGCCTCCAAACCTCTGGCACTCATAGAATATGAATAACCATTGGTTTCATTTGACAGGGGTCAAGTCACTCAAACTTATAAATTATCAGCTCAGAACAGCCCCGTGACCTGGCCTTTTTCATCCAGTCCGATGGCCTCGGCGGCCGGTTGGCGCGGCAGGCCTGGCATGGTCATGATCGCGCCGCAAATGACCACGATAAATCCGGCGCCGGCAGCAAGGCGTACTTCCCGGATTGGCAATTCATGGCTGTCCGGCGCGCCGAGCAGTTTCGGGTCGGCGGAAAAACTGTACTGGGTCTTGGCCATGCAGACCGGCAGGTGGCCATAACCCTCCGCCTCCCAGGCTTCCAGTTGGCGCAAAATCTTGCTGTCCGCCTGCACGCTGTCGGCGCGGTAGATCTTGCGCGCGATGGTCTCGATCTTGGCCATGAGCGGCATTTCATCGGGATAAAGCGGGGCAAACCGCGCTTTGCCCTCGTCGATCATGGCCGTTACGCGCCGCGCCAGGGCCTGCGTGCCCTGGCTGCCCTCAGCCCAGTGCGTGCAGACCACTGCCTCGCTGCCCTGCGCCTCGACAAAGGCTTGCAGGGCAGAGATTTCGGCATCCGTATCGGTAGCGAAATGATTGATCGCGACGACGGCGGGGACGCCGAAACGTCGTAGATTCTCGATATGCCGGCCAAGATTGGCGCAGCCGCGCTGGAGCGCGTCGACATCCTCCCGGGCGAGCGCGTCTTTCGCGACCCCGCCATTCATCTTCAGCGCCCGCACGGTGGCGACGATGACCACGGCATCGGGGCTCAGCCCGGCCTTGCGGCATTTGATGTCGAAGAATTTTTCCGCGCCGAGATCGGCCCCGAAGCCCGCTTCAGTGACGACGTAATCGGACAGTTTCAGCGCCGTTTGCGTTGCCATGACCGAGTTGCAGCCATGGGCGATATTGGCAAAGGGGCCGCCATGAATGAAGGCGGGTGTGTGTTCCAGCGTCTGCACCAGATTGGGCTGGAGCGCGGTTTTCAGAAGCACGGTCATGGCACCGTCGGCCTTGAGGTCGCGGCAGGTCACCGGCGATCTGTCGCGGCGTTGGGCGATGATGATGTCGCCGAGGCGTTGCTGCAGGTCCTCGATATTCCGGGCCAGGCAGAGAATGGCCATGATTTCCGAGGCGACGGTAATGTCGAAGCCGGACTGGCCCGGGAAGCCGTTATTCACCCCGCCCAGCGAGGTAACGACATCGCGCAGGGCGCGGTCATTCATATCCATGACCCGGCGCCAGCGGATGCGGCGTTGATCAATCTCCAGCGCATTACCCCAGAAGATATGATTGTCGATCATCGCCGCGAGCAGATTGTGTGCCGAGGCGATGGCGTGAAAATCGCCGGTGAAGTGAAGGTTGATATCCTCCATCGGGATCACTTGCGCATACCCGCCGCCGGCGGCGCCGCCCTTCATCCCGAAACAGGGGCCCAGCGAGGGTTCGCGGATGCAGATAGACGCGTTCTTGCCGATCCGGGTCAGCGCGTCGCCCAGACCGACTGTTGTGGTGGTTTTGCCTTCCCCGGCCGGGGTCGGATTGACCGCTGTGACCAGGATCAGTCGGCCCGTCTTGCGCGCTTCCAGGCTGGCGGTGAAACGCGCATCGATCTTGGCCTTGTCGGGGCCGAATTGGATCAGTGCGTCCTCGCCGATGCCTAGCTTGGCGGCAATCTGGGCGATCGGAAGCGGTGTCGCCTCGCGGGCGATTTCAATATCGGATTTCATGCCTGTCCCCCCGGAAATGGCGTCAGCGCAGCCGCTGGATGGCGGCCTGGACCGCCGGCTTGAGCTGGTCTGGTTGTGTTGTGAAGATCTCGATCAGTCCGGCGCGCATGCGCGGGTCCCAGAAGTTCCGCAAATGGGCTTCCACGCCGTCGACCGCCTCGGCTTCGCTATAGGGCTGAAAGAACTCAGCAATCTGGTTGGCCATGCGGACGAGCTCGGGCTGGTTCATGAGTTGGCCTCCGCCTCAAACCGGATCACCGATCCGCCGGGACCGCGGGCGAGGATGGCGAGGTCTAACGCCTCGGCCAGGTCGATGGCGCGGCCGGTTGGCGCTGACAGGCAGGCAATGGCGCTGGCACCGATGCGGGCCGCCTTGAAGATCAGTTCGAAACTGCAGCGGCTGGACATGAGGACGAAGCCCGGCTCTGCGATCTCGCCACCGCGGAGCAGGTGACCGGCCAGCTTGTCGAGCGCGTTATGGCGGCCAACATCCTCGCGTACGCTGAGAATATCGCCTTCCATGGTGCACCAGGCAGCAGCGTGGACGGAGTGGGTCTGCCGGTTCAGGGGCTGGTGCGCTGCGAGCGTGGAAAAGGCGTGCTTTACGGCCTTGTCGGGTGGGGTTCCGGTTGCGGTTCGGCGGTGTTTTGGTGTGTGCAGGGCGGCGAGGCTTTCAATGCCGCATAATCCGCAACCGGTGCGACCGGACAGGGTGCGGCGGCCGCGCCGGGCTTCGATGATGGCATCCGCGGCAACGCGGATATCGGCGCTGATGCCTTCCGGATAGGCTTTGATTTCAACGGCTTCTATCTCAGTCCCGGACGCAATGACGCCCTCCGTCAAGGCCAGGCCGATGGCCAGGTCCTCCAACTCCGACGGGGTGGCGAGCATGACGCTCCAGGCCTTGCCGTTAAAACCGATTTCGACCGGAACTTCCTCGGCGATAGACCAAATCTCGCCGGAACGGGCGTGAATCCGGCGGGCTTGTGGTGCCATTGCGGTGCTTTTCGCGCGCTTATTCGGCGGTGATTGCATCGTGTTTCCGCTGGGTTCGGGCGCGATCGCGTTGCCAATCGGACGGCATGTTGGCGGGCGCGACCTGCACCGCCGTTACCTTGTATTCCGGGCAGTTCGTGGCCCAGTCCGACAGCTCTGTGGTGACCACATTGGCGCCGGATTCAGGGTGGTGGAAAGTGGTGTAAACGACCCCGGGCGGAACCCGCTCGCTGAGCGTTGCGCGAAGCGTGACGGCCCCCTTGCGGCTGGACAGCGAGACCATGTCGCCCGCCTTCAAGCCGCGGGTCTCTGCATCCGACGGGTGGATCTGGAGCACATCCTCCTCATGCCAGCGGCTGTTCTCGGTGCGTCGGGTCTGGGCGCCGACATTGTACTGGCTCAATATCCGGCCCGTGGTCAGCAGCAGCGGGAAGCGGCGCGAGGCCTTTTCCTCGGTCGGGATGAACTGGGTCAGCATGAAGCGGCCCTCGCCACGGACAAAACCGTCGACATGCATGATCGCTGTACCGGCCGGAGCGCTGTCATTGCAGGGCCATTGTACCGAGCCCTCGCGATCAAGCCGGTCAAAGCTGACGCCGGCGAAGGTCGGGGTGAGGGCGGCGATCTCGTCCATGATGGCAGCGGCATCGCGATAGGCCATGTCATAGCCCATGGCGCGGGCCAGGCGGCAGACGGTCTCCCATTCCGACAGGCCCTGCTTTTCCGGCATGGCCGGGCGGACGCGATTGATGCGGCGTTCCGCATTGATGAACGTGCCGTCCTTTTCCAGGAAGGCGGTGCCCGGCAGGAAGACATGGGCGAAGGCGGCGGTCTCGTTGAGGAAGAGGTCCTGGACGATGACGCAGTCCATCGCCCGTAATGCAGCCTGGACGTTTTGCGTATCGGGATCGGATTGGGCGATGTCCTCGCCCTGCACGAACAACCCCTTGAAACTCCCGTCCAGCGCGGCGGAAAGCATGTTGGGAATGCGCAGACCCGGTTCATCGCAAAGGTCCTGCGACCAGGCCTCCGCGAAAATCGAACGCACCGCCGCGTCAGAGACATGGCGATAGCCGGGGAATTCGTGCGGGAAGGAGCCCATATCGCACGAGCCCTGGACGTTGTTCTGACCCCTCAGCGGGTTCACGCCAACACCATTGCGGCCGATATTGCCCGTTGCCATGGCCAGATTGGCCATGCCCATCACCATGGACGAGCCCTGGCTGTGTTCGGTCACGCCGAGACCGTAATAGATCGCGCCATTGCCGCCGGTCGCATAGAGCCGGGCGGCCTGGCGCAGGGTTTCGGCGGGGACGCCGGACACCGCCGCAACCGCTTCGGGGCTGTTCTCCTGGCCGGCAATGAAGTCGGCCCAGCGGGCAAAGCTCTCAGCTTCACAACGCTCGGCCACGAAACGCGTATCAACCAGTTTCTCTGTGACGATCACATGGGCCAGCGCGTTGACCACGGCGACATTGGTGCCGGGGCGCAGCTGGATGTGGTGGTCGGCCTGGATGTGCGGGGAGCGTACCAGGTCAGTGGCGCGCGGATCGATGACGATGAGTTTCGCTCCGGCGCGCAGGCGCTGTTTCATGCGCGAGGCAAAAACCGGGTGCGCATCGGTCGGATTGGCGCCGATGACGAGGATGACATCGGCGGCGTCGACCGAACGGAAATCCTGGGTGCCGGCCGAGGTGCCGAACGTGTTCTTCAACCCGTAGCCGGTGGGGGAGTGACAGACCCGGGCGCAGGTATCGACATTATTGTTGCCGAAGGCGGCCCGGACCATTTTCTGGACTACATAGACTTCTTCATTGGTGCAGCGCGAGGAGGTGATGCCGCCGATCGCGCCGGTTCCGTGCGCGGTCTGGATTGCTTTGAAACGCTGCGCCGCGAAGGCGATGGCCTCATCCCACTCGACCTCGCGCCAGGCATCGGTGATGGCCTCGCGCACCATCGGTTTCAATACCCGGTCAGGATGGCTGGCATAGCCCCAGGCGAAGCGTCCCTTGACGCAGGAATGGCCTTCATTGGCGCCGCCCTCGGTATCCGGCGTCATGCGCACGACTTCATCGCCCTGCAGCTCGGCGATAAAGGAACATCCGACGCCGCAATAGGCGCAGGTCGTCTTCACCGAGCGGCGCGGTTGGCCATGCTCGACCACGGACTTTTCCATCAAGGTTGCGGTCGGGCAGGCCTGGACGCAGGCTCCACAGGAGACGCATTCGCTATCGAAAAAGCCTTCATCCAGGCTGGCGGAGATCTTCGAGTCAAAGCCGCGCCCGTCGACGGTCAGTGCCAGCGTGCCCTGGATCTCGTCACAGGCCCTCACACAGCGCGAGCAGACGATGCATTTTGATCCATCGAACTGGAAATAGGGATTGGACGCATCGACCGGTTCGGCCAGGTGGTTCTCGCCTTCAAAACCGTAGCGCACCTCGCGCAGGCCAACCTCGCCGGCGGTATCCTGCAGCTCGCAATCGCCATTGGCCGAACAGGTCAGGCAATCGAGCGGGTGGTCGGAGATGTAAAGTTCCATCACCCCGCGGCGCAGGGCTTCCAGCCGCGGCGTCTGGGTCGACACCGCCATGCCGGCTTCCACCGGCGTGGTGCAGGAGGCCGGTGTGCCTTTGCGGCCCTCAATCTCGACCAGGCACATGCGGCAGGAGCCGAAGGCCTCGAGCCGGTCAGTGGCGCAGAGTTTGGGAATACGGGTATCGATCAAGGCCGCAGCCCGCATGATCGAGGTGCCTGCCGGCACGCTGATCGGCTGGCCGTCAATCGTCAGCGCGACCGTGTCCGGGCTGTGTTTCGGCGGCGTGCCGAGATCATTATCGCGTCGGCTGGCCATGCTTCACTCTACCACATCTGCCTCACGCGCCTGGGCACGCGGCTCAAAATCTTCCGGGAAGTCGCGGATCGCGCTCATCACCGGCATCGGGGTAAGACCGCCCATGGCGCACAACGAGGCATCGGCCATCAGCGTACAAAGGTCCTCGACCAGGTCGAGATTGGCGCTTACATCCACGCCTTTGCGGATCTTGGCCAGGGTTTCACGGCCGCGCACTGCGCCGATCCGGCAGGGCGTGCACTTGCCGCAGCTTTCCTCGGCGCAGAATTCCATGGCGAATTCCGCCTGGGCGGCCATGTCGACGCTCTCGTCGAAGACGACAATCCCGCCATGACCCAGCATGGCGCCATTGGCCGCGAGACTTTCATAATCCATCGGCACATCGAGCTTGTCAGCGCGAACATAGGCGCCCAACGGTCCGCCAAGTTGAACCGCCCGCAGCGGACGGCCACTGAGCGTTCCGCCGCCGAAATCCTCGACCAGGCGTTCCAGGCTGATGCCGAAATCCAGCTCCAGCAATCCGCCGCGCCTGATATTGCCGGCCAGCTGGAAGGCCTGCGTCCCGGTCGAACGCTCATGCCCGCGTGCCGCATAGGCATCGCCGCCATGCTCCAGGATCCACGGCATGGAGGCGAGAGTGAGGACATTGTTGATGATGGTGGGTTTGCCGAACAGGCCGGAAATGGCCGGAATGGGCGGTTTGGCGCGGACCTGGCCGCGCTTGCCCTCCAGGCTTTCCAGCATGGCGCTTTCCTCCCCGCAGACATAGGAGCCCGCCCCGCGGCGCAGATGGATATGGAAGCGCTGGCCCGATTGCAGAATATCCTCGCCCAGCCAGCCGCGGTCTTCCCAGGCTTTGAGCGCTGCTGCCAGGGTGCGGATAGCGTCAGGATATTCCGAGCGCAGATAGATATAGCCGGTCTCCGCTCCGATGGCCCGGCCGGCGATGATCATGCCGGCGATCAGCTGGCCCGGATCGCCCTCCATCAACATGCGGTCGGCAAAGGTGCCGCTATCGCCCTCATCGGCATTGGCGCAAATGTATTTCTCGGCTCCGGGCTGGGCGGCCGCGGTCTTCAGCTTGATCCCGGCCGGGAAACCGGCTCCGCCACGGCCGCGCAGGCCGGATGTTGTGATCGTCTCGACGATCTCTTCAGGGGAACGAGCGAGCGCCGCTTTCAGTCCCTTCAGTCCGCCGGCCGCTTCGAACATGTCGAGGTCGAGCGGGTCAATCACCCCGCAGCGGGCGAAGATCAGCCGCGACTGGGCTTTCATCCAGTCCAACGCCTCCACCGGGCCGAGGGATGTGGCGTGATTTTCGGGAAAGTCCTGAGCGGCGAGTTCGCTTGCCGCGGCCACCGTCAGCGGGCCAAAGCCGACACGTTTGCCATCGCGCTCGATTTCCGCCAGCGGCTCAAGCCACAACATGCCCCGCGATCCGGTTCGTACGACCTCATATCCAGCGTCTTTGAAGGCGTTGGCGACAGCGTCAGCCCCGACAGACCGGGCGGCCGCATCAATCGGCAGGAAGATACGGTCAGCCATTGAGTGCCTCCGCCCGGGCGTCTTCCAGCGTATCCGCGTCAGCGCGACCGATGAGCCGGCCCTGCACCATGGCCGCCGGTCCGAGCGCGCAATTGCCAAGGCAATAAACGATTTCGGTCTCGATGCCCCGGGCGGTCAGGGCAGCGGCGAGCGCTTCGCTGCCGACCGCTTGGCAAGCCTCGGCGCGGCATAGCTTGATCCGCGCCGGACTGGCCGGAGCGGTGGTGAAGTCGCTGTAGAAGCTGCGCACACCCTGAACATCCGCACGCGTAATGTTCAAACGCGCGGCGATGTCTCGGGCGGCCTCGTCGCCGACATGACCGAAACGGGCCTGCACATCGTGCAGGATCTCGATCAGGGCCGATGGCTCGTCCTTATAATGTGCACAGATCTCCGCGATCCCATCGGTGTGATGCGACACGGTCTGCTCCCCGGTATCTCATTCTTATACCGGAGAGTTTACCGACATGGCGGCGAAAGGAAATGGCTTTGTTGACGTATACGTCAGCCCTTAGAAGCCGAGCACATTCGTCAGATAGCCCGGGAAGTCGGAGAGCACGTAGCCGATCTCACCCTTGGCTGCCGCCGGCAGGAAGATGGCGAGGATGACCGAGATCACCAGACCGATCAGGGCGCGAACAATGTCAGAGGCGATATCACCGAGCGCGGCGAGCTTGCTGCGCAGGCCAGCGACATAGGAGATTGCGATCTCACGGCCAGCAAGCATGCCGAGGAAGACCCAGGTGGTGCTCATCGGAATGTCGTTGAGCTCTTTGAAGTAGAGCAGGATCAGGCCGTAGATGAAGTCGACCAGCGTGGCCGCACGCACGTCTGTCGTATTGGTCTTGCTCAGGACGATCTTCTGGATTTCACCGCCGCGGGTTTTGAAGATGATCGCGTGCAGCACCAGCATGACGACGGTGGCGAAAATCAGGAGGGTCGGCGTGAAGGCGACCTGCGTGCCCGCCTCGGTGATGGTCGTGGTGCGCGGCAGGAAGACAAAGATATTGGCCAGATCCTGCATCAGCCATTGCGACCACAGGAAGGCGGTCGAGGCCCACTGCAGTACGAACCAATGCGGCTTGATCGGCTGGTCTTTCGTGTTCGTGATCCAGCGCTCGAACATGCGCGATACGATCAGATAGACAAAGAAGGCGGCGCTGATGGCGACCAGATAGCCCAGGGCCGATTTCTGCAGCATGCTCGGCAGAACGCCTTCCGTAGCGGCGCCGCCGGTCAGCGCGAAGATCGTCAGAACCAGGAAGGTGGTGGAGACCGGAACGCCGAAGCGGGTCAGCACCAGAAGGAAGAGCGGCGGAATGGCGTGATACCATTGCACCCCGTTTTCCGGGTAGGGGATGGTGTTCAGACGGTCGAAGGCGATATCGCCATTATAGGCGAAATAGCCGTAGATCATCACCGCGACGATAATCGAACAGGCGTAGATCCAGAGCACCCACCAGGGTCGTTGCGAGTTCGATGAGAGGAAGGTCCCCAACGTCTGAATGGCGTCATTGGCGACGATCGCATAGGCGGCAAACAGGAAGCCGACAATCGACCAGGTCCAAACCCAAATACTCAGATTTTCCATCGAACGATCCCCAAGGAACTCAATCGCGGCGGAAACTGCAACGCCTGTGATTAAGTAGCAATCTCGAAAGGCTGCGGGGGTGTGTTTTTCACAAAACTGTCAAAGCGGGTGATTGCCGGGAATCAATCGACGCGTCATTGCATTAGGGGTTCACATATCTGCATAAAGTGGTTATAAAATATAACCTGACGCTAGCGCAAACCGAACGCGTCTGGTTCTAAGACCTGATGATGGATACGCGATTCAACAATAGCGAAATATATTGGCCGGCCGTGGTTCGGCATTATCGCGTGTCTGCGGGGTTAAATCAAACCGAGCTCGCCAACCGTCTGGCTGTGACCCAGACCATGGTCTCGCGCTGGGAAGCCGGCGGCGCTGCTCCGAGCCGGCGGGTGCAGGATCTCCTCTTCGATCTTTTCTGGGCCGATAGTGCGACCATCTCGCGCGATGTCTGGATGCAGCGCATTGCTCACAATCCCTGCATGGTGTTCGTCGTTGACGCTCAGGGTGTGGTGCAGACCGCCAGCCGCGGTTTTGCCCGTCTCGCCGGGTGCTCGCCAGATGAAATCGCCGGCCGTTCGATCGACGCTCTGTTCGAAGGGGACGCCATGTCCCTGTTCGAACGTCTGAGCGAAGCCGGGTTTTTTGAAGGGCGCATCGCCGGGGCGGAAAGCGCCGAGCTCTATATCGGGCGCGATCAGGCGGCCGGCAGCCGGTTCTTCGCCCACGGTCTGCACCGGCCGGTCTTTATGCCCGGACCCCAGGTCTTGTGGCTGGCTTCCGGTTCGGAGGTCACGCAGCAGAATTATGAAGATGTACGCGAACGCCTGGGCGGGCCGAGCGTGTTGCGGAAGGCGATCTAGGCATGGCGAAAGCCCGCACTCCTGCACAAAACGGCGATGTGAACTGGCCGGAAGTGCTCAAGAAATACCGCTTCTCCAAAAACATGAAACAGGCCTCACTGGCCGAGGATCTCAATGTGACCCAGGCGATGATTTCGCGCTGGGAGTCCGGTGCAATCGCGCCGGGGCGGGACATGCAGGGTAGAATTCTCGCCATGGTCGAGCAGGAAACCCTGGCCACCCCGATGGTCGGCTGGCGACAATTCGTGACCGATCAGCCGGCGATCGCCGCGGTGATTGATCCGGATGGCCGGATTGAAACCGTCAGTGTCGGCCTGATCCGGGAAACCGGCATCGGCCGTGCCGATATGGAAGGTCAGCGCATTGATGGCGTCTTTTCTGGTGACCTGTTGAAACTGTTTTCTTGGCTTTCAACGATAGGATTCTTTGACGAACGCGTCGAAACCGTTGAAAGTGCTGATAGGTACTGTATCCACAGGCCCGATGGCGCGGAGGATTCTTTCTGCGTTCACAACATGCACTGGTGGCGGCGCGGCGAGGACAGGAGACCGCGCTGGATTCTCACCGGGGCACGCGTGGACGAAGCGGAATTCGAAGCCCTGCGGGAGGAATTCGGCGCACAGGCGCGTATTATGCCTGTCGACTAGACGCTTTTTTGGGGGCGAGCTTGGTGCACGATATCAACCTGTCAGTGTCGTCTGGTAAGGTGAATTGGCCGTCGATCATCCGGAATTTCCGGATGTCGAAACGTTTGAAACAAGCTGCGCTCGCGGCCGATCTCGGCGTGACTCAGGCCATGATTTCGCGCTGGGAGAACGGCGAATCCGATCCGCCAGAGCGGGTCAAGCGGCGCATGGCCGAGCTGGTGCAGGACGCCTTCGTGGTCGCTCCGGCGCCGACCTGGGTCGATCTGGTCACCCTCAATCCCGGCATTGAATTCGTCACCGACAGCCTTGGCATGTTCAAGGCCATCTCCAATGGCGCGCTGGATCTGTTCGGCGTCGGCCGTGAGGAGATTGAGGGGCGTCAGGCGCAACAATTCCTCGGCGGAGATTTCGCCGCGACCATGGATCAGGTGCGCGAGAAGGGGATGTTCCAGTCCAATCTCGCCTTCGCCCAGAGCCTGGGCTCGCTGGAGATCAATGTCGCCTCGGGCATGAAAACCGTCTTGTGTGACTTCATCCACTGGCCGCGCCTGTCCGAGGCCCGCACCGTGTATTGCGTTCACTCCGGTGCTGTCATCGATGAAGCCGCCTATACGCGCCGCCTGGAAGAGCGCGGCGATCGCTTCACGGTGCGCAAGACGTTCTGACCTTCTGGCCATGGCGGCAAAGAAAAAGGGCGGCCCCGCAAGGCCGCCCTTTCTTTTGCCGGGTGCGAGGCTTACTCGCTACGCTGGGCATCGCGCAAGGCGCGGAACTCATTGCCCTCATACCAGTTCGGCCAGTCGGTCGAATTGGCCAGCTCGGTGCCGACATTGAAGAAGAGCTGCGCGTCCTCGACCATGCCGTCCATATTCCAGTCCTCGGAATATTCATCCGCTGGAGCGTGATAGCGGCGGGCACGGTATTCCGCGGCGAAGGCCGCGCCGGCTTCGGTGCCGCCCTCGCGCAAGTCGAAACCGCCATCCGCGTACAGCATCGGCACGCCCTGCTTGGCCAGGGAGATGTGGTCTGAGCGGTAGAAATAGCCCGCCTCCGGGTTCGGATCCGGAACGATATAGCGATCCTGGGCCTCCGCCTGGGTGGTCAGGATGTCCTCCAGCTCCGAGGCGCCATAGCCGACCACGACGACGTCATTGGACCGGCCCATCGGCAGGATGGCGTCGATATTGAGCCCGCCGACTGTTTGTGACAGCGGCTGGATCGGGTTGGCACCGTAATAGGCCGAGCCGAGCAGACCCGATTCCTCGGCGGTCACGGCCAGGATCATCACCGAGCGTTCCGGCGGGTTGGCGACGAAAGCCTCACCGATCTCCAGGATGGCCGCGGTCCCGGTCGCATTGTCGACAGCGCCGTTATAGATCGCGTCCTCGGTATCAAAGCGCTGGCGCACGCCGATATGGTCCCAGTGAGCGGTATAGATGACGAACTCATCGGGCCGTTCCGTGCCTTCGACGACACCGACCACATTGCGCGAGCCCAGCGTGCGGGCGGTATTGCGCAGGCTGGCACTGGCGGTCAGGCCGCTCATCGGCACCGCTTGGAAGCCGGGCTGTGCCGCGGCGGCGGTGAGCGCATCGAAATCCAGACCGGTGAGCTCGAACATGCGCCGGGCCGAGCCTTCGGTGACCCAGCTCTCAACATTGGCGAACGTGCCTTCACCGGGCGCGCGGGCGAGGTCGAGCTGGGCGCCGGTCCAGGAGCCGGAGACGACATTCCAGCCATAGGAGGCCGGAGCGGTCTGGTGGATGACGATGACGCCGGCAGCGCCCTGGCGCGCGGCTTCTTCATACTTGTAGGTCCAGCGGCCGTAATAGGTCATGGCATTGCCGTTGAAGATGCCGGCCTCGGGATTGGCATAGCCCGGATCATTGACCAGCATGACCACCGTCTTGCCCGTAACATCGACGCCGGCATAGTCGTTCCAGTCATATTCCGGCGCCACGACGCCATAGCCGACAAAGACCAGCTCGCTGTCCTCGACGGTGACTTCATCGGCATTGCGCTTGGTCCAGTAGACCACGTCCTGGCTCATCGCCAGGCCCAGCGGCTCGCCCTCGAAGGAAATGTCGAAGCTGGAATTATCGGTGTCCAGGGTGACTTCGAGCAGCGGGACGGGTTGGAAATAGCTGCCCTCATAGCCCGGCTGCAGGCCGATGCGGGCCATCTCGTCGGCGATCCATTGGCTTGCCGCGACACCGCCGGGCGTGGCCGGGGCGCGGCCCTGGAAATGATCATCGGCGAGGGTGGCAATGCGATAGCGCAGGTCCGCATCGGTGATCTCTGACGAGGTGCTGACCCCGTCCATCGACGGCACTTCGATAACGCGTTCGGCCGGCGCGGCGGCGGCTTCGGTCACTTCAGCGCTTTCGGTTTCGGCCTCATCGACCGGTGCGGATTGCTGGCAGGCGGTGAGCGCAAGGCTGCTAACCGTCGCTGCGAGAATGAGATTTTTCATCGTTTCCCCCCTTGGACTTTGCCGCCTCAGCGGCCAAGGTGGGCCATCCTGCACCGGTGCGCGCCCAACGCAAGCCGGGGATCACTGAACAGTTTAAAGCATTTGCGATTTGACCAAACCTGAATGGTCATTCATGTTTGCGCAGGAGCACGTACCGCGGCCGGAACAAAAAGCGGTGCTGCCAAGGGGAGAAAATTCATGGCCGAGAATGCCAGCACGGACGATGCGCAGCCCAAGCACAGCAAGAGCTATCGCACCCTGGTCCTGGCGATGCTGTTCATCGTCTACGCCTTCAATTTCCTGGATCGCCAGATCATTTCCATTCTCGCCATCCCGATCAAGGATGAGCTCGGTCTGAGCGACGAACAGCTTGGCCTGCTCGGTGGTATCGCTTTCGCCTTGCTCTACTCCACGCTCGGGGTGCCGATCGCCTGGCTGGCTGACCGGATGGACCGGACCTGGATCATGACGATCTCCCTGACCGTGTGGTCGGCTTTCACGGCGCTGAGCGGTTTCGCGCAGAACTTCATGCACCTCTTCCTCGCCCGCGTCGGTGTCGGCGTCGGCGAAGCGGGCGGTGTTGCCCCGGCCTATACGATTATTGCCGATTACAACCCGCCATCTGAGCGGGCGCGGGCGCTGGCGATCTATTCGCTAGGTATCCCGGTTGGCTCTGCCTTCGGTGTCATCGCCGGCTCGTTGATTGCCAGCGGGTCGTTCTCGGAAAATCTGGACTGGCGCTCGGCCTTTATCATCGTCGGCCTGGCCGGTGTCGTTGTCGCGCCCTTGTTCAAATTCCTCGTCAAGGAACCGGTGCGCGGTCAGTATGACGCCCAGCCCGTCGCTCCGGCGGCCGAGAAACCCGCTGTCGGCCCGCTTTCGGACAAGAAGGCGAAAATGCTGGCCCTGCGCGGCGCGGTGATCCTTGCCGCTCCCAGCCTGCTCTCGGTCTTCAATATTCTCCTGTTCGGCGCCAACGCGGCCCAGCCAATCTGGATGCTGCTGCTGGCAGCGGCGTTTGGTGCGGCGTGCGGCTGGTATGCGGGAGGGTTGTGGGCGCGCAACACCAGTGTCGTTCAGATCATGCTGATCACCTCCGGGCTGGTCCTGGTTCCCGGCCTGGTGGCCTGGGTTGGCGGCGCGCTGGTTACGGGCAATGAGCTGGGATGGGGCGCTTATGGCTGGCTCATCGGCCGCGCCATTGCCGGCCTGCTGCTGGGCGCTTTCTTCTTCACCTTCCGGGACTTCCTTGAAGTGACCCTGGAGAAGCACAGCTTCTGGCTGATGGTGGCGGGGGCTTCGGCCTCCTCGATGATGGGCTATGGCATCTTCTTCTGGCTGCCCTCCTTCTTCTCGCGCACATTCGATCTGGGCCTGGTGCAGACCGGCTGGGTCTTCGGTGGCGTGCTCTTCGTCGCTGGCAGCCTCGGCATCGTGCTCGGCGGCGTGATGGGCGACTGGATGGGCAAGCGCAGCCGCTCGGCCTTCGCCATTGTGCCCGCTATTGCCTTCATTTTTACCGCGCCCTTCTACTGGCTCGGTATCATGTCGCCGACGGTATGGATCGCGACGGCCTTCATGTTCGTGCCGACGGCGCTGGGCCTTGCCTGGCTCGGGCCGGTCCTGTCCGCCTTCCAGCACCTGGTGCCGCCGGACATGCGCACCCGCGCCTCCTCGGTCTTCCTGTTGATCAATAATCTCGTCGGCATCGGCGGCGGGGTGTATGTGCTCGGACGCGTCTCGACCGTGCTCGAGCCGCAATTCGGTGAGGACAGCCTGCGCATGTCGATCCTGGCTGGCTCGATGCTCTATATCGTTGCCGCCATCTTCTTCTGGCTGGCATCGCGCTATCTCGCGCGCGATTGGGTTGAGGACTAAAGCGAATGATCGGCGGTTTCACAGACCATTACTTCACCACGGCTGACGGCCCGCGCTTGCATTTCCGGGACTACCCGGCGGTGGGGGTAGAGACCGGGGTGCCGGTGCTCTGCCTGCACGGGCTGACCCGCAATGTGAAGGATTTCGAGGAATTGGCGCCGATGATTGCGGCGCTGGGACGGCGGGTGATTGTCGCCTCCCAGCGTGGCCGCGGACAATCCGAGCCGGATCCGGACATGGAGCGCTACCAGCCGCTGACCTATGCCGGCGACATGATCGCCCTGCTGGAAAGTCTTGAGATCGCAAAGGCGGTCTTTGTCGGCACCTCGATGGGCGGGCTGATGACGATGATCACCGCGGCGACGCGGCCGGATCTGGTCGCCGCAGCCGTGATCAATGATATCGGTCCGGAGCTGAGCGAAGAGGGGCTCAACCGCATTCGCGAAAACACCTCCAGCCGCGAGCCGGTCGACAGCTGGGAAGAGGCTGCGGCGCGCAGTCGCGAAAGCAATCTGGAAGCTTTCCCGCGCCGGGCTGATGACCAGGTATTCTGGGACGCTTTCGCCCGCCGCTGCTGGAGCAAGAATGCGGAGGGTCAGCTGGCACTGGAGTATGACGGCAAGATCATCGACGCGATGAATGCCGGAGGCCCGCTTCCGGATCTCTGGCCCTTCTGGGAACCGTTCAAGTCTATTCCCGTCCTGCTGATCCGTGGCGGTATCACCGATCTTCTGACCGAGGCCACAGTTTCGGAAATGAAGCGCCGTGCGCCGGACATGGCCTATGCCGAGGTGCCGGCGGTCGGCCACGCGCCTTTCATGACCGAGCCGGAAGCCTGGGTCGCGATCGAGCGTTTCATGGGTGAGGTGGGCTAACGCTGCCTTCTTCTTCCCCGCGAGCGGGGAAGTGGTCCGGCTATCAGCCGGCTCGGTGGAGGTGAGCGCCAGAGAATTTGGCGCCGACTTGCGGGCTACGCCCTCCAGCCCCTCCGTCTCAGCGCAAGCGCTGATCCACCTCCCCATGAATGGGGAGGATTTAGCTGAAGGTCTGCTTGAGCAGGTCCGCCTCAGGAGCCGCATTCCAGAACAGGCGGGTGCCGTGCTCGCCTGTGATGTCGGCGCCGCAACAATAGCCCGTCTTGACCTTGGCATTATCGTCGGCGCCTTCCAGCGCGGCATGCATGTAGCGCAAAATGCCGTTCGAAGTGATCACCACGGCCAGGCCATCCGTCTGCGCCGCGTCAGCCATGGCCGCCAGCGCATTGGCCTTGAGGGCGGCTTCGTCCGGTGACCAGTCACAGCCCTTGGGGCGGCGGTGGTGCGTGTCCCACTCTTCCAGCGCCTCAAGGCCGAATTCCGCTTCGATCTCCTCGCTGGTCTTGCCGCCCCAGCTGCCATAGTCGATCTCGCGCAAACGCAGATCGATTTCGATCTCGCCCGCAAAACCGGTCAGGCCGGCGACGAGTTCGGCCGCGCGGCGGGTGCGCTTGAGCGGGCCGCAGATGATCCGGGCGGGGGTGAGGGCAGCATCCCGCAAGGCTTCGCCGAGCGCCTCGGCCTGGGCTTCGCCCTTTTCGACCAGGGGCAGGTCTTCCCGGGCGCCGACCCAGACGACCTTGTCGCCGGGACCGAATGTATTGCCATGGCGGGCGAGGAGGATTTTCGTCATCAGACCAGCTCCCCTTCGCGGGCGATGATGTCGGCGACGCGTTCGGCATCTTCCGGTGCATCCACCGACCAGGCCGAGCGGCCGCGATAATCGGTCAGCACAACGCGGATCGGGATGCCGTTCTCCAGAGCCCGGAGCTGTTCCAGGCTCTCGGTCAGCTCCAGCGGCGTCGGCTCAAGCGAGACGAGTTGTTCCAGCGTATCGCGGCGATACCCGTAGAGTCCGATATGCTGATAGACCGGCGCGCCGGTCTCCGGCTTGCGGCGGAAGGGAATGACATTCTTCGAGAAGTAGAGGGCATTCATGTCCTTGCCGAACACCACCGTGGTGCCGCTGGCCGAGCCCTTGGCCTTGTCGACGCGCATACGGGCTTCCGTTTCCGGCGGCAACGGCACGGCAGGCGTGGCCATCGGCAGGGCCGGGTCACCGCGCAGGGCTTCGGCGACGCCGCCAATCACCCAGGGCGGGATCAGCGGCGCATCGCCCTGCACATTGATAACGATCTCGGCATCACTGTTGAGGCGCTTGAGCGCATCCAGCGCCCGTTCAGTGCCATTGCGGCAATTCGCGTCCGTCATCACCGCTTCGCCGCCAAAACTTGTCACGGCCTCAACAATGCGTTCGTCATCGGTTGCCACCACGACCCGGTCGACGCCCTCGGCCGCCGCTGACAGGCGCCAGACGCGCTCAATCATCATCTGGCCGGCAATCTGGGCCAGCGGCTTGCCGGGGAAGCGGGTCGACCCGTAACGGGCGGGAATGACGGCCAGGACGGACATGGCAAACTCCTAAATCGCTGGCCGCTTGTTCCCACATTGCGGAGCCGATTTCCACTCCTCAGCCTCGCGACATGTGTGATCCTTCACAAAGTGCCTACTGGACAGGCCGGGCTTAAGCGGCTTATGGCCCTCATCCGGTTCAATCCGTTCGCAAAAGGCATGACCATGCGCCATTTCCTGACCACCGCCGACTGGTCCCGCAGCGAGTTGCAGGGCTTGCTCGATCGCGCCCAGGCTTTCAAGGACGGCGCCACCAGCCAGGCGCTGCAAGGCAAGTCGATCGCATTGTTGTTTTTCAATCCTTCGCTGCGAACGCGATCCTCTTTCGATATCGGGGCCTATCAGCTTGGTGGGCATGCAATTTTCCTTGATGCCAAGGGCGCGACCTGGCCACTGGAATTCGCCGATGGTGCGATCATGGACGGGACCGAGGAAGAGCATGTCCGCGAGGCTGCGCGGGTGCTCTCCAGCTTTGTCGATATCATCGCAATTCGCTGTTTCCCGGATTTCAAGGATTGGCAGGCCGAGCGCGAGGACCCGATGATCACCGCGTTTGCCAAGCACGCCACCGTGCCGGTGATCAATATGGAGACCATCGTCCACCCCTGTCAGGAATTGGCGATGATGCTGGCGCTGCAGGCTCATCTCGGCGATGTGGCCGGCAAGGACTTCCTGCTCACCTGGGTGCCCCACCCCAAGCCGCTCAATACCGCGGTGGCCAATTCTGCGCTCCTGATGGCATCCAAGTTCGGCATGAATATCCGCATGCTGATCCCCGATGAGGTCTATCGCCTGGACGAGCGCTACATGTCCGCGGCCCAGGGCTTTGTTGATGAGGCCGGAGCCTCTTTGACCGTCACCAGTGATGTCGAGGCGGCCTATGCCGGCGCCGATGCCGTCTATGCCAAGAGCTGGGGCGCGTTGCCCTTCTTCGGCCAGTGGGAGGGCGAGGCGCCCTACCGGGCCAAGGGCAAGGACTTCATGATCACGCCGGAGAAAATGGCGCTGACCAATAATGCGGTCGTCAGTCACTGCTTGCCGATGCGCCGCAATGTGAAAATAGCCGATGCCGTGGTCGATAGCCCGGCCTTCCTGGGTATCGAGGAGGCAGGTAATCGCCTGCACGTTCAAAAGGCGGTGATGGAAGCGCTGGCTCAGCAGGGTGAGACGTCATGAGTGAGGATTTCGGCGAAATGCGTCAGACCATCGTGCAATTGCTCTCGCACATGCGCGACGGCAAGGAGATCCGCGAATACCTGCAACGCTTTTCCGGTCTGAAGCAGGAACGCTTTGCCGTCATCAAGGTTGGTGGCGCCATCATCCGGGACGAGCTCGACAGCCTGGCGGCTGCGCTCGCCTTCCTGCAATCGGTCGGGCTGTCGCCCATCGTGGTGCATGGCGGCGGGCCACAGCTGGACATGGCGCTGAGCGAGGCCGGTATCGAGACCGAGCGTGTGGACGGTTTGCGGGTGACCCGGGAAACCTCCATTCCGGTGATCCGGCAGACGCTGACTACGGCGAACCTGGCCATTGTGGACGCCATCCGGGAAGCCGGCGGACAGGCGGCCTCCATCCCGACCGGCGTGTTCGAGGCCGAGCTGGTCGATGAAGCGGCGCTGGGGCGCGTCGGTGAGCCGTCAAACGTGCGTCTCGACCTGGTCGCGGCAGCGGCACGGGCCGGGCAGGCGCCGGTGCTGACCTGCCTGGGCGAGACCCGCGACGGACGGCTGGTCAATATCAATGCCGACAGCGCCGTGCGGGCTCTGGTCCACGCGCTGCAGCCCTACAAGATTGTTTTCCTCACCGGCACGGGCGGCCTGCTCGACGATGAGGGCGCGATTATTTCCTCGATCAATCTGGCCACTGATTTCCAGGACCTTCTGGATGCCGACTGGGTCTCCGGCGGCATGCAGTTGAAGATCGAGGAAATCAAACGCCTGCTCGATGACTTGCCGCTGACCTCCTCGGTTTCAATCACCAAGCCGGCCGAGCTGACCCGTGAGCTATTCACCCATGCCGGTGCCGGGACCCTCGTGCGCAAGGGTGAGCGGATCCTTGAGGTCGGTGATATGGCGCAGCTGGACTTGGCCCGCCTGGATGGTCTGGTCGGCGCTGCTTTCGGGCGGCCGACAGTGGCGGGGTATTGGGACGGGCTGGCGCTGGACCGGGCGATTGTCACCGAGAATTACCGGGCTGCAGCCCTGACCACCGGGCTCGGCGACCTGGTTTATCTCGACAAGTTCGCTGTCCTGGACGAAGCGCGCGGCGAGGGATTGGGCCGGGCCGTCTGGCAGCGCCTGATCGATTATGCGCCGCAGCTTTTGTGGCGCTCGCGCACGGACAATCCGGTCAATGGCTTCTATTTCGACCAGTGCCATGGCGCGGTGCGACGCGATGAGTGGACCGTGTTCTGGCGCGGTGAGCTCGATCCGGCGGCGATTGCGCCGCTGATTGACGAGGTCTTCGCGCGTCCCGCTACGCTGGAGGCACCGCAATGAAACGCATCGGACTTATCGGCGCGCGCGGCCATACCGGGCGTGAACTGATCCGGCTGATGGCCGGGCGCGATGATCTCGAGCTGGCCTTTGCCGGATCGCGCGAGTTTGCCGGCAAGCCGGTCACCGACTTGGCACCGGAAGCACCGGCGGGGCTTGTGTTTGAAGCACTCAGCGCAGAGGAAGCGGCGGCCCGCGGTGTGGATGCGATCATCCTGGCCATGCCCAACGGCGCTGCCGCGCCTTTCGTTGCGGCTGTCGAGGCGCAGGCGCCGGAGACTGTGCTGGTCGACCTGTCGGCGGATTACCGGTTTGACGACAGCTGGGCCTATGCCCTGCCCGAACTCTATGGCCGTGATGCCATCCGGGGCTCGCGCCGTATCTCCAATCCGGGCTGCTACGCCACCGCCGGTCAGCTGGCCATTGCCCCGGTCCGCGACCGGCTCGAGGGCGCTGCGCATGTCTTCGGCGTGTCGGGCTATTCCGGCGCCGGTACCAAGCCGTCGCGCAAGAATGATCTGGCAGCGCTGAAGGATAATCTCATGCCCTATGCCCTGACCGGGCATATCCATGAGCGCGAGATGGCGCGGCATCTGGGCGTGGCGGTTCAATTCACCCCGCATGTGGCCGCGTTCTTTCAGGGCATTGTCGCAACCGTGCATCTGAGTTTTGCCGAGGTCATGACGCGGGAGACGCTGATCGCCCGCTATCGCGACGCTTATGCCGGTGAGGCGTTGGTCGAGGTCTCCGACGATATCCCCGAATTGCGCGATGGGGCCCGCATCAATGGTGCTGTTGTCGGCGGCTTCGCGGTCAGCGAGGACGGGCGTCGCGGTGTCGTGGTGACGGCGCTGGATAATCTGCTCAAGGGCGCAGCTGTGCAGGCGCTGCAGAATCTGACCCTGGCCCTGGGGCTGGAGGAGTTTGCCGGCTAGTCGCCGCCGCGGCGCGCCAGATCGACCGCCGTCCAGCGGTTTTCATAGGCTTCATCGCGGGTGATGCGCTGATGTCCGGAGGCGCGCCAGAGCGTGAAATCGCGCGTTTTATCGCCATCCAGGGCAATGCTGATCTCGCCCGCCGGGGCGAAGTCCTCGAAATCCTCGCGCATGCGCGGGATCTCGCGCGGCCGTTCGGAGACGATCAGGATCTCGCCATCAAAGCGCTCCGCCAGCGGCCAGTTCTGTTCGGCGTGATTGACCGGGCCGGAATAGCGCAACCACATCGCCAGCGGCCGGTCGAGCTCGCCGGCATAGCGCTGCATCTGATGGAAGACATTGCGATTGTCGAACACCACGGCGCTGTAGGGCCGCTCCATGCCGGCCAGGGTGATGGCGTCGGCGGTTTCCTGCCAGGCGCGGATGCGCTTGGTTGAATTGCTCATCCCGGCGGCTTCGGTCAGTGCCGGTGAGGCCGCGATGGTCATCAGGGTGACCATGAGAATGGTGTGAAAACCGATCGAGCCGAACAGCACATAGCGGCGCCAGCGCGGACCTTGCAGCAGATACCAGGTGATCAATAGCGTCCCGGCGACATAGGCCGAGGCGGCCCAGTTGGCGTGGGCGCGGGAGATGAAGGATTGCGCGGAGACAGCGACCAGTGCCGGGACGATGAAGAAGGCCAGGAACAGGGCGTGCTCTCCGAACGCCTGGCGCTCCTTGATGGCGCGATAGAGGGCGAGGACGAGGAAAACAAAGAAGGCCGGTCCGAAAACGCCGAGCTGGCCGCCGAGGAATTCGCTCAATTCATCGAACTTGAACAACTCCCCGCCCCAGTTCGCATTCGCAGCCGTGTGCGAGACGGTGGCAAAATCATTGGCCGCGTTCCAGATCAGGTTGGGCGCGAGAATGGCCAAGCCGATCAGACCCGCGACGCCGCCCTGCAGGCTCAAAAGCGCACGGCGCGCCGGCGTGTCGAACAGGATCGCCAGCCCCGTACCGAGGACGAAATAGATCATGGCGTATTTCGACATGAAGCCGAGGCCGATCGCGACACCCAAGCCGATCGCCGCCTGCCATGAGGGTTCGCGGCGCAAGAGGGCGAGGCAATACAGCCCGGCGCTCCAGGCGGTGAAGAGTGGCGTGTCCGTCGAGATCACCGCGCCCGAGAGCCAGATTGCCGGGACTGTCAGATAGGTCAGCGTAATCCAGAAACCGGTCCGGCTGTCCCACAGGGTGCGCCCGGCCAGGAACAGAAAGCCCGCGGTGGCGCCGTGCAGTAGCGGGGAGGCCAGCCGGACAGCGAAATCACTATCCCCGAACAACCCGGTGGTCAGGGCGATAACCCACGCGATCACGGGCGGTTTGGAGAAATATCCCCAGTCGAAGGTCTGCGACCAGATCCAGTATTGTGTCTCGTCGGCATAGAGCTCGATCGGGCTCAGCGCGAGCGCAATAATACGTCCGAGCGTGAAGATCGCGATTACGATCAGGGCGGCGCGCAAGGCCGATTCTGGCCGCTCAAGGGCAAACTGGGGAGACATCTTGCAGGGACATCCGAACTGATCAAAAAAGGTGTAGCATTTTGGCCGCAGCGTATTGGCTTTTGTTAGGATGTCTACAGTCACAAAACTGAAGCATTTCTCCGCCGCCTGACCACGATACCACAATATATTGATTTTGTGCGCCGCAATATTCAATATTTGGTAGTTTTCGGGAAAATCCGAAATGTGACACTTATTTGAACCCCCTGTTGGTGTCACGAAAGCTTCATTTAAGCGTCTTGGAAAGTTGCGCAGAGGGGCGTAGTTCGCGCTTGCTTCGTTGGGGGTGAGCACCCCCGTTGGTCGTTCAAGTGGGGGACATCCACAAATGTCTTTTATGAAAAAATTTGCCTATAGCGCCGCTACGGTTGCGCTCCTGGCTGCAGCCCCGGCGGCTGTATACGCCCAGCAGACCACTGCGTCTGTCCGCGGCACCATCACCGACGCCTCCGGCGCTCCGGTGAGCGGCGCTTCCGTCACCATCACGCACCTGCCGACGGCGTCTGTTTCTCAGACCGCCGCCAGCACCAACGGTGCCTTCAACCAGTCCAACCTGCGCGTTGGTGGTCCTTACCGCGTGGTTGTCCAGGCTGACGGCTACGAGCCGGCTATCCTGGAAGGTGTCTCCCTGAACGCCGGTTCTTCCTCACCGCTGCGTGTGGTCCTGGCTGCTGCCGGTACCGAAGTCATCACCGTCCGCGGTGAGCGCCTCGACTCCATCTCCCTGGATAACGGCATCGGTTCTGCATTCACCGCTGCTGAGATCGACGCCCAGCCGTCCTTCTCGCGCGACTTCACCGACGTCCTGGCGCGCGACCCGCTGGTTACCTCCTTCGGTAATGGTGAGCTGTCGATCGCTGGTGTTGGCCGCAACTTCAACACCCTGTCTCTCGACGGTATCGAGATCGGTGAGCAGTTCGGTATTGCATCTGACGGTGCTTTCCCGTCCCAGCGTCCGCCGATCGATCTGGACTCCATCGAGTCCGTGTCCGTCACCGTGGCTGACTTCTCCGTTCTCAACAACGGCTTCCAGGGCGGCAACATCAACGTCGTCACCCGTTCCGGTACGAACGAGTTTGACGGTGTCATCGGTTACTACATGACCGACGCTGACCTGGTCGGCGACCGTGCTTTCGGCAATGACTACAGCGCCGGCAACTTCGAAGAAGAAGAAATCTCCGTCAACGTCGGTGGCCCGATCATCGAAGACAAGCTGTTCTTCTTCGTCTCCTACTCGGACTTCGAGCGCGTTTCCCCGTCCACGCCGAACCTCGGCGACACGGACATCGCCCTGTTCGACGCCATCCGTGGCCTGACCCAGTCGGTCTACAACTACGATCCGGGCGACAAGCGTCTGGCTGACGACTCCGAGACCACCGAGCGTCTCTCCGTCAAGTTCGACTGGAACATCAATGACGACCACCGTGCGACCCTGACCTACCTCGAACTGACCGAGGACCAGGTGGGCTCCTTCGGTTCCTTCGACTTCCCGACGGCTGCTCGCCGCGTTCCGCTCAACACCGAGCAGATCTCTGTCGAGCTCATCTCTGACTGGACCGACAACTTCTCGACCCTCCTGCGCGTTGGTCAGAAAGAAACCCAGCAGCGTCGTACGCCGATCGGTGAAGCCGGTGGCCCGGCTGGTTCCAGCTTCGCATCCATCACCATCGAAGACATCGACCCGACCGATCCGTGGTTCGCGGCCAATGGTCTTGACGGTAATGCGCTGGTTGGTTCTTCCCCGGTTGACGTTCGCCTCGGCCCGGACCGTTTCGACCAGGCTAACGCCATCGATGACGAGCTGTTCACCCTGTACTTCCAGGGCGATTACACCTTCGAAGACCACACCCTGACCTTCGGCATGCGCTATGAGGACTACTCTGTTCTCAACGTCTTCGTGCCGGGTTCTGCTGGTGTAGCGACCTTTGACGGCATCACCGACTTCGCCAACGGCACCGTTGACGAGTACTTCGCTGACCTGCCGGCTTCGGGCAATGTTGCCGACGGTATCACCGAGTACTCCTACGAGCTGTGGGCCTTCTTCGCCCAGGACACCTGGACGCTGACCCCGAACTTCGAGTTCAACTACGGTCTGCGCTATGAGCGTCTGTCTCAGGACGATGTTCCGCCGGCACGTCTCGACGTGACCCTGGAAAGCGGCGTCACCCGTACGTTCGAAGAGCTGTATGGCGTCTCCGGTCAGGACAATCTGGACGGTGTCGACATCCTGCTGCCGCGCGCCGGCTTCAACTGGTCCGTCAATGACCGCCTGACCCTCCGCGGTGGCTTCGGCCTCTTCTCCGGTGGTTCCCCGGCCGTCTTCCTGGCGAACTCCTACGTTCCGCTCACCTTCCGCGGTAACGCAGACGGTATCACCAACTTTGACGGTACTGTGATCCCGCAGGTCGCTCTCGACGAGATCGCCCTCAACGCAGCCAATGCGAACGGCCGCTTCGTCCCGGCATTCGGTGTCTTCGACCCGAATTTCGAGATCCCGGCTCAGTGGCGCACCTCGCTGGTCGCCGAGTACAATCTCGACCTCGACCGTTGGGGTCTGGGCGACGACTACAAAGTCACCGCTCAGTACGTCCACTCGCAGGCTCACAACCAGCTTCGCTTCGTGAACCTGGCTTGGGAAACCGACGAGATTGCCCGCACGGGTATCGCGCCGGACGGCCGTCCGATCTATCCGAACCTGAACGAGCTTGAGTACGGCGCGCCGATCATGCTCTCCAATTCGGATGAAGGCTCTTCTGACATCTTCGCGCTGTCGCTGGCCAAGGATTACGAGAACGGCTTCAGCTTCGATGTGAGCTATGCTTACGCTGACGTTGAAGACGCGCAGCCGTACACGTCTTCGCGTGCGATCTCCAACTTCCGCGGTGGTCAGGGTCCGGATCGTCAGAACATCTCTGCGCACCGCTCGATCAACGAAGTTGAGCACTCGTTCAACATCTTCCTCCAGTACGAGCGTGACTTCTACAAAGAGTACACCTCGAGCTTCTCGCTGTTCGGTACGATCCAGTCTGGTGCGCCGTTCGGCTACGGCATGCGTTCCTTCGACCACCTGTTTGGTGTCGCGTCTGACGGCGAATTCCCGTACGGCAACAACGACAACCTGTACGTCCCGATCATCAACTCGGCAGGTACGGGCTTCAACGACCCGATCGCAACCTTCGCGAATCCGGGCGTCGAAGCGGACCTCCTGGAATTCGTTCAGACCCGTGGTCTTGATCGTTACCAGGGTGGTTGGACGCCGACCTATGTCGACAGCGCTCCGTGGACCCAGCGTTGGGACTTCGCCTTCGAGCAGGAACTGCCGGGTATCGGCTACCTGAACGAGTGGGTTGGTGACAATAACTTCAAGTTCACCATGGACGTCTTCAACGTCATGAACCTGCTGAACGACGACTGGGGCACCCGTGTCCAAGGTCCGAGCTTCGGCGGTGAAACCGTTGCCCGCGTCAACCTCGTTGACACGGCGACCGGCAACACGCTGGAAGGTGCTGAAGGCGAGCCGGTTTGCGGCGTCGACACGACCTGTGTCTACGAATACACCCGCATGGAAACCGATGCTGACGGCAGCGAGCTGTTCTTCGAGAACGATGCTGCGTCTGTCTGGCAGATCCGCTTCGGTCTGCGTTACGAGTTCTAAGAACTCGCAACACAGCGAAAATCAGGGGAAGGGCGGCTTAAGGGCCGCCCTTCTTCTTTTGCGCTCCCCTTTTGTCAGGCGTCATGCTAGAGCCGCGCGCCATGACGACGATCCATCTGCCGCATGAAGCGGTGACACCCCATCGGCTGTACACGTGCTGGCCGGCGAAGGCTGAATACTGGCCCGCACCGCTGAGCGAGGTCTGGCCCGAATTTGCGGCCTTCCTGCAGGCTTTGCTGCGTCCCGGGGCGACCGGTGAGAGGCTGGCCGTGACGGTTTATGCGGCGACCGGCGAGGCCGAGGCGGCGGCGCGCCAGGCGCTTGGTTCGAGGGCAGAAATCCTGCGCATGCCCTATGGTGATGTCTGGACCCGCGACACCGGGCCGGTCTTCCTGCGCCAGGGGGGCAGCCTGCAGGCAGTGCGCTTCACCCATAATGGCTGGGGCGGGAAATATCTCTATCCCGGCGACACCCAGATCGGTCAGACCATTGCTGATCATGCCGGCGCAGAGACCATTGTGGGCGATCTCGTTGCCGAAGGCGGGGCCTTCGAATTCGATGGCGAGGGCACGCTGCTCACCACGCGGCAATGCCTGCTCAACCCCAACCGCAATCCCGGTTTGTCAGAAGCCGAAGTCGAGGCCCGGATCAAGGCGGCGTTCGGCGTCGAAAAAGTGCTCTGGATCGACGAGGGGATGGTCGCGGATCACACCGATGGTCATATCGACAATATCGTCCGTTTCGTGCGGCCCGGCGTCGTTGTCTGCCAGGCGCCTTTCGGTGCCGATGATCCGCAGACCCGGGTGTTTGCTGATATCCGCCGTCAGCTGGAGCGCATGCGCGACGCCAGGGGGCGCAAGCTCCAGGTCCACGCCATCCCGGGACCCGGGCGCGTGTTGGATGAAGAGGGCGAGATCCTGCCCGCGAGCTATCTCAACTGGGTGTATGGCGCTGGCAGCGTGATCGTTCCGGTCTACGGCACAGCCAGTGAAAACCGGGCATTAAGGGTTTTGCGCCGACTTTTCCCGGATCGCAGGGTGGCGGGATCGCCCTCACGCGCTATTCTGACTGGCGGGGGGGCGTTTCATTGCGTCACATGTCATGTCCCGGGAGAGCGCCAGTGCTCCGAACCAGTCTGATCGCAGTTGCGAGTTGTGTTACCTGTTTGGGCAGCCCTGCCGTCGCCGAGAGCGAGGGCAATGAGGCTGACGATTACCTGCCGGGCCTGCGCTCGCATTTCGACCGGGTCGCCTCACACGAGGACATTGTCGGTTTCGCCGCCGCCGTGATCGAGGCCGGCGAGCCGGTTTTCGTCTACACCCATGGCGAAACCGCTGCGGGCAGCGGCCGCGAAGTGTCCGAAACGACCTTGTTCCGCGCCGCCTCCGTCTCCAAGACGTTTACCGGAACCCTGTTCGCGCTGCTCGAGGCGGAGGGGCAGCTCGATCTGAGCGCGCCCATCCCGTCCGAGGTGATGGATTTGCGCGGTGAGCGCAGCCCGACGATTGAAGAAGTCCTCAGCCATCGCACCGGCCTGCCGCCCAATGCCTATGACAATATGCTCGAAGCCGGGCGCGAGGTCGGTTTCATCCGCGACCGCTTGTCCCGGGTCGATCTGATCTGTCCGGTCGGCGAGTGCTATACCTATCAGAATATTGCCTTTTCCTCGGTCGAAGTGTTGGCCGAAGATGTTACGGGGCAGAGCTATGACGAGCTCCTCACCAGCGAATTGTTTGACCGTATCGGCATGGAAACCGCTTCGCTGGGAACCCGCGGGCTGACGCTGGGCGAAGATTGGGCCGCGCCGCATCGTGGCTGGCGCCGCAGCACCAACCGGCCCGGTGACCCCGACAGTTATTATGACCGCACGCCGTCGGCCGCGGGGGTGAACCTGTCGCTGAATGACATGATCGCCTGGGCCCAGGCCCAGCTCGGAACCCGGGAGGGGTTGCCGGAAGAGGTTCGCGCCCGCGCCCATGAACGCCTGACGCCGACCCGGCGGGAAACGCGGCGGCTTGGCGAGCTGCGTGAACGGGTCTCGGCGACCTGGTACGGGCTCGGCTGGCGCGTCTATGACTGGGGTGAGCGCACTTTGGTGATGCATTCGGGGTATCTGTCCGGCTATGGGGCGCAGATCGTGCTTGAGCCGGAAACGGGCTTTGCCTTTGTGGCCCTGTGGAATTCGGATAACCGGCCGGCCTGGTCGCTCTGGCCCGCGGTGATGGATTTGCGCACCGGCCAGGGCGATGGCGATCGCTGGCTGCGGCGTTTTCTTGAGGATGACTAGGTGAGCAAGTCCTTTTCGGTCGCTGCCCTTCAGGCCGACCTGTCCGGCGATCTCGCGGCCAATCTGGCTATCGTTGAAGCGCAGGTGCGCGAGGCCGCGGGCCGCGGTGCGCAGATCATCCTGCCGCCGGAGCTCTTCCAGGGGCCGTATTTCTGCAAGACCCAGGACGAAGTGCATTTCGCTTCGGCCTATCCAGCCCTGCAGCATCCCTGTGTGAGCGCCATGGCCGAACTGGCGCGTGAGCTCGGCGTGGTCATCCCGGTCTCGATCTTCGAACAGGACGGGCCGGCCTATTACAACTCGGTCGTCATGCTGGACGCAGATGGTTCCGCGCTGGGTGTTTACCGCAAGAGCCATATCCCGGACGGGCCGGGCTATCAGGAGAAGTTCTATTTCCGCCCCGGCGATACCGGTTTCAAGGTCTGGCAGACCCGGTTCGGGCGTGTGGGTGTCGGGATATGCTGGGATCAGTGGTTCCCCGAAGCGGCCCGGGCGATGACGCTTCTCGGCGCCGAAGTGTTGCTCTATCCGACCGCGATCGGTGCTGAGCCGCAGGACCCGTCGCTCGATACCGCCGCGCGTTGGCAGCGCGCCATGCAGGGTCATGCGGTGAGCAATGTCATTCCGGTGGTGGCCGCGAACCGTTTTGGTGATGAAGATGGACAGGTCTTCTACGGCTCATCTTTCATCGCTGATCATACCGGCGAGAAAGTGTGCGAGCTGGGTCGGTTGGACGCGGGGGTCCTGGTGGCCGAGTTCGACCGGCAAGCGATTGAGCGCGACCGCGCCGCTTGGGGCTTTTTCCGTGATCGCCGGCCGGATCTGTACGCGCCTTACTTCACGCCCGCTTCAACGCGCTGACGCCGTTTCGGCACGATGAGCGCAATGGCGATGGAGATCGCCAGCGAAGGCCAGGCAAAGGCAATCGCCTGATCGGTCTGGCCCTGGGTCAGACTATAGGCAGATGCGGTAAAGCCGGCTGCAGTGGTGAGCGCGGCGGCCGTCAGCATGACGAGTCGAATAACCATCCCGGTCTCCTTCTCCCTCACACGGCATCGTCCAAACCCCTTTGGACGACAACTATGGCAGAATAGAGCTAATGACCGGTTAGCCGGGTGGTGAAAATTCGACAGAAAGGGGATGGGGGCCCTAGCCGGTGAGCAGGGCGCCCTTGATTCCGTCGAAGATGAACTGTGCGGCCAGAGCGGCCAGGATGACGCCGAGGATCCGGGTGATCATCGCCGCCATGCTCTCGCCGATGAAGCGCATGACCGGGCCGATAGCGAGGAAGACAACCAGGCAGATCAGCAGGTTGGCGCCGGCACCACCGATGATTACAGCACGGTGCAGGAGGCTTTCCGCTTCCGACATGAACAGCATCATGGTGGCAATCGCGCCCGGGCCGGCCATCATCGGAATGGCCATCGGGAAGACGGAGATGTCCTCATGCGTCCCGGCGATGCTCTCATCCTCACCGGCCAGCTTTTCGGCCCGCTCCTCGCGGCGCTCGGTGCGCTTTTCGAAGATCATGTCGAGCGCCATCATGAACAGCAGCACCCCGCCGGCAGCCCGGAAAGCATCCAGGCTGATGTGCAGCGCGCCCAGGAGCCAGCCGCCGATCAGGGCAAAGCCCAGCAGCACACCCGTGGCGATGACGACGGATTTGACCGCCATGGCCCGGCGGTGCGACTTCGGTGCTCCCTCGGTCAGGGCGCCGAAAATCGGCGCCACGCCGGGCGGGTCGATGGCGACGAAGAACGTCACGAAAGCGGTGATGAAGAGTTCAAGCATGGGCGTAATCCTTAGGGATTTCCCGCATAACGCCGCTATCGCTCGCCGTCACCTTTTATTTTGCGCATGCAAATGCAATTTCGCTTTGCAAAAACGCCTTAGCGCTGGATCAGGCGGTCGAGATAGCGCGGTAGGGCAAACGAGCCGCGGTGGACCGCCGGCGTATAGTATTGCGTGTCGATATTCAGCGCCTCGAAACGGTCCTCGATCACACCGGCAGCCGGAGCGATATTGGCCTCACGATCCGTGGCAAAGCCCAGCGTCATTTCCCCGCCGGAGAAGGTCGGGACAGTGATGCCGTAAAAGCCGTGATGCTTGAAGATCGCCTTGAAACTCTTCGAGGTGTCCTCGACCACGTCGGAATGGATCGCGGCCAGGCCCGACTGGGTCACCAGAATGCCGCCCTCGGCGAGGCGGTCATGGCAGGACTGGTAGAATTCGCGCGTGAACAGGACGGCGCTGGGGCCGACCGGGTCGGAGCTGTCGATGATGATCAGGTCGAAGTTTTCCTCGCCCGTTTTCATGTAATCGACGCCGTCGACGATCTTGATCTCGACGCGAGCATCGTCAAACGAGCCCTTGGATACCTCTGGCAGCCATTTGCGGGAGAAGTCGATGACCTCGCCGTCGATCTCGGCCAGCACAACACGCTCGACGCCCGGGTGGCGCAGGATCTCGCGCATCGCGCCGCCATCCCCGCCGCCAACGACCAGCACGGATTTGACCGCGCCATGAGCCAGGAGCGGCACATGGGTGACCATCTCGTGATAGACGAACTCGTCGGACAGCGAGACCTGGACCAGGCCGTCAATCGCCAGAACGCGGCCATGGGTGTCGTTGTCGAACAAGAGGATGTGCTGCAGGTCGCTATCGTCGGCATAGACGAGATTATCGACGCGCAGGGAGTTGCCGACCGAGGGCGTCAGGCTTTCCTTGAACCAGAGCTGGCCCTCATCATCCTTGAAGCAATAGCGCGGGATCATGCGCCTTCGCCCCGCAGGATCGTCTTGACCTGGGCTTCTTCGGCTTCGAAGGCTTCCTTGAGGATGGCCACGGCCTTGTGCGGCTGGGCATCGCCACACATGAAGACGTCAAACGCAGCATAATTGCGTTCCGGCCAGGTGTGGGTGGAGATGTGGCTTTCCGCCAGCACGGCCACGCCGGAGACACCGCCATTCGGGGTGAAGACGTGGGTGTGAAGGTGCAGCAGGGTCGCGCCGCACGCCTTGACGCAATCGGCCATGGCGGTGCGGATGCGGGCGTCGTCATCCAGGTGCTTGGCGCCGATCAGATCGATGATCAGGTGCTTGCCGGCCACTTCCTTGCCATCGACCATGATGAAGTGGTCGGCAGCCTCGGCCTCGGTTTCGCGCGGGATATCAATGTTGGAGATCATGTTCATCGAGCAAATTCCTCATCGATGAAGGCGCCGGACGCAGCCGGAGCGGACGTGGAAGTATCGAACATCGAGGCAAAGGGTTGGTCCTCGACGGTGACGTAGTCGTATTGGCCAAAGCCGTTGAAGCCGGTGGCGAGCGAGGTGCCATAGGCGCCGAGCATGCCGATTTCGACATAATCGCCCTCGGCGATATCGGCTGGCAGGGCATAGGGGCCCGGCATGGCGTCAATGGAATCGCAGGTCGGTCCGAACAGCGAGAACTCGGCCAGGCCGGTCAGGTCGGCCGGATTCTGGCGCAGGGCCCGGATCGGGAAGCGCCAGCTCGCATGCACGGCATCAAAGAGGGCGCCATAGCTGCCTTCATTGATGTAGAGCGTGTTGTCCTTGCGCAGATCGATACGGGCGACGACCGACTCGGCCTCGGCAACGAGGGCACGGCCCGGTTCACACCAGAGCTGGGCATTGTCATGCACCAGCATCGGCTCGAAGGCGCTTTCGATGGCGTTGACGAAATCCTGCATCGGCGGCGGGGTCATGCCCGGATAGATGCAGGGGAAGCCGCCACCGACATCGACGATATCGACGGTCACGCCGGCTGCAGCGATCAGACGCGAGGCGGCCTGCATGGCACCGCTATAGGCCACGGGCTCCATGCACTGGCTGCCGATATGGAAGCTGACGCCGAGCTCTCTCGCATGCGCGCGCGCGAGCTTTATCAGCTGCGGTGCGCCGTCAGCGCCGATACCGAACTTGCCGGCCAGGGAGAAGAGAGCGTGTTCGCTCGAGACTGCCAGCCGGACCATCAAGGTGAGGTCGCGGGCATTGCCGGTCTCCTGAAGGATCTTGGCCAGCTCGGCTTCGCAATCGATGGCGAAAATGCGGACGCCATGATCGAAATAGGCTTTGCGGATCGACAGCCGGCTCTTCACCGGATGCAGATAGGCCATGCGTGCCTGCGGCAGGCGCTGGGCGATCAGCTCGATCTCGCTGAGGGAGGCGACTTCGTAGAAGTCGGTGCCAGCGGCGTATAGGCCGTCGATGACCCAATCGCTAGGATTGGCCTTCACGGCGTACAGGACGTCGCCTGGAAAATTCTCCTGGAACCAGCGGCTCGCTCGAGACAGGAGATCCGGACGTTTACAAACGACCGGGTTCTCTAGGTGCCGGGAGCGGACC
>NZ_JASBRQ010000055.1 GCF_030149425.1 Maricaulis sp. | reverse complement strand
GGATACTTGGTGGTGGTGAAGGAGTAGCGTCATGACACGCTCGCACGAACCTTTGATCCGGCTGGCCCGGTTCAAGGTGGAAGAACTACAAAAACAAATGGCAGAGCTCGACCGCTCGAAAGCGGCGCTGACGAACCAGATCGAACGGCTTGAGGCCTCCGTGCCGGAAGAACAGGCCGCGGCGACCCAGTCGAAGGACGGCTATCTCGCTTATGGATCCTATGCCCAGGCGGTGATCAAGCGGAAGGATAATATCCGCGCCTCGCTCAATGAGGTTGAAGCCCAGTCCGACGCCCTGCGCGACCGGCTGGCGGAAGCCTTCCAGGAATTGAAGAAATACGAACTGCTCGAAGAGCGCCGCGTGGCGCGGATCGAGCAAGCTCAGCGCGAGGCCGAGCAGGCCGAGCTGGACGAGATCGCCTCGATCCGTCACCGGCGCGCGCACTAGCCCGGATCGCTATCCGGGAGGGATGGAGAGCGAGCCAGGCGTGTGGGACGCCGGCTCGCTGTCCTGTGTCTGACGATCAGAAAGTCCGGCGCCAGCTGACATCCAGGCGCAGGGAGCGTCCAGCTTCGGAGACGCCGGCGAAGACGCGCTCATAGTCTTCATCAAAAGCGTTCTCGATCCCGGCATTCAGCGTCAGCCCGTTATCGACCAGAGGCTGCCAGCGGGCATAAAGATCCACCACAGTGTAACCGTCACGGTGTTCGGCCGTCTCGGCGGGCTGGTCATACTTGCCGGCCCACTCGATGCGGCTACCCAGGATCAGCCGCTGGGCGTCGAAACGGTAGCGTCCGTCCAGGAACAGACGGGCCGGGGTCAGCGAGCCCAGCGCCGCGCCGGTTGTTTTATCTTCGCCATCGAGGGTCGAGACACTGGCGTCGAGGCTGAACGGGCCATTGGCAAACTGCATCTGCGCTTCGAAGCCGGACAGCTCGGCCTGGCCGACATTACGGCTGCTGGACGTCCCCGCCGAGCAGGGGGCGAAGAAAGGCGGCACAAAACATGTGGCATCAAAGGCAAAATCCACCGACAGGTCGATCAGGTCCTCGGCCTCGGTTTCAAACCAGGCGGTGCGCAGTGTCAGCTCATCAACGCCCGCTCGGTCAGCCAGGTCGAGGCTGAAGCCGATTTCCAGGGTTTCGGTGAACTCCGGGGTCAGATCCGGATTGGCGATAAACTCATTGCTGATGAAGACCGGCGCGCCGAGCACGATGTGCGGCAGGGAGAAATGCGTCCCGTCCATATAGAGTTCGTTGATCGAGGGGGCGCGGAACGCCTCGCCCCAATTAATGTACATGTTGAAGCTGTCGACCGGGGCATAGGTCAGGCCGAACCGGGCCGAGGTCGCATCATTGCTCGTCGCCGCCTCGCTGGGAGAGCGCGTCTTGAACTCATCAAAGCGCACGCCGGGCAGGATGATGACCCGTCCCGGCAGGCCCAGCGGGGCGGGGCCATCAAGCTCCAGCTGGGCGTAAACGGCGGTGAATTCGCTGCTCGCATCAGGCGCTCCGCCGCGCACACCATCGCTGGTCGCAGTGTCGAGGCCATCCTGCTTGTCCTCGAAATACTCCCCGCCCACGGTCAGGCCGCCGGTCCAGGCGTCGAGGGTAAAGCCGAACCGCTGCTGGGCGCGGATACCGGTGGTTTCCAGATCACGGCGCAGCTGGCGTGCGGACCCGGTCTCGTCCTCGCTTACGCTGTTTTCTGTGCGGTACAGCGTGAGACTGGCATCCAGCCAGGGCAGGCTGGCCGGGTTTGCATCAAAGCTGAAGGTGAGGGTGTCATTCTCGATCTCCTTGTCGACCAGCGCATTGAAGGCGTTCACGCCGGATACGCCCTGACCATTATTGGGCTCGACGGCCTCGCCGCTGAAGGTCTGCCAGGAGAGTTCGGCGCGGACACCGTCCGACACTTCGGCACCGAGTTTCACGAGCGAGGAAATCGAGCGGTCATCGGCGGGCAGGTCATCGCCGGAGCCCAGGGCAATATCGCCGGAGGCGCGCGAAGTGAGCGAAGCGAGATAGTCGAAACGCCCGTCCGCGCCAAAAAGGGTCACGAGGCCACGCTCTTCTTCATCGACCGATCGATAACCGGCACCGATCTCAAAGCCCCAGCTGTCATCCTCGCCCAGGAAGTCGAGGGCATTGGCACTGCGGAAGGCAACCACTCCGCCTGATGCGCCAGAGCCGTAAAGCGCCGAGGCCGGCCCGCGCACCGTGTCCACACCGACCAGAAGGCTCGGGTCCAGGAAGATCGCGCCATCATGGGCAGAGGAAAAATTCTGCCGCGCGCCATCGAGCAGCAGCGTCGTATTGGCCCGGCCCTGACCGCGCAGGGAGATGGTCTGGCCGGTGCGCCGCGGGCCGCCGGGCACATCGACCCCGGCGATGCCGCGCAGAAGATCATCGAGGTCCACCGGTTGCACCAGGTCGAGGGTCTCCTGGTCGATCGTGCTGGTCAGGCCGGGATAAACGAAGCTGTCGAAATGGGTCTGGGTCGCCTCCACCACGATTACTTCGCGCTCCATTTCGGCGTTGGCAGCATCGGCCAGGGCTGCGGGTGTGAGCGCCAGGATGGCGGCTGTGGAGAGAAGACAGGAACGCATGACGATTTTCCTTGCGAATGATTATCAATTGCGGCATCTATCGCGCCATCAATTGCAAATGCAAGTGCGAATCGTTCGCATAATGCAGTCAATAATTTTCGGGGATTGCTTCAGTGACCGTCTCTTCCATCTCAAAAACCGTACTCGTCCTGGCGAGCGCCTTGGCGCTCACCGCATGCGCGACAACGTCTCAGACCGCGACCACCGCGCCCATGATCGAGCGCAGCCAGGCGCAATTCGAACAGGACCGCGAAGCCATCCTGGCGATGCAGGGCGAATATGCTGTCACCTTCGATTTCATCGAGACCGTGGCGATTGAGCCGGGCTATCAGCTCGCCGATCAGAAAACGACACCGGCCCGGGAAGTGGTGATCGTGGTCGAAGACACCGGCGACTTCATCATGCTGCAGCACCTACTGCTCGCCGGACCGGAAGAGAGCCCCTTCATCGTCAAGCACTGGCGCCAGGACTGGCGCTATGAACCGGCCACGGTGCTCGCCTTTGAAGGGTTTGACGAATGGTCGATCGAAGCGGTCCCGGCCAGCGAGCGCGCCGGCGCCTGGTCGCAAACGGTCTATCAGGTCGATGACAGCCCGCGTTACGCGGCGGTGGCCCGGTGGGATCATGGCGTTGATGCCTCGACCTGGGAGCCACCGGTCTCCTGGCGCCCGCTGCCGCGCCGCGATGACACCACCCGCGATGATTATGACGCCATTGCCGCTGTGAACCGTCACACCATCACCGAGTGGGGCTGGGTCCATGACCAGGACAATTCCAAACTCAATCTGCGCGATGGCGTCGAACGCGAGATCGTGCGCGAAATCGGCACCAACACCTATGTCCGCACCGAGCTGGCCGGCGTTGAGGCCGCCCATGACTACTGGGACGCAACAGCGGATTACTGGGCCCGCGTGCGCGAGCACTTCCTAAACCTGGAAGCCCAGCCGGCCGGGACCCGTTTCCACATCGAAGACGACCAGGACGGAACCCTGCTCTACGGCCCGCTGCTGGAAGCCGGCCAGCGCATCCTGTTTGGCCTGTCAGACACTGAGGGTGCTTGGGATGACGCCGAGCCGCTGCTCAATCAGCAGATCAGCGTGATCGAGTAGGGGGGCAGGTTGTAGCAGTTTCCCCCGGATTTATTCTTTCCCCGGACTTGTTCCGGGGCCTGGTGGAGACGAATAGGTCGATGACTCTAGGAGCCGGCAGCGCCAAGAGTCATCAACGCCGGGGTAACGCCGGACCCCGACATGAAGTCGGGGGAAGGGGTGGGCATTTGAACCGTGAGACCCAGGCCCCTCCTCGCCCTTGATGGGCGCGGTCCCGCGCAGCGGGGGAGTGGGTGACGCGGCGAAGCCGCCACTTAAACCCGGCACCTCTCTCGCAAGTTTTTCTGCGTCTTCGGCGCGCACCCACTCCGTCTTGCGGCTGCGCCGCAATCCACCTCGCCCATCAAGGGCGAGGAGGGGGAGGCGCGACTCTTCGAAAACCTGATGCTTGAAACTGGTACGAGCCCGCGCTTATCTCGGGGTCGATCTGGGGAATTCGAATAATGACAATGGATAGCCGGTTTTACGGGCTCGTTTTAGGAAGCCTAACATCACTGCTGGCCTGGGGCTCCTTTGCCGGACTAACGCTCTGGGTATTCGGCGCCTGGCGTACGGTCGCTATCGATGGATATCAAAATGCCATCGCGGTTTTTATCGCAGTTGCGGCGGTGGCTGGGTTGGCGATTGATTGGGTTACCTACATCGCTATCCGCTCGAAAACCCCGCTGAGGGCTCGAACCGATAGAAGTACGATGACGGTCGCTGTGTTCTTCGTCTGGGAAAAGTACGTGGTGCTCTGGGGACGTGGTCGTTCAAACAATGCTGGGGAATAAACGGAAACCCACACCGTATTATCAGCCCTTTCACCCCTGACGGAGGCGCCGCTTCTGCGAGGGCATGCAAGTCCGGGCCTGCGTCCGAGATTACAAGTGATTCGGCCCCTCCTCGCCCTTGATGGGCGAGGTCCCGCGCAGCGGGGGAGTGGGTGACGCGGCGAAGCCGCCACTTAAATCCGGGACCTCTCTCGCAAGTTTTTCTGCGCCTGCGGCGCGCACCCACTCCGTCTTGCGGCTGCGCCGCAATCCACCTCGCCCATCAAGGGCGAGGAGGGGAACCGCCCGCTTTTTGCCGCAACTGCTACGCCCTCATCCCGGACTTGATCCGGGACCTCGAGGGCGCCGCGCTCGACGTTGTCTGGGTCCTGACATGCGTCAGGATGAGGGGAAGAGGGCTCTAAACCCGCGAATATCGCTTCTTGGCCCAGTAGATCACGCCAATGGTGATGAAATAGATCGCCAGACGCATTAGGACGACAATGCCGCCGCGTTCATCGAGCCGGGAGAAGGCGAAGTCGAAGGCGAAATCCGGCGGGATGCCGGTCGCCCAGCGGTAGAAGAAGGGGGCGATGGCATCGACGGAGAAGGCGATGGCGGCGGCGGCCGGCCATTGCGGCCATTTGCGCATGATCAGCGCCGCGATCAGTGACAGGACAATGATCAGCCACCAGTCAAACGGCGTGAACGCCATGGTCAGCCGGTCAGCAAAACTCTCATACATGTTCAACGCCCCACATTTTATGCCCCGGGGGACAGTTTAGGCGGCTTCGCGGCCTCTTGCGAGGGTTCCGGCCAAAGCCTGGATATCCTGGGCGGCATCGCTTTGCGGCGAACGCACGGACAGGCACATCTGGGCGCGGATTGCGGCCGGTACCGCATCATCGCGCCGGACCACCCCGGCTAGGACCGGAGTGAAGCTCAAAAAGCTTTCACAGGTTTTCTTGAACGCACCGAAGGCCTCGTGGGCGGCGGCCCGGCTCGGCGCGTTGTTGACGACGACCAGCGGCGCAGCGCCATCATCATGCAGGCGCAGCGATTTGACGAAGGCATAGGCGTCGGTCAGCGAGGTCGGCTCGTCATTGATGACCAGGACGACATCATCCGCGGTCATCGCCAGGCGCAGCGTGGCGCGGTCGGCGCCGGCGGCGAGATCGAGGATGGCGCGATCATAGGTCATCGACAGGGCGGCAATGCCGGTGGCCAGCTTGGTCAGGCCGGTGCCGGACAGATTGGCCAGAGCGCCGGAGCCTGAGCGGCCGGAAATAACATCAAAGCCGCCGCGCTCGAGCGAGCCGCCCAGCGCCGGGGCAACCGCATCATTGAGCGCGACCTTTCCATTGAGTACGGCTGCGATATCGGCATTGGGATACAGCCCCATCTGCACATCGATATTGGCCATGCCGAGATCGCCATCAACGAGCAAAACGCGCTCATCCATTTGCGACAGGGCGCGGGCCATGCCGATGGCGAGCGAGGTTTTGCCGACGCCGCCCTTGCCCGAGGCGATAGCGAGAACGCGGCCGGCCGCGCTCGATTGGGGTGCGGATGCGATCTTCATCTAGAGATCCTCGTCGAACGGGTTGAGGCGGTCCTCGATGAGGGCGCGGGCCAGACGCAGCGGCGTGGCCGGAGCCAGGCCGCCGCCGATAAAGGGCGTGGAGGACATTTGCGCAAAGGCGAGGCCGGTTTCCGCGACGCCGAGCATGGCGCCCATGCGGCGCGCGCAGTCGATTTTCACCGGAATGGCGCGGCCGGCCCCGATGGAAGCGAACAGCGAGGCTGCATCCTCGGCGTCCTCGGTGGAAAGACCGGCGTCAAACACATAGACGATCTCGGCCTCGGCGCTGTCGGCGAAGGCGAGGGTCATGTCGAGATCATCGAGCTCGAACGGATTGACCGCCGGGCTGTCGATCAGCACCGGGCCCTGCATGTCGTGCATCAGGTCAGCCATTTCACGCGGATCATCGACGGTGCGGAAGCCAGCGCCCATTTTCGAGGCCAGCGCAGCGAGGCGTTCATCGGCGCCGGCGCGTTCACCGTCGCAGGACACTAGGGTGGGCGCGCCGCCGCCGATAATGCAGCGGGCTGCGGTCTTGGCGAGTGCCGAGGTTTTTCCAACGCCGGGCGTTCCGGCAAACAGGACCGGGTTTTCCGGCACGGCGGGAATGGGCTGGAAGGCGTAGCGGGTTTCCATGGCGTGGGCGAGGCGGGCGACCGCATGACCATCGTCCAGATCCTGGGCCGAACGGATCAGCGCCTGGGCAGCAATCCCCGGCGCGCGATGATAGCCGAGTGCGTGGATGACACGATCGAGCTGGGCGTCTTCGCGCTGACCGCGTTCCACCTCGGCTTCTTCGCTCAAACGCTCGGAGCGTTCGCGCACCGGCTCGGGCATGTCCCGCACGGTTCCTGATTCGGTCGCAGCGCGAACCTGCACCCCACCATCGGGACCATCGCCTGTGGAGATAATGACCGCTTCCGGGCCCATTTCCCGTCGGACGTCTGACATGGCTTCGGTCAGACTGGGAGCTGCAAAGGTTTTCAGGCGCATTTAAGGGTCACAACCAGCTTCAAAGTTCAAATCAGCCGACATGCCCCAAGGTCTGAAGGCGCGCGCTCGGGTGAATTTCATTCTGCGACATGACCACGGTTTGTGGCCTGAATCGCTCAACCAGAGAACGCACATACGGACGAATCAGAGGGCTCGTCAGCAGCACTGGTACCTGACCCTGAGCTGAAGCGGTTTCGAAAGAGTTTCTAACTGCAGCGACGAAGTCATGCAGTTTCGACGGCGCCAGGGCGAGCTGCTTGCGCTCGCCTTCACCGACCAGCGCATCGAGGAAGGCCTGCTCCCAGTGCGGCGACAGCGCCATGACCGGCAGCACACCATCGGGCGCGCGGTTGGAATAACAGATCTGGCGCGACAGGCGCGAGCGCACATGCTCGACAATGGCTTCCAGGTGCGAGGTCGTGGCGCTGGCCTCGGCAATACCTTCGATAATGGTGGCCAGGTCGCGGATCGAGATGCGTTCCTTGATCAGCGATTGCAGCACACGCTGGATGCCGGCGCGGCTGATCTGGGCCGGAACGATGTCGTCGACCAGCTTCTTGTGCTCTTTCGACAGCTTGTCGATCAGCTTCTCGACCTCGGCATAGGAGAGGAGGTCGGCCATGTTGTCGCGCAGCAGCTCGGTCAGATGCGTGACCATGACGGCGGCTGGCTCGACAATGGTGTAACCGCGGAAGGAGGCTTCCTCGCGCAGGCCTTCCTCGATCCAGGTCGCCGGCAGGCCGAAGGCCGGTTCCTTGACATGCTCGCCCGCCATATCGATCGGCAGACCGCCGGGATCCATGACCAGGAGCTTGGTCAGGACCAGATCGCCACGGCCCGCTTCGAGTTCCTTGATGCGGATAGCGTATTCCTGATTGCCCAGCTGCATATTGTCGACAATGCGCACGGCCGGGGTGATGAAGCCCATCTCTTCCGCCAGCGAGCGGCGCAGGGCGCGGATCTGGTCGGTCAGCTTGCGGCCATCGACATCATTGATCAGCGGCAGGAGGCCATAACCGAGCTCGATCTTGAGCTCATCAATGGTCAGGCTGTCCTCGATCGGGGCTTCCTCCGGCGCAGCTGCTTCGCCGTCTTCGCCGGCAGCCGCACCGCCTTCAGCGGCTTGCAGTTCGGCCTGTTCGGCCTCGGCGCGCTTGGCCTCGGCATCGCGGTTCATCCAGGCCAGAGCGCCGGCACCCGCCGACATCATGGCGAAGGGAATGAACGGCATGCCGGGCAGAACGCCGACGATAAAGGCAACGCCGGACACTAGGCCCAGACCCTGCGGGTTGGCGGTCAGCTGGCCGAACACGGCCTTGTCGGCTTCGCCATCGACGCCGGCCTTGGAGACCAGCAGGCCGGCAGCCACGGAGATGATCAGGGCCGGGATCTGCGAGACCAGGCCATCACCAATGGTCAGGGTCGAATAAGCGCTGGCTGCATCGCCCAGCGGCATGCCGGACTGGACGACACCGATAATAATGCCGCCGACCAGGTTGATGCCGGTGATCATCAGGCCGGCCATGGCGTCGCCGCGGACGAATTTCGAGGCACCATCCATGGCGCCGAAGAAATTGCTCTCGCCTTCCAGCTCGGAGCGGCGCTTGCGGGCTTCCGCTTCGGTAATCAGACCGGCTGACAGATCGGCATCGATCGCCATCTGCTTGCCGGGCATGGAATCCAGGGTGAAGCGGGCAGCGACTTCGGCGATACGGCCGGAACCCTTGGTGATGACGACGAAGTTCACGATCACCAGGATGGCAAAGACAATAACGCCGATAACGACATTGCCCTGCATGACGAAGGCGCCGAAGGCCTCGATCACCTCACCGGCCGCATCGGTGCCCTCATGACCCTGCGACAGGATCAGGCGGGTCGAGGCGATGTTGAGGCCGAGGCGGAGCAGGGTGGTAATCAGCAAGACCGCTGGAAAGGCCGAGAATTCCAGCGGCTTCTTGATGAAGAGGGCGGTCATCAGGACCAGCACCGAGATCGAGATGGAAATGGCCAGCGACATGTCCAGCAGGACTTTAGGCATGGGCAGAAGCAGCATCACCAGGATGCCGAGAATACCCACGGCCAAGGCTACATCACCGCGCAGAACGCGGTTCAGGAATGCCTGGATGTCAAACTGGGAACCGCCAGCCGGCGGGGTACCTGTCGTATCGGCCACGTCGTTGTCCTATCAGGCAGCGCTGATCCCGGGGGCGGGCTGGTTCGGCTGGGGAATATCCACGCCCTGATCGGCATAGAGCTTCAGCTTGTTGCGCAGGGTGCGGATGGAAATGCCGAGAATATTGGCGGCATGCGTCCGGTTGCCCAGGCAGTGGTCGAGCGTGTCGAGGATCAGATCCTGCTCCACTTCCGCGACCGTTTTGCCCACCACGGCACGCTGCACCGCATCAGCCGCATCTGCGGCATGGCGGGTAACGGTGCTGGATGCTCCGCCGGTAAAGGCAGAACCGTCCGGCATGCGGATCGCGTCGGGACCAATCTCGCGGCCGGAGGCCAGCAGCACCGCGCGGTGCATGGCGTTTTCCAGTTCACGGACGTTACCGGTCCATTCGCGGGCCAGAAGCTGGGTCTGGGCCGCGTCGGAAATCGGACGGTCATCGATCTGGTTGGCCGCGGCGTATTTGCGAGCGAAATGCTCGGCCAGGGCCAGAATGTCAGCCGGGCGCTCACGCAGCGGCGGCAGGGCCAGATTGACGACATTCAGGCGGAACAGGAGGTCTTCGCGGAAGCTGCCGTCGGCGACAGCCTTGCGCAGATCCCGGTTCGAGGTCGCCAGAATGCGAATATTGACCTTTACCGGCTTGGTGCCGCCGACGCGGTCGATCTCGCGTTCCTGGATCGCACGCAGCAGCTTGGCCTGCAGTCGCACATCCATTTCCGAGATCTCGTCGAGGAGAAGGGTGCCACCATCGGCCTCCTCGAACTTACCTACACGCCGGGCAATGGCGCCGGTAAACGCGCCTTTCTCGTGACCGAAGAGTTCGGACTCGAGCAGGTTTTCCGGGATCGCCGCACAGTTGACGGAGACGAAAGGCTTGTCCGAGCGCTTGGACTTGGAATGGACATAGCGCGCCATGACTTCCTTACCGGCGCCGCTTTCACCGGTGATCAGCACCGAGGCTTCCGAGCCGGAAATACGGTCGGCCAGCTCGATTACCGTTTGCATGGACGGGTCGCGCGCGATCATCGGGCGCTCATCGTCGGCGACCGCTTCCAGGACCGCAGCGATCAGATCGGCGTCCGGCGGCAGCGGGATGAATTCCTTGGCGCCGGCGCGGATCGCGGCAGCGGCGGCCTCCGGGCGGACATTGACGCCACAGGCGACGACCGGGACCGTGATGCGCTCGCGCTCATTGGCGTCGATCAGCGATTGAACATCGAGCGACAAATCCACCATGAGCAGGTCGGCCCCCCGGCCGGCCCGCAGATGAGCAGTTGCCTGTTCGATTGTGTCGACCTGCGAAACCTTGGCGCCGCGATCGATGGCGATCTTGGTGGCGGTGTGCAATTGCCCGCCCAGGCTTCCGACGATCAGGACTCGCATGGCGTCCCCTCCATTCTTGTTGTGTTACCAAGGTGCAGCATCATGCAGAGTCCCCGTCCTTGATGATTTCCGTCATGGTGACGCCGAGCCGGTCTTCGACCACGACGACCTCGCCGCGCGCGACGAGACGGTTATTGACGTAGATATCGATGGCTTCGCCGATCTTGCGGTCGAGCTCGACGACCGAACCGGAGGTCAGCTTGAGCAGAGAATTGACGTCGATATGCGCTTTGCCGAGTACGGCAGAGATGTTGACCGGAACGTCGAAGACCGGCGCCAGATCGGCAGCGCTCTTTTCTTCTTCATCCATCATCGCCTCGCCGGCGACGACCGGCGTGTTGGCTTCGGGCTGGTCCTCGCTGCTCAGTTCCGGCAGGTCGAAATTATTGTCGTCATTCATGTGCGGGCCTCCTTAAGCGGCCGATGCGCCGGGAGCGGCGCCGCCTTCTGCTGCGGGCTGCGCGGCCTCTTCAGGCGGCGAGGCCAGCCAGCGCTGGACGATGTCTTCAAGGCGGGCCTCGATATCAGCCGTCGACCTCTGGATAGCGCCATTACCCCATTCCAGCCGGACATCGGCACCGTTCATGCCGGCTTCGCCGCGAACCTGGACAGCACCGTCAAAGCCGCAATCGCGGGCGGTTTGCTCCAGTCGTTCAGCAATCATTTCAGCAAGTTCCGGCGCACAGCGCACGGAAAAGCGCGGTTCTGAGCGCAGGTCATAGACCGCTTCGCGAACCAGGCTTTCGACGGTTTCAGCGGGATAGCTGTTGAGTGCCTCGCCGGCGATCTTCTTGGCTGCGGACAGACCCAGCTGGGCCGCCTCCACACGCAGGGCTTCGCTTTCCGTGGCCAGGCGGGCGAGGATCAACTGCATCTGGGAAGCGACAGCCTGCAGCGCCTGGGCGCAGCGGCCTTCCTCCATCTCCCGGCCTTCTTCAACGCCCCACATGCGGGCGGCGTCGACATCGTCCTGGGTGAAAAAGCGCTTGAAGCTCTCACCTTCGCGCAGGATCTCACCGTTCTCGTCAAACTCGGTGTCGAAGTCGAATTTCATCGGTTTCATAGCGTCGACTTCTCCTAGTAGATCAACTCGTCATCGGCCCCGCCATCGGCCAGCATGATTTCACCTTTCGCGGCGAGATCCTTGGCCAGGGAGACGATGGATTGCTGGGCCTGGTCGACATCCTTGAGCCGCACCGGGCCCATGGCATTCATGTCTTCCTTCATGATTTTCGCCGCGCGCTCAGACATGTTCGAGAAGAACAGGTCGCGCAGGCTGTCCGATGCGCCCTTCATCGCCAGGGCCATCTGGTCCTTGTCGATGGCACGCATCAGGGTCTGGATACCGCCCGGATCGAGCTTGGAGAGGTCCTCGAAGACGAACATCAGCGAGCGGATCTTCTCGGCGCTGTCGCGATTGCGCTCTTCCAGCGCTGCGAGGAAGCGGTTCTCGGTCTGGCGGTCGAAATTATTGAAGATGTTGGCCATCATCTCGTGGCTGTCATGCTTCGAGGTTCGGGCCAGGTTGGACATGAATTCGGTGCGCAGCGTTTCCTCGATGCGGTCGAGGATTTCGCGCTGCACCGGCTCCATGCGCAGCATGCGGGTCACCACTTCCATGGCGAAATCTTCCGGCAGGGCGGCGAGCACGCGGCTGGCATGCTCGGATTTCACCTTCGACAGGACTACCGCCACGGTCTGCGGGTATTCATTCTTGAGATAATTGGCGAGAACGACCTCGTTCACATTGCCCAGCTTGTCCCACATGGTCCGGCCGGCGGGACCGCGCAGCTCTTCCATGATGGTCTCGACCTTCTCGCCCGGCAGGAAGGAGGTCAGGAGGCGTTGGGTCGCTTCGAACGAGCCCATCAGCGAACCGGTCGAGGACATCTGGCCGACAAAATCGACGATCAGCTTCTCAACGGCCGTCGAGGAAATCGTGCCCAGATTGGACATAGCGGAGGAGACCTCGCGGATCTCTTCCTCGTCCAGATGTTCCCACAGGCCGTGATCTTCCTCGCCCAGGGCGAGCAGGATCACTGCGGCCTTCTCCGGTCCGGAGAGGCGGCTGGGATCTTCGATGGAGCGTCTGCCGTCGGCCATGTCTCTACTCAGGTCTCATGCAGCCAGGAGCGCAGGATGGAGATCGACTCCTCCGGATGCGCTTCGACGATGCCGACCACCTTCTTGATGGAGGAGGCCTTCACCTGGCCGTCGATTTTTTCGATATCAATCATGCTGCTGGCACTTCCCATTCCATCACCACCCGGCAGCGCGGCGGGGATGTCCGCAGCGGCAGAGGGCAGGGCGGTCGGTGCATTGGGCGTGTCCAGCATGGCGCCACCACCACCTGCACCGGCACCGGCCAGGGCGAGGCCTTGCGGCATCGGCGTGCTGCCGGCGCCTTTGACCAGCGGGCGAGCCACCAGGAAGATGATCAGCATGGCGGTGATGAACATCACCAGGATTTCCGCGCCACGCATCAGATCATTCTTGTTGAAGCTGAAGCCGCCGGCTGCGGCGGTGCCGAGCAGCGGGTCTGCCCGGGCAAATTCCATCTGCGAAACGGTCAGGGTGTCCTGGCGCACGCCGGGTTCATCGACGAAGCCCATGGCCGAGCGCACCAAGGCCTCGATCTGGGCAATTTGCTCATCGGGGCGGGCGCTCCACTGTGTGGTGCCATCTTCGAGGGTTTCCAGAATACCGTCGACGGCGACAGCCACAGACAGGCGGCGGATTGCGCCGGCCTCGGTCACCTGCTGACGGCGGGTCGAGGAAATCGAGAAATTGACGGTCTCATTGGAAACCTGGCGGTTGGATTCGCTGGTCGGACCGTTTTCGCCTTCGGTGCCGTTGTCCGGCAGGTTTTCCGAGGCTGAAACCGCATTGCGATTATTACCGTCCGTGTCGGAGGAGCTTTCCTCGGAGCGCTGGCGCGACGCCAGGACAGCACCTTCCGGGTCGAAGGTCTGGGAGTTTTCCTCAATGCGCTGGCGGTCGAGCTCGGCAGTAACCTGCACACGGGCGGCGCCCGCACCGACAACGCCTTCGACAATATCGAGAATGTTCTGACGCAGCTGGGCCTCGATCGACGCCTGGCGTTCATCCATGGCAAGGCTGGTGCCGGTCTCGTCGTCCGAAGCGCTGGCCAGCAGCCGGCCGCGGTCATCGGCGATGGAGACATTATTGGCATCGAGCCCGGCGCCGGAGGCGACCAGATTGCGAATCACCCGGATCTGCTCGGAGTTCAACGTGCCGCGGGTGGAAATCGTAACCGCGCCGGTCGGGTCGATCTGATCGCGCACGAAGAGGCGGCGCTCGGGCAGGTTCAGGTGAACCCGGGCTGAGGACACATAGTTCAGCGACTGGATGGTGCGGGCCAGCTCGCCTTCCAGGGCGCGCTTGGCATTAATGTTCTGAACAAAGCTGGTCTGGCCGAAGCTGTCCTGCTGGTCGAAGATTTCATATCCGACCGAGGCGCCGGTGATCGGACCGCCTGTCGCTATGCGGACACGGGCCTCATCGACCTGGTCGCGTGCCACATAAAGGGCCGTACCGCCTTCGCGGATTTCATAGGGGATGTTGGCCTGGTCCAGCACCTGACCAGTCGCGACGGCTTCAGCCGGATCGAGGCCGGCATAAAGCAGGGCCTGCGAGCCGCCGCCCACAGCGCTGGAAAAATAAACGAGCGCAGCGGCAACGCCGGCGGCCAGGCCAAAGATGGCGGCCAGTCGTCCGACGCCGAATGCGCTAAGCTGCTGAAGAAGTCCGTTCACGTAAACCCTGCCCATGACTGTGCGCACAACGGCGCGAAGCACTGGGCAGAATTTTCCTACCGGTTCCGTAAACGAGACCTTAAGACGCGCGCATAGCTCATTAATCTTACCGTGATTTCCACAGTAAGACTGACTAACACGCTCAAATCATGAGTGAACGGCGGCCTTAGGGGGGAGAAAGGCCGCCGTTCATGCTGCGCTTGGTCAGGGGATAGCGTCAGCGGTAACTTTGAATGCGCGTCGTACGCAAGCCGGCGAGGCCGTGCTTGTCGATCGAACGCTGCCACCCGAGGAATTCCTCGACAGTGAGCGAGTAACGCTCGCACGCCTCTTCGAGCGAGAGCAGGCCACCGCGTACTGCGGCCACCACCTCGGCCTTGCGGCGCACGACCCATCGCTGCGTGCTCGGTTGTGGAAGATCGGCCAGCGTCAGCGGGCTACCATCCGGTCCAATGACATAATTTTCTTTTTTAAGGCGCGGCTGCATGTCCGGTCCCCGTGTTTTTTTGTTTATGGTGTGAACCTACACGCGGGCGTTTAACATCCGCCTAAACCCCTAGGTAAATTTGTGTTTAATGGTTGCGGCGAAATTTTCTTCAAATTCGGCGCTTTAAAACCAAAGAAAAAGGCCCCGCCGGAGCGGGGCCTTTACGGCTTGAAGCGTCAGGTGGTGGACTATCGCTTCATCCGGATGGCTTCATCGAGCATCTCATCGGCCGTGGTGATGATTTTTGACGATGCGGAGTAGGCTCGCTGGGTCGTGATCAGCGTGGTGAATTCGGTCGCCAGGTCGACATTGGAGTTCTCCAGCGTCGAGGAGGAGATCGATCCTGCCGAACCCAGGCCGGGCTGGTTGAGGGTATAGGTGCCGGATTCCGGGGTCACCGTATAAGTGCCGCCAGATTCCGCCTGCAGGCCGTCCGGGTTCACAAAGGTCGCGACCGGGATCTGGTAGACCTTGCGGATGATACCGTTGTTGAACTTGGCGAAGACAAAGCCTTCATCATCCACTTCCACGCCGGCGAAGTTACCGAAGGCGGAACCGTTCACATTGGTGGAGAGCAGAGCCGACGGGCTGTCATACTGGGTGAAACCGCCCGGGCTGGTCGGATCGCCGAAGTCCAGGGTGATGGACTGCGCCGCGATACCGGTCGCCAGCGACCACTGGAAGTCGTTGGCGCCAAGCGCCGCGACATTGTCGGAAGCCAGGAAGTTCAGCGCGGTCGGCAGCGTCGTATTGGTGCTGTCGAGACGGCCCTGAGTGTCGAAGGCGACAATGCCAGTGGCGATCTGGCCGTCAACAAGTCCCGCACCCGTGGTCACTTCCGAAGCCGGAACCATGTGGATCTCGGCATGCCATTGGTTCGGGGTCGAGCTTTTCAGCATCGAGATGGTGATCGAGCGCACACCGCCCTGGCTGTCATAGAAAGGAATCGTGCGCTGGAAGTCCGGCGTCACCGTGCCCGACGCCATATTGGTTGCGGAAACCGCCGGTGCGTAGGTCGCTTCAGCCGCCGAGACCGTCTGGCTGGCCAGCAGGTTGGCGTTGATGCCCATGATCGAGGTCGGCTCGGCCGCGCCACCGATGGAGGACAGGTTGATCGTTTCCAGCGTGTTGAGGTCGGACGGGTTGGTCGGGACCGTGCCGTCTGCCGCCACCGGCCAACCGGCGAGATATTTGCCGGCATCATTGCGAAGGAAGCCCGAGCTGTCGGCGATGAAGCGGCCGGCGCGGGTGAAGGAGACCGGGTCGGATGCGTTGGCATCGGCCGTGTCGCGGACGACGAAAAGGCCATTGCCGGCGATCGCCAGGTCGGTCGGCGAATTGGAGCCGGTCAGAAGGCCGGACTGGGAAATATTCAGCTGGGTCTTGGAACCGACACCGGCAGCCGTGTAATTGCCGCCTTCGCCACGGCTGTCATACATCGGCGTGAAAATCGCGGTGGCGCGCTTGTAGCCGACCGTGTTGACGTTGGCGATATTGTCCGAGACCGCCGCCAGGGCGCTCGAGTTAGCGATCAGGCCGGAAGCG
>NZ_JASBRQ010000034.1 GCF_030149425.1 Maricaulis sp. | reverse complement strand
ACATAAGCGACCGAAAAGGCGTGGGTGATGGTGAAAACGGTTCTGATCGTCGATGACGATCCGACACAACGCCGCCTTCTGCAGGCGGTGATTGAGAAGCAGGGTTTCAAGGCCGAGACCGCGGAAAGCGGCGAAGTGGCTCTGGACCGTGTGGCATCCGGGGGAGTCGATGTCATGCTGCTCGATCTGATCATGCCGGGAATAGACGGCATGGAGACGCTCGAGGCTGCGAAAACAAAGCAACCGGATCTCCCCGTAATTGTACTGACGGCCAGCGGTGGCATCGACACGGTGGTTGCGGCCATGCGTGCAGGTGCTGTCGACTTCTTCGTCAAGCCGGCGAGCCCGGAGCGTATCGCGGTGTCGATCCGCAATGCGCTCAAGGTGCAAAACCTGTCCGGCGAGGTGAAACGCCTGACCAAGAAGGCCGAAGGCCGTCTCGGTTTTGCTGACATGATTGCCGGTGCGCCGGCCATGCAGCAGGTGGTGCGCCTGGGCGAACGTGCCGCGCAGTCTGACATTCCGATCCTGATCACCGGTGAGAGCGGTGTCGGTAAGGAGCTGGTGGCACAGTCGATCATGGCGGCCTCCAAGCGGGCTGGTGCGCCTTTCGTCGCGGTCAACTGTGGTGCGATCCCGGAAAACCTCGTGGAGTCGACGCTCTTCGGTCACGAAAAGGGCGCCTTCACCGGGGCTGTGGGCAAGCATATGGGTAAGTTCCAGGAAGCCGATGGTGGCACGCTTTTCCTGGACGAGATCGGCGAGCTACCGCTCGACATGCAGGTCAAACTGCTGCGCGCCCTGCAAGAGGGCGAGGTAGACCCGGTCGGTTCCAAACGGCCCGTGAAGGTCAATGTGCGGATCGTCTCCGCGACCAACCGGGACCTGGCCGAACAGGTGGCGGAAGGGGCTTTCCGCGAAGACCTGTTCTACCGTCTCAATGTCTTCCCGATCGAGGTGCCCTCGCTGCGGGAGCGCAAGGACGATGTGGCGGCGCTGGTGCGTCACTTCATCGGGCGTTTCAATGCCCAGGAAGGCAAGTCCATCCTCGATGCGGCGCCGGAAACGCACGCCTTGCTGGCCAATTTCGACTGGCCGGGCAATGTGCGCCAACTGGAAAACGCCGTCTTCCGGGCGGTGATCCTGGCCGATGGCGATTATCTCAAGCCAGAGGATTTCCCGCAGATCTCCGGTCTCGCACCGACGATTGAAAGCGCTCCGGCATCGGCCCTGTCGCCGCTACCGGTTGGTGGCGAGATTGCCGCCAATGCGCCGATGGCCGACATGCCGGTGGAGATCATGGATGAGGGCGGACATTTGCGTTCGCTGGAAGACATTGAACGCGATCTGATCGAATTCGCGATCGAGAATTATGCCGGCCGTATGAGTGAGGTGGCGCGCCGTCTCGGGGTTGGGCGTTCGACGCTTTATCGCAAAGTGCGCGAATACGATCTCGACGTCGACGGCGTTCGCGCGGCGGGCTGATACTGCCCCGCCACGGGCTTTGGGCGGGCCGTGCTCCTGGTGGAGTGCGGCCCGTTTTCTATGCGGTGGAGGTTTTATGGAGCCCAGACCAGTTCGAAGCGTTCGAATACGGCGTCCATATCGGTTGAAAAGACAAAGCCTTCGCGCTCGGCTTCGCGCTGCCAGAATTTGATGTGCTCGCGCAGCCACCATTCGAAGCTGCGGTCACCCTCGCCCTCATCCCAGGCAAATTGCGCATCCGCCTGGGTGATCGGTTTGATTTCGACCGAGGTGGTCCGGATGACGCAGCGGGGCTTGCCGCGGCCATCGGTGATGATGGAGAGATCTCCGACCTTTGGTGGGCGATGCTCGCGGCCTTCATACCAGCGCGCGAGGGCGCAGGTTGCCTGTTTGGTGCCGGCGAGCACCAGCTCGAGCAATTCATCGCCCATGGCTTCGCTATCGCCGAACTGGTCGATATCGAAGGGTTTGTCCGAAGTGTCTCCGGTCGCGTCCTGGAAACGGCGCCAGAAGTCAGCCTGTTGCGGTGTCATGCCGGCAGGCTAGCGCGATGTCCGGGCTAGTGGAACAGTTCCACCGAGCGCTGGGGTGTATTGCAGTTAGCTGCCACGGGCGGGGCCTCGTGGCGCTTTTTCCAGGACGAATAGACCGGGCCGAGGGCCGCTTCGCGACGGAACAGGACCAGCAGGCGCCGTCGGAGCCGGTTCAGCGACATGGTCACGGCCTCTGCGTCGATCATGTCCGAGCACAGGCTGATTTCCAGATAGGCACGCAGGATATCGATCCGCTCGGTCAGGCCGGAGAGCTGGCCGTCGAGACGGCTGATATAGTCGCGCGTCGCCGGATCATCCGCCAGCGGGGCATAGATCAGGTCGGTTTTCAGGTCGGTGGCCTGGCTGAGCCGCTCCATGCCCATACGGAAGGCGGCCTGGCCCTCATTGGCCTCAAGCCCGCAGTCGATGGCGATGTCGAGGCATTCGATAATCTCGTTTTCGAGTGATTTCAGGCGGCGCAGGTCGCGGTGCATGACAGATCCCGTTTCAAGTTGCGGAATACTATCGCGCGCAGGCGCGGGGGGCGCGCCGTTTCTGGCTACAAATTTAATGAAAGCCTAATCAGTTTGCCTGGTTATTCGCCGCCTGATTGCCGCCTGATTACTGGCCCCGCTAATCGTCTGCGCTAACCCCCAGCTGCTGTTCGATAAACTCGGCCTGGCGGCGATAATAGAACAGCTGGTTGGACAGTTTGCGCCAGCCATGGCCTTCATCCGGGATGCGGATATATGGCGCATCAATGCCGTTTTCACGCAGCGTCCGGACCATGACTTCGGTTTCGGCGATATCGATCCGCGGATCCATCACACCGTGCGAATAGAGCACCGGGACATCGATCTGATCGGCCTGCCGGATGGGCGATTGTTCGGTATAGAAATCCTGCCAGCGCTGTTCGGTGATATCGCCGTATTCGATCCGGTCAGCGGCCTTCAGGGCCGGCGAGGCGACCTCCAGCGCGGTGACCCAGTCGGCGACGCCATAGCGTGAGACGCCGGCGATGAAATGACCGGGGAAGTTAGCCAGCACGGCATTGACCGCATAACCGCCATAGGAGCCGCCGGACACGGCCGCACGCGAGGCATCGATCCTGGCATCGCCCTCAAAATGGGCCAGCATGTCGACCAGATCGCGGATCGAGTCGAGGCGGTTCTCCTGGTCGTCGAGCGTGGTGTAGGTGCGTCCGAACCCCGTAGAGCCGCGCACATTTGGTTCAAACACAGCGACGCCGCGATTGACGTGGTATTGCACGATCGCATCCCAGCTGGCCCTGGACTGGGCCGTTGGTCCGCCATGAACCTCCATCAGGAGGGGGGCGGGATTGGCCGCTGACGCGCCTTCGGGCAGGTAGAGCAGGCCCTGCAGCTCGACCCCGTCGCGGGCGGTGATGCGCACGCTCTCCGGACGCACCAGGCGGCGCGCATCGAGCCCGGCCAGGTTCGGGTTGAAGCTTTCAAACACCTCCCCGCTGTCCATATCCCATACGCGCAGCGCGCCCGGGGTGCGCCAGCCATTAATGGTCAGGGCAACGCGGCTGGAGGAGGTCGAGCAATCCACGCCGTAAACGCCTTCCGGCAGGTCGGGCACGTCGAGACGATCGCCGCTGACCCGCTCCATGGCATTGAGCTGGGAAAACCCGTCATGATTGGTGGTCCAGACCACCCAGCGATCATCCTCGCCGCACAAAGAGACATTGCCGGCATCGGCGTCAGCAGCGGCGATGGTCTGAATTTCGCCGGACGCCATGTCGTAAAAACTCAGGGCAGAAAACTCGCGGTCGCGATTGGTCGCGAGGTAGAAACCGCTGCCATCCTGGCGCCAGGCGAAGCCGCCATCACCATGGTTGGCGCGCGGCTCCGGGGTCGAGATCGGGTAGATCTCGCCATTGGTCAGGCGCAGAAGATAAAGATTGTCGCTGTCCTCGCCAACGGTCTCGGTGACGATGACTTTCTCGCCGCTCGGCGCAACGGTGCGGGCGAAATAGCCGAACACGCCTTCGAACAGGATTTGCGGCTCGGCGCCGTCGATCTCGGCCAGGTAGACGTCGAAATCCAGCCCGTTCCGCTCGGTCGAGGCATAGACGATGGTATTGGCGTCGCCGGCAAAATCGCCAAAACTTCTGAAACCGTTCTCGGTTGCGGCCAGGGCCAGGAATTCGCGCCGGCCATCAGCGGAAATCATGTAATAGGCGGGGCGTTCATTGCCGTCATTATCGGCGCCATAGAGCAGGCCCGAACCGTCCGGCGCCCAGCGGAAGAAGGTGATGCCGTTACCAAAGGTCAGCTGGCGCGGCTGGCCACCTTCGGCCTCGACGATCCAGAGCTGATTGATGCCGGTGACGCGCGAGGAAAACGCGATCTGGCTGCCATCCGGTGAGATTTGACCGCCGCCGGCACCGCTGGCGAGAAGAAAGCGGGCGATGTCAGCCGGGCTGTCGCCGGCCAGGCCGACGCTGACGGCTTCGCTTTCCGGCGAGATCGCCTCCAGGCTCATATCCGCACCGGCGGCCCCGCCGGCAATATTGGTGGTTTGCGCCATGACCGGCGCGCCGAGCGCTCCGATGGAAGCGACAAGCATCAATGTGCGGAACATGGCGTCTCTCCCTTCAGCCTCGGGCAAAGACTATAGGTCCGCGGCCTTGGCGAACAAGCAGGCTCAGGATTTCAGCTTGCCGCCCTCGATGATGACCGGCTTGAAGCCTGTCGGAGCCGGCGTTTGCGGCGCCGGGGCCGGCGCGGCGTCAGCGGCAGGTGCCGCCGGCGGTTCGCGGCCAGGACTGTCCTCGACCGGGGCGATGATGTCGTCATTGATATCCCGGCTGCGTCCGCCCCCGCTTGGGGATTTGCGTTTGAAACCGGAGCCGCGTGACATCGGCTTGCGACCCTTGCCCTTGCCCTTGGCCTTCTTTTCAATCTCGCGCAGCTTGACCGACTGGCGGGCGGACAGGGCGTCATCGAGATTGCCTTTATCGGGGTCGTTGAAGGCCGAGCCGAACTTGTCGAGCCGTTCCTCCAGCGAGCCGATAAACTCGTCTTCCCACTCCGACAATTGAGCTTCGGGCGTGTCCGATTGCTCTGCCGCGCGCTTGGCGCGGGCAAGGCGCCGCAGCGCCTTGCGTGTTTTCTTGTCGTCGATTTCCCGGGGCATACGCCCTCTAATACCACGCCATAGCCTTGGCCACGATCTTCCATTCGCCATTGATATTGTAAAGCAGGAACATGTCGTCGACGGTCCGCTCACCGAAATCGATGGTGATATGGGCCGAGGCGACATGGCCCTGGGACACGGTAATGTCGTGGAAGGTGATGTTACGGTCCGGGTTGGCGCGGCCGAACCGGTCGGCGAAATCGCCCAGATTCATCGGCTCGACCCGGTCGCCGTCGGCATCGCTGCGATGAATGAACATCACACCTTCCTCAGTGTAGAAGGCTTGGCGGGCGAGATCGGCATCGCCCTGATTTCCGGCGTTGAAATAGGCCATGACCGCAGCGCGCACGCCCTCGGTGCCGCTGCCGGTTTCGCTGTCGTTGTCGGCATCGTCCTGGGCCAGGGCCGGACTGGCCAGTGCGGCCACGAGGCCGATAAGGGTGAGAAATTTGTGCATGTCTGTCTCCTCGCCCCGCATCCCGCCGGCAAGCTAGGGCGAGTGACAGGGCGACGAAACTGACAAAAGCGTGAGCCTAGCTTTCAACCGCACCCATATAGAGTTCGAGCAAGGCTTCGGTTTCCTGGCGCTCGCGGCGGTCGACCTTGCGCAGGGAGACGACCTTGCGCAGGATTTTGGTGTCGAAACCCATGGATTTGGCCTCGGCATAGACCTCTTTCATGTCCGCCATGACATTGGCCTTGTCTTCCTCAAGCCGCTCGATACGGGCGACGAAAGCCTTGATCTGGTCGCGCGCAGCACCGCCGATGGCGTCGGACTGATCAACGGTTTCGGTTTCATTGAGGGGGTCGGTGAATGCCATGGTCAAACCTCGCTAGGACAAGGCGGCAGACACTAGTGCTCAGGTAAGAAAGGCTCAAGCGCTGCGATCTGCTATTTCCACCACATTGGACAGCGCTTCGGCCTCGTCGATAGCCTCGCGGATCGCCTGCGCCACGTCTGCCTGGCGGTGATGATGCAGATTATGGCCAGCGTCCTTGATATAGCGCAGCTCGCCGCGCGGCATGCGGCTCGCCGTCACGCCGGAATGACGATGGCTCCAGAGCACGGTATCGGCCTTGCCGGCGAGGATGATCGTGCGCTGTTCGATGCGGTGGTAATGCGGTTCCTGCTGTTCCAGGTGCAAATTCACATCCCGCATGTCCGCGGCATTGTAGAGCCAGGTATGCGGCCGGAGGAGCAGGTTCAGTTTGGTGCGTTTGGAATAGTCCGCGGGGACTGGTTCGGGGTGAAACGCGTTGATGGCGCCTTTCTCCATCTGGCCCTTGCCGGTCAGGGGGACGATGAGGCGGGAGATCAGCGGGCCGAAACCGGGCCAGAAACTGGCCTTGTTGAACCACGCCGCTTCGCCAATCCAGGCACTCAGCGCCGGTGCGATCAGCACCAGTGAGCGCACCCGGGCGGGATGATCGAGCGCTGTTCGCATGGCGATCGCTCCGCCCCAGGAATGGCCGAGAATGGTGACCTGTTCGACCCCGATCGCCGTCAGGAAGGCCATGATCAACCCGGCTTCGCGCTCCGGGTTCCATGGGCCGTCCGGCCGTTCGCTCCAGCCCAGGCCGGGGCGGTCGAGCCAGATCATGTGATGATCGGCGAGCGTATCGCCCAGGGCCGCGTAAGGTTCTTCCAGATTGGAGGCGGCGCCGTGCAGGACGAGCACGGCCGGCAGGGTTTTGTCGCCACTATGGCGATAATGCATTCTCGTTCCGTTGACGGTGATGAATTCCCCGTCGGGCCCGAATTCCTCTTCGATCGCCTTGTGGGTCCGGCTGGCAATGAAACCGGCAAGCAGAACGCTCAAAGCGAGGATCAGGCCGAGGGCGCCGAGCGCCATGAGGCCGCTCATCGCACCCATTACAGAGCGCGTCCGGCCGCTGCGGCTTCGAGCCGGTTCTTGGCGTCCACGGCGGGCTGGAAGGCCGGGTAGATTTCGAGCACCTCGTTATAGGCATCGAGCGCTGCGTCCCAGGCCTCGGCTGCTTCAAGCACCTGGCCGACCGACATATAGGCGTCATAGCGGCGCGGCTCGATGGTCAGGGCCTGGTTGAGGGTTTCCAGCGCATAGGACCAGTCTTCAAATCCTGCGGCGACCCGGCCCGCGGCGAGCCAGCCTTCGGCATAATCCGGGGCGAGGCGGGTGACATGGTCATACATGCGCGCAGCGATGTCTTCATTGCCCGCGACTTCCGCACCCCGGCCACGATCCATCAGGAGTGAGACTGTATCGGATCCGGAATGGGCCCAGAGCGCATGGATTTCATCGACCAGAGCGGCCGCCTCGGTTTCGCTGGCTTGAGCCAGGGCGTCGAGGCGCTCGGCGAGGCGTTCCTCGGGCGACTGGAATTCAAAACCCGGTGCCAGCGGGTCGGCATCGATCTCCACCGCATCCGGCGCGTCTTGTACGGGCTCGGTCTGCGGGGCGTCCTGAACAAGCAGGGCCAGGCTGGCGAAAAGCGTAAGCATGATCGGCAGGATAGCTCGAATATGGCCCGGGTCCAGCCTGCAAGACGCTAGTATGACTGAGATTTAAGCAATCGCCCGGGTTTGGCTTGCAAAAAAGTGAACACTGTTTACTCTTTTCTCCATGGCTGATGTTCAGATCAATGAGAAGACCGAAGCCAAGGCCCTGTCCCCGGATGTGGCCTGGCCGACCCTGGCTTTCCTTGCGGGGCTCGCGAGCGTGCATTGGGGCATGGTCTATGCCGGTCTCGCAGGGCTCGTGCCGCTCTGGGCCCTGATCATCCCGCTCGGCTATACGACCTATGCCCATTACACGCTGGTGCATGAGAGCATTCACGGCAATATCGTGCGCAATCGTCAGCTGGGCTGGGTGCATACGGCAATTGGCTGGTACGGCTCTTTCGCCCTGTTCACGCCCTATCCGCTGCTCGAACGGACCCACAAGCATCATCATTCCTTCGTCAATACCGACAAGGATCCCGACACCTACGTCAAGATGAGCTTACCGCGGCTCCTGCTGCGCAATCTGATCAGCTGGGCGCTGCAGATTTTCCCGGTCAAGGCGCTGCAGCTCATCTTCCGCGACCGCACCCTGTCACGCGGATACATCGCCGCCGACCCGATCATGACCCGCTCCGAGCGGATCCAGTATCATGTCGCCAATTGGATCTGGGTCGGCGTCATGTGGGCCCTGGTCATAGCCGGGTTCGGCTGGGAAGTGCTGGCGCTCTACTATCTGCCGCTGCTGATCGCGCTCAACCTGCTGGTCATCCTGTTCCAGTGGCTGCCGCACCATCCGTTCAAGGAAACCGGCCGCTATACCGCGACCCGCAATACCGGGCGCGCCTGGCTCAACCTGCCTTTCCTGTGGCAGAACTGGCATCTGATGCACCATCTCTGGCCCTCGGTGCCGTTCTACAACTACCAGCGCCTCTACACCCGTATCCGCCCCGTGCTTGAAGCCAAGGGCGCGCGCCATGACGAAGGCGTGGTCCCACAAGCCGGCCCGATCGATACACCGGGCGCGGCGCCGGCGGAGTAGGTCAGCGGCCTTCGAGCAGGTTGATCAAGGGTTCCGCGTCGGCTCCATAGCGCCCTCGGAGCAAGGCGTAGCATTCCTGCACGTTTTCACCGCTCTCAAACGGTATATCAGTCGCAAGGAGCGCCGCATGGACCGGAGCAATCTGGTCCATCCGTCTGCCGGTCGGGCGCAGCCGGGTCTCGAAACGCTGCTCAGCCTCAAACACGACAGCATAGGTTTGACGGGTCTTCGTCTCGCCGTCGTCTGTGTAGATGACGCAATCGGTCTCAACAGCAATCGCATCGATATAAGGGCGTTGCTGGACCGTGACCTCGAACCAACGAGAGTAATGAATGGCTGTTGGTGCCCAGGCACGAAAGGACATGGCGTCCCAGGCTATTAGCAATGCCAGAGCCGGCGCGGCCGCCAGTGCGGCCGTACGAAATCCGTTGAGAGATCGCTGGACCCAGCGCCGGTGGAACGCAGCCGGATCAAAAGGCGCGCGAAAGTCATACCAGCCGTTGATAAGCGCGCTTTCAATTGTCGCGCGCCATTCATTTGTCGTCAGGTAGGGCTTATTTTCAAGATTGCTCCGCGTCTGCGAGAGTGCGATCTGCTTGAGCCCGGGAATGTTCTGATAGCCTGCTGTTGCCCATGCTATCGCTGCAGTTAGGCCAAGCGGAAAGGCGACGACCATCGATATGAAAAATGTCCTATCACGCCATATCTCATCGGCCAGCGGATAAAGCTGGTTCGAGACAAACTCCACCGATATTCCGACTGCAAGGGCAAGGCCGAGTAAGGCCAAGAGCATTGAGGCTACGAAATGCACGAGCCAGACCCAGAGAGCCCCGGGCACTTTGGGCCGGGACTGGAGCCAGCTGATCATGTTCTCGAGCGCGTTTTCGCGCTCGGCGGCTTGTTGTTCTGACAAGTCCCCTAGCGGCTGCCGCTGAAACAGCGACCAGATCCAGCCGAACAATGCGAAAAGGCCGTAAACGAGGAGCCCGACAATCGGCACGAGGACGAGCATCATGCCGACAAAGAAGGCCGACCACTTCAGCAACGCTAGAGCTAGATCGATATAGCGCCCGCTGATGCTATCAATCAGACTGCTGACGAATTCGGGCATGTTGCGTGGTGGGATAACCTGGTCCTGGATGAGGGCATTCCGCAAGACTAGGCCCAGGACATAGGCGGTGCCGGCGCCGACCAGCGCTAATTGCGCACCGAGAAAGACCATGAGCGCCCAAGGGGCAAAGGCTAGCGGATAGGCAATAATCTTGCGCCACCAAGGTTGTTTCTGGGCTGGCTCCGGGGCTGTCTCAGGTTCGAACTGCTCGTCGAGTTCGCGTTCCAGGGCGACAATCTCGCCAGCGTTCATGTTTTCGGCGGACGCGGGCTTTTTCTCGCGGCTGAGTCGCAGAACGATCAGGCTCTGCGCGGTGGCCGGTATTACCAGGGCCAATAGCCAGGCCTTGTCGTGCAGACGGGCCTCGGCGAATACCTGCCAGGCGAGCCAGCCGTCCAGTACGGCCATAAGGGTTGCCGCGCTCCACGCCACCCCCAACACCCAGCCGCCAAGATAGCGCTCGCTAAACTTGAACTTCAGCGCCGCCGACGACAGGCCAAGCACCATGGCGTTGAGGGCCAGGAGCAAAGCCAGTAGCGGTGCGGTATAGACGTGCAGCGCCAGGAGCTCACTCAGCTCCGGACGCAGCAGCAGAGCGGCCGCGCCGCCAAGCAGCGCCACATAATTGAAAATCAAAAACCCCGCCAATGGGCGGGGCAGATTACTGGGATGACTCATGATGTCTGGTGTCCCGCCCGCTGGCCCGACCATTGCGCGCCAGCGGGGGGAATACAACCGTGATCGGCGCTTAAGCCGCGGCCAGTTCCATCGAAGTGCGGAGCTGGTCTTCGGTGTCGCCGAGCTGGGCGTCGAGCATGATCAGACGCTTGGCATAGTGCGAGGCGCCGTACTCCCAGGTCATGCCGATACCGCCATGCATCTGGATGGCTTCCTCGGCCACCAGCTTGCCGGCGCGGCCGATCAGGTTTTTGGCGCGGGCGATGTGCAGGGCGCGATCCTCGGCGTCGAGCTTGGAAGCCGCCAGGATCACGATGGAGCGGGCCTGTTCGATCTCGATGGAGAAATCGACGAGGCGGTGCTGCAGGGCCTGGAAGAGGGCGATCGGGCGGCCGAATTGCTGACGCTGGAGGAGGTAGTCCTTCACCGTATCCCGCAGCACGTCCATGATACCCACAGCTTCGGCGCACAGGGCGAGGCGGCCGGCATCGAGGGCGGCTTCGATGATGCCGCGGGCATCTTCGCTCAGCGTCGTCGCCTGGGTGTTTTCCAGAATGACCTCGGCGGCACCGCCGCCATCGATCATGGCATAGCCCATAACCTCGGCATCGCCCGGTGCGATCTCGTAAAGACCGAGGCCGGATGCGTTCTTGGCCACGACCAGGATATGGTCGGCGCTATTGCCGCCATAGACCACGCTCTTGCGGCCGGTCAGGGTGACGCTGTCGCCGGATCCGTTCGCGGTGATCGCGATCTCGTCGAGGTCAACGAAAGCATCCGTCTCGTGCACGGCAACCGCCGCGCGGGCCGTACCGGCAATGATGGCGTCGACGCGCTCGGTCTGGCCCAGGGCGGCATAAAGGCGCAGGGCCAGGAGATTGCCGAGCACCGGCTCCGGGCAGAGACCACGACCGAGTTCCTCGAACACCACGGCGATATCGAACCCGTGACCGCCGAAACCGCCCTGGTCCTCAGTCACGAGGGCGCCGAGAATGCCGAGCTCGGCGAGTTCGGCCCATTTGCCGGTGTCGTGGAAGGGCGCCTCATAGGCGGCCTGGTTGCGGTGTTCGATGCCGTACTGGTCGGCGAGATAGCGGCGCAGGCTGTCAGAGATCATGCGCCGGTCTTCAGTGTGCGTGAAATCCATAGCGATCAGGCTCCGAACAGGTTCTTGGTGATGATGTTGCGCTGGATCTCGTTCGACCCACCGAAGATGGAGAGCTTGCGGTTATTGAAGTAATCCGCAGCATTCCGGGCCGCCTCCGGCGGGGCGACGGCGAGATTGCCGATCACTTCTTCCGACGGGAAGGGGCAGGCGGCCGGGCCGAGGGCGCGGCGGGCCAGGTCGTTGATCGACTGGCGGATTACTGTGCCCTTGATCTTCAGCATGGACGACACCGTGCCGGCTTCGCGGCCCGTCGCATCGGCCGAGAGCATGCGCAGATTGGTGATGCGCATGGCTTCCAGGTCGATCTCGGTTTCCGCGACCTTGGCCATGAAGATCGGATCGATGCTGAGCGGCTTGCCTTTGCGCGAGACCTTGGCGGCGAGCATTTTCAGCTCGGCCAGAGCCTGGGTCGAGGCACCGACACCGGCGATATTGGTCCGTTCGTGGGTGAGAAGGTATTTGGCGATGGTCCAGCCTTCATTCTCCTCGCCCACGCGATTGGCAACCGGCACGCGCACATCGGTGAAGAAGACTTCATTGACCTCATAGCCACCCTCGAGCAGGCGGATCGGGCGCATCTCAATGCCCGGCGTGTCGAGATCGACGAGGACGAAGGAAATGCCTTCCTGCGGCTTGCCCTCGGAGGAGGTGCGCACCAGGCAGAAGATCTTGTTGGCGAACTGGCCCAGCGTGGTCCAGGTCTTCTGGCCATTGATGATGTAATCATCGCCATCGCGCTCGGCCTTGGTTTTCAGGCTGGCGAGGTCGGAGCCGGCGCCCGGCTCGGAATAGCCCTGGCACCACCAGTCACTGCCATCGAGAATACGCGGCAGGATTTCCGCTTTCTGCTCTTCCGTGCCGAATTTCAGCAGCACCGGACCCAACATGCCGAGACCGAAGGGGACGATGCGCGGCGCGTTGGCGGCGCTGCACTCTTCGTCGAAGATGTGGCGCTGGGTGGCGTTCCAGCCGGGGCCGCCATGTTGGACCGGCCAGCCGGCGGCCAGCCAGTTGCGGCTCTGCAGCGTGGCATGCCAGTTTTCCAGGTCTTCCTTGGTCAGCTCTTCCATGCCGCGCATCTTGGCGACGATCTCGTCGGACAGATTATCCTTCAGGAACTGGCGGACTTCGGCGCGGAAAGCATCTTCTTCCGCGGTAAAATTGAGATCCATGCGTCTCCTCCATATCGACCGGCCCGCTTTGGAGCCGATGCGTGCGATCCGTTGGCCGGACCTGCACACGCGTTTCGGAGGAGATAATTGGCGCAAAACTCGCGGAAGGGAACCGCCTAGGTAGCTTTACGTTGACGTCAAATGTCAGTTTCGCTCAGAAGACCGCGCTTTTTCAGGTCCGCGTGCAGCTTTTTGCTGCCTTCAAAGACCTCGGCATCAAAGCCAAAGGCGCGGGCGGCTTCGACATTGCTGGCGCGGTCATCGAAGAAGACGACCTCGGACGGTTCGAAATCGATCCGGTCTGCGGTGATCTCGTAAATGCGCCGGTCCGGCTTGATCACGCCTTCATGGGCCGAGACGACGACGTCGCGCATATGCTTCATGGGCGCAAAGCCATTGATGACATAGTCGGTCCACTCGGCCGGCAGATTGGTCAGCGCGTATTGCGCCACGCCGCGGGCATTGAGGGCATGCATCGCCTGTTCGGTGCCGGGGATTGTACCGGACACCATGCGGTCCACACCGGTCTCCCAGGCGCGGATCTGTTCTTCATAATGCGGGTATTGCGCGATCAGATGTTTGCGATTCTCGGCCATGGGCACGCCGCGGTCATGCTCGGCATGCCAGGCCATGGTGCAGACCTCTTCGAGGAAGTGCTTGAGCTCGCCCTCATCCTCGAAATGTTCGCGATAGAGATAGGCCGGCGACCAGTCCAGGAGGACGTTGCCGAGATCCCACAAGACGGCTTTGGTCGCCATGAGGCAGCTCCGGAATACAACAAACCCGCGTACAGGTCGTACGCGGGTTCGTGTTCGTCAAGCGCTCTAATGAGCGGCGTGGCTGTAACTAGCCAGCGCGTGCCTTGAAGCGCGGATCGGTCTTGTTGATCACATAGACACGGCCGCGACGCTTCACGACCTGGCAATCGCGGTGGCGGTTCTTCAGCGATTTGATCGAGCTGCGGACTTTCATCGTTCGGCCTTCGGGTTCACTTCAAGATAAATAAGGAGCGCGGGAGGTACACAAGGCCCGCTCGACTGTCAACGCAAAAACTGCGCTTTGCACCCTAGCGGAAGCCGTTATCCCCGAACGGGCCGGCCGGGCTCTGCTGCGGACGCTCCACCTGCTGTTCACCGTTCTGCGAATTGAACATGGAAAAGATCAGGAAGGGCTCGTCCTTGGGCGGCGGCTGGCAGATGTCGTAGGCCAGCTCCGGCAGGTCTGTGGAGACGTTGAGACCGAACTCTTTCGCCTCATGCGGCAGGATCGGATAATCATGATTGCGGCCGCCCCCGACGAGATCGTCGGTCAGCGAACAACTGCCGGATTGGTCCTTGTGCGCGTCATTGACGTATTCGCAGGCAAACCGGCGGGCTTCGCGCATCGCCTGCTTGGCCATTTTCGACAACACCAGGATCTCGTCCTGCATGCGGTCCGGATTCTTGTCGGCAGGCAGCTCGGCGAGGAATTGTGCCGGCAGCCAGGAATATTGCGGGTCGATCGGACCGAGCTGGGCGCTGGAGCCCATCACGATCTGGTCGCAGGCCATGGCAATCATCGTACCGGCAGACTTGGCGCGGTAGGGGACGAAGGCGGTCTTGGGGCCCTTGTGCTCTTTCAGCGCGTGCAGGATTTGCTGCGTCGCCGAGGAGACGCCGCCCGGCGTATGCAGGATGACGTCAATGGCACCGCCCTTGGGGGCCTTGCGCAGAATGTCGATCACCTCGATGGCGGTTTCATTGTCGACATAATCATTGGGGGCGTGGTGAACGATCTGGATGACCGTGCTCGAGCGCTTTGATTCGAAGCTCTTCACCCGGGTGGCGACGGATTGTTTCCAGACCTCCATGGGCGATTTTTCTTCCCCGCCCGGATCGAGCATGACGCTCTCGCCCTTGGCCGGTTTCGCCTTGTCCTTGCCTTTCTTGGACATACCGCGCTGCAGCGCCACAGCGCCGCCAAGCAGACCGCCGATGGCGGCTACACCGCCCCAGCCAACCAGTCCAAGACCGGTGATCACACCCAACATCCAACTACCCCTTAGTGTTCCACGCGGCGCGCTTGTCCATCCCCGCAAGCTGTGCCGGTACTGTCTTTCCGCTACAGCCTATACAAGCATCGTGCCCGCGGCGAGTCGCGGCGTGCGGAATCCGCTCTATCGTGGCGCGGCTGCAACGCCGGTGCTTGCTGGCGCAGCATAATCGGATGCCTTACCACTTCGTCAGTTGCCCGCCGCTCGCCGCACACCTAGTTTGCGCCCATGAGGCTCAGGTTAGTAACAGCGGCGGCGGCCTGCGCGGCCGCTTTCTTTATGGCGGCGCCGGTGACGGCACAGACGGGATTGACCGAGGTCGATGTCGAGCTGGTGCTTGCTGTCGATATCTCCCATTCCGTGGATGAAGAAGAGGCGCGGCGCCAGCGCGAGGGCTATGTCGCGGCTCTGGCCTCGCCGGAAGTCATCGACGCGATCCAGGGCGGGCCATGGGGCCGTATTGCGGTGACCTATGTCGAATGGGCCGATGCACGCTTGCAGCGCCCGGCCGCCGACTGGGCCCTGATCGACAGTGAGGAAGCGGCGCTGGCCTTTGCTGCCCAGGTCGCAGCCGCGCCGCTGGAAAAAGGCAGTTATACCGCCATAGGTGCGGCCATTGACGATGCGGTGACCCGCATTGAAACCAATGCCTATTCCGCCCCGCGCATGATTATCGATATCTCCGGTGACGGGCCGCAAAACCAGGGCCTGCCGCTCGATGTTGCCCGCGCCCGGGCCGACGAGGCCGGGATCACCGTCAATGGTCTGCCGGTGATCACCGAGGGCCAGACCCTGTTGCGCGCCGAGATCAATCTGGAAGGCTATTTCCAGGACAATGTGGTGACCGGACCATCCTCCTTCGTGCTGCCGGCACGGACCGAGGAGGAGTTCCGCCAGGCCATCCTGCGCAAGCTGGTACTGGAAATCGCCGGGGCCGAACCGTCCCCGGTCGAACTGGGATTGCTGCCATGAGCCTGGTTGCGCTGATCGGCGCTGCGGCCCTGCTGAGCGGCGGAGAAAGCGATTTCTCGCGCGACAACGCGTTTGAGCGCCGTCCGGTGGAATATGCGGCCGACGGACGCGAAATGGTCGATCTTGAACTCGTGCTCGCTGTCGATGTGTCCTCCTCCATCGATGAGTTCGAGGCCCGGCGTCAGCGTGATGGGCATGTCGCGGCGCTGGCCGATCCGGATGTGATCTCCGCCATTCAGAGCGGCGGATATGGCCGTATCGCGGTGATGTATCTGGAATGGGCCGATGCCGACTTCCAGCGGGTCGTCGCGCCCTGGACGGTGATCGAAACGGAACAGGATGCGCGGGCCTTTGCGGCCTTGCTGGCAACCTCATCTTTCATCTCCGGGCGCCGCACGGCGATCGGGGCCGCGATCGCCAACGCATCCGAGCTAATCGACACCAATCGTTATGACGGCATGCGCCTGGTCATCGATATCTCCGGCGATGGGCCGCAAAACGCCGGGCCGAGCCTGATCCAGGCCCGTGACCGTGCGGTGGACCAGGGCGTGACCATTAATGGCCTGCCCATCGAAACCGAGCGCCAGAGCCCGTTCCGGCCGACCGTGACCATCGATGTCGCCTCCTATTTCGAGAATAATGTCATTGCCGGTCCCGGTGCCTTTATTTCGCCCAGTAATGAGCATCAGGATTTCGTTGACGCTTTGCGGCGCAAATTGATCATCGAAATTGCCGGCTATGATCCGGCCCAGATTTTGGGGAAGGGATGAAACGCATTCTCGTACCGGCCTTGGCCGCGCTGATGCTTGCTGGCCCGGCGGCCGCGCAATCGCAAGACGTGAGTTTCGACACCTGGCGCGATGGTTTTCGCGGTGAGTTGCTGGAGAGCGGCGCCCGCCCGGAAACGGTCGCTTTGATGCTGGATGATCTCAGTGCCGATCTGCGGGTCATTGACCGCGATGGCAACCAGCCTGAATTCGTCCGGCCGATCTGGTCTTATCTCGGCATCGCCGCCTCCGATCTGCGCATCCAGAACGGCCGCTCGGCCTATGCCGAGCATGGCGAGACGATTAATGCGGTCGCCGAGCGGTTCGGCGTGCGACCTGAAACCCTGGTGGCGATCTGGGGGCTGGAAAGCTCCTTTGGTGCCATTACCGGGAATTTTGACACGGTGCGCTCGCTGGCGACGCTGGCCTGGGATGGTCGCCGCCGCAGCTGGGCCGAGGCGCAATTGATCGCCATCGCCGAGATGATCGATGAAGGCTATGCCACCCGCGAACAGCTCACCGGCTCCTGGGCCGGAGCGATGGGGCAGATGCAATTCATCCCGACCACCTATCTGGAACGCGCCCATGACTGGGATGGCGACGGGACGCGCAATATCTGGACCGATATTGGTGATGCCGTGGCATCGGCGGCCAATTTGCTTGCGGAAGAAGGCTGGCAGAGCGGGGCGCCCACCGTGGTTGAAGTGTCGCTCTCGGAAGACTTCGATCTGACCGACTGGAACCCGACGACGAGCCGTTTGGTAAGCCAGTGGGCCGTGCTGGGGATAACTCCGGCGGCCGGTGAATGGCAGGCCGACGACCTGATGCGTTCGGCGCGCCTGGAACTGCCGGCTGGCCGCAATGGTCCGGGCTTCCTGACCTTCCCGAATTTCCGCGTCATCAAGCGCTATAACAACTCCACGGCCTACGCGCTGGGGGTTGCTCATCTGGCTGACCGGATTGCGGGCGGTGCCGCCTTTGTCGGTGACTGGCCGGAAGGCGATGTGCCGCTGACCCGCTCCCAGACCCGGGAAGTCCAGGCCGCGCTCAATGCCGCCGGGCATAATGCGGGAACCCCGGACGGCATCGCCGGGCCCAATACGCGCCGGGCTTTGCGCGCCTTCCAGCGGGCCAACGGGATGGCTCCGGATGGATATCTCGGCAGTGCGATGTATGAAGCGGTGACCGGGCGTCCGCTCGGCGACTAGGCCGATTTACGACCGGTCTCCGCATCCGCCTCTTGCGGTGCGCGATAGCTCTCTATGAGGGCTTCCAGGTCCGGTTTGCGCACTGGTTTGGGCAGGTGCCGGTCGAGACCCGCGGCCAGATAGGCATTGATCTGCTCCGGCATCACATTCGCCGTACACGCGATGATCGGTGTCGGTGACATCGCCTTGGCGGCTTCGCGGCTGCGAATCCGCTTGGTCGTTTCAATGCCATCCATATCCGGCATCTGCACATCCATCAGGATCAGGTCGAAGCCCTCCTTGGACGTGATATTGATCGCTTCCTGACCGCTACCGGCACTGACCGTGTCGACATCGCATTGCGCCAGCAGGGATTCCAGGACGAGGCGGTTGGTCGATACATCATCGACGACCAGGACGCGCAGACGGCGCCGGCCCTCCACTACTTGCAGCTTGCGCTCCTTGTGCACAACGGGCGCTTCGCCCTGCGGCAGTTTCAGCGTCACGGTAAAGGTTGAGCCCTCGCCTTCGAAAGATGTCACGGTGACCTTGCCGCCCATCATGTCGGCCAGGCGTTTGGAAATGGCTAAGCCCAGCCCGGTACCACCATGCGTGCGGGTGGTGGAGGCATCGGCCTGTTCGAACGGGTCGAAAATCGCGGCCAGGCGGTCGGTCGGGATGCCGACGCCGGTATCGGACACGGACAATTCCAGTAAATGCTCACCACTGGCGCGCTTGCTCAGCACGCGGGCGCGCGCAGTGACACCGCCCTCATCGGTGAATTTGATGGCGTTAGAGACCAGGTTGGACAGGATCTGGCGCATGCGCGTCGGATCGCCCTTATACCAGCCGCGCGCCTGTTCCTCGATCTTCACATCGAGCTTGAGCCCCTTGGCGACGGCGGCCGGGCGGAAGGCGCTGTCGACCCAGTTGAGGATCTGTTCGACCGACATGTCGATCTCTTCCAGCCCGACCTGGTCGGCTTCGATCTTGGACAGGTCAAGCACGTCATTGACCACGGCCAGCAGCAAGTCGCCGGAGGCCGAGATCGTCGTCACCATTCGCTTTTGATCATCATCGAGCTTGGTCGCATCCAGCGCGGCGGCCATGCCGAGCACGCCATTCAGGGGCGTGCGGATTTCATGGCTCATCTGGGCCAGGAAAGTACTCTTGGTCGCATTGGCCTTTTCCGCATCGATACGGGCCAGGCGCATCTTACGCATCGACCGTTGTACCGAAGCAGCGGCCCGGCGGAAGATCAGGAAGGCCTCCAGCATGAGGACGATGAGGGTGATGATATAGGCGACCCATTCCAGCCGTTCGAGGTGGGCGGCGCGATCATTGGCGGCCTGCTCGAACGCGTTGGTAGCGTCGTTCAGCAGGGGCAGGATCAGCTCGGCTTCCTGGGCGAGCAGGACCGACATGTCGCGCGAGCCACGGCTCTCCATGGCGGCGCGGGCATCGACCACGAATTGATGCGACAGCGGATCCAGCGCGTGTGGTCCCTCGGTATAGATGGCGCTGATATACGGACTGTCGGCCGCAGCCATCATCAAACGCTGATGCGAAGTGAGAAAGGTTGTGATCGCGCTGTCCAGCCGGTCGCGGATCGGTATCTCCGACTCGGTGATTTCACCGCTATGGTATTCGAACACCAGCATGGTGATGCGCTGCGACAGCATGCGCTGGCGCCCGGCCTCATTGATCAGTCGAGCATCTTCGGAACCGGCATGCGAGGATACCAGCGACAGGCCCAAAAGCGCTGTCGCCATGACGGCAATCAGCGACAGGGCAATAATATAGCGAAGCGTGAGCGCTTTGGCGTTCATGGCTGACTTTCATCCACCCGGATGCTTCTTCTAGCAGAGCAGGGTTTAGAGAAGTCTAATGCGACCAAATTCGACGATCAGAGCGGTGGGCGCGGTTCCGGTTTGATCTTCACAGCCTCGGCCGCCTTGGCGATGCCGGGATGGAACCAGGCGATCAGCACAGCCACTGAGGCCAGGACAGCGGCGGCGATATAGGGGGCAAACATGCCCAGCTGATTGAACAGGAACAGCCCGCCGACCGGCCCGATGATGAAGCCAAGCCCGGCGGTCGCTGTCGTCAGTCCGGCCGCGCGACCCTGTTCTTCCGGGCTCACCGCGATGGAGGCCCCGCCGACGAAGCCGGACCGCGCCAGTCCGAAGGCGAAGCTGATCAGGATATAGGCGAAGACGATACCGCCATAATTGCTGGCGAACAGCATGAAGCTCGAGCCGGCGACGGTGATGATGGCGCCATGCGTCATCAACAGGCGCGGCGTCGCCTTCATGGCCGGGATCACCACCAGCTGTGCCACGATCAGCGCTCCGGCACCGGTCGCCAGGGCAATAGAGGAGAGTTGCAGCCCCATGGCCTCGTCCAGCGATAGCCGGTCCATAATAAAGAAGGCAATCGAGGACAGGCTCAGCGACTGGGTCACCCAGATCACGGCGCCGTAAATCATGAACGGGAAAATGCGCGGGTCGGCCCCGAAAGCGAATTGCTTGAGCGGGTTGATCGGCCGGTTCTGGACCTGGGGCGGGGTTTTTTCTGGCAGGTAAAGCCAGACCGCAAAGGCACCGAGAGCCACGATGATCGAGATCATCACCATAAAGGCGGCGATGCCGAGCCATTCGACAAAACTGGCCGCCAGGGCCGGCCCGATCACCGCGCCGAGGCCGAAAGCGGCAGTCAGGCCGGCGAGGGCCTCGGTTCGCTCTGCCGGACTGGTGCGGTCGGCCACATAAGCCTGGGCCGACGGGTTGGTGGCCGAGCCCAGCGAGCCGAACAGGGCGCGGGCCAGGGCCATGGCGAAGATTGCGCCAAGCGGCGGGATCCAGGCATTCTCTCCGGCCCAGGTCGCAATCGCGAAGACCAGGGTAGAGATCGAAAATGCTGACAGGCCGAAAACGATAAAGGGTTTGCGCCCCCGGCGGTCCGATAGCGCGCCCCAGATCGGGGTCATGGTCATGAACAGGACCGCGGACAGGGTATAGATCGCCCCGACCCAGTATTCCGCCACATCGAGTTCACGGGCCAGAGGCGGCAGGATGGCAAACAGCATATTGTTGCCGATGCCTGTGGCCATCAGGCAGAGGAAAAGCAGGCGAAAAGCGGCCCGGCGTTCATCTTCTGATGACGGATGCGAGGGATCATAGGGATCAGGCGGATCATAGGGCGCGCTCATGGCGCCAGAGGTATCCGAATTTGCCGCGAAGTCCATGCAAGCGGTGTGGATACCGGATATTCGCCGCCGGAATAAACCTCCTGATAACCCTTATTCAACGGGACATTAAGCTTAACCGGTCATAGTGCGCCTTAATCGGACGAATAAATGAGGTCCGAAAGCACAGGTGGACGGGTAGATGTTCCAGATTATCGGCATTGTGGTCGTGT
>NZ_JASBRQ010000010.1 GCF_030149425.1 Maricaulis sp. | reverse complement strand
CGGCTTGATGCCTTCGGCCAGCATGTTCATGCCTTCGCCGATGAAGCGCATCACGCAACGGTTGGCGTAGAAGCCGCGCGTATCGGACACCACGATCGGGGTCTTCTTGATCTTGGTGACATAGTCGATGGCCCGCGACAGCGCGTAGTCACCGGTATTGTCGCCCATGATGATCTCGACCAGCATCATCTTCTCGACCGGCGAGAAGAAGTGGATGCCGATGAACTGGTCTTCACGCTTGGACGCCTTGGCCAGACCGGTAATCGGAATGGACGAGGTGTTGGAGGCAAAGACCGCATTCTCCGGAATGACGTCTTCCGCCATCTGGGTGATCTTGTTCTTCAGCTCGGAATTCTCGAACACCGCCTCGATGACGAGATCGACGTCGGAGAGCAGACCGTAATCGGTCGTCGCCGTGATGCGACCGGCAATGGCGTCAGCCTTTTCCTGAGAAAGCTTGCCGCGCTTCACACCCTTGTTGAAGTGATCCACCGCGTGCTGCTTGCCCTTGTCGGCGCCTTCCTGGTTGGCGTCGATGAGAACGACATCGATACCGGCCTGGGCCGACACCGTGGCGATACCCGCGCCCATGAACCCGGCACCGATGACCGCGATCTTGTTGACCTCGGCCTTCTGCTGGCTGGCCGGACGGCGGCCGCCCTTCTCCAGCGCCTGCTTGGAGAGGAAAAGCGAGCGGATCATGTTGCGGCTTTCCGGACGCATCAGCAGCTTGGTGAAATAGCGGCTTTCAATGCGCAGGCCCTGGTCGATGGAGACCTGGGCACCTTCATAGACGCAGGACAGGATGTAACGCTGGGCCGGGTAGTTGCCATAGGTGTTCTTGCGCAGCATCGGGGATGCGGCACCGAAGACCTGGGCGCCGGCCGGATGGTAGGGGCCACCGCCGGGGAATTTGAACTTGTCGCCATCCCAGGGCTGGGTTGCATTCATCGGGTCTTCCTTGACGAGTTCCTTCGCCTTGGAGACCAGCTCGGCCATCGGCACGACGGCGTGGGCAATGCCCAGCTGCTGTGCGGACGGGCCGTCATGCTGCTTGCCCTGCAGGAGGATCGGCGCAGCGTTCATGACACCGACGAGGCGCGGCAGGCGCTGGGTGCCGCCACCGCCCGGCAGAACGCCGACCATGGCTTCGGGAAGGCCGACCTTGGCTTTGGGATTATCCGACGGCATGACGCGGTAATGGCAGGCCATGGTGATCTCGAAACCACCACCCAGGGCCAGACCATTGATCGCCGCAGCGATCGGCTTGCCACAGGTTTCCAGCTCGCGCAGCGTCTTGTTCAGGCGATAGCACTGCTCGAAGAGTTTCGCCTTGCGCTCGTCCTCGGAGAGCTTTTCCAGATCGCCGGAACCGCCGCCGAGCTCGGACAGGTCTGCACCGGCACAGAAGGCCGACTTGCCCGAGGTCAGGACCACGCCTTTGACGGCGTCGTCGGATTTGATCTTGTCTGCCAGTTCCGCGAAGTCGGTCATGACGTCAGCGGAGATTACATTCATCGACTTGCCGGGGCTGTCGAAAGTGACGAGGGCAATGCCATCGCTGTCGAGTTCAAATGTGAAGTTTTTCATCAGGATTTCTCCTCATCGGACGACGTGTCGCCGTCCTGCTTTTTCTTTTTGATCTGCTCAAGACGTGCCACGCCGAAAGCGATGGACAGACCCAGCCCCATCGAGACTCCCAGGGAGATGCCAAGGGCGACATTATCCAGGGAGACACCGAGCGAGACGCCAATGGCGACCCCGAAGGGCAAACCGAGCGGGAGGCCTGCAACGAGCGGGTTCAGCTTGGTTGCCGGCTTGCCTGCATCATCTTTTCCGGGCGTGTCAGTCATCGCTTAAACGCGCTCGATGATCGTTGCCGTACCCATGCCGCCGCCGACGCAGAGCGTGGCCAGGGCGGTTTCCTTGCCGGAGCGCTCGAGCTCGTCGAGCACCGTGCCGAGGATGATCGCACCGGTCGCACCCAGCGGGTGACCCATGGCGATCGAGCCGCCGTTCACGTTCATGATGTCGTGGTCGATGTCATAGGCCTGCATCAGGCGCAGAACCACGGCCGCGAAGGCTTCGTTGAGCTCCCAGACGTCGATGTCCTTGGAGGACATGCCGGCTTTTTTGAGCACTTTCTCGGTCACCGGAACCGGCCCGGTGAGCATGATGGTCGGCTCGGAACCGACAGACGCCATCGCACGGATACGGGCGCGCGGCTTGAGACCGGCGCGCTCACCCGCTTCCTTGGAACCGACGAGAACCATGCCGGAGCCGTCCACGATACCGGAGGAGTTACCACCGGTGTGGACCCAGTTCATGTATTCCACTTCCGGATAGCGCTGGGTGGCCACCGCTTCGAAACCGACGAAATCGGACAGGTCCTTGAAGGCCGACTTCAACGAGCCGAGGCCCTGCATGTCGGTTTCCGGACGCATGTGCTCGTCATGGTCGAGAATGTTGAGGCCGAGCTGGTCCTTGACCGGCACGACGGTGTTCTTGAAGCGGCCTTCAGCCCAGGCGCGCGCGGCGCGCTTCTGGCTTTCCATGGCGTAGGCGTCGACATCATCGCGGGAGAAACCGTATTTGGTCGCGATCAGGTCAGCGGAAACACCTTGCGGCACGATGTAGTGGTCGAAGGAGATCTCCGGGTCCGAGCCCATGGCACCGCCATCAGAGCCCATCGGCACGCGCGACATGGCTTCCACACCGCCACCGATGGCCATGTCGGCCTCACCGGACATGACCTTGGCTGCAGCCACGTTCACGGCTTCCAGGCCGGAGGCGCAGAAACGGTTGAGCTGATAGCCGGCGGTGGTTTCGGCGTATTTGGCGTTCATCACGGCCGAACGGGAAATGTTCGAACCCTGCTCGCCCACCGGCGATACCACGCCCATGATCACATCATCGACCATCGCCGTGTCGAGCGAGTTGCGATCACGGATCGCTTCCAGCTGCTGCGTGGCCAGTTGCAGTGCGGTGATCTCGTTGAGGGCACCACCCTTTTTCTTGCCGCGCGGCGTACGCACAGCGTCGTAAATATATGCCTCGGTCATTTCTCGTCCTTTCCGCTTCGCGGGTTTAGATCCTTATCGACTTTCTTGTTGGCGGCTTGAGCCGCAGATTTGGAGCGTTGAAGCTCTGCGAGGGTGGCACCGATCCGGTCCATCACACCCTCAAGGTTCTCGTAAACATCAACATTGAAGACCCGCAGGACCTGCCAGCCCTCGGTTTCAAGAAACTGCGTCCGGCGCGCGTCATAAGCCGCATCGGTATGGGTATCACCATCGACTTCGATGATGAGCTTGAGCGGATTGCAGGCAAAGTCGGCGATAAACGGCCCGACCGGATGCTGGCGCCGGATGGGCAAGCCAAGCACCTGTTTGCGGCGCAAGTGCTGCCACAGGATTACCTCGGCATTAGTCATCCGTTTGCGCAGGGACCGCGCCCGTTTCATCGTCTTGTACTTGCGACGGTCAGGCTCCGACATCTTTCCCGCAAGCGGGGAAGTGGGCCGGCCGAAGGCCGGGTCGAAGGCCGGGTCGAAGGGGGTGAGCTTCAGCGAACGGCTATCCAGCTTCCGGGCTTTGCCCTTCAGCCCCTCCGGCGGCCTCGCCGCCACCTCCCCACTATCGCGGGGAGGATAAATATCGACATGCCCCACCATCACTCCCGGTCCTCCACCATATGGTAGGCGATGGCGTGTTCGCCGCGCTCATTGAGGGCTTCGGCGAGCTTCAATCGCTCGGACACGGATTTGTTCTGGGAGAGCTTGGCCTTGCCCTGGAGACGATGGATCTCCAGCTCGAAGGCCTGCAGGCCGGCTTCCAGCCGGGCCCGCTGCTTCTCGGGGATGTCGGTGATACGCCACTCGGCTTCAAAATCGGCGATCTGCGAGGACAGGGAGCGCTCGGCCTCCTCGCCCTCAAGCGGGATGAAGCGCCCGAAGGCGTGCACAGCGACATAATTCCAGGTCGGCACCTCGCGCGCCGGATTGGAGTACCAGGTCGGCGAGACATAGGCGTGCGGCCCGGTAAATACCGCCATCGCTTCCTGACCCGCCCGGATCGCCTCGGCAATCGGGTTATGGCGTGCAACATGTCCGATCAGCACATGGCGCTCATCGGACAGTTTCAACGGAATATGCGTCGCGGCCAGGTCCGGCATGCCGGGCGCAAGCACCAGCGCGAAATCATAGGACCGCATCAGCGATCGCATCTCCGCTTCGTCCTGCATCATAAAGTGCGGCGGGATATACATCAGGCCTGTTCCTAGATCGCCCGCTCACCGCCAAAACCGACGCAACCTAGCTCGATAGCCTGAGCGGTTGCGGCGGCGAAGGCGGTAAGCAGACTCATGATTAAAGCGTCCGTCCGATCAGAAGCTTCATGATCTCGTTGGTGCCGCCATAAATGCGCTGGACGCGGCTGTCGGTCCACATTTTGGCGATCGGGTATTCCTTCATATAGCCATACCCGCCGTGCAGCTGCACGCCTTCATCGATCACTTCATTTTGAGTATCGGAGACCCAGTATTTCGCCATCGAGGCGGTGGCCGGGTCGAGTTCACCCTTCATCAGGCGTTCCGAACAGTGATGCACGAAGACCTCGGCCAGGGTCGCCTTGGTCTTGCACTCGGCGAGCTTGAACTGGGTGTTCTGGAACTTGAACACGGCGCGGCCAAAGGCCTCGCGCTCCTTGGTGTATTTGATGGTCTCGTGCAGAGCACGCTTCATGGCACCGACGCCCTGGACGCCGATCTGCAGACGCTCCTGCGGCAATTGCTGCATCAGCTGGATGAAGCCCTGCCCCTCTTCCGGACCCAGTAGCGCATCCGCCGGTACCCAGACATCCTCAAAGAAGAGCTCGGCCGTGTCCTGGGCCTTCATACCGACTTTTTCCAGCAGGCGGCCGCGGCGGAAGCCTTCCACCTTGTCGGTCTCGACCATCAGGAGGGAGACACCGTCATAGCCCTTTTCCGGATCGGTCTTGCAGACGACGATGATGAAATTGGCCGAACCACCATTGGTGATGAAGGTCTTTTGGCCATTGATGCGATAGCCATTGCCGTCCTTCAAAGCCGTCGTCTTGACGCTCTGCAGGTCCGAACCGGTGCCCGGTTCCGACATGGCGATAGCACCGATCAGCTCACCGGAGATCATCCGCGGCAGGATGGACTTTTTCTGTTCTTCCGAGCCGTAATGAACCACGTAAGGCGCGATGATCGAATTATGCAGGCCGACACCCCAGCCGGCCGCACCGATCTCGGCGCCGGCGGTGTGGAAGACATATTCATGGCCCCAATCGCCACCGGCCCCACCATATTCCTCGGGAACGGAAGGACACAGAATTCCCGCCTCGCCGGCCTTGGCCCAGATCTCCCGATCGACCATGCCCTGCTCTTCCCAGCGCTCCGCATTGGGAACGCATTCTTTCTCCATGAAACCGCGGACACTGTCCTCGAAAATGACGACGTCCTCACGGGCCAAAAAGGCCGGACGCGGTACATTGAGCGGATCTTCAAACATGACCTTCCTCCCCAGGTGGTCGTTGCTACAGATTGACTTAGAAGGCCTCCGCCTCAAGCGCCATCATGCTGTCGGCGCCGGCTTTGACTTTGGCCAGATACATGTCGGCTTCCGGCACCCAGCGATCGAGGAAATAACGGCCCGTGGCGATTTTGGTCTTGTAGAACGGGTCGCTATCGCCTTCGGCGATCTTGGCGGCAGAGGTCTTGGCCATGACCGCCCACATATAGGTCAGGCAGGTCAGACCGAAGAGGTTGAGATAGTCGTGGCTGGCGGCACCGGCATGGTCGAAATTCTCCAGCGCGTTATTCATGAGCCAGTCGGTACCGTCTTTCAGCTTGCCCTTGCACTCGGCCACGGCATCGATGAAGGGCTTGACGGTCTCATCGCCGCCTTCAGCCACAAAGGTATCGAGTTCGTTGAAGAAGGTGGTGATCGGACGCATGCCGTTCATGGCGAGCTTGCGGCCGACCAGGTCGAGCGCCTGCACACCATTGGTGCCTTCATAGATCAGGGTGATGCGAGCATCGCGCAGAAGCTGGGACGCGCCCCACTCCTCGGTGAAGCCGGAACCGCCGTGCACCTGCAGACCGTTGGACACCATGTCATAGCCCTTGCCGGTCAGGTAGGACTTCACGATCGGGGTGAGGAGCGCCATGTAGTCGCCACCCTTCTCGCGGGCACCGGCATCATCGGACTTCTCTTCCAGATCGCCATGCAGCGCGGTCCACAGCGCAAAACAGCGCGCGCCTTCCACGAAGGCTTTCTGATCCATCAGCATGCGGCGCACATCCGGGTGCACGATGATCGGATCAGCCGGGCCATTGGGATTTTTCGGTCCGGTCAGCGAACGCCCCTGGACGCGATCCTTGGCAAAATCGAGCGATTGCTGGTAGGCGGCCTCGGCCAGGGCATAGCCCTGCAGGCCAACACCCAGACGCGCCTCATTCATCATGATAAACATGATTTTGAGGCCCTTGTTTTCCTCGCCCACTAGCCAGCCGGTGGCCTCGTCATAGTCCATCACGCAGGTGGCATTGCCGTGAATGCCCATCTTGTGTTCCAGACCGCCACACTTGAGCGAATTGCGCTCACCCGGATTACCGTCGGCATCGGGGATGAATTTCGGCACCACGAAAAGGGAGATACCCTTGACGCCTTCCGGCGCGCCTTCGATACGCGCAAGCACGAGGTGGACGATATTCTCCGCCATGTCGTGCTCGCCGGAAGAGATCCAGATCTTCTGGCCGGTGATCTTGTAGGAGCCGTCCGCCTGCGGCACAGCCTTGGTGCGCAAGAGGCCCAGATCGGTGCCGCAATGCGGCTCGGTCAGGTTCATCGTCCCGCCCCACTGGCAGGAGATCATCTTCGGCAGGTAAAGCTCTTTCTGCTCGTCGGAGCCGCCGGTGTGCAGGGCCGCAGCTGCGCCCAGCGTCAGGCCGGGATACATGCCGAACGCCATATTGGCCGAGGACACCATTTCGTTGACAGCGAGATTGAGCACGTGCGGCAGACCCTGACCGCCATAGGCGGGATCGGCGGACAGTGCCGTCCAGCCGGCTTCCGACATCTGATGGAAAGCTTCTTTCCAACCCGTCGGGGTTTTCACATTGCCGTCCTCATCGCGGGTGCAGCCTTCGACATCGCCGACCTTGGAGATCGGGGCCAGAACGCCTTCACAGAATTTCGCGCTCTCATCGAGAATGGCATCGATCGTGTCACCGTCGGCGTCAGAAAAGCCGGGCAGGTTGGAATACTGGGCCAGGTCGAGCACATCATGCAGGACGAATTGCTGGTCGCGGACAGGGGCGCGGTAAGCGGCCATGGTGAAGTCTCCAATTCATGTCGGGCACGGCGATGGCCGCCCCGGATCAGGTGTTAGCTGGTCGGCAGGCCGGTCCAGCCCTCAAGGCGGGCAGCGGCCAAGGCCTCGAAAGCCCGGGCTCGCCGTTTAACATCTTCGGACGGTTCGTTTTCGGCCACGCGGGCATTGAGCCAGTCGAGGCCGGACTGGATTTCCGCCAGCGCACGCTCCACGTCCTCACGCTGCTGTTCGAGCACGCGCTTGCGGCTCTGGAAACGCTCGAGCGCGGCCTGCAAAGTGGTGGAATTGCCGGCATCAATGAAATGCAGGTCGAGCATTTCCTTGATCTCGTCGAGCGCAAAACCGACGCGCTTGCCGCGCAGGATCAACTCAATGCGCGCCCGGTCGACGGCGGAATACACCCGCGCCGCACCGCGGCGGGTCGGATGGATCATGCCCTTTTGCTCATAAAACCGTAGCGTACGCGGGGTAATATCGAACTCCTGCGAGAGCTCGCGGATCGAAAATTCAGCGTCTGGGGGCACGGGCTTGACCATGGGTGAACTGTGTTCACATCTTTACGCGAACGTCAACGTAAAAAATGCCACTTCAGGCTCGGTTCAGCTGCGCTCGGGCGAAATCGGTTTCTCCCTCTTTTCTGATCCCGCTGAAGACGGCAAACTCCCCTCATGACCAGTTCATTTCGTGTAGTCTTTATCGCCGTCCTCGCTCTGGCTGGCCCTGCCGCCACAGCGCAACCGGGCGAGCCCGACCCGTTTGCGATCTTCTCGCCGCAGCCTTTCCAGGCGCAGGCGGAAGAACAGGCACTTCCGGACCGGCCCGCGGCGCTACACCTTGATGCCGCCGCCTACAACGAACACCGCGCCCCGCAGACCCGTGACGCGCTGGTCACCCGCTGGCAGGTCGAGCAGTTCGATCTCGAGGGCAACCGCCTAGGCTCTGCCGCCCGCGACCTGGTCCTGGGTGATCGCTATGTCCATGATCGCGATGATGGCGCGGGCAAGGTCTATGATTTCGCCACCGGCCGGATTTTGACCTTCAGCGAAAACGGCGTGCTCAACCGCCCGATTGCCGGCCATGTGCACCGGCAGATGGATACCTATAACCGCTTCACCGCTGGCGGTACGCGCGACGAAATTGCCGGACCCGGCGGCGCCGTTTTCGAACGCTTCTGGATCGAAAGCGCCATGGGCGTGCGCATCAACCCGGCCATCCTCGAGCCACGCCAGCTGGACAGCGGCCGCATGGAAGCGCCACGCACCCCCGATGGCCCACCCATATTCAGCTGGATGCCGTCCGAGACGGGCACGCCGGAGCAGATCGATCTGCTGCGCCGCTGGATGCGCCACACCCTGCCCATACACCAGGACGTGCTCGACCCGTTCGCGCAGGCGGCACACCTGCCGCAGAGTTTTGAATTCCTCGTCTTCAGCCCCTCCAGCCCGGACGGCCGGCGCGAGCGCTGGACCCTGCAGGACAGCATCCCCGTAGCCCGCGACTTCCCCTGGACCAGCGAAGCGCAGGCACCGGCGGCAGCCTATAGCGCCTCGGCCGAACCGCTGACCCGCATGCTGGAGACCGGCATCGCCGCCGCGGCTGTACCAGAGGATGCTCCCTCAGAGGGCGACTTCCTGCGTTTTGCGCAATATTTTGCCCAGGGCGGCGATCTGCCCGGGCGCTATCTCAGCCTGGTCCAGGCCTCGCATCATTTCGGCGCCTGTACGCCCAGCGAATCGGTCTCGGAAATCTGCCGCATGACCAGCGGTAGCCTGGCCTCGGGTCTGGGCAATCAGGAGTTTGAACGCCTCAGCGCGGCGGTGAATGGCGGCCTCGGCAATGCCGAAACCATGTTGGACACCCTCACCCCTTACCGCTCCCGCGGCGATCACGCCGGTGCAGCTGCCAACCTGCTCAGCGCCCAAGCCTATGCCGTGCGCGGCAACCGCTATGACGTGCAGGCGCTTGAGGCCTTTGCCCGCGCCGCCGAGCTCGACCCGCATGCCCCGCTGACCTATTGGCACGCGGGCCGCTTCGCCGCCAGCCGCGGCGATATTGAAACCGCCTGGCTGTTGTTTGACATCGCCCAGTCGCTGCGCGCAGCGACCGCCGACACCGCCTTGCGCGACGCCGCGGCGCTGGAGCAGCGCCTGAGAGCCGTTTCACCGGACTTCTTCGCTCCGGATGCAGACGGTTAACGAAGTTATCAACAGATTTTACGGCGCATTAACCGAGTCGATGCCCTGTCTAGACTCAGGATTTCGGCCATCGCGGCCGGTTTCATGAATTTGGGTGTGGAAACACCACATCTTGTGCGTGGGCACTTGGTTTACACTAAATTAACCGCCCGATAGCGTCGGACGGATAAGCAGAGCGAGCGATTCGCATGTCGGCTGGAGGGCCTTGGAGCGTTAAAGGAATCGACCCCCGTGCACGTGCGCGGGCGAAGACGGCTGCGCGCAAGGAAGGCGTCACGCTCGGCGAATGGCTCAATCGCGTCATCATGGATGACAGCACGCCCGGCCAACCGGTCTGGGACGATGCGCTGGAAGGATTCCCCGGTTTTTCCGGCGGCGCTGCCAATGATGAGGAAGACCGGCTGCTGCGCGCCATGATCAACCGCCTGGCGCAGCGCATCCAGGACAATGAAACCGCATCTTCGAAAACGCTGTCCGATCTCGACCGCGCCATCAACCAGCTCGCCAGCTCGGTGATGCGCTCGACGGAGAAGCAAAGCGCCAAGCTGGCCGAGCGCGACGAGACCGCCAAATCCCTCGCCGGACAGCAAGCCGCGATTGCAGACCGGCTGCGCAGCCTGGAAAGCAAGCTGGAGAGCGGCAGCGGCGGCAATACCAAGGCGGTTGAGGCGGCCGTGATGAAACTCGCCCGCCGGCTCTATGAGCACGAGAACGACATCGCCGCCCGGCTGCATGAGCAGGATGAGGCCCGGGCAGAAGCCGAGCATCAGCGCCAGCGGCTCGAAACGCTGGAGCACCGGGCCAATGGCCTGGCCGAATTTGCGCAGCGCGTGGAAAATTCCGAGCGCGGCACGAATGACACCACCCGCACGCTTGAAACGGCCTTTGCCCGCCTTGATGAACGCCTGCGTGCCCTGGAAACCCGTAATTCCTCAGACACGGTCGAACTGGAGCGGCGTTTCGATCGCATGAGTGATGACGTCGCCCGTATCATCGGCGACATCAAATCCGAGCAGGCGTCCAATACCGGCCGTATCGACGAAACCGAACGCCGCCAGGCCGACAGCCTGTCCCGCCTCGGTGACGAGATTTCCCGTCTGGCCCAGGCCATTGATCAGCGCCTGAGTGAAAGCGAACGCCGCGCCGAGACGGCTCGCCGCGACCGCCGCTCCGAAGAGGCTCTGAATTCGCGCATCGATACGGTGCGGCAGGAAAACCGCGAGAATATGCGCCGCATGGGCGAGGAAGTGACCCGCCTGGGGCGCTCCCTGGCCGAGCGCATTTCCCGGTCAGAGGAACAATCGGCCCATGCGGTCGAGGCGGCCACGTCGAAAATGACCGAGGCGCTGGAGCGCTTTGAAAAGACCCAGCCCGAGCGCGAAGCCGAGCTCGACCAGCGCCTGCGCGACAGCGAAGAACGTACGGTCCAGCGGATTGAAACCGCGCTTGGCGGCGTGCAGGTAAAGCTCGAGGCGGTCAAAGCTGACACCGAAGACGCTCTCAGCCCGGTCCAGCGCGCCATGACGGCTCTGGCCGACCGGTTGGAGAAGATTGAACAGCGCGGCAGCACGCCCTCCCGCCCGGCGCGCCGCACCTCCAGTGTCCCGCAGGGCACGACTGAAGTCGCGGCCGAGGAGATCAGCCGTCCGCTTGGCCCGCCGCCGCAGGCGGAAGTGCCCACCAGCCAGTTTGACGCCGGCAAGACCGACCCCTTCCTGGCCGCGCCGGGACCGGCTGCTCCGGCCCAGCCCGCCCCGGTTCAGACCTCAGTTCAGGCAGCGTCAGCGCCGCGTATGCGCCAGCCCCAGCCTGCTCCGGCCGCACACACTCTGACCCAACCGGCCATGACGCCGGCCCAGGGTGCGAGCGCTGATGGTGATTTCCTCGCCGCCGCCCGTGAACGCACCCGCACGGCGCAGCCCTCGCCCTATGAGCGCGAGAACCGGTCCGGCCGTTTCAGCCGTGCAACCCTGATCGCCATTCCCCTGGTAGCCCTGACCATGCTGGCCGGCGCGGGCACGATCCTGGTCTGGGATGCCATTCAGGGCAATCCGCAGCAGACCATCGCGGACAGCGGCGGGCGCGATTTTGCGGCCCAGATCGAAGCCGGCCTGGCTGATCCTGCGGCCCCCGCACCCCAGCGACAGGCGCAAGCAACACAAGGCGCAGCGGCTGAAACCTCGCCTCCACCGCAGACCAGCGCCGTGCCGGTCGAAGCCAGCACAGTCACAGACGCACCGGCTGAGCCGCCCCGCAATATGGTCGCCGATGCCGGCGCCACGATCATGCCGTCGACCAGCGAAACCGCCACGGAAACGCGCCGGGAAGAGCCGGCCCCGGCGGCCCGCACGTCGACACCGCCCCAGCAACGCTCGACCCGCACCACACTGGAGAGCGCAGCGCTCGACGGCAATGCCGTGGCCCGCTACCAGCTCGGCCTGCAACTGCTCGAAGGCGGCGATGCTGCTTCGGCCGCGGCCTTGCTGCTGGCCTCCGCTGAACAGGGCGTGCCGGCAGCGCAATACCGCTACGCCAAGCTGCTGGAAACCGGCGAAGGTGTCGAGATTGACCTGGAGGCCGCGCGTCGCTGGACCGAGCGCGCCGCCAATGCCGGCCATCGCCGGGCCATGCATAATCTCGCCGTGATGCACTATTACGGCACCGGCACGGCGCGCGATTTCGAAACCGCAGCCCGCTGGTTCCAGGAAGCCGCGCTGATGGGTCTGCGCGACAGCCAGTTCAACCTGGCGCTCCTGTTTGAAAGCGGACAGGGCGTGCCGCTGTCCCTGGCCGACGCCTTTACCTGGTTCCTGATCTCGGCCAGCGAGAATGATCCGACCGCGGCCGAACGCGCCCGCCTGCTCCAGGCCCAGCTACCGCCCGAGGCGGTTACCGAAGCGCGCGGCATCGCCGCCGGCTTTACGCCGCGACCGATCGATGCCGAGGCCAATGGCCTGTATCAGAACCAGCCCTGGGACCGGACAATCAGCGCCGCGAGCGAAGATGTTGAGCGGGCTCAGGGATTTCTTTCAGTTCTGGGTTACACACCCGGCCCGATCGATGGCATGATCGGCGCGCAAACGCGTGAGGCCATCATGGCATTCGAAGCCGCTCAGGGCCTTCCCCGAACCGGGCGTGTCGATGCGGTTCTTCTGGACCGGCTCGAGCGCGCCGTGTCGGGCTAGGGGCCGGTGCAGATCTATCTGCCGATCGCCGAACTCTCGGTGAACATCTTTCTATTGCTTGGACTTGGCGCCGGGGTCGGATTCCTGTCCGGCATGTTCGGCGTTGGCGGTGGCTTCCTGATGACGCCGCTGCTGATCTTTATCGGCGTCCCCCCGGCGGTCGCGGTCTCGACCGAGGCCAACCAGATTGTCGCCTCCTCGGCTTCGGGCGCCCTGGCCCATTGGCGGCGACGCACGCTGGATCCGAAAATGGGGCTGTTATTGCTCGCCGGCGGCTCAGCCGGGTCGATATTCGGCGTCCAGCTCTTCACCTTTTTGCGCAGCCTCGGCCAGATCGATCTCATCATTTCGCTTTGCTATGTCGGCTTTCTCGGCACGATTGGCGGGCTGATGATGTATGAGAGCGCGCGCACCATCATGCGCAGCCGCCAGCCCGAGGCCCGTCGTGAAGGCGGTATGGGCAAGCGCAAGAAACGCGGCTGGATCGACACCCTGCCCTTCAAGATGCGCTTCCCGCGCTCAGGGCTCTACATCTCCGTCATCCCGCCCGTTGCCATCGGGTTTTTCGTCGGCACGCTGGCCGCGATCATGGGGGTGGGCGGTGGCTTCGTCATGGTTCCGGCCATGATCTACATCCTGCGCATGCCGACCAATGTCGTGGTGGGCACCTCGCTGTTCCAGATCCTTTTTGTCACCGCCCTGACCACTTTCCTGCAGGCGACGCAGAACCAGACCGTTGATATCGTCCTGGCCATGCTGCTGACCGTGGGCGGCGTCATCGGGGCCCAGTTCGGCGCCCGCGCCGGCCGCCATGTGAAGGCCGAGGAGCTGCGCGCCCTGCTCGCCGCCATGGTGCTCGCGGTCTGCCTCAAACTGGGCTGGGACCTGGTCGTCACCCCGGCTGACATGTTCGAGGTCCTGCCGGTCGGGATGGAGGGCGAATAATGCTGCTGGCCGCACTTCTTGCCCTCAGCCTGCAACAGCCCTTCGCGACCGAGGCGCCCAGTATCATGGGCGCGCTGACCCAGGAGACGGTGGAGATCCGCGAGGATTTCGCCGGCACCGAGCTGGTGCTTTACGGCGCTACCCGCGGGCTCACCATCCAGGATGAGATCGTCGTCGTGCTGCGCGGCCCGGAACAGGATTTGCGCGTCATGCGCAAGACCCGCAGTTTTGGCATCTGGGTCAATGGCTCGGCCCGGGAGTTTGCCGCCGTGCCGAGCTATTACGCCATCGCCTCGAGCCGGCCGCTGGACGAAATCGCCTCGGACGAAGCGCTAGTGCGCAATCGCATCGGCCTTGACCACTTGCTGACCCGGCCGGGCGAAACCCCGGTTGCGGACATGCTCGATTACCGCAAGGCCGTCGAGCGCGCCGGCGCACGCGAAGACCTCTATGCCAGCGCACCGCGCGGGGTGGAGGTTCTTGACGGCGGCCTGTTCCGCGCCACGCTGGCCCTGCCGCCCTCAACCCCGGTCGGCAATTACACCGCAGAAGTCTACCTGTTCCGCGATGGCCGGCCGGTGGCCAGCCGTTCAACCAGCCTGCGGGTCGAGAAAGCGGGGCTTGAGCGCCTGATCTACGAATTCGCCCACGGCCTGCCCATGCTGTACGGACTGTTCTGCGTTGTCCTCGCCATGCTTGCCGGATGGGCCGGGGCTGCCATATTCGCTCGTCGATGAGCACGAAAACCCTACCCGCCTCCGCCCTTCTCCTCGGCATCGCCGGCTGGATCCCGTTCTGGATTCCCGTGGCATTGTCTGCGCATGCCCTCCTCACCGGGCGCAGCGCTGCCGCCGAGGAATGGATGTTTACCGTCTATGCCGGTCTGATCCTGAGCTTTCTCGGCGGGGTGCGATGGGGGCGCGAGATCATGGCGCGCGACGTGCCGGACCTGGCCGTGCTCTCAGCCTCGGTGGCCCCGAGCGTGCTCGGTCTGATGGGCGCGCTGATCCACTGGGCCGGACACCCGTACTTCGCCTGGATGCTCCTGGCCATCAGCCTTCTGGTGATGATGGCCTGGGACCGTCAGGCGGCGGCCCGCGGCGAGTTACCGGCCTGGTTCGGACGCTTGCGCCTGATCCTGACCCTCGGCGCGGTCGGCTCCGCCATCGCCATGATCCTGCTTTATCTGCTGGCGCGCAGCTGAGCCCTGTCGGGCACGCAATTGCGCGCGCCGATGGTGTGTACGGCATCGCGCCCCATGACCAGTGCGTCCGGCACCCGCCCGAAACAGGCCAGAAATGCCTCGTCACAGATATTCAGCCCGCCGGTATAGGCCCCGAAGGCCGGCATGATCAGGCGATGGCCGTCGGTGGCGAAACAGCGCCGGCGCACCGCCCGGCCACGCCCACGCACCTTGGCGCACGGGTGTAAATGCCCGGCGATTTCGCCGCGAGCCGTCGCTTCGAGCGGTTCATGGCGCAAGACCAGATCGCCCAGGGACAGCGTATGTGCGGTGCGTCCACCCAGCTCTTCCGGGGGCTGCGGGTCGTGATTGCCCTCGATCCAGACCCAGTCGTCGATCGCCGCAACCATTGCCTTGATGGCCGCGATATCGTCGCCCGCCATGCGCCCGGCGGCACCGAGATCGTGGAAGCTGTCGCCGAGCGCGATCACCCGCTCCGGCGCGTGACGGTCTATTGCAGCGGCCAGGCGTTTCAGCGTGGCCCGGGTATCATAGGGCGGCAGCATCTGGCCGCCGGCGGCATAGGCCGACCCCTTCTCGAAATGCAGATCGGAGACAATCAGGCTTGCCTCGCCCGGCACCACGAGCACGCCCTCGGCATCGGCCAGCACACGGGTACCGGCAAGATCGAAGCTGATGATTTCCGGTCGGTCGGTCACAAACGGGGCCTTAGGTCAGCGCTTCCATGATCAAAGCCTCGGAAGCGTCTTCGAGAATGCTCTCCTGCGCTTCACCATAAACCGGCTCCTTGCCGACTTCGAGCATGACCGGCACTGCCAGCGGCGAAATCCGCTCCAGCGGTTTGTGGATGATACCGCCTTTTACCCGCGCCAGCGCCTGACCGAGACGGCGCACATCCAGAAGTCCGGTAGCCGCATCGGCCCAGGCCGCCTGCAACAGTACATGATCGGGCTCATGCTCACGCAGAACATTATAGATGAGGTCGGTCGAGAAGGTGACTTGGCGGCCGGTCTTTTCCTGCCCCGGAAAGCGCCGCTCGATCAGGCCGGCGATCAGCGCGCAATTGCGGAAGGTGCGCTTCATCAGATCGCTTTCGGCAAGCCAGGCGTCGAGATCATCGCCCATCATCTCCTCACCGAACAGGGCATCGAAATCGAGCCCGGACATGTCGCGCAGCCCCCAGACCGCAAGGGCGTATTCATTGGCCACAAACCCCATCGGACGCATGCGCAGGCGTTCCAGCCGGCGCGTGATCAGCATGCCCAGCGTCTGGTGCGCCAGCCGTCCTTCGAACGGGTAGCAGCAGAGATAAAATTTATCCGACCGCGGGAAGGTCTCGACCAAAAGGCCATTGGCCGGCGGCAGCATGGACTTTTCCTGCTGCAACGACAGCCAGTCCTGAACCTGTTCGGGCAGTTTCGACCACTCTCCGGGATTCTGCACCAGAGCGCGGACGCGCTGAGCGAGATAGGTGGAGAGCGGAAACTTGCCGCCCTGATAGGAGGGAATTTTCGGCTCGGGGTCGCTGGACCGGGTGACCCGCGCGGTCATGTCCTCAATGGCCTCGAATTTGAGCACCTGGCCAGCAAACAGGAAGGTGTCACCGGGCACGAGTTGTTCGACGAACCATTCCTCGATCTGCCCGAGCCGCCGCCCGCCACGTCCGCGCGCAGAAATCACGACATCCAGCATCGGCGCTTCCACAATGGTGCCGACATTCATCCGGTGGCGCTGGGCGATCTGCGGCGAGCGCGCCCGCCAGAGCTCATCCTTGCCCTGGACCATGCGGCGAAACCGGTCATAGCTCTGCAGCGCATAGCCACCAGTGGAGGCGAAGGCCATGACCTTGTCGAACAGCTCCCGGTCGATATGGGCATAGGGTGTGGCCGAGCGGATTTCCTCGAACAGCGTGGCGGCGGCCACCGGTTCGCCGCAGGACCGGCCCATCACGTGCTGGGCGAGAACATCAAGCGCACCAGCGCTCAAGGGCTCGCCATCGAGGGCATTGAGCGCCACCGCATCGCGCGCCGCCTCGCATTCCAGATGCTCGAACCGGTTGGTCGGGGCCAGCAAGGCGCGCGAGGGCGCATCGAGACGGTGATTGGCACGGCCCAGGCGCTGGATCAGGCGCGAGGAGCCCTTCGGCGCCCCCATCTGGATGACCAGGTCGACATCGCCCCAGTCAATGCCGAGATCGAGCGTCGAGGTACACACCACGGCCTTCAGCGCTCCCTTGGCCATCGCCGCTTCGACCTTGCGTCTTTGCTCCGGCGCCAGCGAACCGTGATGCAGGGCGATGGGGAGATTATCGTTGTTGAGGTGCCAGAGGTCCTGGAATGTGGTTTCAGCCTGGGAACGGGTGTTGACGAAAACCAGCGTCATCCGGGCCGACTTGATGCGCTGATAGATCTCGGCCAGCGCATGGCGTCCGGAATGCCCTGCCCAGGGGATGCGTTCGACCGGGTCGAGGATCTCCACCTCAGGGCGCGCACCGGCATCGCCGCGGACAATGCGCGCGAAGACATCATCATCGCCCACCGCTTGCGCCCGCAGCCAGCGCGCCAGGCCCTGCTCATCGGCGACCGTCGCAGACAGACCGGCCCGCCGGGCATCCGGAGCCCAGCGGGAAATGGCTGCCAGGCCGAGGCTCAGAAGATCGCCGCGCTTTTGCGGCGCGATGGCATGCACCTCATCGATAATGACGCGCTTGAGGTCCGCGAAGAAGGCCTCCGCGTTCGCCGTCGCGCAGAACAGGGCCAGCTGTTCCGGTGTGGTCAGCAGGATATCGGGCGGATGCGCGCGCTGGCGCTGGCGCTTGGAGGCCGAGGTGTCGCCGGTGCGGGTCTCGATGCGCAGATCCAGTCCCATTTCCTCGACCGGGATCATCAGATTACGCGCGACATCGACGGACAGAGCCTTGAGCGGCGAGATGTAGAGCGTGTGCAGGCGATGCGGCCTCTGGGCCGGGGCCTCGCTCACAATCGCCTCAAGATCGATCAGGCTGGGTAGGAACCCACCCAGCGTCTTGCCACCGCCGGTCGGGGCGATCAGCAGCGTGTCCTCGCCCGCCTGCGCCGCTTCAATCATCTCCAGCTGATGCGATCGCGGCTGCCAGCCCCGGCTGTCAAACCAGGCCTGGAACCGATCGGGCAAGCGCGTGTCACTCATCCCTCTTCACATACAAGCCGGATGCCCGCGGTCAAAGCGGCATGATGGCAAATCCACAAGCTGAAGAGGGACAATTCAAAAGACCGTCCCCCTGCAAGCGGGCTGCACGAGCAGGCATGATCAGGCTTCGGAGGATTTACATGACCCATGCTGTGATTGACCGCTTCAAGGCGCTGGACGCTGCGTTTCAGGCGCGCGCGGGACGCGGAGAAAAATTACAGGCCCGGTTTGCGGCCCTGGCGGCCTTGTCGGCTCAGCAGGATGTGGAGAGCCTGATCGAGGGCGTTTTCGAGGTCCGCGGCGAGCTCAATCAGCGCCTCGGGCATTGGCGCGCGCCGGACAAGCCCATGCGGCTTGTCTACGCAACCGTGCTCGCGACATCACAGAAACGCGCCAGCCAGTTCTTCGTATTGCGCAAGGCGTTACAGGATGAACGCGCCCGCCGCGGCGGGCGCGGCCTGTCCCACGGCGCAGCCCCGGCCGCCCTGGCGCTTTGCAGTGCGGGCGCAGACCCGCATCAGGCCGACACGTTTTTTGACGCGCTGGAAGCCATTGCCGCGCCCTGGTGGCGGCGTGAGGCCGGGCGCGAGGAAGTCCTCGCCGCCGCGGGCATCGCCCTCGGCTTGTTGCCGGACGAATTGGCCGACAAGCTTGACCAGGCCCGCCAGGCCCTGCGCGATGGCGGCATCCCCAACAGTGCCGTCGAAGCCGCCGCTTATGAGGTCGCCCTGCTCGATCTCAAGGGCGGCGAGATCGCCTCGGCCTGGACCTCGCTGAACCTTGCCGTGCGTGGCCGCTCAAGCCTGCGCTCCGGTGTCGGCCGGGCCGGACTTGCCGTGCTCGCCGCGCACGGCAATGGGCAAGAGACGGCAGAAGCCCTGGTGCGCAGTTTCGATGCCCTGGTGCCGCTGAAACCGCGCCTGCCGCAGCAAACCACGGCCAAGCTCGCCATGCGCCTGACCCTGGCCCAGCTGGGCGATGGCTCGTCGATGCGCGCCGCCAGCGAGCTGGCAGCCATCCTGGCCGCACAGGCCGCGATGATCGCCGCCGTAACATCCGGCGCTGTGGTCGCGACCGCGGCCAGCTAAACGGGTGACAGCCCGGGTCCGGCACGGCATGTTGCGCCCGTAATAGGGGGGATGCCGTGCCGTTTCGCACACTCAATTCGAGACATATCGTTGATACGCTTGAGCGCCTGGCTGACCGCGTCAAGGAACGCTTCCCCGACGCCAGCCTGAATAATGTCGTGGCCGAGCTGATCGAGCTGGCCAATCGCGATGAACGCCGGACCCAGCGTCTCGCCCGCCCCTATTTCGCCCTGCGCGCCGGCACGCTGTCCGCAATTGTCGCCGCCATCGGCGCCCTGATTTACATGGGCTATCGCCTCCTCAACACGATGGAGGTTGAGAATGGGCGGCTCGATATTTTCTCGGTCTTTGCCGGGGTCGAGGCCGGGCTGAACATCGTCATCCTCGCGGCGGTGGCGATTTTCACCCTGTCGCGTATCGAGGAAAGACTGAAGCGCTCACTGGCGCTGGATGATTTGCACGAACTACGCTCGGTCGCCCACGTCGTCGACATGCACCAGCTGACCAAGGACCCCACCGCGCTTTTGCGCCTGGGCCCGCGCACAGTTTCCTCGCCAGACCGGGAGATGAGCGAGTTCGAGCTCTCGCGCTATCTCGACTATTGCGCCGAGATGCTCTCTCTGGCCGGCAAGATCGCCGCGCTCTACGCACAGAATTCGCGCGACCCGGTGGTTATCGCGTCGGTCAATGACATCGAGACGCTAACGTCGAACATGGCGTCGAAGATCTGGCAGAAAATCATGATCATCCGCTCCGGACGCAATGGCGAGACCGAGCCTGTCCTGGAGCAGATCTAGCGCAGCGCGTGGCGCTGGAATCGCTTTCCCCTACAGCGCGAGTGGTGATAGACAACGGGTTGAACGGACCAATAGGGGGAATTCATGGACCCGGAAAACCTGATGTCGCCGGAAACCATCGCGGCGCTGACCGAACGTGTGATTAACGCCGGCAGCAGCGTGATGCTCGCTGCCCTTATCCTGATTGTCGGCATGATCATCGCCGGCGCAGTGCGCAAAGGCGTTCGCGCCGCAGCCCTCAAGAGCGATCGTATTGACGATACGCTGGGCGGGTTTTTCTCCTCCATCGTCTACTACGCCATTATGGCGATCGTCCTGATCGCCGTGCTCAACCGTTTCGGCGTGGAAACGACCAGCCTGGTGGCCGCCCTGGGTGCAGCCACGCTGGCCATTGGCCTGGCCCTGCAGGGCACGCTGTCCAACCTGGCCGCCGGCGTGATGATCATCCTCTTCCGCCCCTATCAGCTGGGTGACTTCGTCGAGGTCGCCGGGCAATCGGGATCGGTCAAGGACATCAACCTGTTCACCACCGAGCTGGCGACCGGCGATAACAAGAAGGTCATTGTCCCCAATGGATCGGCCTGGGGATCGGTGATCACCAACTACTCGGCCAATGATACCCGACGCGTCGATTTCGTCTTCTCCATCGATTACGGCGACGATATCGACAAGGCGATGCAGGTGATCCGCGACACGCTGGGCGCAGATGGGCGCATCCACAAGGACCCCGATATCTTCACGGCGGTCACCGCCCATGGCGGTTCCTCGGTCGATATCGTGACCCGTGTCTGGTGTGATAGCGGGGATTATTGGGGCATTTATTTTGACGCCATGAAAAACGTCAAAAACGCCTTCGATGCGGCCGGGATTTCCATCCCCTACCCGCACCAGGTCAATGTCGAGCGCAAGGACTGATCCAATTCTATCCTGGCTGGCCGCGATTGTGCCGCAATTCCTGTTAGAGTGAGCGTTATGAGCGACGATATTTCCACCAGCCCCGAGCGGGCCGCCAAGCCGGGTGAGGAGCCGCGCGGCTTCATCGCCCGCCTGTTCTCGATCCGCCTTGCCGAGGTGCTGCGGCTGGTGTTGATCTCCGTCATTGTCGGACTGGTCCTGGTCGCCTTCCAGGTCGACCCGGCCCAGCTCTGGGTCGACTTCTTCGGCACGCTGGGCGAAGCGGTCGAACGCATTGTCGAAACCGTTCTGGGCAGTGCGGACCGGGCGGTTCAATACTTCCTCATGGGGGCCATCATCGTCATCCCGATCTGGCTCTTCATGCGACTGCTCGGCGCTTTCAAGCGCGACTAGGCCAATACCTAAGCCAACACCCAGGGAGGCTGGTACAATTCAGCCTCTCTTAACCCTGTTTGTTTGCGCGGTCTCAATTCTGGTCGCGTAGACCTGCGGGCATGAATGCCCTGACTGTTCCCGCCTCACGCCCGCCCCTGCAGCGCGCTCCGGCCCTCCTTCTGGAAGGCAATGGTTTCATGCGCTCTCTGACAGGCGGGCTTTTGCGCGATGCGGGCTTTCGCAATGTCCTTGTAGTCAGCAGTGTTCACAGTGCGCGCTATTTGATGCGCCAGCATAATCCCGGCCTGATCCTGACCGACTGGAATCGCGCCGCCGAACGCGATGAGGACCGGTTGCGGCTGATCCGCTCCATCCGCGAAGACGAACAGGCGAGTTTCCGCACCGCTCCAATCGTCATGATCACGGCACCCAAAAGCCGCAGCGAGGTGGAGATCGCCCGCGATGCCGGCGTCACCGAATTCCTCGTCACACCCCTGTCGCCGGCAATCCTGCGCCAGCGCCTGAGTTCACTCAGCGAGCGGCCGAGGGATTTCATCACCGCGGCCCGCTTTTCCGGGCCGGACCGCCGCCGCCGGCCGCTGCATGAGAACGGCCCGGCGCTCAAGCGGACCGCCGATGTTGAAGCGGGCCGGACCACACCGATGGCGGCGGCCCGCGCCGCCTCGGTCGCCCTGGCCGACGAGATGATCCGGACCGGCGATGGTCTCGCCATCCGCGTTGCGCGCTCACAGCAGCGCTTTATCAACGGCATAGACAGCTATGGCGAACGCGAGGCCGAGATCGTGGAAATGCACCGCGCCGCCATCGCCCAGCTGGCCCGGCTCGCCGATGAGGGCAATCCGCTGCGAGAGCCCGTCGTCACCGGTCTGGAACAGGTCGTGGCGCGCCGCACCAGCGATCACGACGATACCATCCAGGTCGGCTAAAACCTGCCCAGGCCGGCTAATCCCTGCATTCCGAGACCCTGCCGCAGCGGCCGCGCTTTGCGCGGCGGCACGAGCAGGCTTATGTCTGTTCTTCAAGTCACGGAGACCGGCTCATGTCCGAGGATAAAATCCGCGAAGTGCTCGAAAGCGTTGCTCCGCTCCTGGTTGATGGCTCGCCGCATGCTGTCGCGCTGGGCCTGAAAATCGATCAGCTCGAGCCTGATGGCATCATCATGCGCGCGCCCTATTCGCCCGAACTCGTCGGCGATCCGGAGACCGGTATCCTGCATGGCGGTGTTGTCACGGCTTTGCTGGATCATGCCTGCGGCCTCGCGGCCTTTGCCGGGCTGGGCGCCCAGGACACGCCGGCAACGCTGGATCTGCGCATCGACTACATGCGCCCGGCCGAACCCGGGCTTGATGTGGTCGCCGAGGCGAGCGCGATCCGCGCCCACGGGCTGGTCGTCTTCGTCCGGGCGACCGCCCATGACGGTGACCGCGATGACCCGGTCGCCATCGCCCAGGCCGCCTTCATGGTCACCAAGGCCTCACAGGCGGCCACCGAGCGCGCCAAAAAGGCCTTTGGTCAGGGAGAGACGAAATGAGCGAGACCCTGCTGCAGACCCTGCTGAATACGCCCTATGTCTCCAAATTCGGTGTCAGCTTCGACTATCGTGGCGATGAGCTGACCGGTCTCCTGCCCTACAAGGAAAACCTGGTGGGCAATCCGCTAATCCCGGCCCTGCACGGCGGTGCGGTCGGGGCCTTTCTGGAGATCACCGCTTCGGCCTCCCTGATTGTCAGCCAGCCGCTTGATCGCCTGCCCAAGGTGATTGATGTCGCAATCGACTATCTACGCCCGGCACGGGCGGTCGACGTCTATGCCCGGGCCCAGGTGGCGCGCAGCGGGCGACGCGTCGCCAATGTCCGCGTCGAGGCCTGGCAAGGCCGCCGCGGCGCCCCGGTGGCCACACTGCACGGGCATTTCATGATCACCCCGGCCAGCAAAGGCACACGCTGAACCTGCGGCGCTGTGTCCACTGGTCTGATGGGCTGCGTGCACTAGCTTAAAGGCCATGAACACGCTTGGTCCCGTCATCGCCTATTACGACGCGCTGTGCCCGATGTGCCGGCGTGAAATGTCGCATTATTCCAAGTTCGGTGAGGAATATATCCGGCTGGAAGACTGCAATGCGCCGGACCTGGCCGAGGATGTCGATCGCGAGGCGGCCCTGGCAGCGATGCATGTCCGGCTACCCTCCGGCGAGATTGTCACCGGTGTGGCCGCCTTCATCGCTATCTGGGAACGGCTTCCGGGCTGGAAATACCTGGCCATGCTGACCCGACCGGCAATCATCCGCATTCCGCTGGATTTCATCTATCGCAAGCTTGCCCCGCTGCGCCCGCGTGACAACTGCCGAGACGGTGTCTGCAGCGTCGATTAAGACGCTTGCACCGCCAAGCCCTTACGCGCTAGCTGCGAGGCATGGACAAGCCCCTGACCCGGCTCGAGGTGCTCAATCGCGCCTGGCCGCTCATCTTCGCCAATGCAAGCGTTCCCCTGGCCGGTGTCATCGATACCTTCGTGCTGGGTCTGTCCGGTGATGCCAGCGATCTGGGCGGCGTGGCCCTGGGCGGAACGATTTTCTCCGTCTTCTACTGGAGCTTCTACTTCCTGCGCATGGGCACGACCGGGCTGACCGCGCAGGCGGATGGCGCCGGCAAGCTGGCCGAGACCCAGCGCATATTGATGCGCGCCATGGCGATCGCGGCTGTGCTCGGCTTCGCCGTTTTTCTGCTGCGCGACCTGATTGCCTGGGGCGGGTTTGCGATCCTGCAGGGCGAGGCCCAGGTCGAGAGCAAGGGGGCCGATTATCTCCTGGCCCGCGTCTGGGGCGCGCCCGGTGCACTCGCCGCCTTCGCCATTTCCGGCTGGCTGATCGGGCTCGGCCGTAATGGCGCAACGCTTGCCATGTATGCTGGCTTTTCCGCCATCAATATTATCCTCGATCTCTGGTTCGTGCTCGGCCTGGGCATGGGCCCCGGCGGCGTCGGCGCCGCTACGGCGATCGCCGAATGGGGGGCATTGCTGATCGGGATCGGCTTTGTCCTGCACCAGGTCCGGCGTCAAAACGGTCTGGCCGAGGGCGCGCTGGACCGCCAACGCCTGCTCGACCCGCAGGCCCTGGCGGAGATGTTCCACGTCAATTTCAACCTGATGATCCGCACCTGGACGCTGGTCATCGGCTTTACCTGGTTTGCCAATGCCGGCGCGCGCCAGGGCACGACAGCCCTGGCCGGCAATCATGTGCTGTTGCAGGTCATCACGCTATGGGCCTTTGTCCTCGACGCCTTCGCCTTTGTCGCCGAGACCGAAGCCGGGCGGGCCGTTGGCCGCAAATCCCTGGCGGCGCTGCGCCGGGCCGTCCGCATGACCGGTGAACCCATGTTTGCCGCCGGAGCGGTGTTTGCCGTGCTCACCTTCCTGTTCGGCGAGGCCGCTCTGACCCTGGTGATTGCCGATGAAAGCGCCCGTCAGGCCGCGATCACCTATTTGCCCTGGTGTGCCCTGGTGCCGCTTCTGGGCGCGGGGGCCTGGCTGCTCGACGGCGTGTTTATCGGCGCCACCTCGGGCAAGATCCTGCGCAATGCCGGCATCGCCTCGCTGGTCGTCTACCTGGTCGCGGATATGCTGTTGACCCCCAGCTTTGCCAATCACGGCGTCTGGGCGGCCTTCCTGATCTATTATATCGCCCGGGGCGCAGCGCTCGCGGTCGGCTATCCGGCACTCGAGCGCCGGGCCAGAGCCGTCAGCGCCTAGCCGGCACCGACAGCCTCGCCGATGCTGGCAAACCCGTCCGCCTTCAGCCGCTCGACCAGGCCGGTCTTGATCTGCTGGATCACGCCCGGGCCTTCATAGACAAGCGCTGTGTAGAGCTGGACCGCATTGGCACCGGCACGGATTTTCCAATAGGCGGTTTCCGCATCACTGACCCCGCCGACACCGATGATAGCCAGATCCGGACCGGCCGAGCGGAAATGCCGGATCAGCTCGGTCGAGCGTTCGAAGACCGGCGGTCCGGAGAGACCTCCGCCCTGCCCCATATGTTCGCTCTGCAGGCTTTCCGGGCGCTGGATGGTGGTATTGCTGACGATTATCCCGTCGAGTTTGAAGCGCTGGATCGCCGCCGTGATGTCGGCCGCGTCGGCATCCGCGATATCCGGTGCCACCTTGAGAAACAGCGGCGCTTTCGAGCGGACTGCGCTGACCGCTTCGAGCAGGCCATCAAGGGCCCCGCTATCCTGCAATTGACGCAGGCCCGGCGTGTTCGGTGAAGAGATATTGACGGTGAAGAACTGGGCCAGGTCCTTCAGCCGGTCGAGGCAGGCGACATAGTCGGCGACCCGGTCCTCGCTATCCAGATTGGCCCCCAGATTGACGCCCACCACACCGCCGCGGCTCGCCCGCGCCGCCAGCCGACGCTCGAATACATCCAGCCCCTCATTGGGGAAGCCCATGCGATTGATGATTGCCCGGTCTTCGGTCAGCCGGAAGACCCGCGGCCGCGGCTTGCCATCCTGGGCGCGCGGCGTCACCGCACCGCACTCGACGAAACCGAAACCGGCCGCGAGCATGGCGTCGGGTGCTTCGGCATTCTTGTCGAACCCGGCAGCGAGGCCGACCGGATTGTTCAGGGGAATGCCCGCCAGAGAGGTCGCCAACACCGCATCATCAGCACCGAACTGGCGCGGACCGAGGCCCCATTTCAGTCCGCGAATGGTCCAGCGGTGCGCCGCTTCCGGTTCCAGAGTGTGCAGCCAGCGCGCAGCGTGATCGTGGATCATGACGACTCCTTTGACGCGCGGGCGATCTCGTCGGGCAGGACCCAGTCGCCGTTTTCATCGCGCAGGATATGGCGCACGCCGCGCACGGCGCTGGCCGGGATATCGCCATAGACATGCGGGAATAGCGCGCCGCCACGGGAGACTTCCCATTTCACCGTATCACCCAGCACTGCAAGGTCGATTTCGGCCAGGACCAGGCGCGGATGCTCGCCATAATGCTTGAGTAATGTGCCTTCGACCTGGGCCGCTGCGGAAAGGTGGATAAAGCCGTCGGCAATATCATGCGGATCGCCCTTGAAGACGCCAGCGGTCATCACCTCAGCCCAGCGCTCGGGCGTTGCGAGTCGGAATGCAGTCATATCGGTCATGAGCAGCGGCGTATCCGCCTGAGGGCCTCGGCGCAAGCCCGACTCGCGCCGGGACGCATTTTCAGATAGCCTCACACACGCTGAGGGTTTGTTTGATGTTTACACACGCCGAAATCTGGCGGGGCATCGATCGCCTCGCTGCCTATGCCGAGACCAGCCCGTCCGGCCTGGCGCGACGGGCCGGGCTGGATGCGACCACATTCAACCCGTCCAAGCGGACATCCGCGGATGGCAGCAAACCGCGCTGGCCATCAACAGAGAGCCTGTCCAAGGCCCTGGCTGCCGCCAATCTCGACTTTCTCGGCTTTGCTGCGCTGGTACGGGACCGCGCCTCCCGGCCCGGCGCCTTGCGGTCTCTGGATCTGGCCGAGGCCGGAAACGGGACCGCATTCGGCTCTGACGGTTTGCCAGAAGGCTCCGGCTGGAGCTATGTGCCCTTCCCCGACTTCCCGCTCAAATCCGCCTTCGCCCTGAAAGTACCGGATGACCGCCTGGCACCGGTTTACCGGGCCGGAGACCGGCTTGTCATCGACCGCGCCCAAGCGGTACGGCCCGGCGACCGGGTCATGGTGGAAACCCGTACAGGCGGGCTGACCGCACATATTCTGCACGAGCAGACGGTGCAGCAGGTCTGGCTCAAACCGCTTGGAGAGGACGGACCGCTACAACGGATTGCGCTGGATCAAGTCACCTGGATGGCGCGGATCATCTGGGCCAGCCAATAAAAGCTAGCGGCGCATCCGGTCATCGGCCCAGGCCGTCGCCTGGCGCCGGTCATCAATCATGGCCCGCAGCACTTCTGCCTCGCCCTGAATACCGGTCTCAAAGGCATCGCGTGCCTCGATCTGCAAGCAGATCGCGACCTGTTCGCGCGCCATCTCGTAATAGGCCGGCTCGTCCAGGGCCAGAAGCGCTATCGCAAGAAAGAAACGCGGCGCCGGATTGTCCGGATCCATGGCGATGGCATGAGTGTAGAAGCCGATGCCCGCCTCAACCGAAGCATCGAGCGCATTCATGCCGCGCTGACCACCCCGGCGGGCCACCTCCAAATGCCAGGCCCCCAGCATGCCAATCGCCCAGGCATTGTCCGGCTCGGCGGCGACAGCCTCCTCGATGAGACGTTTGCCACGATGCGGCATGCGCTGCACATAAGCGCGAAAGCCGCTCATATACCGCCCGCGAAACCCGAGCGCACCGGCCAGCCGAAGCCGGGCCTCGACATGGTCGGCGTCGAGATCGTGGGCATATTCGGCCAGGTCCAGTGCCCGCCGGGCGAGAGCTTCACGATCGGGATGGTCCGGCTCGACCATGAGCTGGGCGATCAGCGACCCCGCAGCAAAGGCATAGCCATCGGCTCCACCAGCACGCTGGGCATGACCGGCCGCTTCCTGCCACAAACCCTGCTCATAAGCCGACCGCGCGGCGGGCATATCGGCCTGGGCCGGCGCCGCGAGAAGACAAAGCAAGAAAAACCCGATCAATCGCATGGTTTCAATCTAGGGCAGGATGAAGACGCCGCAAAGCGTGTGGCGCGACTTTTCTCGCGCGACCCCGGAATAAATCACGCCGCAGCGCATGTCGGAGCGCGGCAAGGTCCAGGGCCAAGAGCACGGCCGAAACGCATCAGCCGGTTGCCACACCAAGGGCAGCAACCGGCTGTTTGATCGCGTCTGGCGATGGGCGACGGCCCATTGAGGGCTTATTCACCGGGGTATTGGAAGACCGTCTCCAGCGGAGCCTTGAAGACCTGGGCGATCTTGAAGGCCACCTCGAGCGAGGGCGAATACTTGCCCTGCTCGATGGCCAGTATGGTCTGGCGCGTCACACCGACCCGCCGGGCCAGATCCGCCTGGGTCATCTCGTCCGCCTCGAAGCGAAGGCGGCGGATGTCATTGGTGATAGCTGTCGGCTTGCCCATGGCCTACACGCCCCGGCGATAATCGATCAGCTTGGAGATGCTCTTGACGCCTTCGCTGGCGACCAACCCGGCCAGGATCGCATTGGCGACCAAAACATTGGGATAGTCCGCCATGGCCAGGCCCATACCCAGCAGCGCAAACACCGCCAGGGCAAACCCGCCGCGCTGATCGCCACGCATATCGATCATCTTGTCGCGCTCATCCTGCTCGTCACTTTCCCGGCCCATGATGATGGCGGTGACGATGCTGGAGGCAATCATCAGCGCAATGAAAACACCAACGGCAAGGAACATCTTGTCATTGGTCGAAGCCAGCGCGGCGCCGGGCTCAAAACCGGCCATCAGCTCACCGCCAACCGTGGAGAAATACCAGCCATAGACCACGACCAGCGCCGCCAAGACCACGAGATTGATCCGTTCCAAAAAGCTCATGTCTGAATTCCTTGTCTTCGTGTATGTTATTTTTGACATGACCCGATGTAGGAAATCCTCGACCTGGTGTCAAATATTTTTAACGGGGGATTCTGACCCTAGCGGTTCCACCTGACGCGGATATTGAAGCTGGGCACGTTGTCGACATCGACATCGGCATAATCCAGCGCTGTCCCGTCGACATCGAAAACCTCGGTGAAGGCTTCGCGCGAACGTCCCGTGCGAACATTAAGGCGCAGATGCACCTCGTCGCGCAGCTCATACTCGGTCCACAGCGAGACGAAGGTACCGTTTTCGCGCTCGATCGTATTATTGAGCACAGGGCTGGCATCCGGCGTCCGTACGCCGTCAAAGATCTCGCGCTCTTCGCGGACCGTCTCGGGCAGGCGGGTCCAGAAACCGGTGCGCCAGCGATCAGAGTGGCGCCACTCGCCATTGATGCGCGCTTCCAGGCCGCGGTCTTCATGACGGATCTGGGTCAGCCAGTAGTGCGTTGACGGCGCATCCTTCTCCAGCTCGAGACCCAGAACGTATTTGCCGCCGGCGAACTCCTGACGCAGGCCGATCTCGATGGTGTAATCCTGGTGACCTGAGGTCTCGCGCACAAAGCCCTGCAGCGGGTCAATGCGCTCGGACTGGCGAACCACGGCGATCCCGTCGACAAAGAGGTCGCCCATGCCCAGCCGGCCAAGATCGAATTCGAAGGCGCTTTCCAGCGTATCGATCGTCTCCGCGCTGATATTGGCAGAGGTCACATCGCCGCCGGTCGTGAGAACACGTGAGATCGGGTTTTCAATCTCACGGCGCTGGGCGGCGAGGCGGATCAGGCCACGCTCGCCGAAACGGTGTTCCAGCTCGGCGCGATAGGTCCAATCCCGCTCCGGCTCCAGCGTCGCAGCGCCGGCCGTGTTGAGCGCGTTGTCCAGATTGGTCTCGGCCAGGAACAGGCCCAGCGGCAATTGCCCGACCTCACGCTCTGCGGACAGGCGCAGCACCCAGTCCATCGGCAGGTTCCAGGTCAGGTCCGCGCGCGGCACCACATCGGTCAGCGACAGCTCGCCCGGGGCATTGGAGGAATTCAGGCTGAACTGCTCGATCCGGCCACCAAAATGGGCGGATATGTCCGGCCGCGGCGTCCAGGTCACGACGGCCAGGCCAGCGGTCCGGGTTTCTTCCACCGACGCGGTTGAGCCATCGACATCCTGCACCACGCCGTCAATCGTCGCCGAGGAGGTGCCGTCCAGCGTATTCACCGCCCAGGTAGCGCCGCCTTCAACGGTCCAGGCCTCGTTCAGGCGCCAGCGCACCGTCGCCCGCGTCGCGGTTTCTGCGGTTTCATTACCGGAGGTGGAACGGCTGATCGAACCATCTTCCCGCAGGCTGGCGGAATTCTCATTCTCGCCTTCGCGGCGCGTGATGACCGCTCGCAGATCCATATTGTCGCCCAGCGGGGCGCTATATTCAGCGCCGAAACTGACATCGGTATTCTCGTACTCATTGGTTTCCTGCAGTGCGGCACCGCTTTCGACCTCTTCAGCGGTGGGGCGCTGGGAATTGGCGTAACGGTCAAAGGCACCGGACAGGATAAGCGTTTGCCCCCCCGCAAACGGGAGGGTGGCCGAGCCCTGGGCCTCACGTCTCGACATGGTGGTATTGCGATCTGGCGTGAGACGGGCGGTCGGATTGTCGGCATTGGCCGAGCGCACATCCTCATAGGCAATCAGTGCTTCGTCATAGACTTCCAGATTGCCTTCCAGGGAGAAGCGGCTGTTGGTGACGGAACCGCCCAGGCCGAGCTGGATTTCATCACCGCCATTCTCGCGCGGCTCGATCTCGATACGGCCATTGATGCGGCGCGCGGTCTGATCGCGCAGCACGAGATTCAACAATAGCGGATAGCCCTGCATGTCGACATCGCGGGCACCGGCCTCGATCAGCTCCAGCCGCACCACGTCTTCGACCCGGATTGTATTCAGGCGCGCGCCCAGCGAGCCGGAGCGCGGCGGCGGGCGGCGGCCATTGATCAGGACATTGCCCTGGGCGCCGGAAAGACCACGCACCTGATCGCCTTCATTGACCTGGAAGCCGGGCAGGCGGCGGACCAGATCATTGGCATTCTGGGGCAGGAATTCTGCAAAGGCTGACGGCAGATACACCTCGACGCCAATTTCCGCTCCGTCCATTGCGGCGTAAGCCTGGGCCGGGGAAGACAGAACCATAACGGACGACGCGATAAACGAAATCGCGACGCCCGCGCGAGCGCGGGATCGAGCCATAAACACGGAACTCCTAAACTTGTCCGAGGGGCGCCCTCATACGCCCCGGCGGTTACTGACACATTACGCATAGGGAACGCAAATGGATCAGCGGGGCGGGATCTAGAGCGGGCGAGAGAAATTGGGAGTTCACGACTGCGTGAACTCCTGTCTTCTCTGCCGCCGCCGGGATCACCTAGTCCAGCAGTTCTCCGGACAGCCCTTTTTCCACCAAGGCAATGGTCTCGTTGAGCCCGTAGATCGCCGCAAAAGACCCGAAACGCGGGCCCTGGCTCTGGCCGAGCAGGACTTCGTAGAGCGCCTTGAACCAGTCGCGCAGGTTTTCAAACTCCTGCGACTTGCCGGCCGAGAAGACCTCGGTCTGGATCACTTCCGGATCGCGCTCATCCGCATCGAGCGCTTTGAGACGGCTGACGAGGTCTTCCATCGCCGCGCGTTCCATATCGGTGGGCGCGCGGAACGCCTTGGTCGGCTCGACGAAATCGGTGAAATACTGCACCGCAAACTGCGCCAGATGGTCCAGAACCGGATGCGTCTCCGGCGTCGCGCCGTCGACATAGCGGCCGATAAAGCCCCACATCACGTCGGTATTGTGAGCGCTCGCTGCGGAGGCCAGGTTGAGCATGAGGGCAAAGGAGATCGGCGAACCGGCCTCCGGCGGATTGCCGCCATGGATGTGCCAAGCCGGGTTTTCCAGCTGCTTGGCTTCATCCTGACCGGCATAGGCGCCCAGGTGCTGAAGATACTCGTCTACGGCGCGCGGGATGACGTCGAAATAGAGTTTCTTGGCCTGCCGCGGCTTGACGAAATTATAGTAGCTCAAGCTTTCCTGCGGGGCATATTTCAGCCAGTCCTCGACGGACAGGCCATTACCCTTGGACTTGGAGATCTTCTCGCCCTTTTCGTCGAGGAAAAGCTCGTAGACGAACTGGGTCGGCGGCTCCATGCCGAGGATCCGGCAGATGCGCGAATAGATCGGCGCATTGGCCTGGTGATCCTTGCCGAACATTTCAAAATCAACGCCCAGCGCGGCCCAGCGCATGCCGAAATCCGGCTTCCACTGCAGTTTCACATTCCCGCCCGTTACCGGCAGGGTGGTCTCGGTGCCGTCGGCATCGTCGAAGGTGATCGTGCCCGCCTTGGCGTCGACCGACTTCATCGGCACGTACAGCACATGACCGGTCTTGGGCGAGATCGGCAGGAAGGGCGAATAGGTCGCCTGGCGTTCCTCGCCCAACGTCGGCAGCATCACCTTCATGATGTCGTCGAACTTCTCCGCCGCCTTCAGCAGCATCGCGTCGAATGCGCCGGAGGTGTAGAGCTCGGTCGCCGACTTGAACTCGTAGGAGAAGCCGAAACTGTCCAGGAAGGCACACAGGCGCGCATTATTATGCGCGGCGAAGCTGTCATGGGTGCCGAACGGATCGGGCACCTGGGTCAGCGGCTTTTGCAGATAGCCCTGCAGCATGTCCTGCTGCGGCAGGTTTTCGGGAACCTTGCGCATCCCGTCCATGTCGTCGGAGACGCAAATCAGATGCGTCTCATAAGCGCCACCGGTGAGCTCCTGGAACGCACGCAGCACCATGGAGGTGCGCACAACCTCGCCGAACGTGCCCATATGCGGCAGGCCGGACGGGCCATAGCCGGTCTCGAACACAACCGGGCCATCCTTGCGGCCAAGCTTGTCCAGACGCTTTTTCAGCAGGCGCGCTTGTTCGAACGGCCAGGCTTTCGCGTTTTGGGCAATCTCGGCAGACATGGGCAGAGGCTTTCTTCTCAAGGGGAAATGATGGACTGGCAGGTAGAGGGGATGGGGCGGGGCGTCAAGCGAAGGCGCCCGGCTGCAGAGGTATAGGTGCGCCACCGCTGCCCGGCCGGCAGCCCGCAGGTTATAATATATTAGATCGGCGAGGATTATGGTTAAGCAATTACGGAACTGCTCCACATAGTCTGCGTATGCAACTGATCCACAGTTTCAGCGGAGCTCCTCATGCTGTCCACTTTCTCCCTGCGTTCCAAGTTGATCACTCTTGTTTTGGCCGTGACCGCCAGTGCCATCTTGCTGGTGGCTGCATCAGCCTTCTTTATCATCGTCCGGTCAGTCGACGAGCGCGTCGCATCTGCGCAGGAACTGAACCTGCGGGTCGCAGCGACCACTATTCAGGCCGCCATGCCGGAGCTAGATGCAAGTTACGGACGCGATGGGAATATCCAGGCATTGCGTGCCCCCGGAATTCCCGACTTTGCTTCGCATGACCTGATCGACAGTGTCGCCCGCCAGACGGGTGAGACCGCCACAGTCTTCGTCTGGGATCCGGCCGAGCGTGACTTCTTCCGCCGCACCACGACCATCCAGCGGGCGGACGGGACCCGGGCCGTCGGCACACCGCTTGGAGCAGGCGCCGTTTATGATGCGATGATGCGGCGCGACGGTTTTCGCGGCCAGGCCACCATTCTCGGTATCGATTATTTCACGGTCTATCAGCCCATTCTTTCGACCAGCGGCGAGCCGATCGGGATCCTCTATGTCGGCGTGAAAAAGGCCGAGGTTCTGGCTGTCCGGAATAATCTTGCCGTGCTGATCGGCTCAGTGTCCCTGCTGGCCATGCTGGTCATCGCCGTTGCGGCATGGTTCGTAACCAGCCGCCTTCTCAACCCGCTCGACAAGGTGACCCAAGCGGTGGACGAGCTGGCCAGCGGTTCACGCAATATGGAGATCGACTTCGCCCAGCGCCAGGATGAGATTGGCCGGATCGGTTGCGCATTGACGCGGCTCGACACGGAACTGGCGTCCGCCGATGCCGTGCGCCAGGACGAAGCCGAGGCTAAGGCCACGGAGATTGCGCGCGCCCAACGCCTTGCCGAGGAAGTCGGTCAGTTCGAACGCATCGCCGAAGACGCTCTCGGCAGTTTCAAGTCTGTCACCGCCAATGTTCTGGATCAGATCACCCGTACCCGTGACACGGCATCGGATGGCCGTGAACGCAGCCAATCCATGCGTGACGCCGCGCGCAGTGCCAGCGCCGAGGTTGAATCCATGGCCGCCTCGGCGGAGGAGCTGAACGCCTCGATCAGCGAGGTGCGCAATGCCGCATCTCGCGTGGCAGAACTCAGCGAGGGTGCCGCAGAACGTACTCAGAGCAGCCAAGCCATCATGAGTGAGATGTCGGGTGCGCTGGCAGACATGACCGAGATCATTGGCGGGATTAACGGTGTCGCCGAACAGACCAATCTGCTCGCGCTCAATGCCACGATCGAGGCCGCACGGGCAGGCGAAGCCGGAAAGGGCTTCGCTGTCGTTGCCTCCGAGGTCAAACAGCTCGCAGAACAGACGACCAAGCTGACTGAGACCATCGCCGAGCATATTTCCGGGTTCGAGAACCGGGTGGAACAGGCCAGTCAGGGTGCTGATGCGATTGTCGATGAAATCAGCCAGATCACCGACGCCTCCATGCAGACCGCCGGCGCTATCGAGCAGCAGATCGCAGCTGTCTCCGAGATCAGCCGCTCCGCCCAAGCCGCGGCGCGTAGCACTCAAACAGTCGACGCCGACAGCGAAGCGGTGTCAGGCGGTGCCGAGGCGACGCTACAGGCCTCAGCCGAGGTTGCCGAACTCTCCCAGGAGCTGAACACCCGCTCCGGCGAGCTGTCGGATCGCATCTGCACCTTCATCAAGGCGGTGCAAGCCGCCTGAGGGCGACACCCCAATGGTTGTGGCCGGCAGCGCAAGCGGGGCCGGCCACAACCGTCACCCAAAAGACACACTGATGCGGGATAGAACCACACCGTGTCGTTTTCGCCTTGCGAGCGAATGAGAGCCCTGTCATCCTGATCTTTCTGTTTAACCCGCCCGCTTGGGCGCGAACCTGTGAGTGAATCCGATGCGCGTACAGCCGTGCACATTCGACCTCTACCCGGCAGCCATTTGGCTGACTGGCTTCGCGCGAGCGGAGGGTAACGTCTTCATCCGGTAAAGCTGCCGACACAGCCCCGGTTGAACCGCCCTCCCGAGCACCAGCTCCGGAGGGTTTTTTTGTTCCCGCCGCCGACCCTCTCCCCCTCACGGACGGCCGGAACACCGAGCGGGAGAGATCGTGATCCCCCCAAACGCGATCTCTCCCCACTCGGCCTTCGAAGCACAACACACGAGTAGGAAAGGTCCCCGGTCGAATAAGCGGCCGGGGATGCATGTGATGACGAGTAATTTTGAAGCGGTCGAAACCTCGACCGGACTGATCAAGGCCTGGATCAAGGGCGTGCCGGTGGAAGACGCAGCCATTGAACAGCTGCGCAATGTCGCCGGCCTGCCCTTTGTGCACAGCCATGTCGCCGCCATGCCGGATGTCCATTTCGGACGCGGTGCGACGGTGGGATCAGTGATCCCGACCAAGGGTGCGATCATCCCGGCTGCGGTCGGGGTCGATATCGGCTGCGGGATGATGGCGATGCGGACCAGCCTGACGGCGTCGCAATTGCCGGACACTCTCAAGCCGGCCCGCGATGCCATCGAAGCGGCGGTGCCGGTCGGCAACGGCAAGGGCGGCGATCATCGTATGAACCCGGCCTCGACCGAGACGCGTCTGAAGGCTTCCGGCCTGATGGACCGGCTCGATGGGATCAAGGCCAAGCACAAGAAGATCGGCACCCACAAGGTAGACGGTCAGCTTGGAACGCTCGGTGGCGGCAACCACTTCATCGAGATCTGTCTCGATGAGGCGGACCGCGTCTGGATCATGCTCCATTCCGGCTCGCGCGGGACGGGGAATATGATCGGGACCTATTTCATCTCGCGAGCGCGGGAGGAATTGGCCAAGCGGGTCCTGGATTTCCACGTCCCGGACAAGGATCTCGCCTTCTTCATCGAGGGTGAGCCGCTGTTCGACGACTATGTCGAAGCCGTGGGCTGGGCCCAGGATTATGCCCGGGAGAACCGCGAGGCGATGATGGAGCGCGTACTCAAGGCGCTGCGCAAGACGCTGGGCCGGTTCAAGACCGACAAGGCGGCCGTGAACTGTCACCACAATTATGTGGAGCAGGAGCATCATTTCGGGGCCGATGTCTGGCTCACCCGGAAAGGGGCGGTCTCCGCCCGCGAGGGCGAGCTGGGCATTATCCCGGGGTCGATGGGCGCGCGGTCCTTCATTGTCCGCGGCAAGGGCGCGGCGGAGAGCTTTTGCTCCTGCTCGCACGGTGCTGGCCGGACAATGTCCCGGACGACGGCCAAGCAGAGCTTCACCCTCGCCGATCACCGCAAGGCGACGGTGGGTGTGGAATGCCGGAAAGATGCCGGCGTCATCGATGAAACGCCGATGGCCTACAAGGACATCGACGCGGTGATGGCGGCTCAAAAAGACCTGGTCGAGGTGGTTCACACCTTGAAACAGGTGGTTTGCGTAAAGGGTTAGGGGCTTGGCCCCTGACCCGGCACGCGGGAGAACGACGATGCGCAACGACATGAACAAGGTCCTGGTCGAACGCCCCCGCCGCGGCTGGCGTACGCGCAAGCTGGCGCGTGGCAAGATCAAGCAGGCTGGGGAGGATTATCCCCAGCGCATCGGCGTGCGCAAACAGCGCAAGACCAATGGGACCGAGACCAAATATCTCAATGAGAACCTCGCCCCGCTCAAACGCTTCCTGGCCAAACAGGTCGGGCGCCCCTGGAGCACGGTCTATTCGGAGCTGCGCGAGAACGTGTCGCCGAGCAATGCGGTACAGATGCATACTCTCGAACATGTCGAGGATTTCGTCGCCAAACCGTCGATCGGCAAACAGGGCGAATGGATCTGGCCGCGCCGCTTTGCCTGGAGCCAGGGGCCGAAGACCGGACAGCTCTACATTCACCCCGGCGACGGCCTGGTGAAACGCTGGAAGCAACGCAACTGAAGTTTCTGCATATCACCGCGACGGAGTCGCGGCACCGGTGCGTTGAAGACGTGAAGGCACCCCGAACCGCCTTCACCTCGAGTATCCAGACGAAGCACTGGCCTGATTGTCCCCCCTCCCCCCAGGACAGGCCAGACAAGCGGGGAGACCGATTTCTCCCGAACCCCCGGTCTCCCCGCAACACTCGAACCGGACTGCGGGGATGTAAATCAACCAAACATTGATAAATGCACTCGCGCACCGGCATACTCTGCTGAGATCAGGAGACGGGCAGATGCTGCGCGGCGTATTCACCGGATTGGCCCTGCTGGCCGGTTTAGCGACAGGCTCGGGAGCGCGGTCGGAACTGCCACGCCCGACAACACACGACTATGTGTCCTGTCTGCAGGATCCGGAAGAGACCGTCTGTCTTCTTGAACTGGCAACGCGCAATACAACCCGGTCCATTCTGCAGGACAGCGAGCTCAATCGGCATCCGGACATCATCGGCCGCATTCAGGAGCGCCGCGGTACGGTTCCGGAGGTAGCCCCCATGCCCGGAGCCGAGGCACTGAACGAACCCAGACGGCTGGAATATGCCGCGCTTGATGCTGCCCAGGCCCTGATCGATAGCGGCGCCACTCCTGAAACCGCCCTGGAACCGGTGCGGCAGACAGCACAGGGCCGCGCCTCCCGTAGCCTCATGTTCGGGCAGGTTTACTTGAACTCCGGCGCCGAAATCCGCGCTCGCGTCTATCGCAGACTGGTCTTGCGTCATGCTGTCTATGAGGAGGATGCGGCGTTCACTCGTCCGTCTCAGGCGCACGCTCTCGCGGCCCTGCACGCCTGGGAAGGCGAACTGCAGCAAAGCAGCGACTTCAACGAACTTCATAACGGGCAATTATCCGCAGCCAACCTGTTCCCGTTCTACGCCCGGCTAGGCGATGAACAGAGCGCCCGGCGGGTCTATCACTTGGCACACGGCCCGCGCCTTTCGCTCGAGCGACGCATGATGCTGGAGTTCACACTTGGCAATCAGCAAGTAGCGCTGGACCTTCTCAATAGCGCCGATCTCGACGAACGGGAGCGGTTCGACGCTATTGTCGGGCTGCGCGAGCGGGCCATCCGGGGCGATGATGATGAGTTAAAGCGATGGGCGCTCACCGTTTCACTCGAAGACTGCGAAACGCTGCCGCCCCTCAGCCTTGACGATTTCGACGCGCTGGCACCCGCTGGCGATGACGCAGCGCTCGCCACCCTCGCGCACTGCTATTACAGCCAAGCCCAGGCACATCATCGCGATAGTCGCGGTTTTGCCCTCCAGGCCCTGGCGATGCTGGACCGGATTGGTGCTGCGGCTGAGGCAGACGCGCTGCTTGCGCGCTGGCAAGGCTATGCACAAGGCGAAGCAGCCGGCGAAGCCTGCCCGGGTGAGCGTGGCCAGCCAGGCCGCAATGGCCGGCCGGATCGCCCTGGTCAGTGTGCGATCCGGATTTATCAAACCATGCTTGCCCACCGAGACCGGCAGGTCGAAGCCTGGGATGTCGGTCATTATCAATTTGACATGGCCTTGCGCTATGACCTGTCAGCCGGGCGCGGCCTGCGCAATCTGGAGCTCTACCAGCCCTTCGCCCGTAGCCAGGGCGAGATCGATATCGCTCTGAACAGCTGTGTAAGCGAATACATCGGGATGAGAACCCTCAACCTGGATTTGGCGGAGATCTGCGCCCGCCGCTTGATCGACATGTCGGGCAATCGCGCCCTGAGCGAACACGAACAATATCTGGACTCGATCGGCGCGCTGGATCCACCGCGGCGGCAGAGTGGCCCCTACCGCGCCGCTGAAACCGCCATCGCTCTGGCCGGCGCAGCCGCGCGGCAAGGCCAGCAAGATCTGGCCGAGGAGATGCTGGCAGCGGCCCTCGAAATCTGGCGCAACCAACCGGTTTCGGCCCCACCTATCGGTGCGAGATTTGGCATCAAGCACGTGATTGTGGCGAGGCTAGAGACGGAAGACTAACCCGCCTCCTCATCATCAAAGATCTCTTCAATCTTCAGCTCGAACAAGCGTCCGATCTTGAAGGCGAGCGGTAAGGACGGGTCGTAGCGGCCCTTTTCCAGGGCATTGATGGTCTGACGCGAGACGTCGAGCTTTTCGGCCAGGGCTTGCTGGCTCCAGCCGCGCTCGCCGCGCAATTCCTTGAGCCGGTTATTCATCGCATGCGCCATTCCTGCCAGAGCGAGGCGGCGCTGTGGACGACGGCGGCGACAGGCAGCAACAGGGCGGTATTGACCGGTTCCATCTGGCCGTAGATCTCGGCGACGCCGGTGACCGCAGCCACAAATAACACCACCAGCGCAGCCACCGCAGTGGCGCGGACCTGCATCTGCGCCACCATCTCGTCGAGATGGCGGACATAGCGGATCGTCTCATAGCCCCACAGGGCCAGCGGCAGACAGGTCAGCGCTACCAGTGGCCAGGTCGCACCCGCCGACCAGTTATTGATCGACGGGTCGAGGATCTTGTCGATGGCGACGACAAGGCCGGTAAAGGTCAGGATGAGCACGACGGCCCGCCAGTGATAACGGCGGCTGGCGGGGTTGAGCTGTGTCCAGGTCATTCACTTGTCTCTTTGCCGAATCCCTTGGTGATCAACACCATAATCCGCGCTGCGGCGAGAACGGCAATAATGAAACTGGCCAGGACCAGACCTTTGAGCTCGAAGCTGAGGCTGGCGACGAAGTCACGCAGCGGGTCGAGCCAGGCAATCCCGCCGGACGCGAAGGCCCAGATGCCGAAGAAGACGACCGCAAACACGGCCAGGGATTTCAGGGTCGGGATATCATCATACTTTTCCATTTCAGGCCTCCTTGGTGGCTTTCTTGCGCCCGAACAGACGGGCAAACAGGGCTTTGCGATTGGCGAACATGCTCCAGCCGCCGATGATGGCGAGAGCCCAGATCAGGCCTTCGGTTGCCAGCGCGGCTATGGTGAGGGCGATCGTCTTGGTGGCGATGTCATCCGTTGTCTGGAAGGTCGCCACGACCCCGGCCCAGGCGCCGATGCAGACCAGTACGGCCAGGCTGAGCACGAGTTTGCGGACTTGTTTTCCCATCAGTTCATCTCCTCTTCGATGAGATTGTCGAGTTCAGTGCGGGTGAAGGTGCGGCCATTGCTGACCACGCGGTCGAGCTGGCGCAGGTTTTCAAGGTCGAGGCGCGGGTCGGCGTTGAAGAAGGCAAGGTCGGCCTCAAAACCCGCCTCGATCCGGCCTGTGGTTTCGCCCAGGCCCATGCCCTGGGCATTGCCGCTCGTGGCAAGCTCGAGGATGCGCCAGGGGTCGAGCCCGGCATCGGCGTGAAGCTGCAGCTCCTGCCAGTAGATCGAGCCGCCGCCCGGTCCATCCGTGCCGACCATCAAGGGCACTCCTGCCGCATCAAGATGGCGGACGAAGGCGAAGAGCTGCTGCATCGCGGCATCGGCGCGGGCATAGTCCTCATCGGTCCAGCCGACACCAGACGCGCCGAGGAAACTCATGGTAGCCGCTAGCGCCTCCGGATGGACGTAAAAGCGGTCATCGGGGCCGTAGAGCTCATTGAAAGCATCGCGCCGGTAGACGAGGAAATTGACCAACAGTGTCAGGTCCACCTCGATCTGACGCTCGGCCAGCTCGCGAAACAGATTCTGCATCAGCGGACCGTCGAAATCGGCGAGCTCGAACCATTGATAGTAGAATTTCGAGTTGGGACCGCGGCTGGCGAGGTATTGCTCGCGAGCCCCCGGCTCAAGCAGGTCGGCACTTGTGGGCAGGGCATGCAGCAGACCATCCACTCCGATCTCCACCGCGCGCATCCAGCTGACCTGGTCGAGATGAGCGATGACCTCGAGGCCATGCGCATCAGCGGCGCGCACCCCCTCGGCCAGCTCCTCCTCTGTGAGCGCGTGGTAAAGCTTGAAATAGGTCACACCGAGTTCGGCCTGGCGGGCCGCTTCCGCGTCCCACTCCTCCGGCGTGGTCGGATAGGCAAAGGCATTGCCGCCAAAGGGCGGCGGCTGGATCACTGCACCGGCATGCACAGCATCCGGGCCCAGCCATTCGCCCGAGGCGATATTGGCATCATAGCGGGCCCCGGCTTGCGGGTCGCCGCCGGGATTGCGCACCGTGGTGACACCAAAGGCGAGCGACGCCAGGGCGTGATAGCGCACAACATCGTCCCGGCTCTCAATGGTCACGGTCGGGCTGCCGTCGATGACCTCGACCGCATGCGGTCCGGCCGTGATATGCCCGTGCGCATCGATCAGGCCCGGCAAGCCGTAGCGGCCGGTGAGATCGTAGGATGCGCTATAGCTGCCGGCCGGCGGCGTGCCGCTACCGGCCGCGCGGATCAAGCCGTCCTCGACCACGACATAGCTATCCTCGATAGCCGTACGGGCAACCGGGTCGAGCCGGGTAAAGCCGAAATAGAGCTCGCCGGTCATCGGCTCGGGCTGGCTCGCCGCGCAGGCGGGCAAACCGGTGGCCAGCACCAGGCCGGCAACAGCGCCAAGCAATCGGGATCGGATCATCATTCATTCCTCGTGTGTCAAGCTTCCTTTCCAATATGTGGAAAGCTCGCTTTACGTCAAGGGTGCTTTACAAACTTTTTTGTAACTTGCTGATCCGTTGCGCTTCTTTAGCCTTTTCTCCATGGCGGACTGGGCAGAAATCCATAACGGAATCGAGACGCTGGAGGCGGGACTGGCCCTGCCGCGTCATCGTCATACCGCGCCCTATGCGGCGATTATCCTGGCCGGCGGCTATGTCGAGGCCGGGGCGACCGGGCGTGTTACGGTGGAACCGGGCGATGTCGTCGTCCATCCGCGCTATGCCACCCATGGCGACCAGATCGGCACCAAAGGCGCGCGCACGCTCAACCTCGCCCTGCCCGAGGATGCGGGCGAAGGGGTCTACCGGATCGAGGCGGCGATTGACCGGGTGGTGCAGCTGGCGCTGAACGGCGCAGCAGAGGCGTGCGGTGAACTGGTCAATGCCCTCGCCCGAGCCGAGATCCGGGCCGACGCCTACATGTCCGATTGGCCCGACCAGCTCGCCGCCGCGCTGGAGGCGGATCCCAGCCTCGCCCTGCAGGACTGGGCGCGCGCAGCCGGTCTGTCAGCGGAAAGCGTTTCGCGCGGCTTCAAACGCGCATTCGGGGTTTCACCCAAGGCCTTCCGGGCCGATGCCAAGGCTCGCCTCGCCTTCCGCCAGCTGCAGAGCGCACGGCGCCCCCTGGCCGAGGTCGCGCTGATCAGCGGGTTTGCCGACCAGGCGCATATGAGCCGGGCCATCAACGCCATGACCGGGCGCAGCCCAAGCGCCTGGCGCCGGTCAAGTGGATACAAGACGCGGCGCTCCGCATCCACCTAGCCTCAAGACTATCTGCCCTGCCGGCTGTGTTGAGGACCTCATGTTGATCGCAAATCTCTTCCGGTACCCGATTGCGGTGCTGATCCTGTTCTGCCTGGTTTTGCCCCTGCCGGGCCATGCCCAGAGCGAGAATGACTATTCCGCCGCCTTTTGGGGCCTCGATACGCAAGGGCGCGGTGAAGCCGCCCGGCTCTGGTATGAGGCGGAACCGCAGAGCGAACGCGCCATCACGGCGCATGCCCTCTATCTCTGGCAGATCGATACTGATCCGGTGGCGGCCCTGACCGTGTTGCAGGCTGCCTCTGACACGGCCCGGAACAGCGAACGCCTGGCCTTGCTGGAAGGCCGCATCCACCTCGCCGAGAACGCACCCGCGCTGGCCCTGGCGAGCCTCGCCCGCGCCGGCCATGCGCCCGCACAAGACCCGGACCTGGCCCAGACCGCAGCGCAGGCCCTGCTGGCTCTCGGACGCCGCGATGCAGCCCGTCAGCGGCTGGCGCGCTCCCTCGCCAATGCGCCGGGTCATTTGCACAATGCCCTGCTTGCCCACCGGCTTGCCGTCGAGGACAGCGACTACGCCGCCGCTGGGGAGATCTGGGCCATGCTCGGCGTGGTTGGCTTTACCCGTCCGGATGATGACCACGGATCAGCGCTGTACCAGTGGAACGCGCTCATTGAACAGGGCGGACGAAGCGCGCATTCGGCCCGCGCCGACCTGCTCGCCGCCTGGCATTTCTATGACGAGGCCGCGCTGGAATACCGCCGTGCCGGTCAGTCCGCCAAGGCGGGCGAGATGCAGGCGATTGCGGAATATGAGGACCAGGTCGCAGCGGTCATGGACCGCTATTATCACGCCCGCGCCCTCGGCGGTGACGAGGTCGAGGCCTCGCTCTGGGAGCGCCTGGCACCTCCGGTGAACCGGCTATCACGGGCCCTGGGTCTGGAAACAGCCGAAGGCGAGGATCTTGAAGCCTCAATTCGCGGGCAACTGGCCCAGTTCGATGCCCGCCTGCGCTGGATGGCGGTGATCGGGGAAACCAATGGCCGGCTCGACCTGCATTTCGGCCATATCGTCTCCTCTGACCCGCGTCCGATCGACCAGTGGGGCCAGGCCACCGATATTGATAGCGTGACCCTGTTCAACATGCCCTCGAACGGATTTAGCCGCTGGTTCTGGGATGATCACGCAGCCGATGGCGGCTGGGTCACCACGGGCGCGGACGGGCGTGCGGAAAGCCGCCGTTTCATCGATGTGCTCGATCCCAAATTCGGCGCCGCCCTGTCCCGCTCGGCAATGTTGATGGATCCCGCGCGCATGACCCAGATCGAAGCCGACTGGGCGCAGGCGCTGAACGAAGCCGAGCCCGGCGACACTGGCAGCTATGACCGCCGGGCTGACGACATGATCCGCCTGCTCGCCCTGGCCCCGTTCCGGCAAGGTTATGAGACCCCGCGTGACGCCCGCACGGCCGCCATCGGGGCTATTGTCGACCATTTCGTCTCGACCTCGACCGTGGTGCATGAGGGCCAGCACATCCTCGACACCCAGCATGGCTATGAGGGCGAACAATGGATGCTGGAATACCGCGCCAAGCTGACCGAGCTGGCTTATGGCGAACACCCGCTCTTCTCGCTGGCCGGCTTCTATTCGCCCGGCGCTGTGGCCAATCGCGGCGGCACACCGCACGCCGATGCGGAGGCCTATCTGATGCAGGCCATGGCGGCGGAGATCGCCGCCCACCCGCAGCGCTACCCCTCGATCGACCCGGAGATATCGCTCTGGGTGCAATTGCCACGCCTGAGCCTGGCCGAACTGCGTAGCCTCGCGCGCACCCTGTTCGAGGCTACACAGACCGGCTGATCCGTATCCGGTTGGGGACGGATACGAACAGGGCGGGCCGATCATCGGCCCGCCCTGTCCTGTTCTAGTCTGTTCCGGCAGCCAGAAGGCCGACCGGATTGGGAGCGGGCAGGGGAGACAGGCAATCTCCCAAACACCGCGACAAGCCGTTTTTACTCAGCCGGTTCAGACTGTTTATTGGGCTGTTTGGTTACCCGCAGATAAGGTTTGATGCGCTCATAGCCCGCCGGGAAAAGCTTGTCGGCTTCAGCGTCGGAAATGGACGGAACGACGATCACATCATCGCCATCCTGCCAGTTGACCGGGGTTGCGACCTTGTACTCATCGGTCAGCTGCAGGCTGTCGATGAGGCGCAGGACCTCGTTGAAATTCCGGCCAGCACTCGGCGGATAGGTGAAGGTCGCGCGGATCTTCTTGTTGTTATCGATGATGTAGACAGAGCGCACGGTCAGCTTCGGATCGGCGTTCGGGTGGATCATCTGGTACAGGTCGGACACGACACGGTCCGGATCGGCGATGATCGGGAAGTTCATCTGGACATTCTGGGTTTCCTCAATGTCCTTGATCCAGCCCTTGTGGTCCTCGACGCTGTCGACAGACAGGGCGATCGCCTTGGCATTGCGCTTGGCGAACTCGTCTTTCAGCTTGGCGGTGAAGCCCAGCTCGGTCGTGCACACCGGGGTATAGTCCGCCGGGTGGGAGAAAAAGACGACCCAGTCGTCGCCGATCCAGTTATGGAAATTGATCGGACCTTCATTGGTTTCAATGTCGAAGTCCGGTGCGGTATCGCCAAGCAAGAGACCCATTGTGCGCTCCTTGAAGTTTTACAGCGGGGGAAAACAGCGTAGACCTAGGTGCGCCTCCTGCCGGTCGTTTGCAAGGGGCGGACAGGAATGACGCAGAACTTTAAAGCAGATCGGCATTAGCGGGCCGGACGGGGATTATGGATCGACTTCTCATACTGATGCGCCACGCCAAGGCTGTGGACCGGCTCGAAGCCGAAGACGATTTCCAGCGCGGCCTGACCGGTCGCGGCCGTGAAGACAGTGAAGCCGCCGGGAAGCTGCTGGGCGAACAGGGGCTTGAAGTCGACCTCGCCCTGGTTTCCCCGGCCTGGCGGACGCGCCAGACCTTCGATCTGATCGCCCCCTTCCTGGGCTCGCCGCCGGTTGAAGATCCCATGGCGCTCTATCATGCCAGCGACACCATGATCGAGCGCGCGGTCAAGACCGCTTTCGACCAGGTCAGCCGTATCCTGGTTGTCGGGCATAATCCCGGTATTGGTGCTCTCGCCCACATGCTTGCCGCCAAGGCCGGCGCCAGCGGCCAGCTCCCGGGGGGCTATCCCACCGCCGCCGCAGCCGCCTTCTCCCTCAGCGGCGAAGGCCTGGACGAGCCCAAATTGGTCGCGCTTTTCAACCCCAAGGGTTGAGTGCCGTTTTACCTTTTCGCGCCTGGCGCTAAACTGACCTCCTCGAACCGGGGGGATCGAACATGCGCAGACCGCTTACAATCGCCTGTATCGTGCTCGGGTTAAGCCTGGCCAGCTGCGCATCCTTACCCTTTGGCGATAATGATGGCGCTTCCCAAGCACCATCGCGATACCCTTCAGCCACACCCCCTCCAGCCCCTGCGCCGCCGGAGGGCGCAGTCGAGCCCGCCGATCCCGCGGGCCCCGCCCCCAGCGATGATGTCGATTGGGATGCGATCCTCGGCGACACCTCCGGGGCGCCCGCCGAGGGCGGGGTCGGGGTGACCGGGTCCAGCCAAGGTGGCGGAGGCACCGGATTGGGAACGGGAATCGGTTCGATTGGTTCAATCGGATCGCTTGGCAGCGGTGCCGGCGAGAATACGCCCTTCGATGGCGAGCAATACCTCTCTGGCGATTGCTATTCGCGCTCCGCCGCCGACCTTGCCTCCGGTAACGGATATACCTGTATTACCTTGCTCTACGGCACTAACCGTGCACCGCAGAGCGATTTCGGCGCGTCGCTGGATGAACAGGAAGCCTATAGCGTCCGCCCCGATCCGAAATGCGAACCGGGCCTGGTCGAGGCCGGCGAGCGCTATTGTCATCTCGGCCTCATGACCATCACCGTACCGGACAGCCGCCAACGCGGCGACCGGATCAATGCCGTGCCCCGCGACGCCCGCGAGGTGAGTGACCGGCAAAGGCGGCGTCTGTTTTCCGTCTGGGACTATGAAGAACTCAACGAGGGAGCTTTTTCCGATCTCGCGACCCAGATGCTGGAAGACGCCGTCGGGGAGATGAATGGCGAATACGACAATCAGGCCATCATCTTTATCCACGGCTTCAATGTACGCTTCCGTGATGCCGCCTTCAGGGCAGCTCAGATGAAGTATGATCTCGATTTCCCCGGACCGGTCCTTTTCTACTCTTGGCCGGCCAATGGCTCGGTCATGCATTATCTCTCCGACATGGACGACGCTGATCTAAGCGTGGATGGGCTGGTTGATTTCCTGCGCCTGGCACGCCGGTCCATGCCCGACGCAGAGCTCAACATCGTCGCCCATTCCATGGGGACGCGGGTCTTTGCCCAGGCTCTGAACCGGCTGGCGGTGGTCGAGCCGGATCTGGAGATGAACCACGTCTTCTTCGCCTCCGGTGATCTCGACCGCAATCTCTTCGTGGAATGGGTACAGCCGGCAGCGCCGATGATGAATAGTCTGACGCTTTACACCTCCGGGTCGGACGTCGCTGTTGCCAGTTCGCAGCTGTTGCGCAATCTGTTCCCGGCCCGCGGTGAAGATAGCGACCGCAAATCGCGTATCGGCTTTTATCCAGAAAACGCCCATCCGCCGGTCTTCGGATTCGGCGTCGGCCCAGCCGGGATGCAGCCGCACACGATTGACATGACCCGCAGCCATTTCTCCTTCCTCGGCTTTGCCACGCGCTATCTCCTGCGCCGCGCCCGCCTCGGGCATTCCGACTATATGGAGCGCACCCCGATCATCGAGGATATGAGCTGTATCCTGCGCTTCGGCGCGGTCGATCCGGATGTACGTCATAGCGGTATGAATCCGGCCAGCGATGACGAGGCGGCTGTCTATTGGCACTTCACTGATCGCGGTGAGCCCTCACCGCAATGTCCGCCAACGCGAGAAACGGACTCGCCTTAGGCGTGCATTTTATTTATCTTCACCCCATTGGAGGTGGAGATGGCGAAAGAGGAGCCCCGGCGGCCGAAACGGACGGTGCCCGTTAGAACAGCCCGGCCGGCGGACCTGCGGAACACACGGGCCGGACTGTGGACGCGCGAAGCGGCCACCGGATTGGCACGCAAACGCCCCCGGGATAGCGCCCGCATCGGTCTGGAAACGGTCCAGATCTGGACGCTGACAGCCCTGATGGCGAGCCTTGTTGCTGTGATCACAACCGGTAGCACCCCGCTCTGGACAGCCCTGCTCGGCCTGGGTTTCGCCAGTGTTATCGCGCTGCGGCTCTATGCCTGTGCCATCCCGGCCGGCCCCGGCCCGGTGCCGCCCCTGCCGGACGCGCTTCTGCCCAGGGCGACCCTGCTGATTGCCGCCTATCGTGAAGCCAGCGTCATCGGCGCCCTGATTAACGCCCTGAAACTCATCGACTATCCGCGCGACCGCCTGGAAATCAAACTGCTGCTGGAAGCCGATGATACCGACACTTGGCTAGCGGCGTTGGCCGCCGGGCTGGATGAGCGCTTCGAACTGATCCGCGTGCCCCCGGGCCAACCGCAAACCAAGCCAAGGGCCTTGAATTTCGGCCTGCGTCATAGTCGCGGGGAGATCGTCACCATTCTCGACGCCGAAGACCACCCCGACCCAGGCCAGTTGCGCGAGGCCGCCGAACGTTTTGCGGCCGGCGGCAAACGCCTGGCCTGCCTGCAGGCACCATTGAACTGGTATAATCACCGCTCCTGCTGGCTCACCCGGCAGTTCGCCCTGGAATATGCCGCCCACTTCCTGGTTCTGCTACCGGCCTATATCCGTCTCGGCTGGCCAATCCCCCTGGGCGGCACCAGCAATTATTTCCGCCGCGATGCCCTTAAGGCGGTTGGCGCCTGGGACGCTTTCAACGTCACCGAGGATGCCGATCTCGGTTTCCGGCTATACCGCGCGGGCTATCGTTTCGGCCTGATCGCCAAACCCACGCTGGAAGAAGCTCCGGAACGCGCCTGGCCGTGGATCAAACAACGCACGCGCTGGCTCAAAGGCTATGCCCAGACCCTGGCCGTACACACCCGGCTGCGCGGCGATGGCAGAAGGCGAGTTCCCGCCCTGGCGCTTGGCCTGACCCTGGGCGCGGCCTTGATCTCGGCCTTTGCCCATCTGCCACTTGCGATGTTCGCGATCTCGCGATTGATCGGCCAGGCCTCTTACGACCTGCCGGATCTGGCCGCCCTGGCCTTCCTGCTCAGCGGCTATGGCGCCGCCATGGCCTGTGCCGCTCTCGGCATGCAACGGGCCGGTCACAAAGTCCGGCTGATCGACCTGGCCGGTATGCCGCTTTACTGGCCGCTGCAAACGATAGCAGCCCTTCGCGCAGTGTGGGAATTGATCGACCGTCCGTTTTACTGGGATAAGACCGAACACGGCCAAACGGACGCTCGCGCATGCATCTCGACCTCACGCCCACCCTGATCCTGCTCGCCCTGAGCATCGGCCTTTTTGCCCTGGCGCGCTGGAAATCGGCACAGCCGGCCCGGCCCGAACTCGGCCCGCGCATGGTCCCCTGGACGCTGGTCGCCGTTCTGTCCGGTACCGTGACCATGTTGATGCTGATCAATCTGGCCGTCCTCGGGGGACTGGATTTTAGCGAGGGCCGCCCTTTCTAGCCTTCTCTTCCTAGCCTGCTTTTCGGAGGCCGTCCCTTCTGGCGCGCCTCCGGTAAACCCTGCACCAGAGAGACGCTCAGTCCTGCTGAGCGGCGGCAAATCGGCGCAAGCACCGGTTTTTGTTTTGACGCGTTAGGCAACGGGTCTACCGTGATGGCGAGGCTTAAAACGCATCCAAGCTATGCTAGCAATAGGGGGGATCCCATGTCTTTTCGCCGACACTTCCACACTGGTCTCGCCGCGCTGATCATCTCGGCCGGCTTTGGCGCCAGCGCCGCTGCGCAGAACTTCACCCTGCCCCCGGCCTTTGGCTCGGTCCAACTGCAGGCCGGTTTCATCCCGGACCCGCATTATCGCAATCTGACCGCCGGCGGCTCTTTGCGCGCCCAGGACCGGTTCAGCAATTGCCGCGGTTACATCGCCAACGCACCGGATTATTCCCTCTACTACACTGCAGGCGCCCAAGACCTGTTCATCAATGTCGATAGCGATCGGGACACCACGCTGGTCATCAACGGCCCGGACGGCCGCTGGTATTGCGATGATGATGGCGCCGACGAGCCCCTCAACCCGCTGCTTTACTGGTCCAACCCGCAATCGGGGCGCTATGATATCTGGGTAGGCACCTATACCCCCGGCAGCGGTGTGCCGGCGACGCTCTTCATCTCCGAACTGGGAGAACAAACCATCGAGAATGCCGGCGTCGTGCGCCGCACCGCCACCCGGGTCGATATCAACCGCCCGGCCGTTTTTGGTACGGTCAATCTCAGTGGCGGTTTCCTGCCCGATCCGCACCGCGTACCGCTCACCGCCGGTGGGCCGGTCCGCGCCAATACCATCGATTCCAGCTGCCGCGGCTATATTACCAGCGGCCCGAGTATCGAGCTGAGCTATAACGGCTATGGCTCCATGCATATTTACACCGAGGGCAATAGCGATACGACGCTCGCGGTCAATGGCCCGGACGGTCGCTGGTACTGCAATGATGACGGCGCCAATGGCGTCAATGCTGGCCTCAGCCTGAGCGGAAGCGGCATTTATGACGTCTATGTCGGCACCTTCAGCCAGGGCCGCGCAGCAACGACTCTGATGTTCTCGGAAGTCGCGCTGGGCTATAATCCGAGCCCGAAATAACAAGCGCGTCGCTGGGCGCCCGGTTCAAGAGAGTCGGGCGTCGAGCCAGCTTTCGGCGCTGGCACGATCGTCGAATATCTCGACATCCTGTCCCCAATCGCCCGCTGCAGCACGAATGGATTTCTCGCGCGATTCCCGAAATCCGGGCGGCGCGACATAGGCGATCGGAAAATCGTCGGGAAGTGCGGCTAGGCTGTCGACCCAGAGATCAAGCGCGAAGTCAGCACTGTCATAAAGGCCCGCCTCGCTGGCATCGAGCACCACGCCGCGCAAGACACCGCGCTCGATCATCTCCCGCGCCGCCACGATAGCGGCCGCCAGATCCGTGCGCCCCACCTCATTGGTCCAAACGGCGAGAAACGCGCCCTTCTCGCCGATCTGATTGAACTGGATCGCCAGCATACCCTTAAATCCGCTTGCCTTTATTGTCGGGCGGACACTGCCTTCAACATAGTCTTTAAGAACTGAATCAAACGCCGCTTTTCACACTTTATGCGACTAATTCGCAGTATGGTAAATACCTCATTCGCGGTACTCGCGCATGAGTTGCAGCGAGACAAAGAGGTTGGAGCGGGTGAAGGGAATCGAACCCTCGTCTTAAGCTTGGGAAGCTCCTGCTCTACCATTGAGCTACACCCGCCCACGCGCTGATCCGGCCAGCGCCTCAAAGGCGACGATAGGCAAGGCCCACCGCCTCTGTCCAGCCGGGTTGCTCAGCACAGCCGGCTTCGTTCCAGCAGCTACTCGCAGCGCCAAAGCAATGATGGGAACGATGAGGCCGCCCAAACGCAACGGGCAGCCCTGATCAAAAACCAGAGCCGCCCGCATCACGTCATTGCCGCCAATCTACTGGACCGGCAGATGTTCAGCCAGAAAGGCTCCGCTCTGGCTCAGCAAAGCCTGTCGCACTGCAGTATTGCCGAGATAGTGGTCCTCGCCTTCCAGAACCACAAAGGTGGCATTGCGGCGACCATCCATGGCGCGTTCCAGGCGCTCCATCTGGTCGATTGGTACGGTGGTGTCTTCGTCACCATGGAGCACCATCATCGGCAATCTCAGCTCACCGGCCCGGCGCGCCGGGGTAATCTCGTCACGATAATCCCGATCGGAGAAACGGCTGCCCATATACTCTTCCCACCAGCGCACGAAGAGACGGTTTTCGATATCCTCACCCATGAAGGCGAAGGGCGCCGTGACCGGAGAGACGGCCACCAGACAGGCCACGTTATCCGGATCGCGCAAAGCCATCATCAAGCTGGCATAGCCACCATAGCTGGCACCGACGGCGCAATAAGCCCCGTCGCGAGCATAGCCTTCAGCCTGGACCGCACGGGCACCGTCGATCATATCGTCGATCATCCGGGTCCCGAAACCGCCGTCGCCGGCGTCGATAAACTCGCGACCATATCCGGTCGAACCGCGGAAGTTGGGCTGCATCACAAGATAGCCCTGCGACGCGTAATACGCTGCCCACCAGTCAAACGCGCCAGTATCGTGCGCCCGTGGTCCGCCGTGCGGCATGACCAGAAGCGGGAAAGGCCCGTCTTCAAGCGTCCGGCCCGGCGGCATGGTCAGCCAGGCACCGATCTCCAGCCCGTCCGAGGCTGCGTAGGTATAGTAATCACGCTCACCAGCCCGGGTGCCCTCAGGAAGCAGGTATTCTTCCTCCAACATGGACAACGTACCTTCGCTCCAGTCGAGCAGGTAATAGTATGACGGTTGGCCCTGATCGGTCGCCCGCACGACGATACGGTTGTAATCCTCGGACCAGGAAATGATCGACATGGCGTCTTCGGCGAGAATTTCGCGCAGGGCATTATACCGCGCCTGCAGGGTCTCATCGAAGAAGTGGATTCCGTCCGGAGCCGTGCGCAGGCCTGCCGAAACAATGCGATTGCTGCGGCGGTCACGGCGCAGCCCCCCGGTGACAGCCTGACCGTCAATCTCGAAGGCGGTGCGTTCCCCGGTGCTGGGGTCGAGCAATTGCAGACCATGATCCGGGAAACGGATAGCAATCAGATCGCTGTCGCCGACGCGGCCATGGATATAGGGAAGCTCAGAAAAGTATTGGCCGCTGAAAACCTCCCCGCGGCTGCCATCAGGGCCTGATTGCAGCGTATAGACCCCCGAATCCTGCTCGTAGATCACCTGCAGGAGAATCTCTCCGCTCTCATCAAGATGATAGCCATAGGTGGACGTCATCGAGCGGTGCAGAATGTCATCGAGCTCACCGGTCTCCAGATCCACCTCATAAACGACAGAACGGACCGATTCACCGCGAGCCAGACGCGACCCGGTACGCTCCTGATCGCCGAAATCCAGGGTGAGTTCCATGGCAATCCGGTCCGGACTCTGGACCATGGACGAGGTCACACGATCGAGGCCGGTGACATTGCCGATATCGCTTAACAGCAGCGAAACCTGACCCGTAGCCGCGCTCCAGGAAACGGCCCGAGTGAGCGTATATTGCTGACCCTGCGACCCGTATGTGTTGTCGACAAAGGTTTCAACCCAGTAGACGAGATAGTCATTGCTCGGCCAGTAGAAACCGAGAATGGACCCCTCATCCGGCTGCACGATCAGGCGGGTGGCGACCTCGCCGTTGAGATCAATGACGCAGATCTCCCGCGCCCCGCGCGGTGTGCATCCGGTCGCCAGCCAGCGACCATCCGGCGACAATTCGGCATCCCAGACGCGCGGCAGGGGCGCATAGACGTCAACCTGGGCCGTGACGGCACCCGGCATCCAAGCTGAAACACACAACGAAATTAAGGAAATGACTAGAAAACGCATAACTCTCCCCACAGGTTGAGGCGACGTTAGCGCGTTCTCAAAATCACGCAATCTGGAATATTTGTATTCAGATGCTACACGTGACTAGGCGCTGAAGAATTTTGATAGTTTCAGGCCCTGCGCCTGATAATTCGACGCCACGGCCCCATAGGCTCTCGACGGCGGCGCGCGCATGGGCTCATAGACCAGGCGTGCAATCGGCTGCCCATGTTCAAGGATGAAGGGGACATCGCGGCCGCGCACTTCGAGCACGGCCCGGGAGCCGGAACCACCGGTTTCCGACACGCCGAAACCGGGATCGAAAAAACCCGCATAATGGGCCCGGAACTCACCGATTTCGGTGGCAATCGGGGCCATCTCCGCAGCTTCATTGAGCCCGATCGAGACCGCTTCCTGCGATGCGAGAATATAGAACTCGCCCGGGTCGAGCACCAATTGCCCGTCCGGCGCATTGAGCGGCTCCCAATAGCGTTCCCGCTTGTGCTCACCGATACGCGCCAAATCGACGAGGCCGGAATGGCGCCGGGCGCGATAGCCGACAATACCATCGTCGAAGCCCTGCAGATCAACGCTGACGGTCAGATCGCGCACCGGCTGGTGCACACCGCGACGGAAACGGACCTGGCTCAACCGGTCGCCCTCACGGGCCAGGATGGAGAAGGTGCGCGGTGACACCTCGGCATAGAGCGGACCACGATACCCGTCTGGGGCCTGGTCAAAGGCGACACCATTATCGGTGATGACACGGGTGAAAACATCAATACGCCCGGTCGAGCTTTTCGGGTTCATCGCCGCGCTCAGGCCTACGGGCAGGTTGAGACTCTCCTGAAGCGGCACCAGGTAGACACACCCGGTCTCCAGCACTGCACCAGCGGTCAGATCGACGGTGTGCATGACCAGGTCGGCATCCAGGCGCGCGGTCACCGACCGGGCCGAACCCGGCAGGAAGCTGGCCCGCAGGCGGTAGGCCTTGCTGCCCAGCCGCAGATCGATACTGGCCGGCTGGATCTGGCCCTCTGCAGGCGGGCGCTCCGCGCTGACGATCCCGTCGCGGAACAGGCTTTCGAGCTCGTGATCGGGTAGAATTCCGTGTGCGGTCATGGGTGGGCTTATCTTCAAGGATGGGCGCACCACATCTCTCCCATCACAGCCGCTATGTCCAGCAAAGCTGTCGGCAGGGCTTGAGCAAGCACAAGATGGAAGGGATTATAGCCCCGCTCGGGCAGCATCGCCGGGGCGAGGGGTGAGGCTCAGGCCATGTATGAACACGATACTGACGGCGTCATGGTACGCGTCGAGCCGGACTATCTGGAGGAGGAATCCTCCCCGGATGATGGACGGTTTGTGTGGTCCTACACGATCGAGATCGAGAACCATACCGATCAGCCGGTGCAACTGGTGTCGCGCAAATGGGTCATCACCGACTCCATGGGCCGGACCGAACATGTGCAAGGCCGGGGCGTGGTGGGCGAACAGCCTGTGATCCAACCCGGCGAGCGTTTCCGCTACACCTCCGGCGCCCCCTTGCGCACGGCCTCAGGTTTCATGCAGGGCAGTTATGAAATGCGCCGCCAAAGCGGTGAGGTTTTCGCCGCCCTGATCCCCGGCTTCTCTCTCGACCGGCCCGATGATCGTGCCAGCCTGCATTAATCCCGGCCATAGCAACGGCGGACCGCGCCCGTGACCGGCTCTTTGCGTCCGGTATTCTTCGCCATCGGCATGATGGTAACGGTTCTGGCCCTGGCCATGCTGATCCCGGCGGCGATCGACACGGCCGCCGGCCAGCGCCAGAGTGCCAGCGCGTTTTTCCTCTCAGCGGTGGTCTGTTTCTTCTTCGGCGGCGCAGTCGCCCTGGCGACACGGAGCCAGGCTACATCGCTGTCACCGCGAGCGGCCTTCATCCTTACCGTCGGCTCATGGCTGGCCCTGGCGGCGGCGGCAGCCATTCCCTTGCGGCTCGCCGGACAGGGCATGGACTGGACCGATGCGATCTTCGAAAGCGTCTCCGGCCTGACGACAACCGGGTCCACAGTCCTGACCGGCCTGGACACGCGCCCGCCAGGCTTCCTGATGTGGCGCGCCATTCTGCAATGGATCGGCGGTATCGGAATCATCGTCACCGCCATGGCATTCTGGCCGATGCTGGGGATTGGCGGCATGCAGCTCTTCCGCATGGAGAGCTCTGATGCGTCCGACAAGGTGCTGCCGCGCGCGACGGAGATCGCGGCCGCGATTTCGCTGATCTATCTGGCACTCACCGGTGCCTGTGCCATCGCCTACGGGCTCACCGGCATGGGCTGGATCGACAGTATCGCCCACGCCATGACGACGATCGCAACAGGCGGATATTCCACGTCCGATAACAGCCTCGGGGCCTTCCGCGCCAATGGCGCCGACCTGGTCGCCATGGTCTTCATGCTGCTCGCCGCCCTGCCCTTCGGCATGTTCCTGCTCGCCCTGCGCGGCAAGCCCGGCGCGGTCTGGGGCGATGCCCAGGTCCGCGGCTTCTTCTCGGTAGTGCTGATCGCCTGTGTGGCGCTGACACTGCTCCTCGTCCTGACCGATCCGCACGAGGATGTCGCGGCCTGGCGTCTGGCCAGCTTCAACGTAATCTCCATCATCACCGGCACCGGCTACGCCACGACCGATTACGGCACCTGGGGTCCTGCGGCCAGCGCCGCCTTTTTCCTGTTCATGTTCATCGGCGGCTGTGCCGGTTCGACAACCTGTTCGGTCAAGATTTTCCGCTACCAGATCGCCGGCATCGCCTTGCGCCGCTACATGGAAAACCTGCTGCGGCCGAGCGCGATTATTCCGCTGCGATATAATGGCCGCATGGTGCCCGACAGCGCCCTGCACTCTGTCTTCGGCTTCTTCTTCGTTTTCTTTGCTGTCTATGTGATCAGCGCCGCCCTGCTCTCTTCGATCGGACTGGATACCACCACCGCCTTGTCCGGAGCGGCCACCAGCCTGGCCAATGTCGGCCCGGGCCTGGGCGAAATGATCGGCCCCGCAGGCACCTTTGAGGGCTTGCCGGACCGCGCGAAATGGGTGCTGACGGCCAACATGCTGATCGGGCGCCTCGAGGTCCTCGCTGTGCTGGTATTCCTGAGCCCACGCTTCTGGCGGGGCTGAAACATCCAATCCATCTGGGCTTTACCGCCATTTCGTGCCATGCACATCCTGTCGAACACGCAATCCAAACTGTCCCCCGGAGAGACCAGACATGCACCCTTCATCGATGGAGAACATGCAGCGGTGTGTGGATTGGTACGGACCTGAATCGCCGTCGAAAATCGTCGATCTGGGCGCCTCGGACGTGAACGGCTCCTACCGCCAGCTCTTTGCCGGCCACCACGAGTTTACCGGGGTCGATCTAGCCCCGGGCCCCGGGGTCGACCTCGTGCTTGAGGACCCTTACGTCCTGCCTTTTGAAGATGGCGCCTTCGATCTCGTCCTGTCGGGTCAGATGCTGGAGCATTGCGCCCATTTCTGGCGCACATTCGCGGAGATCGCCCGCATCATGAAGCCGGGCGGGCTTGCGTTCATTATCGCGCCATCCGGCGGTCCCATTCACCGGTATCCGGTTGATTGCTACCGCTTCTACCCGGACGCCTACCAGGCCCTGGCAGACTGGACCGATTTGCGCCTCGTGCATTGCTGGATGGATGATCGCGGCCCCTGGCGCGACCTCGTCGGCGTGTTTCAAAAGGGCGGCGATTTACAGGCGATACAAGCACCGCTGGCCCAAACCGTTCTGCCGGTTAAGACCACACCGCATCCAGACCCGGCCGCGGAGCGGACCGCGGGGGCGCGGCCCTATCTCGACGTCCTGCGCGAGATGCACGACATCCTCAAGCCGCAGCTCTATCTGGAAATCGGCGTCCGCCTCGGCCACAGCCTGGAGCTGGCGCAATGCGAAAGCATTGCCATTGACCCCAGCCATGATCTCGAACAGGTGCCCGAAAACACCCGCTTGTTCGAGACCACCAGCGACGATTTCTTCTTCTTCCACGCCGAAGACGCGATCACGAAACCGGTCGATCTGGCCTTCATCGATGGCATGCACCTGATCGAATTCGCCTATCGCGATTTCATGAACCTCGAGGCTTTCATGAGCGCCGGCGGGACTGTGATCATTGACGATATCCTGCCCTGCCACCCCTTGCAGGCACGCCGGGACCGTCAGACCCAGGTCTGGACGGGCGATGTCTGGCGGCTCCTGCCATTGCTGGAACGCCTGCGGCCGGATCTCGAGCTGACGCTGTTTGACACCGCCCCGACCGGCCTGTTGATGATCCGCAAGCTGAAGCCCCGCAATCCGCGGCTCAAGGACCGCTACAACCCCGAGCTCCGGGCCATATTGGGCGAACCGGCAGATCCGCCAAGAGACCTGATCGACCGCAGCCAGGCCTTGGCTCCGACCAGCGAAAATCTGCGCCGTGTCCTCGGGGTGGCATAATGGCTGACGAGACGTCGCTTGATCTCAGCGTTGTCGTCTGCGCCTACGACATGGAGCGTGAGCTACCGCGCACTATTTTCACGCTGAGCAAGGCCTACCAGCGTGGCGTCAAGCAGATCGATTTCGAAATCCTGGTCGTCGATAACGGCTCCCCCATAGCCGTTGACGAAACGGCCCTGCGCGAGATCGAACCGCGGGTCCGCGTTGTACGCTTCGCGCCGGGCAATCCCTCGCCGCTCAAGGCCATCAATGAAGTCGCGGCGCAGGCCAAAGGCCGGCTGCTCGGTTTGTTCATCGATGGCGCCCGGCTTGCCTCACCGGGCATCTATCGCAATGCACTCGACGCGCATCGCGCCGCACCGAACCGGGTGATCGGTACTATCGGCATGCATCTGGGCCCCGATGTGCAGATGCGGTCGGTTCTGGCTGGGTATGATCAGGCGGCGGAAGACCGGTTGCTGGCCAGCCAGCCCTGGCGCAAGGACGGCTACAGACTGTTCGATATCTCCGTCCTGGCCGGCTCGTCCGCCGGAGGCTGGTTCCGGCCGATCGCGGAATCCAATGGCGTTTTCCTGAGCCGTCAGCTCTGGCAAAGCCTCGGCGGGCTCGACGAGCGCTTTGTTCAACCGGGTGGCGGCGTCGCCAATCTGGATTTTTGGAAACGCGCAGTAGAAAAATCTCATGGCGAGCCGTGGATGATGCTTGGAGAGGCCACCTTCCATCAAGTGCATGGTGGCGCCGCGACCAATGGCCCCCAGGAAGCCCGCAAGGCGATGTTCGCCGAGTATGAAAAACTGACCGGCGCTCCGCTCGCGCCGCTCGACTACAAAGCGCGCTATATCGGAACGCTCCGGCCCGGCCAGGCCGAGCTTGCCGGGGAAAACCAGCACGCACACGAGCAGAAACGCCGGGCAGGCTCGATTGGTACACGCCCTTTCAAAGCCAATATCCCGACCGGTTTCCTCGATCAGGTCCAGGCCGGTTGCCTGAAGACCCGCTATAAGGGCCGGCGCTTCGCTAAGAACCCTTTCGACGCCATTCTCTACTTGCAACTGCTGGAGAAATTGCGGCCGCAATCGATCATTGAGGTCGGAACATCAGAGGGCGGCAGCGCCTTGTGGTACCGCGACCAATGCGGAGCCCTCGGTTTCACCCCGACGATTATTTCCCTGGATATCGAGGATAATGCCGCTCCGGTGGACGGCGCCACCTTGCTGCTGGCTGACAGCACACGTCCGGCGGAAACATTCCCGCATGAACTGATTGCCAAGGCTCCGCGGCCCTGGCTGGTCGTGGAAGACAGTGCCCACACCTATGACAGCGTCTCTGCCGTCCTTGACTATTTCCGTAACAAGCTTCTGCCCGGGGACTACCTCGTGGTGGAAGACGGGATCGTCGCTGATCTGCAGGGAGAGGTCTATCGCCGCTATGAAGACGGCCCGAACCGCGCGGTGCAGGAATTCATGCTGGCGAGCTCTGATCTCTACCAAATCGACACCGCGCTATGCGATTTTTACGGGCATAATGTGACCTATTGCCCGAACGCCTGGCTCAAGCGGATTTAGCGGCCGAGATATCGTCCAGGGTGAAGTCCCAGTTCTTGTTGCAGTATTCGCAGGTCATCACGATCTTGCCATCGACCAGCATATGGTCCTGATCATCTTGCGGGAAACGCGCGATGATACGCGCCAGGCGCTCACGTTCGCAGGAACAGCGGCGCGGAAGACTGACCGGCTCGAACAGGCGCACACCGTCCTCATTGAAGAGGCGATAGAGCAATCCACCGGCGGATAATTCCGGATCGAGCAACTCTGCGTCTTCAACCGTATTGAACAGGGCGAGGCAATGTTCCCAGTCGGCACCAGGGTCGCCACGGGCTTCATCACCGGCAAAGGATTGCAGCATGGCGCCGCCACCGCGCCAATAGCGCTGCCCTTCACCATCCCAATGCTCGCCGACCGCGACACGGATGCGGGTCGGCAACTGTTCTGACTGGGCGAAATAGGTTTCGGCGCTGTCGACCAGGCTATCGCCTTCAAGCGGCACCACACCCTGATAGGGCTCCATATTCGGGCCATGGTCGATGGTCATGGCCATCACGCCTTCACCGAGAAGGGTCTGGACCCAGCCCTCCCCCTCGGCACGCCCGGCAATCGCCGCCTCGACCCTATCCGGATCGATCTTGGCATAGCCACGCACACCTTCGCCGGCGGTGTATTCAGCAACAATGAAAGCCACAGGCCCGCTGCCCTGGGCCTGAATGATCAGACGGCCGTTGAATTTGAGGGCATTGCCGATGAGGCCGGCGACCAGCACAGCCTCACCCAGCATGCGCGCAACCGGCTCGGGATAGTCATGCGCCCCGAGGATGAGGTCGATGGTCTCACCGAGCCGGGAAATGCGGCCACGCACGGCCCGGTCTTCGACCTGGAAGCCGGCAACAATATTGTCCTGCTCCCCGAGGGGATCGCGCGTGGTCTCGCTCATTGTCTAGCCAGCGCCCTGCAGCAGGCCGAGCGCCTCGTCGAGTACTTTGACCGCCTCGCTGGCATCATCACGGGTGATGATCAATGGCGGCGCCATGCGGGAGACATTATCGCCCGCAGCACCGACCAGGAGATGGCGCTCGCGGCACAGGCCGGCGAGCTTTTTCGGATCGAAACCGTCTTTCAGCTTGATGCCGATCAACAGGCCCTTGCCGCGCACTTCCACCACCTTGTCGGCATGACGGTCAGCAAGACCGTGCAGCTGCTGGCGCAGGAAGTTGGAAACGTCGACGACGTGATCCATGAACCCGTCGGCGGTCAGCTCGTCGAACACGACATTGCCGACAGCCATGGCAAGCGGGCCGCCGCCATAGGTGGAACCGTGCGTACCGACGACCATGCCGGCGGCCGCTTTTTCCGTCGCCAGGCAGGCGCCCATCGGGAAACCGCCGCCAATCCCCTTGGCCGTGGCCATGATGTCCGGCTCGGCTCCATCGGTCCACTGATAGGCGAACAGCTTGCCGGTCCGTCCGGCGCCGCACTGAACTTCGTCATACATCAGGAGCAGGCCATGCTCGTCGCACAGCTCGCGCAGGCCGCGCAGGCAGGCTTCAGGAAGCGCGCGCACACCGCCTTCGCCCTGGACCGGCTCCACAAGAATGGCTGCGGTTTCCTCGGTAATCGCCGCCTTCAGAGCGTCGTGATCACCGAACTCGACCTGGTCGAAACCTTCCATCGCCGGGCCAAAGCCCTCAAGATATTTCGGATTGCCGCCAGCATTGATGGCGCCATAGGTGCGGCCGTGGAATGCACCGGTGAAGGTGATGATGCGATAGCGCTGCGGATTGCCGTTCACATAGTGATAGCGCCGCGCCGTTTTCAGCGCGCATTCGATGGCCTCGGCACCGGAATTGGTGAAGAAGACACGATCGGCAAAGCTCGCCTCGGTCAGCTTGTTGGCCAGTTCAATCCCCTTGGGGACCTTGAACATATTGGACAAGTGCCACAGCTTGCCAGCCTGCTCGGTGAGCGCTTCGACGGCCTTCGGGTGGGCATGCCCCAGGCAATTCACCGCAATGCCCGAGATGAAGTCCAGATACTTGTCACCGGCTTCGGTATATAGCCGGGCGCCTTCGCCACGGTCAAAGACCAGATCCGGCGGGGCATAGGTATCCATCATCGGTGCGGGCATGGGACATCTCCTCGAAAAAGGGGCGCGCCGCGACGGCGCAAAGACCCCACACCCTCTAGGCTGACCGGCTCAGCTCTTCAAGCGCCAGCCTGCACGAAGCACACCATAGCAGCAGATCGCGAGGGCGATGTTGATGCCCAGCGTCATCACTACGCCGACCGTGATAGAGCCGTCTGCATGGCCGGTGAAGCCGTAGCGGAAACCGTCAATCATGTAGAAGAACGGGTTGAAATGGCTGATCGTCTCGATGACGCCGCGCCCGGCGACTGAGTAGAAGGTGCCGGACAGGAAGGTCAGCGGCATGATGATGAAATTGGTGACCACGGCGAGGTGATCGAACTTCTCGGCCCAGATCCCGGCGATGACGCCAACCATGGCGAGCATGGCGGCGGCGGACAGGCCGTAATAGACCACCGCCCAGACATTCTCCGGCCAGAGCGGCACAAAGAAGGCCATGGCGGTCCCGCTGGCCAGCGCCACGATAAAGCCGCGGGTCATGGCGCCGCCGACAAAGGCCAGGAAAAGCTCGAGCGCGCTCAGCGGGGGCATCAGGAAGTCGACGGTGTTGCCCTGCACCTTGGAGACGAGGAGCGTGGACGAGGAATTGGCAAAGGCATTGTTCAGCACACCCATCAGGATCAGGCCCGGAGCAATGAACTGAGCGAAGGGAATACCGGCAATATCGGGCCGCGCCTCGGACAGGACCATGGCGAAAATCACCATGAAAAGCAGCACGGTAACGACCGGTGCCAGGACCGTCTGGAAGACCACTTTCATGAAGCGGCGGACTTCCTTCTTGTACAATGTCCACAGCCCAAGCCAGTTGATGAATCCGAACTGACGGGGCGCGGTAACCTGTCTTAAGTCTAAGTTACTCATATCGAATTACCTTTAACCTCTGGGTAACCATCCCCGTTAACGATTGACGTGGCAAGAGAGCTTTCCACAGGCTTCGTCATACAGACATCTTGTGGCAAGCGCTCCGTCGGATACAATATCTAGTGTAATTAAACATGAATGGATATATGCGCTCATTAGCTTCATCAAAGTTAAGAGCGCACCACCGGGAGATCGAGTGAGATGGCTTGGACGGATGAACGTGTAGAACAACTCAAGAAGCTCTGGTCGGAAGGCCTGAGTGCGAGTCAGATCGCCAAACAGCTTGGCGGTGTTACCCGAAATGCCGTGATTGGCAAGGTGCATCGTCTGGGCCTGTCTGGCCGTGCCACCCCGTCCCGCCCGGCTCGCCGTACGGTCAAGCCAGCCCGGCCGCGCACTACAACGGCTACCACCGCGCCGGCGGCGCGCGCACCGCGCCCCTCCCCCTCAGCGCCCTCCGCACCGACGCCGGCGCCGGTGGAGCCTGCCGTACTGCCTTCTGGCGAGTTTGCCACTGTCCTGACCCTCCGGGACAGCATGTGCAAATGGCCGATCGGCGACCCGGCCTCGTCCAGCTTCCGCTTCTGCGGCCGCAAGACCGGTACCGACGACACCTATTGCGAAGCCCACGCCGACATGGCGTATCAGCCGAGCCAGAAACGTCGTCGCCGCAATTCCGATGCAGCCGCTGCACTCGACGCGATCGCCGCCACGCGGCGCTATAATTTCTAACCGGACATCCCCCCTCTCACCCCCGTCCGGTAGAATAACGGCCGCCTCTCCCCCGAGGCGGCCGTTCTTTATTGCGGGTAGTGAGGGCTTCCCGACGAAGCCGAGCAGCTGCGCTAGCTGGCGCTCACGTCAAAGGAATAACCCGCCGAACGTACAGTGCGGATCGGGTCACGCTCTTCCTTGGTATTGAGGGCCTTGCGTAGCCGGCCGACATGAACGTCGACGGTGCGGGCCTCGACATAGACATCGGAACCCCAGACCGCGTCGAGCAATTGCTCACGCGAGAACACCCGGCCGGGATGCTGCATGAGATAGTCGAGCAGGCGGAATTCGGTCGGCCCGAGATGGATCTCACGGTCAGCGCGTTTCACCCGGTGAGCCACGCGGTCCATGGTGATGTCACCAGCCTTGATCACATCCTCGGCCAGGCCCGGACGGATGCGGCGCAGAACGGCCCGAATGCGGGCGAACAGCTCGGTCATGGAGAAGGGTTTGACGATGTAGTCATCCGCCCCGGTATCGAGCCCGCGCACACGGTCGGTTTCCTCACCGCGCGCGGTCAGCATGATGATCGGCACATTGGCAGTCTCCTGGCGCGAGCGCAGCCGGCGGCAGACCTCAATGCCGGAGACTTTTGGCAGCATCCAGTCGACCAGAACCAGATCCGGCGTTTCTTCCTCGGCCATGATCAGGGCTTCTTCGCCATCAGCCGCGGCGGAGACATTATAGCCCTCCTTCTCCAGATTATACTGCAGCAGGGTCGCCAGGGCGTCTTCATCTTCTACAACGAGGACATGCGGGTTCATCGCCTCACTCCTATTTCCCGGTGGACGTGACGGTGGATTCAATTTGTTCGAGATGCTGGCCGGTGACCATGAAATGCACCGCCTCGGCAATATTGGTGGCATGATCGCCAATGCGTTCGAGGTTCTTGGCCACAAACAGGACGTGGTGGCCCGGACCGACGAAATTGCTGTCGATCTTCATGCCGTTGAGAACGTCGGCGATCAAAGAATTGTAGTGCTCATCGACCTCGTCATCGCTGTGCCAGACGCGCAATGCCGGTTCGACCTGGAAAGAGCCCAGAGCATCGAGCACCTCATGCAGCTGGCCGGTGACAATGGCACCGAGGCGCTCGACCTGGCCCAGGACAGGCGGCGGTGCGAATTCGGCCATATCCTCGCCGCGATAGGCGATATTCTTTGCCAGATCACCAACCCGCTCGAGATCGCTGGCGATCTTCAAGGCGGAGATCGTCATGCGCAGGTCTGTCGCCATGGGCTGACGCAGGGCGAACAGGCGAATGACGCTCTTTTCGATGTCGCCATACATGGCATTGACCTGTTTCTCCCGGGCCCGGACCTCCGCCGTGGTCGCGGCATTGCGGCGGACAAAGGCAGACAGCGCCTCGGTGAGCTGGGTTTCCACCAGACCGCCCATGCGGGCGATATCATCGGCGAGCTGGTCCAGCTCGGCGCCATAGGCGGATACGATATGTGCGCGTTGCGACAGGGTCATAGAACGCTCCTGAGCCGGCCTAGCCGTAGCGGCCGGTTATGTAATCCTGGGTACGCGGATCACGGGGATTGGTAAAAATCTCTTCCGTCGGGCCAACCTCGACCAGCGAGCCAAGGTGGAAGAATGCGGTTTTTTGCGACACGCGAGCGGCCTGCTGCATCGAATGGGTCACGATGATGATGCAGTAGTTCTCGCGCAGCTCGTCGATCAATTCCTCGATACGGGCCGTCGCAATAGGATCGAGCGCGGAACACGGCTCGTCCATCAAGATGACTTCCGGCTGCACCGCAATGGCGCGGGCAATCACCAGACGCTGCTGTTGGCCGCCGGACAGGCTGGTGCCAGGCTCCAGCAACCGGTCCTTGACCTCGCCCCACAGCCCGGCCTTGTTGAGGCTTTCCTCAACCATGGCATCAAGCTCCTCGCGCGTGCGGGCGAGGCCGTGGATACGCGGGCCGTAAGCGACATTGTCGTAGATGCTCTTGGGGAAAGGGTTGGGCTTCTGGAACACCATGCCGACGCGGGCGCGCAAGACGACCGGGTCGACCGATTTGTCATAGACCTCACGCCCATCAATGCACAGCGAACCGGATACGCGTGCCTCCTCGATCGTGTCATTCATTCGATTGAGGCAGCGCAGGAAGGTCGACTTGCCGCAACCGGACGGGCCGATAAAGGCCATCACGCTACGGTCGGGAACATCGATCGATACATTCCTCAGCGCGTGGTTGTCGCCATAGAAGACGTCGATCCCGCGCGCGGCCACCTTGATCGGGCCTTGAGCACCGGGTAGCGGCGCTGCCTGCTGGGGTGAAGCTTCAATCATGGGGTTACCATCTCCGTTCGAAACGGCGGCGCAGATAAATGGCCAGGGCATTAAAGCCGATCATCAGCGCAAGAAGGACGAGAATGGCCGCAGCCGTGCGGGCCTCGAAGGCTCGTTCAGCGGCATCGGACCAGAGAAAAATCTGCACCGGCATGACCGTTGCGGGCTGCGAGAAACCCTCCAGCCCGAGCGAGGGCGCATCGGCGATGAAGGCGACCATGCCGATCATCAGCAGCGGCGCGGTTTCCCCCAGCGCCTGGGCTAGACCGATAATGGAGCCTGTCAGAATACCCGGCGCCGCCAGGGGCAGGACATGGTGGAAAACCGTCTGCGTCTTGGAGGCCCCGACCGCCAGCGCCGCCTGCCGGATCGAGGGCGGCACGGCCTTCAAGGCTGCACGGGTGGAAATAATCACGGTTGGCAGGGTCATCAGCGACAGGACCAGACCGCCGACAATCGGTGTTGATCGCGGCAGGCCGAAAGCATTGATGAATACGGCCAGGCCGAGCAGGCCGAAGACGATGGACGGCACCGCTGCGAGGTTGTTGATATTGACTTCGATCATGTCGGTGAAGCGGTTCTTCGGCGCGTACTCTTCCAGATACAGCGCCGTGAACACACCAATCGGCACCGACAGGAACATGGTGATGATCATGGTCAGGATGGAGCCGAACAAGGCGCCCCTTACCCCGGCCAGTTCCGGTTCACGGCTGTCGGCATTGGCGAAAAGATAGTGGTTGAAACCGCGTTGGATCCGGCCGCGGTCTTCAAGCGCACGGGTCCAGGCGATCACCTGGTCGCTGACACGACGCCGTGTTTCCGGCGTATCCACGACGTAAAGCGACCAGTTCTGAGCGACCTCGACATTGCCGCTTCCGAGCAGATAGGCTCCGCGCACCTGGCGGCCATCTACCGACAGAGCGGACAGCTTCATTGTGTGCCCGTCTGCGTCCACCAGAATGCTGGGCAGCTCACCTTCAAGCTCGATCCAACCGGTTTCAGCCCGGGCCGCATCCAGCAGGGCCTCGGCTTGGCGCTGCGCGCGCGCTGCGTCGGAGGCCAGCCGATCCCGCTCATCCTCGCCGGCGACATCCATGGCGCGGCGCGAGCTCTCCGCCCGAAGCAGAAGACGATCGGCCTCGAGCTCGATGGACCGGCGCATTTCTTCCGCGAGATCGGCGAAGGCATTGGTCGAGCTGGAGGCGAGGACAACCCCGCCCTGCTCGCTCATGCCCAGCGTGCCCGTTGTCGGCAAGATGCGGTCCTGCACCAGGCGCCCTTTGAGATAAAGGTCGAGCTCGTCGGCGATCGGCATGCGGAAGACGTGTGTCGAGCCAACCAGTGCAGGATCGGCCAGCACCTCGTCCATCAGCCGGGTCGAATTGAGCGGCGTATAGAGCCCGAACAGGGCGCGCAGTTCGCGGCGCCCGCTCACCTCCGGGAATTCCTCACGCATGGCATTTTGCAGCACGGCGCTATAGCGGCCCCGGCGCAGCGATGCCTCAGTGCCATCGCCCTCCTGATCAACCAATTCGCGCTCCAGCGACACCGGCAAAACAAGCTGGTGCACGGTAAAAGCCGGCAGGCCTTCGCTGACGATGGACAGGATCAGGACCAACAGGATCGCTACCGCCGAGATCACCGCTCCGAGCCCGGCAGCACGGAAGCGCAACTCGGCCCGGTAGCGCCGCGGCAGGCGTTCGGCGAGCGTCTCGCCAAGGGAAGTTTTCGGAGCCTGATCAGTCATATTTTTCCCGGTAGCGCTGGACCACGCGCAGGGCGATCATGTTCATGATCAGGGTCAGGACAAAGAGCACAAGACCGAGTGCGAAAGCCGACAGGGTCTTGGCACTGTCGAAGTTCTGGTCACCGGTCAGCAAGGTGACGATCTGGACCGTGATGGTGGTCACCGACTCCAGCGGGTTGGCGGTCAGGTTCGCGCCCTGGCCAGCCGCCATGACAACGATCATGGTCTCGCCGATCGCCCGGCTCACGGCCAGCAGCACGGCGCCGATAATACCCGGCAGTGCGGCGGGCATGATCACCTTGGAGATCGTTTCCGACTTGGTGGCCCCCATGGCGTAGGAGCCGTCACGGAGGGATTGCGGCACCGCATTGATCACATCATCGGAGAGCGAGGAAATGAAGGGTATGATCATCACCCCCATGACCAGGCCGGCGGAGAGCGCGCTCTTCAGATCGACATCCTCGATCCCGATGGCACCAAACATGGCGCGCAGGGCCGGCCCTACGGTGAGCAGGGCGAAATAGCCGTAAACGACGGTGGGAATGCCCGCGAGGATTTCCAGGACCGGTTTAGCCGACAGGCGGAAACGCGAACCGGCATATTCCGACAGGTAGATGGCCGAGAACAGTCCGATCGGCACGGCAACCAGCATGGCAATCAGGGTGATCAGTGCGGTTCCGGCAAACAGGGGTACGGCACCAAAGACGCCGGTCTGGCCGATCTGCTCCTCGCGAATGGCGATCTGTGGCGACCATTGCAGCCCGAACAGAAACTCGTGCAGCGGCACCTCGCCGAAAAAGCGCAGGCTCTCAAACAGGAGCGAGGCGACAATGCCAACGGTCGTCAACACGGCGAGACCAGAGGATATGAACAGGACCGTGGTGATCAGCCGCTCGACACTGTTCCGCGCCCGGAATTGCACATTGACCCTCATGTGGGCGCGGGCCAGACCGGCAAAGCCGAGCAACAAGGCCGCCACGGCAACAACATTGCGGAAATTGGCTTGGTAGGCGCTGATTACGGCTCCGGCAGCGCGCAATTCTGGCGTATCGCGGCTGGCCAGCTCGCCTTGGGCCAAGCGGCGCGCATCAGACAGGAAGAGCTGCCGGCGTTCGCGAGGGGTTTGCTCCAGTTCAAAACCGGCCAACGCGACCAGGCCAACACCTTCAGCCCGCCCCGCTTCGCTGACCTGCACGGCCACTTGTTGAGCATACAGGCGCAAATCCTCTTCCGCGCGTGTCGACTGATTGAGTAGCTCCACCGCCCGCTGGCGCAGGACCACGAGCTGCTCAGCATTCTCGCGATCACTCCGGCGGGCGCTGTCCAGTTCCGCATTGATCGTATCGACGCGGCTACGCAGCAGGATCACCGCCTGTTCCAGCTCGCGATAATCGGGATCGCTGGATATCCGTTGTTCGTAGCGCGCATTCAGACCGACAGCCTGGGTATGCAACTCTATCGCGGTCAGCCGGTCTACGATCGGTCCGGAAAACATTGCGAACGCTGCGATCAGCAGGAAGGCGGGCAGCCCTGCCCAGATCCCGGCGTAATATCCGTGATAATTCGGCAATGAGTGGAGCAGCGCGGTATCGCCATCGGCGAGCCGGATCGCGCGGCTACGCCCGTAGTAAAACCCGGCGGCCACCAGCACCAACAGAATAAGGGCAATGAAGGAAATGACCGACATTCGGGCTCGCCTTGCATCACGCCGGACGCCCGGCATGACTGGGATTAATCACCACCCCTAGCGGGTGTGGTCGGCCCCTTTATGACATTTGAGCTACAGTTTTGTGACACTGCCCAGTCCAGGCAGGTCGATCAGCTATCCTGATCCACTGTTTCATCGACCGAATCTGCGGCTTGTTCTCGCGCCATTGGCAGAAAAACCGAGAAGACCGAGCCGTGCCCGGGTGAGCTTTCAACGGTAAAACCGCCCCGGTGCCGGTTGATGATGTGCTTGACGATGGCGAGCCCCAGCCCGGTTCCCTCTTTCGGTCCGCTTTTCTGACCGTCCACCCGGTAAAATCGCTCTGACAGGCGCGGCAGATTGGGGCGCTCAATACCCTTACCCCGATCGCGCACCCGGACGACGACATAACGCTCGCCGGGATCGGAGGGCGGCATCGCCAGGGACAGGCGGCTGCTTTCCCCCTCCAGCGTCAACTCGCGCTTCTCCGCTTCCTCTCGCGGCGCATCGGTAATCAGTTCGAGCGAGATAAGTGTTTCGCGGGGCGAATATTTGATCGCGTTTTCGACTAGGTTGATCATCACCTCGGTCAACTGGTCCCGGTCGCCTGTGGCCACGGCGCCCTTGACGATATCGGTTTCCAGCTCGATCGATTTCGCCGCCAGCTGCGGCCGCAGGAAATCAATCACGTCCTCTGCCACCGCCGAGATATCCGCCTCGCCGCTCGGTTGGACATGTTCGTCCATTTCAATCCGCGACAGCGAAAGCAGGTCATTGATCAGCCGCTGCATGCGTTCGGTCTGATCGAACATGATGCCAAGGAAGCGCTCGCGGGCCTCTTCATCCTCGCGGGCATGACCGCGCAGCGTCTCGATGAAGCCCGCTAGAGAGGCCAGCGGCGTGCGCAATTCATGACTGGCGTTGGCGAGGAAATCCGCGCGCATGCGATCCGCCCGTTTGATCGACGTCTCGTCAGTGAGGACCAGCATGGCGCGCCAGGGCAGGACCGGGTCGCTGTCGATCTTCAACGGCGCCACGAAAGCGCGCACATGGCTTTCGACCGGCGCCATATTGGAATACTCAACCGGTTTGACCGGCGTGCCGCGGAGTGCGGCGCTTACGGCTTCAAGGACTTTGGGCTGCCTGAGCACGGCAGACAGATTGCCACTGGTCGAACCCAGCCCGACAAATTCTCGCGCTGCCGGGTTGGCGCTTTCGATCCGACCGCCGGCGCCAATCATCAAAACCGGAATGGGCAGGCTTTCCAGCATGGCATCGGCGGGCACGCGGTCCGCAGGCCGTTCTTCCGGCTCCGGTTCAACCGGAGCAGCAAGGCGCGGATTCAGCGTGGTTGAAACGGTCAGATAGTAAAACACCGACAGGGCGCCGACCGTCGCGATCGCGACGAACGCCTGCACAAACCCGAGCTCGCCGAAAATCCACAGCAGCAGGAGAACCGTACTTCCAAGTGCTGCAACGGCCGCGGTGTCGCGGCGCCGGATGCGAATGGAGGGCTGTGTTTCGCTTGCGACCTTTCTCAAAGTTCACTCGCCTTGTTAGCGCGAGCAAGGCATAGGGGCCGCTGGCGCGTTGCGGCGGGACTGATCCCGCCAACGGACTGTCGTCTCTATGGCACATACCGGCGATAAGGTGAAACGGCCGCGGGCAGAGCGCTTGCGGGACTGTCGCATCTCGAATTTCGACAACTATTTCATGGAAATCGATAGGCATTTAGTGTTTTTCGATAAATTTATGTTGACTTTCGCTAAGGCGGCCATAGGATGCGCTATCGGTAGAGCTCAAGACGTGCGGGGACAACGCATGCGTAAATCATTGTTAGTACTGGCGACGGCCCTCACCACGGTCTCCTGTGCCAGCACGCCGGCCTTCCAGCCCGAGACGGTCCTGCCGGAAGCGCCCGCGCGCTTCACATCGGAACCGGCCATGCTGGGCCAGACGGCGGCTGAGAACTGGATCACCGCGATGGGCGACCCGGCCCTGACCGGCCTTGTTGAAGAAGCCTTCGGCGCCAATCCCTCCCTTGCCCAATCGCTGGCCCGCTTTGACGCGGCACGCGCATCGGCCCGGGTTGCCGGTTCCGACCGGCTGCCCTCGCTGAGCGGATCGCTCGGCGTGGAACGGACCGAACCCGGGGGCACGGACAGCTATTCCTTCGGCCTCTCCTCCTCCTGGGAGGTCGATCTGTGGGGCCGGGTGCGCAACACCGCCAATGCCGGAACGCTGGACGCCGAAGCCGCCGCGGAAGATCTGCGCGGGGCGCAATTGTCGGTCGCCGGCCAGGTCGCCAAAGCCTGGTACGCGCTGATCGAAGCGCGCCAGCAAACCGAACTCGCAGAACGAGACCTGCAGACCCGCCGCGACACGCTGGCCCTGACCGAACGGCGCTTTGCCCGCGGCCTGGTACGCAGCTCCGACGTCCGGACCGCACGCAGCTCGGTGGCCTCTTCGGAAGCCGCCGTCGCATCGCGCCGCCGCTCCGAAGCCTCTTCGGCGCGGACGCTGGAAACCCTGCTCGGCCGTTATCCGGCGGCGCGCATCGCCCATGATGGCGATTTCCCGGCGCTTGATGCCCCGGGCGGACTGGGTTCGCCGCAAGATCTTCTGACCCGCCGGCCGGATGTGCTGGCGGCGGAACGCCGTCTGCTGTCTGCCGGCCTGCGTGCTGATGCGGCCCGCGCGGCCTTGTTCCCGAGCCTGTCCCTGTCCGGTTCCACCGGCGGTGGCGGCGTTTCGCTGGAAGACGCGCTCGATGTTGATGATTTTATCTCCAACATGGCCGCCTCGCTGACCGCCCCGATCTTCCGCGGCGGGCAGTTGCGGGCCCAGCGCGATCAGGCCCAGGCCAATGCCGAACTGGCGGTCGCCTCTTATGCGCAGACGGTTTTGAGCGCCTGGCAGGAAGCGGAAAACGCGCTTTATGCCGACACCATCCTCACCGAACGTGTGGAAAGCCTGCGTCAGGCCTTTGAAGAAGCGGCGGCTGCGGAAGAACTGGTCATCCGCCAGTACGCTCGCGGCGTATCCACCATATTCGCGCTGCTCGACGCCAATAGCCGTCGCATCAGCGCGGAAAGCCAGTACATCTCGGCGCAGCGCGAGCGCGTCACTAATCGTATCGATCTTTATCTCGCCATTGCTGGCGATTTTGCAGTCGCCGGTTCGTCTGAGCCGGCCATGCGGGCAGGAGAATAGTCATGGGACCCCTCGTCGCACGAATTGTTGTCATCGCTATCGTTATCGTGCTGTTCGGCCTGGTCGTTTCAGCCATTATGAGCACGGGGCCACAGCCTGAGCGCGCCAATCCGACACCGCGGCCGATCGCGGTCTTCGTTGAAGAAGCCCAACGCGAAACCATTGCCCTGACGGTGAATTCGCAGGGCCAGGCCCGCCCACGCACCCAGATCAACCTGGTCCCCCAGGTCTCCGGCCGCATCACCTTTGTGAACCCGGATTTCATCGAAGGCGGTTTCTTCGAGGCCGGTGAGACGCTGGTCCGCATCGAAGACGCGGATTATCGCCTCGCCGTGACCCGCGCCGAAGCCCAGGTGGCCCAGGCCACTCAGGCTCTGGCCCGCGAGCAGGCGGAAAGCGACCTGGCCCGTTCGGAATGGGAAGAGCTTGGCGAAGGTGAAGCCTCGGCCCTGACCCTGCGTGAACCGCAGCTGGCTGAAGCCCGCGCTCAACTGGCCGCCGCCCGCGCTACCCTGCAGGACGCCCGTCTGGACCTGCAGCGCACCCGGGTTTCCGCACCGTTCACCGGTCGCGTCCGCTCCAAGGCCGCTGACCTCGGTCAGTTCGTCAATGCCGGCACGCCGCTGGGTGAGGTCTTCTCCACCGACACCGTTCTGGTCCGCCTGCCGCTGACCGATTTCGAACTTGGCATTCTGGGCATCCCGGTCGCTTACAGCGCGGGTGACGAGGCCGGCATCCCGGTGACGCTCACCGCCACCCTGGCCGGTGCCGAGCAGACCTGGCAGGGTCGTATTACCCGCACGGACAGCGCCATCGACCCGCAGACGCGCGTTCTCTACGCCATCGCTGAAGTCGATGACCCTTATGGCGCAGCTGCTGAAGGCGGTGCTCCGCTGGCTGTTGGCCTGTTCGTCAATGCCGAGATCGTCGGCCGTGAAGTCGAGAATGCCTACATCCTGCCGCGCGCAGCGCTGCGCGGCGAGAATAGCGTCTATGTCGCAGAGCCCGGTGGGCGCATGTCCATCCGTACTGTCGACGTGGTGACGTCTTCGACCGAGCGCCTGGTCGTGTCCTCCGGCGTCTCTGCCGGCGACATGGTGGTGGTCTCGCCGGTTCGCGGCGCCTCTGACGGCATGCGTATCCAGTCGCTGGATGAAGCGGGTGAAGTCCTCTCCGCCTATTCCGCGACCATTGAAGCTCCGGAAGACGCCGAAGAAGGCATGGCCGAAACTGAAACCGGTGACGCCGATGGCGAAACCACTGCCGCCAATGCCGGCTAATCAGATCTACCGCTAACGAGGAGGCGGTTATGACCGATCCGAACGAAACGCACCAAGAAGCGCCCAAAGGCATCATCGGCTGGTGGGCCCGCAATTCGGTCGCAGCCAATCTGCTCATGCTTGTCGCCGTCATCGGCGGTCTGGTGGGCTATGGCCAGCTGAACCGTGAGGTCTTCCCGACCATCGCCGTCAACGGCGCCACCGTTTCGGTGGCTTGGCCGGGAGCCTCACCGCAAGAGGTCGAGGAACAGATCATCGTCCGTATCGAGGAAGCGCTCTCGGATATGGACGGCATCGAGACCATCACCTCGACCGCACGCGAAGGCTCCGGTTTCGTGAATATCGAAGGTCAGCGCAATGTCGATATCGGCGAGTTCATCGACCAGATCAAACTCGAGGTCGACTCGGTCAACAATCTGCCCCCCTCGGCCTTCCGCCCGGTCGTCAGCCAGTGGCGCTCACAGGACCAGGTGATCGGTTTTGCCGTGCACGGCAATGTCGACCGCCGGGGCCTGCAGCAAATTGCCCGCGAGATCCGTGACGAAGTCGCCCAGCTTCCCGGTGCGTCGGTCGTCGATCTGTGGGCGACGCTGAATGAGGAAGTTTCCATCGAACTCTCCGAGGAAAACCTCCAGCGTTACAACATGACGTTCGACGAGATCGCCCGTGCGGTCCGCGCCAGCTCGCTCAACGCTTCTGCCGGCAGCGCTCGCACCGCGCTCGGCGATATCAATTTCACTGCGCGCCAGCTTGCCGACACCCAGGCCGAGTTCGAGGAAATCATCGTCCGCCAGACCGCTGATGGCGGTACGCTGCGGCTGCGTGACATCGCCCGCGTCAATGATGGTTTCGTCGACGCCAACCTGGCCGCGACCTTCAACGGCGAGCCGATGGCGCTGGTCGTCGTCCTGACGACACCGAATATCGACGTCGTCGAGGTTTCGGCCGTCGTCCGTGAGTATATTGACCAGAAACAGCTGGAACTGCCCGATGCAGTCAGCCTGTCGCTGTGGTGGGACAACTCCGAGCTCTATGAGGGCCGGATGAACACCATCCTGAACTCCGCCCTGATTGGTGGCGGTCTGGTTCTGATCGTCCTGTTCCTGTTCCTGCGCCCGGCCGTGGCCTTCTGGGTCACCATCGGCATCTTCATCGCCTTTGGCGGCGCCTTCCTGCTGCTGCCGATGATGGGCGTGACGCTGAACATGCTGTCGCTGTTTGCCTTCCTCTTGGTGATCGGGATCGTCGTCGACGATGCCATTGTCGTCGGGGAGAATATTCACGACAGGGTGGAACGCGGCGAACGCGGGCTGACGGCGGCTGTCGTCGGTACGCAGATGGTCGCCAAGCCGGTGATCTTCGCCGTCATCACCACCATCATGATGTTCTCGCCCTGGATGCTCCTGACCGGCCCTGAGGTTCAGTTCACCAAGCAGATCTCTCTGGTCGTGATCGCGACGCTGACCTTCTCCCTGATCGAGTCCCTGCTCATCCTGCCGGCGCACCTGTCGCACCTGAAACCGCAGTCGAACAAGGGCTTGTTCGGGCCGCTGATCGCTATCCAGCGCGGCATTGCCTTCACCCTGGTCGCCGTCGCGCGTTACGTTTACCGCCCGTTCGTGAAAACGGCGATCCGCAACCGCTATGCGACCCTGTTCGCCTTCCTCGGTATCTTCGCGATCGCGATCTCGCTGCAGGCCTCCAACCGCGTCGGCAATGTCTTCATGCCGAACATCGAGAATGAGACGGTTCAGGTCAGCATCACCCTGGCCCAGGGCACGCCCTGGAGCCGGACCGAGCAGGTCCGCATGCAGCTGGAAACCGCTCAGGATGAAGCGCTGCAGTACTACCGCAATGAATATCCGGGCCAGGTGGATATGATCGAGAGCCGCTCTACGCTGGCGACCGATGGCCGTATCCGCGCCTGGATCACGATTGCCGATCCGGAAGAGCGGCCGGGCAACCTGCCGACGGCGGACGTCGCCCAGACCATTCGTGAGTTCATGGGACCGGTGCCCGATGCAGAAGAAGTCCGCTTCGACTCCACCATCAATAATGGCGGTAGCGGCATCAGCTTTGCCATCAGCCACCCGGACCTCTACGTGCTACGTGAAGCCGCTGACGCTCTGAAGGACCAGCTGCGCAGCTATGACACCTATGATGTGGTCGACAGTCTGCAGACCTCGACGGAAGAACTGCGCTTCACCCTGCGCCCGGATGCCCAGGCCCTTGGCCTGACGCTGCAGGACGTCACCCGTCAGGTTCGCCAGGCTTTCTATGGCGAGGAAATCCAGCGCCTGCCGCGTGACGGCCAGGATGTCCGCGTCATGCTGCGTCTGCCGGAAGACAGCCGCCGCTCGCTCGACACGCTGCGCGATGTGCGCATCCGTACGGCGGACGGCCGCGAGGTTCCGCTTTCCGCTGTCGCGGAAGTCGAGTTCGCTCCAGGCCTCAACCAGATCCGTCGCCGCAACGGCATGCGGACCACCACCGTCAGTGCCGAACTGTCTGATCCGGCAGCGCGCGCCGAGATCAATTCCAGCCTCAATGAGGAGTTCTGGGAGAGCTGGGAAGACCGTTTCCCGGGTATCAGCCGCGATGAAGTTGGCCAGGCTGAGGGCGAGCAGGAATTCATGCAGGAAGTCCTGATCCTGACCCTGATCGCCCTGGGCGCCATGTATATCCTGCTGGCAGTGGCCTTCGGCTCATACTTCCAGCCGCTCTTGATCATGGTGGCGATCCCGTTCGCCTTCGCCGGGGCCGTCTTCGGTCACGCCTTGTTCGGCATGCCGATCGCGCTTTTCTCCTACTTCGGTGTGGGTGCGGCCGCGGGGGTTGTGATCAACGACAACCTGGTCCTGATCGACTTCGTGAACCGCCTGCGGGCCAATGGCGTCGGGGCTTTCCAGGCCCTGGTTGATGCCGGTGTGCAGCGTTTCCGCCCGATCCTGCTGACCTCGGTCACCACCTTCCTCGGCATCTTCCCGATGATGGCGGAGCAGTCGACCCAGGCACAATTCCTCAAGCCCATGGTCGTCGCCCTCGGCTTCGCCGTGATCTTCGCCCTGTTCCTGACGCTGATCCTGGTTCCGGCCATGTACGGCATCGGGGTCGACATCGCCCGCTTCGCGCGGACGGTGGTGTCGGGCAAGAAACAGCCGTCGCTGGGCCATGATTACTCCGACACGGACTTCGCCCATGGCGAATTGCCGGGTCACCTCGACAAGGCTCCGGCCGAGTAAAACTGGTACACCACCAAGCCCCCGCGCTGTCACCGGCGCGGGGGCAAGCATTTGAGAAGGGGACAATTATGAGAAAACTTCTGATGAGTTCGGCAGCCCTGCTGCTGCTGGCCGCCTGCGACCAGGTCCAACTGCCCTCAAACGGCAGCGACACCGTCGTCGAGCAGATCGCCGCCGATATCGGCACCTGGGGTTTCGATACCGAGGGGATGGACCTCAACTATCACCCCGGCGACGACTTCTTCCGTTATGCCAACGGCATCTGGCTGGATACCACTGAGATCCCGTCCGATCGCTCCAATTACGGTATGTTCACCGAGCTTTCGATCGAAGCAGAAGAACAGGTCCAGGACATCATCCTTGATCTCGCAGGCCGCAGCAGCGACGCCGGCTCGGTCGAGCAGCAGGTCGGCGATCTCTATGCCAGCTGGATGGACACCGAGACCGTCAACAGCCTCGGCATAACTCCGGCCCAGCCCTATCTCGACGAGATCGCGGCCGCTGAGACCCATAGCGACATCACGGCCTTGTTCGCGACGATTCATCACCAGTCGCCCTTCGGCGTCGGCATTATCCCCGACCCTGCCGATACGACCCGCTACACCGTCTTTGTCGGCCAGGGCGGCCTCGGACTGCCGGATCGCGAATACTATCTCGATGAAGAGAACGAAGCCTATGGCCGCTATCGCGAAGCCTATGTCGCCTTCATTGCCGAGATTCTGACCCTGGCCGGTGCAGCAGATGCCACCAGCAGTGCCCAGGCCATCATGGACCTGGAAACGCGCCTGGCCGAGGTTCACTGGACTCAGGCGCGCTCGCGCAACATCCAGGAAATCTACAATCCGATGCCGCTGGATCAGCTCAATGAGCTGGCTCCGCAGATCGACTTCCCGGCCGGCATGGCACAGCTCTCGCTCGATAGCGTGGCCACCTATCTCGTGGCCCAGCCCAGTGCCATTGAGGGCACGGGTGCGATTTTCGCCGAAACTGCCGTCGACACCTGGAAGGACTACATGACCTTCCACTTCCTGCGCAGTAATTCCGGCGCCCTTTCAGCGGAGTTCGACGAGGCCAATTTCCGTTTCTACAGCCAGACGCTGAATGGGATTGACGAGCAGCGTCCGCGTGACCGCCGCGGCGTCAACCTGGTTGGCGGCCAGCTCGGCGAAGCGGTGGGGCAGGTTTATGTCCAGCGCCATTTCCCGGCCGCCTCAAAGACCGCAATGGAAGGTCTGGTCGCCAATCTGACCACGGCGTTCGAAGGCCGGCTGCAGAATCTGGAATGGATGGATGAAGAGACGCGGGTCAATGCGCTGCGCAAACTCTCCACCTTCGAACCCCGCATCGGCTACCCGGACGAGTGGCGCGACTATTCGGCCCTGGAAGTCCGCGGCGATGATCTGTTCGGCAATATGATGCGTATTGTCGAGTTCCAGTGGGCTGAACAAGTGGCCGACCTGGACGGCCCGGTTGATCGTAATCAGTGGCCCTATCCGCCGCAGACGGTTAACGCGTCCTATAACCCGCTGATGAACCAGATCACCTTCCCGGCCGGCATCCTGCAGGCGCCTTTCTTTGACCCGGCTGCCGATGCGGCGATCAATTACGGTGCGATCGGCGCTGTGATCGGGCATGAGATCGGGCACGGTTTCGATGATCAGGGTCGCCGTTTCGACTTTGACGGGTCGATCCGCGACTGGTGGACGGAAGAGACCAATGCGCGCTTCCTCGAGCGGGCCGACCGTCTGGGCGCCCAGTACAGCTCCTATTCGCCGGTCGAGGGCATGTATGTGAATGGTGAGTTCACCATGGGTGAGAACATCGGTGATCTCGGTGGCGTGCAGATGGCCTACACCGCCTATCGCAATTATGTCGCCGAGACCTATGAAGGCGGCGAAGCGCCCGTGATTGACGGGTTTACCGGCGATCAGCGTTTCTTCCTCGCCTGGGCCCAGGTCTGGCGCCGCCTCTACACCGAGGACAATCTGATCTCACGCCTATCGACGGATCCGCACAGCCCGTCACAATACCGCACCAATGGTGTCGTCCGGAATCTGGATGAGTGGTATGAGGCCTTCGGCATTACCGAAGACCACGCCCTCTACCTGCCGCCGGAAGAGCGCGTGAAAATCTGGTAGTTGGGACACAGACACCCGATACGACGGCCCGGCGCGCAAACGCCGGGCCGTTTTGTTTGTACATATACTGCAACGAGTCCCTATTCTAACTGAGGCTTAAGTTGCCAAGGCGTCTGTTCCCACTAGTGTCTAGCGCCAAGCTGTCTGGGCTTTCGTATTTTTTGGGGAGAGATCCATGCGTAAATTCCTATTGGCCGGCGCGAGCCTGGCCCTTCTTGCGGCCTGTACCCCGGCGACCGAAGCGCCGGGCGTCGAGGAAACCGCACAAGTCAGTGTCGGCGATCCGTCCGCCGGTCAGCCGCGTCTCGGCAGCTGGGGTATCGAAACCCAGCACATCGATGACAGCGTCCATCCGGGCGATGACTTCAATCGTTATGTCAATGCCGGCTGGCTTGACGGCTCCGAGCTGCCGCAGGGCTTCTCCCGTTTCGGTGCCTTCACCGAACTGTTCCTGCTGTCGGAAGAGCGTATCGATGCGATCATCGCGGAAGCGTCTTCGGCCAATGCCGAAGCGGGCACGCCGCTGCAGCAGATCGGCGACCTGCACGCCTCCTTCCTGGACCAGGATACGCGGACCGAGCGCGGCTTTGACCCGGTTCGCCCGATGCTCGACACCATTGCCGGCGCGTCCAGCCATGACGATATCGCCGACCTGATGGGCCGTCCGGGCACCTCGTCCATCTTCGGCGCCGGCGTCACCCGTGACCAGGGTGATCCGAGCCGTTACATCGTCGGCGTCAGCCAGAGCGGTCTCGGCCTGCCGACGCGCGACTACTATCTGGAAGATACCGAGCGCTATCAGGGCTATCGTGACGCCTATGTCGAGTATATCGGCGATGTGTTCGGCCTGATCGGCATGGATGGCGGTGCCGAGCGTGCTCAGCGCATCCTCGATCTGGAAACCATGATCGCCCAGGTCCACTGGACCCGCCAGGACAGCCGCGACCGTACGCGCACCTATAATCTGATGAGCACGGAAGAACTGGCCGAATACGCGCCGGGCTTCAACTGGACCGCCTTCATGGAGGCGCTGGACTTTGCAGATCAGACTGAAGTCGTGATCCGCCAGAACACGGCGATCCAGTCGCTGGCCACCATGTTCACCGAAGTACCGGTGGAAACCTGGCAGGACTGGCTGACCTTCCGCTTCGTCTCCAGCAACCGCAATGTGCTGACGCCGGAATTCTACGATCGTTCCTTCGCCTTCTACTCGACGACCCTGTCCGGTGTCGCCGAGCCGCGTCCGCTGGACGCGCGCGCGATCCAGTTCGTCAACGGCAATGCCGGTATGGCCCTGGGCCAGATCTATGTCGAGCGTCACTTCCCGCCGGAATACAAGGAGCAGATGGAAGTCCTCGTTGACTATCTCGGCCGCGCCCTGCGCGAGCGCCTGGAAACGCTCGACTGGATGGATGAAGAGACCCGTGAAGGCGCGCTCTACAAGTTCGAGAATTTCACGCCGAAGATCGGTTATCCGGACCAGTGGCCGGATTACTCCTCGGTCGAGATCCGCGCTGACGACCTGTTCGGCAATGCCGAGCGTATGGCAGCCTGGTTCCGTGCCGACAGCCGTGCACGTCTGCGCGGTCCGATCCGCGAGTGGGAATGGGGTATGACGCCGCAAACCGTCAATGCCTATTACTCCCCGACCGCCAATGAGATCGTCTTCCCGGCCGCCATCCTGCAGGGGCCGTTCTTCGACCCGCATGCGGACCCGGCTGTGAACTTCGGTGGTATCGGCTCGGTGATCGGCCACGAAATGGGCCACGGTTTTGACGACCAGGGCTCGCGCTCTGATGGCGACGGTGTGCTGCGTGACTGGTGGACTGAAGACAGCCGCGCCAATTTCGACGCGCTGACGGATCGTCTGGCAGCCCAGTACAGCGAATTCTCCCCGATCGAGGGCGAGTTTGTGAACGGCCGCCTCTCCCTGGGTGAGAATATCGGTGATGTCGGCGGCCTCTCCATGGCCTACCGCGCTTACCAGCTCTACCTGGAAGACCATGGCGGTGAAGCCCCGGTTCTCGACGGTTTCTCCGGCAATCAGCGTTTCTACATGGCCTGGGCCCAGGTCTGGCGGAACCTCTACACCGAGGAAGCCATGGTGCAGCAGCTGCGCCGCGGCCCGCACTCCCCGCCGCAATACCGCATCAACGGTGCGCTGCGGAACCAGGATGGCTGGTATGAAGCCTTCGGCATCACCGAAGAGCACGACCTCTACCTGCCGCCGGAAGAGCGCGTCTCGATCTGGTAAGACGCCAGAACCGACAGCCTAAAAAGCGGCCCGGTGCAGTCTTGCGCCGGGCCGTTTTCTTTGTCCGCGTATCAACGGCTCTGGACGGCTGACGTTACAAGCCCCACCTTGGACCCATGACCCAGCGCGACTTCATGATCGGATACGGCTCCATTCTCAGCCGCGAGAGCCGCCAGCGCTCCGGTCTGACCGGCGTGGCCCACAAGGTCGACCTCCTGGGCTGGCGTCGGGCCTGGTCGGTGCGCTATCGCGACGAGGCGGCGACCTATCTCGGCCTGGTGGCCGATGAGACGGCGCGTCTGCATGCCGTCCTGGTCCCGGTCGAAATCAACCCGCATATGCGCCATCGCGAGCGCGGCTATTCCTGGACCGAAGTGGATGGATCAAGGCTGCATGTCGAGGGCGATCTGCCGGAAGGGCGGTTCTGGATCGTGGTCAACCATGCGCACGAACCTGCCGATGCAGATCACCCGATCCCGCAAACCTATGTCGACACCTGTCTGATCGGCGCGCTTGAAACCGGCGGTGAGGCCATGTTGCGCGACTTCATCGCCATGACCGATCATTGGGATACGCACTGGGTCGATGACCGGTTCGAACCGGTCTATCCGCGCCGCGCGCCACTGGACAAGGCAAGCCACACCCTGATCGATGACCACCTCAACGATGCCGGCGTTCTCCGGCACCGCAAGACCCGCTAGAGCAAGCGGTCCGGCATGACGGCACCGTCACTGCGCTGGCGACGGTGCGTCCAGCTGCCTTCCACCGCATCGCAGCGATAATCCTCGGCCATGGTTTCAGCTTCGCAGGCGATGTGCTCGACGGCGGAAATGATGCGGGAGACCTCCTCGTCATCCATCAACCAGTGCAGCGAGAGCCGGCACCAGCCGGGCCGGGCGCCGGTTTCCCCGGCCAGCACGCGCTTGCGGATAGCAGCGGTTTCCTCGGCACTGATCTGCAGCAGATCATGCCCGTAAGGACCGGCACAGGAGCATCCGGCACGGGTCTGGATGCCATAGAAATCATTCAACAATGCCGTCACCAGACGCGGAGACAGGCGCTGCCCCGCGCTGTCGAGAATGTTGAATGCAACGATCCCCAGCCGCCGTTCCGGGGCGGCCGGACCGAGGATTTCGATGTTCGGATTGTCCTGCCAGGCAGAGAATGCCCGGCGCAGATAGCTGCGCTCACGCGTCTCGATCGCGGCAAAACCGATCTCGGCCTGTAACTGCAGCGCCAGGGCGGCCCGGACGATCTGGGGCAGGCCGGGCGTACCGGCCTGTTCGCGCGCATCGATATCTTCAATGAAATCATGCCCGTCTTTCCAGACATAGCGCACCGTGCCGCCGGCGCTCTGGGTCGGTGGCAGGTCCTGACGGTAAAGCGCCTTGTTCAGAGCCAGCACGCCGCACGCCCCGGGGCCGCCGATGAATTTGTGCGGCGAGAAATAGACCGCGTCGATCGCCGCCATCGGATCTTGAGCAGGATGCATATCGATCTGGCGATACGGGGCGCTGGCGGCGCAATCGAGGCAGAGAATGGCATCGTGGCGGTGCAGCAGGCGCGCCAGAGCCGGCACATCTGTCTCAACGCCGGTTACGTTGGAGGCGGCAGAAAAGGCACCGATCTTCTGCCGGGTACGGTAGGCCTTGTCGCTCAGCGCACGTTCCAGTGCCGCCATGTCAATCCCGCCACTCTTATCGAGCGGGATGGAGACCACTTCGGCCAGGCTTTCGCGCCAGCTCAACTCATTGGAATGATGTTCGTACGGACCGACAAACACGACCGGCCGGTCTGCCGGCGCCAGCGACACCCGCTGGGCCGTGGCCGGAGGCAGGGTCAGACCGAGGATTTCCTGCAGTTTATGGATCCCCGCCGTTGCCCCGGCACCGTACAGGATCAGCGCGTCATCCTCAGAGGCGTTGATGGCGGATTTGATGCGCGCCCGGGCCTCGTGCAACCACTGCCCCGCGCGGCGGCCGGTGAGGCTGTCGATCGAATGCGGGTTGGCATAATCAGCCATCAGGCGGTCAATCTGACGCTCGACCGTCGCCAGCCCCCGCCCCGAAGCGGTGTAATCTGCGTAGAGCAGGCTTTGCTCGCCCACCGGGGTTGGGATCATCCGGCCATGACCGATCAGTGCGCTACGCAAGCGGTCGATCGGATCTGTCGTGGCATCTGTGAGAATATTGCGGTCCATGTTCACTCCCGGGGCAGTGGGAGTATTGGAACAGATTTCCACGAGCGCTTTTCACCCTTTTCCGCTATAACTGGACCCTATTCTGGTGATTTTCGCTACTAGACGGGGTCTTCGTGCAGATGGACGTGACTGATCAGCGCATTTTGCGCCATATTCAAACCAATTCGGACATGTCGATCCAGGCTCTGGCCGATGCCATCGGGCTCAGCGCCACCCCGACGGCCCGGCGGCTCAAACGGCTGGAAGAGGCCGGCTATATCCGCAAACGCGTGGCCCTGCTCGATCCGGAAAAACTGGGGTTGAACGCCACCCTCTTCGTCTCGATCCGCACCAGCCGGCATGACGCGGAATGGCTGCAGCGCTTTTCCAGCGGGGTGGAGCGCATGCCGGAGGTCGTCGAATTCTACCGTATGGGCGGAGATATCGATTATCTGCTGAAGATCTGCGTCCCCGACGTGAAGGATTATGACGAGGTCTACAAAAAGCTGATTGCCATCGCACCGCTCTCCGATGTCAGCGCCAGCTTCGCCATGGAGGCCATCAAGAATACGACCGAATTGCCGCTATGACCGCGTTCAGAGGATACGCCGCATCAAAAAGGCCAGCTCTGAACGCCGTTTGACCCCCAGCTTCAAGAAGCTGGCCTTGAGATGGGCAGCAACGGTCCAGTGGCTTATTCCGAGAAGACGCGCTGTCTCCTTGTTGGAAAAACCCTTGGCGACACAGCGGGTGATCTCCAGCTCGCGCGGCGAAAGCAAAGCCAGTTCAACCGTTTCATCCATGGGAACAGGTGGTTGTTCAACCACTGGCTGGCCCTGGACATACTCTTCCGGCTTCAACTCGGTATTCGCCGCCATATTTTCACCTCCCCTTGTTATCGATATTTTTAACACGCTAAACGCGCTATCACGTGTGACGGCCGTTACGCTGGTTTCTTAATGCGGCTAGCGGGTCGAAAATCGATCACATGACCCTGACGATCGCCGAGTTGACGGCGCAGGCCGAGAGATTCCGCACTGGTCAGCCAGTCATCACTGGCATCGACAATGGCTTCAAGCAGGGCCTCGAAATCCGTCCGCACATCGGTCAGGACATAGTCCTCCGCCAGCCAGCGCAAGATATCGCGGCCGGTCACGGCGAGGCGATTACGCTGCGAGGTAACCGGGCGTTCGTGCAAATGGCGCTTAAGCACTTCCTCCAGCACATCCCACCCGGTGTCGGCACCAAACAGGCGTGTAATGTCCGGAGCGTTGAGGATCTCGAATGCATCCCGCAGCAACACCATCACTTCCGAGCGCAACACGGCGACATTGCCATAGGAGGCCTGTTTGAGATTATGGCGCAGATCCAGTCCGGCACGCCGCACCACCGCCATGGACCCGAAGGTCTCGCGGGTATTGTTCGGCCGCAGCACTTCGGAGACCCGCTTATTCTCAAAGAAGGATGAGACATGGCGGCAGAAATTCGACATCAGGGCATGGAAGGGACCGTTCGGTTCGGCTCCGTCCGGCGGGGTCGCATCGGTATAACCAAACACCTTCCTGTAGGCCGCCTTGCGTTCGCTCGCCGTGTAGCGCAGCACACGTTTACGGTCATACTGGTACAGCGCCATGGCACCGGGACCGTCTGACAGCCGGACTTCGCCGGACTTGAACAATTGCTGCAGTTTCAGCACGACGCGGAACGTGCCCAGCCGTTCCATCTGGTAGATGTAATACAAGTCCGCCAGCGCCCAGATCCGTTCACGATTGATCTGGTCGTCGTAATTGGGCACGAGATTGCTCGAGGCGCTGTCCCCGAGCGAGCGGGCAACCTCATCACCCAAGCCGATCATCGGCATCAGGCCACCATCATCGCGCGGATCTCCCGGGGCCGGGTTGAGCAACGACATAATCGCGCCTTCGGCATCGGCAATATACTGGTTGATCAGCTCCGCCTGTCCGGGCCGGCGGGATAATTCATCACGGGCATCGCGGACCATGGTGGTGCGCAATTGTTGCAGCCGGCCGAGAATCCCATTCAATTCTCCAAGCGTGTCGACGCGTTCATCTGTCATGTCAGCTCTCCTGTATCCTGGGGCCTAGCCGGCCGTGTCCGCGAGGGCGCTGGCCCATTGCAGGGCGTTTTCCAGCTGCGACTGGAATTCGCGGGTCTGCACGTAGACCGGGCTCAGTTTGAAGGCGAAATCGAACTCATCAGCCTGGGCCATCAAGGCGCTGAGCATGTGGCATTGCAGCGCCAGTTCACCGGTCACCAGCTTCACCTCACGCGCGCTCAAACTCGCGGCCTGGTGTTCCGGACCGACATGGGGGTCGGTCAGGGTAATCACCCAATCGATCAGCTGGGCCACGCTGATCATGCTCGCCGGCCGTGTCGGACGGTAACGCGTGGCGCGAATCTTCTGGATTGAGACCGGCCGCGTCGCAAACAACATGACATTGCGTTCGCTCGCACTGGTGCCGGTGCTGGCCAGGATATCGCGCAGATCATGCGCCGAGCCATTGAGGACGTGCAATGTTTCCTCGAGCCGGGCGGCATAGGTGCCGGCATCATCGGCAGCAAAATCGCGCAGGCGCATGGCCAGGGTTCTGAAGACATAGGCTAAGCGCTGGATTCCGGCCCTGTATCGGCTGTCGTCGATAACGCTGCGTTCGATCGAGAGCTCATCCGGGTCATTGATCGTGTCAGCATCCACGACGAGCGCGAACAACCCGTACCAGAGCTCACTGCCCTGCCCGTTCGGCTGCAGTTCCGACAAATCGAGATAGCGTGCGATATCCAGCCCGACCCAGGCCAATAGCATGTTGGCGCGCGCCCGGTTGACCCCGAACGGGTCCTCCATCACGGCGACCAGTTCTTCCAGCCGCTCGGCGATACGGGCGCGATAGGTCTCCGCGGTCGGCACACCTGGCTGAACGCGGAAACGCAGGATCGTCTGCAGTCCGTCGAGCGCCGCCAGCAAGTGCTGGCTCTCCGTTTCGATAACATGGGCTTCAACGCGGGCGGCGCCGGCCAGGAGGGGCGAGTTACGGCTCACCGAGCGGCGCGATGTCGGCGCCTGGGACAGGCGATAGCTTGTTTTTCCGTCGGCCTCGACCGCTTCAAAACTGTCGCTGAGCGCATCGATCATGTCGAGCGCTGCATGGCTGCGGCGGTCATCGCGGGCGAAGGCGACACCATATTGCGGAGCACCGACAGCCTGCAGGGTCGCGTTCATCTGCGTGGGCACTTCGCGATAGTCGCCGGCACCGGACGAACCACCGGCCGCCGGAGCGGTATTGTTACGGGCCAGCTGCACGCCGATAGAGGCGACCGCATTGGCCAATTCATCGAGCTGGGGTGTATCGGGCATGGGCCTCTCCTTGCTGGTCCGGCTTGCCAGTACGCCGAGGATGTCATCGCCGGCGGCGGCTTGGGTTTCGATATCCGCGAGGACACGTTTGAGCGCGTCGATGCGCGAAAGATTGGCGCTGTGTGGCGCTTTGCGGCTCTTTGCGGCGGCCTTGCGGGCCTCCTTGGCTTCTTCCTCGACCGCATCAAGATCGAGGCGGAGCGCGGAGCTGAGCAGGTTATCCCGCACTTCGCCGAGCAGGTCGGTGAACCGCGCTTGCAGCAGGTCCTGCTCGGAGCTCGCCTTGGCCTTCTCGACCTCTGCGAGGATCAGCGTGCAGGCCTCCAGACTCTTGCCGAGGTAATCGAGCGACAGCGCCTGCAGATAGTCCTGGGAGGAGTTTCGCAATTCGGCCGTCAGGGACTGAGCCCGGGTGATTTGCGGTATAAGGGCCTGGAAGAATTCGGCGACAGTGTCCGTCGTATCGGGCTTGGTCATCATTCATCCCCGGCCTAACGATTTAAAGAAGTTACGCGCAACAATGCTGGTCTTGGCGCCGGGCCGGGCTATTGCCTGGCGACTTGCGGCAATCAAGAAACGCTCGGGCAGGATCCCGGTATTCATCCCTTTGAGCAGCCGGCTGGCCGCCTCGGCGACCAGGACCTGATCACCAGGATCATATGACACTACCTTAGATAGTTTCTTTCCGCCATACTCCGGTTTCTCGGAGAAACAAATCGCCTCCACCATGGCCGCCATGCCGCGGCCGAGCGAGGTCCGGAAGTCCTCCGGCAGATCATGGAAAGCGTCGCCCGGATAGAGCCCGCGCCAGGTTGTGCGGAATTGCTCGGCTTCTCGAGCAAACCCCATGCGGCGAAGCAGCTCGCAATTCATCAACACCCGGACAATGGGTGTTGGATGAACACCGGTAGGATTGAAGGTGGTCGCCTTACGCGGTGCCTTGCCGACAATATCGATCAGCGACTCCACATAGGCCGGCCCGATCAGCAGCACGCCGCACAGATCGGCATAGCTTTCCTTGTGCCAGCGCGCCCAGACCGCTGCGGCACTATCGGGAACAACCCCGCGCATGACTTTGCGGATGTGCGACGGCAGCACCTTCCAGAGCCCGAGATCATTCTGCAGATTATGCGCGACCTCATGCGGGATGGCGCCGAGCGTCCAGGGATTGATCAGGCGGTGCTGGGGGAGTTTGACCAGGGGGAAGGGGTTGGGCCGCTTGCCAAGCACGGTCAGCTTGACGCCGCGGCGATAAGTGGCGGGACCGCGTCCATCTTCGACATAACAGAAGGGAACCGGTGCAGGCAGGCTGCGCGGGCGGCCGATATTGAGCCAGATGGCCTGGTAACAATCGCGGGCAATCCGGTCGAGGCCGAGCAGGGACTGACCGATATCACCGGTGCGCTGCTCGAACATGCCGGCATAGAACGCCCGCAATGTCTCCAATTCCTTGATCTGCGCGATCACCGCGTCATGAGCGTTGAGAAAGCCGGCGAAGCCAGTTTCGCTGCTCGCGGCCTCGGCGCCCATGGCCGCCAGACCACCGACCTTCTCCCGCAAGCGGGCGCGAGCCTCGTCGAGCAGCTGATTGACGGCATGGATATGGGCTGCTGAAGGGGCTTCGGCACCGCGCCCGAACCCATCCGGCTTGAAGCTCTCCATTGCTGCCAGATTACGCTTGGCATTGAGGATCTGGCGCGACAGATAGCGCTGGGTGGTGAATGCGGGGAGCTTTACCGGCGGCAAGGGCTTGGCACCTTGTACCGGCCGCTCCTTCTGACCGCGGACCGGAGCCTTGCGGCCGGCCCCAGCGCTACTGTGCGGACGTATCCTTGTCTGGGCCGTCGACATCACAGCGCCCGCCGGGACTGCGCAGCCGCCAGGCTGTCCAGCGTCGTCAGCGCATCAACCAGGGTGCGCCGCAGCACCGCCAGCTGGTCGCTGTCCGGACCGGCGGCGGGCGTCTCATTGGTCTCCTGGTTCACGCTGCGCGGAGCGGCCAATGCCTCATCACCATCGAGCCGCAGCACCCGGACCGGAATCAGGTCAGTGATCGCCGCGACCAGCGCATCGGTGTCCTGCTTGGTCAGTTCATTGCGGAAACGGCGGGCCAGGCGGGCCGAGGTGCAGGCCAGAACCGGAGTAAGACGCAATTCGCGCCCAATGGCCGCCCGCTCCGCTCCTGCAGCCTGCTCATTCCGCGCAAAAAGGCGCCCGGCACACAACGGAAACTCAACAGAAAGGCCACGCATACAAGCCTGGTGCAGGCGGGCCCGCTCCGCCGGAGCGCGATAGGCCAGCAGTCCGGACTGTTGCAGGGCATGAGGCAGAATGGCGGCAATGTGCTCGCGCAGCAGACGCTTGGCTGCTTCCCGCGCCTGATTGCGCAATTGCTCGCGGCCATTGCCACTGCTGGCCACCGGCTGCGCGGCTTCACGGGGTGTGGCAGAGACCAGATCCTGGTAGCTCGGCTCATCGAGCGGGACTGTATCGTCAGCTTCAGCTTCCGTATCCAGCAGGTCTTCGACATTGTCTTCATCCCAGGCGTCGAAGTCCGGATCATCAATGTCGTAGGACGAAGGCATGGTGCGTCTCCAAACGGTGAAGGGGTCGGACGATTACAGGGGTGTTGCGTGTTCGCGTCACAGGCGCTGCCGGGCGGCGGCAGACAGGCCACCGCCCCGCAGCATCAGGCTCAGTAGAAGCGCTCGGCCTTGGCGATCGCCGCCTTGTCGAGCTTGCGGCGCTTGATCGCATTGTTGGCGAGGGCCTTTTCCAGGCGCTTGGGCGACGCCAGGGTACGCTTGGCCTGTTTGGCCATGACGCGGACCGCCGTTTTCGGCGTCACCGGCTTACCCTTGGCTGCCTTCTTACGCAGCGTACCGGCCGTCTGCTTGACGATAGTCGGCAGAGTCTTCACCAGCGGCTTGGCTGCCGGATCGCTGGCCAGGCTCTTGGCGACACGCCCCGCTGCGCTGGCCAGGGCCGGGGTGACCTTCTTGACCTCGATCGGGGTTTTCGACGTGATGGTAATCGCAATCGCACCACCCAGAGCCTGGGCATCAGTGGGACGCGACTTCGAAGCGGCGGTTGCCATGCTCTCGGCCAGGCCTTCATCAATGACCGAGACCGGCGCCATGGCGTCCATTTCGTCCTCGGAATCATAATCGTCGGCGTCTTCCAGATTTTGGACAAAACCGCCGATCTTGCTGCCGAGCGCGGCTCCGGCCGGACCGCCGATCACGCCACCGAGCAGGCCACCGATCTTGCCGGCATGGGCTTTTGCAATCGGCGCCAGCTTCTTGGCCGCGCGTTTGACGAAGCCACCAATCCGGCGGAAGGCCTTGCCGAAGAAGGGATCGACTTCGTCATACCCTTCCCAGTCACCTTCGAGATCGATGTAGTCCTCGTCATACCCGTCATATTCGCCGAGCATCTCATAGTCCGAGTAATCATCGAAATCGTCCACGAATTCGTCGCCATAGTCTTCGAAATCCATGTCGAGTTCGTCTTGCATGTCCAACATGTCGGGCCTCCGGTTTTGGAACAGTTCGCGGCCGCGGCATGCACAGCCAGTTGTCCGCAAAAGTGTCCGTCCCGCGCCGTTCGACCGCAATTGCTCGCTTGAACTAGCAAAGGCGAGCTAACCTGTTTGAGGGAGGCAGATCGTTCGCCCGCAATAAAAAAGCCGGAACGGCGCGCGTTCCGGCTTCGGGCAGACAAGGGCATTTGAGGGTCAGATGTAGAGCGCGTCGGTCTCGTCTTCGAATACGGCCCCACCCAGGCGAGCGAGCAAGCCGAGCACCGTGCGAGCAGTATTGGTTCGCGACCGGTAGGCGGCGACGAGCTGCCGGGTCAAAGCATGGGATGGTGAGGCATGGCCATGCACCTGGCGATAGACTGATCGCACCGCCTGCATGAGCAGAAGATTGCTGACTTGATTGCGGTACAGGCTGTCGCTCGCCAAACGCCGCGCCTGGAAACGGCCTCGCCTGACACCCTTGACCAGCAAAGCACTGAATACCCGCGTCACGGCCGCTAGCCGGGCGGCGTTCATGAACAGGCTGGCTTCATAACGATCGGTAGAAACCGGTCGTGCCAGGGCTCTGGAACTCATGGCGTCATAGCCGTCGAGTTCATCATCCAGCCAGCCCGCGTCTTCCAGGTCCAATACATCATATGACATTGCCGCCACTCCGGTTTGCTTGCTCTGAAGCTGACCGATCCGGAGCGGCGGCGATATTGCTTGAACAGGTTAGCTAACGCGCGCTAGGCGGCCTCAACGGCTTTGAGGAAGTTTGTCACCGAGCGACGCAGCTCACCGGCGCGGCTTTCCAATTGCTCGCCGATCTCGGCAACGGATTGCGATTCCTCGCTCGCCTTGCTGGCCGCGGCCCGGATACCACTGACATGCTCTGCGGTCTGCCGGGCACCCTCGGCGGCTTCCTGCGCGGCGCTGGCGATTTCGCTAACCGCTCCGCCCTGTTGCGCGACCACGGTGGCCGTTGCCGTTGACTGGCCGCGAATACCCTCGAGCGCCTCGATAATCTCCGTCGTCGCCCGGCTCACATCGGTCGAGCGCTCTTTGACCCCGCGGACCTTGTCGGCAATCTGCTCATTGAGATGCTGAGCCTGATTGGCCAGGGTTTTCACTTCCGAGGCGACCACGGCAAACCCCTTGCCGGCCTCTCCCGCCCGGGCCGCCTCAATGGTGGCATTGAGCGCGAGAAGATTGGTCTGTTCGGCGACGGAATTGATCAACTCGATCGAGGCGACCATATCGCTGACCGCAGTTTCCATCTCATCCAGATCAGAGCGCGCCGTATCGGCGCGGGTGACCGCTCCATTAACCAGCTCATTGACCTGATCGCTGACCCGCTGGATCTCACCGATCGATGCGCCAAGCTCCTCGGCAGAGCTGGCAACAGTCTGCACGCTGGCGCTGGCTTCCTCGGAATTGGCAGCGACGGTCGTCGTCGTTTCCTCGCTGGCCGACATGGAGCGGCTCATCTCGGCCGATGCATCGCGCAGGCTGCGCGCGAATTCATCGACATTGTCGACAGCGCCACCGACCTCCGACTGGAATTGCTCCACCAGGCTATTCAAGCGGCGGGCGCGCTCGGCCTCGGCCCGCTGCATAGCCTCACGCTCATAGCGCAATTCCTCGCCTTCCATCAGCTGTTTGCGGAAGGCGTCCATGGCGCTGGCCAGGTCGCCGATCTCGTCATGCCGGTCAACACCGCGCATCGGACGCTCGAACTCACCGGCCTCCAAGCGCTTCGTACCGCGCAACAGAGCCGCCAGAGGAGAAACAATGGATTTCGCGATCAGGAAGGCACCGGCGGCAACAGTGATCGCTCCAATAAAGGCGATGCAGACGATGATCAGTTTGGAAAGCTCCAAAGCCCCAACAGTTTGCTCGCGCAGCCCATAGGCGCTTGCCGTCAGGCGATCCGCCTCGGTTTCCGACAGGTCCAGCATTTCGGGACCGATCAGATCGAGGCTTTCACGGAACACCGCATTGCGCGCAATGATGGCTTGTTCAACAGCGTCGAGCCGGTCGACGAAACTTGCTCCCAGGGTCGCCGGAGCCAAACCGTTATCCACCAAGCGCTGGATTTGCGCCTTGGCCGCTTCTGCGTCTTCCATATTGTTATCGAGCAGGAAGCGCTCGGCGGCGAACACCGCCTGGCCGATCTGGCGCAAGTCGCCATCCTGTTGATTGAGCAATTGGGTTGCCGCGGCCCGGTACTGGGTGAAGGCCCGGTTTCGCGTCCCCTGATGTGCCAGGGCTTGGTCGAACTCGACCAGATATTGTTCAGCGAGGCTGCGCAGACGATTGCCCAGGGTCGGATTGATCTGCGCCAACTGCCCTGAATCGCGCACCACCTCACCCAGATTTTGCGCCACCTCATCGGCTTTCGCCTGCGTGCCCGTCGCACGCCAGCCGAACGCGGCCAGGCGTGCCTCGGTGACATCCTCCTGGATGGCCGCGAGTAGCCGGGCAGTATCAACCTCGGCCTCATAATCGTGGAACTGCTCGACAGAGGACGACATCGTCGCAAACGCGATCAGGCCGAGACTGATGGAAACGCAAAGCGCCAGGCCAAAACCGGTATAGAGGCGCGTCGGGATCCGGATACGGGAAAGCATGGGAGGGCTCCTGGGTTATTTTGTAAAACCCTGTGCCATCGATGGTTAACTAGAACTTTAGGCTGCATTCGATCTGAGCGCCGGAATTCGACATCGCATGACGACCCTTTGTAACTACGACCAAAAACAAAATTTTTGTGGGAAACATTAATATATACACGATCAGGGTGTGATCCACTTTATCATATATACTTGGAAAAAACGGAATTCGAAACCGATTTCCAGCGCACCGTACCTCCAGAGCCAAGCGCCATTATTTCATGGATTTCTGAATCGCTTTTGAGTTGATTTTTCATTCGAGACGGTCGGCTGCAGCCGCGTTTTTTCCAATTCACAGACTCGGAAATGGCGGGGGTTCTAGCCATCAATCCGCACCCGCCCGATCATCTACGGGAACAAGTTTTTTCCTATGATCGGGCAGTAGGTTGCAGTTAACCACCTTGGGCGAGTGTCGCCTTGCTCGAGACGCGCTTCCCTCCCGCTCGTTCGAGTTTGACCGGGCCGTCTGATCTCCCCCCGGGCCCGGATCCGCGCCCTGCCTTCCCCCCCAAGGCAGGGCGCCCTCTCATTCCGCACAGATCGCTATCCGTGGGCAACGCGCCTCGCTATGCTCACCGCTATGTCGCTCCTGATTTGTCCGCCCGAAACACCCTTCGCCCCTCATGACGCCCGGCTGAGCCATTCGGGCAAGCGATATCGCTGTGCGGTGGGACGCACCGGCCTCATTGCTGAAGGCGAGAAATGTGAAGGTGACGGAGCGACGCCGATCGGTCGCTATCGCCTGCTGAGCGGTTTCTACCGGGCCGACCGGATCGCCAGACCGCTGACTGCGGGCCTCGTCATGACCCCGATCCAGCCCGGCATGGGCTGGCAGGACGACCCAGCTTCATCTCGCTATAACTGTCTCATCCCTGACGGCTACCCAATGGAAGGCGAGGAGAGCTTTCTCAGGCAGGATGATCGGTACGATATTATCGTGGTACTTGACCACAACGCCGCCTGGCCACACCCGGAAGCCCGGCCACCAGACGTCGCGGTCAAACCCGGCGGCGGCTCCGCAATCTTCCTGCATGTCTGGAACGAGACAGATGGCAAACCAACTGGAACTGCGGGCTGTGTGGCGATGCGCCAAGCGGACTTGCTGGCCGTCCTGGCGCAGTGCGCGACGGGAGCGGAGATCGTTATCCGCGAAGCCTAATCCGCCCTCGCGGCAAACGGGGCCGCGATGCGGGAGAACACGACACGTCGCAACAGGCGACAGGCTCGGGTCGAGCGAAGCGAAAACGAAGCAAAAGTGGCGCACCGGGGAGGATTCGAACCCCCGACCCCCAGATTCGTAGTCTGGTGCTCTATCCAGCTGAGCTACCGGTGCAGGCCGTGTCCGGGGCAAGCCCCGAAGAGGCGCGGAACCTAGCGGCGTGTTTCGTGGAAAGCAAGTGGTCTTGAGCGCTTAAAGCAGAGGCTTTTACACACCGCACACCGTCGCCCTGAAAAGCCATAGAATGATTATGCGTAATCATAACTTATCTCGCGAAATCCGGCTCAATTCCCGGGGCGGGAAAGCACGCGTTAAGACCCGGGGACAACATAGTTAACGCGCATGCCGGCGCTGTCCCCCCCGTCTCAGGCGCAGCCCGGGCAAGCACCGGAACACTGGCATCGCCGATACGGCCGTGTCTTCGCTAGGGAAAATGGATTAATGGCTATCTTCAACCTCACCGCACTCTCGCTCAAGGCGCGCTTGCTTCTGATGGCGGGCGTTTCGATTTGCCTCATGCTCGCCTTTGTGCTGGCAAAGGAAACGCTCACGCGCTCGATCCAGGCGGCCGAGACCAATGCCCGCAATGCCACCGACGGTCTTGTCGCCGCACTGTCTCTGGAAAAAGACCTGACATCGCTGTTGCGAGACACTTATCTCATGGCCGGTGCGCCGGACAGTGACCGGATTGATGCGGCGATGGGCAATCTCGCCGATTTCGGCGTATCGCTTGAGGATACCGAGGCCGTCATCTCCGCCCCCGCCTATATGGCAGCCCTGGCCGATGTGCGCCGGGACTATGGCGAACTCGATGGGCTGATCAGCGATGCCGCAGCCCGCATCACGCAAATGTCGGATGCCCAGATCGGCGAATTCTTCAATGCGCTCGCGGTGTTTGATGATAATATGGACACCCAGATCGAAGTCGTCCGCGACGGCAGCCGCGACGACCTGGCTGCCGCTCAGGCCCAGAGCGACCGGCTTGCCGGAATAAGTATGTGGCTGTCCGGCCTGGCTGTCCTGATCACGGTCGGCGGCATGTTCATCCTGACCCAGCTGATCGGACGCACCATTATCAACTCAGTCGGACGGATTGAAACCGCGCTTTCCCGCATGGCCGATGGCGAACGCGGGCTGAATATCGAGGATACCGACCGCGACGATCAATTCGGCGCCCTGGCGCGTGCCCTGGTGCATTTGCAGGCAGCGCTCAGCGATGCCGATGAAGTCCGCGCCCGCGAGCGCGCCGAGGCGGAGCAACGCTCCGAGCGCGAAGCTGGACTGCGTAGCGCCATCGAGCGCTTCGAAGTGGCCTCGAGCTCGCTGCTCAATGATGTCCAGCAATCGACCACGGACCTTTCAAATGCGGCCAATCAGATGCAATCGACATCCGGCGAGGCGGCGAATCTGTCGGCCGATGCCCGGTCCTCTGCCCAGGATGCTGCCAGCAGCGTGCAGGCCGTCGCCGCCGCCGCTGAGGAATTGGCCGCCTCGATCGGCGAAGTCTCAGACCAGGTCAATCAGACCAGCGATCTTTCTGAAGTCGCCAGTGCCCAGACCCAGGCCAGTGCCAGCACCATCGTTGAACTGGTTGAATCCGCCGAGTCAATCGGCGCCATTGTTGAGCTGATCGAGAATGTTGCCGAGCAGACCAACCTCCTGGCTCTCAATGCGACCATTGAAGCGGCCCGGGCAGGCGAGGCCGGCAAGGGCTTTGCCGTGGTCGCCTCGGAAGTGAAGACCCTGGCCGAACAGACCGCCACCGCGACGCAACAGATTGCCGAACGGATCGCGGCGGTCCAGACCGCCTCGAAAGCCTGCTCGACCTCGTCTCAGAAGGCGCTCGACGCGGTCAATCAGCTCGGCGAGCTGGCCACCGCCTCGGCTTCAGCCATCAGTCAGCAGCGCTCGGCGACGGCGGAGATCGCCCAATCGGCACAACGCGCCCAGACCGGCACCACCGGTGCGGCAAGCGGGGTCGACAAGGTCGCCGCCTTTACCGGCCAAACCGATGAAGTCTCCCGCGCGGTTCTGTCGGCGGCCGAGACCATGTCCAGCCGCCAAGACAGCTGGAAGCGCGAATTCGAGGACTTCCTCTCGACCATCCGCGCCGCCTGAAACCGGCCCAGCGCCGCCCGTCTCTAGCGGGCGGCGTGCACGCCGCGGGCAATGGCCCGGGCCAGACAATCGGCAGCCAGCGAGCCGAGCCGCGTCAGGGTGAAATCACCCCCCTCGCCCAGCTCGCGCCTGGCTGTCGACAGGGCGAAAACCACATCCCCGTCAAAAGGCGTATGCACCGGGCGGATCGCCCGGGCGAAACCGTCCTGGGCCATGATGGCCAGGCGCTGCGCTTGCGGCGGGGTCAGGGCGGCGTCGGTGGCAATACAGGCGATCGTGGTATTCTCACGCGGCGCCGGATTGAGCTTGGCGTCGCCCCAATCCTCCGGTGCAAAACTGTGCTCTTCAGGCGGACGGCCTCCCCCGAACTCGCCGTCGATTTCGTAGGGCCAGGCCCAGTAGGCGTCCGAGCCGGGTAATTTGACCGAGCCAAACGAATTGACGCAGACCAGGGCCGCGACGGTGAAGCCGTCTGCGGTGACGATACTGGCGGATCCGGTGCCGCCGCGATGCGTGCCCGCCATGGCACCGAAACCGGCCCCGGCCGCACCCAGCTGGATATCGCGGGACACCGCGGCCAGGGCCTCGCGGCCGAGCTGGCGATAAGGTGGCTCTGCCCCCCAATCCTTGGCACCGCCATTGGCCAGATCATACAGGATCGCTGCGGGGACCACCGGTGACACCGGCACCCCGTCCCGCGCAACCAGGGAAAAACCGCGGCCACTCGCCCCCAGTTCGGCAGCCACGCCATCGCCAGCCGCAAGCCCGTATGAGGAGCCCCCGGATAGCACGACCGCATCGACAGCATCGACCAGTGTATGCGCAGCCAGGGCGTCGGTTTCGCGCGTACCCGGCCCGCCACCGCGCACATCGACAGCGCAGACCGCGCGCTCATCGGGCAGGATGACGGTCACGCCGGTGCGGATGTTTTCGTCATGCGCCTGTCCGACGCGGAGTCCGGCGACATCGGTCAGCGTGTTGTTTTCCCCCGGCAAAGCCATCAGCGCCCTCTTAACTGTTGCAAAGCGGCTGCTATGGTGACGGCACAATCCTCAGGGGCAAGTCTCATGATCCGAATTCTGCTGTCCGCCACAGCTCTGACCACACTTGCCGCGCTGACGGCCTGCAGCCCTCAAGCCGCTGAAACACCTGCAGAAACACCCGCCCCCGCAGGCCCTGCCATGGTCTCTGCCGCCAATCCACACGCCGTTGAGGCGGGCCTGCAGGCGCTGCGCAATGGCGGCGATGCCATCGATGCGGCGATCGCGGTGCAAAGTGTTCTCGGCCTGGTCGAGCCGCAGAGTTCCGGTCTCGGCGGCGGCGCCTTCCTGCTCTATTTCGACGCCCAGACCGGCGATCTTACCGTCTATGATGGTCGTGAAACTGCGCCCGCGAGTGCCTCTCCGGGACTGTTCCTGGATGCCAATGGGGCGCCTTTGGGTTTCTTCGAGGCGGTATTTTCGGGGCATTCCGTCGGTGTTCCGGGGGCCATTCCGGCCTTGCATGCCGCCCACCGCGATTACGGCACGTTGGACTGGGCCGAGGGCTTCGATGCGGCGACCGGACTGGCCTCGGACGGATTTGAGATCTCCCCGCGCCTCGCCGGCTTCATCGCCCGTGTCGCACCGCGCACGCCGCTCGACGAGTGGGAGGCTCCGCGCAATTACTTCTTCGATGCCGAGGGCGACCCGCTGCCGGCCGGGCATGTGCTGACCAATCCGGCCTATGCCGAAACGACCCGCGCCCTGGCGGCCAATCCGCGCGCCCTGCACGAAGGACCGATCGCCGAGGAGATCATCGCTGCGGTCCAGGCCGAACCCCGGCCGGGCGGGCTGACACTGGCTGACCTGGCCGACTATGAAATCACCGAACGCGGCCCGCTATGCCGCCCCTACCGGCAATACACGGTATGCAGCGCCCCGCCGCCGGCCTCGGGCGGAGTGACGGTGAACCAGATCCTCGGCCTGCTGGAACGCTATGACATGGCGGCAACCGGTCCGGACACGCTGGAGGGCTGGCGCCGCTTCATCGAGGCCAGCCGCCTGGCCTATGCCGATCGCGATGCCTATGTGGCCGACGCGGACTTCGTCACAGTCCCGGTCGAAGGCCTGCTCGACGCGGATTACATCGCCGCCCGCTCGGCGCTGATCGACCGGGAGACAGCCCTACCGGCGGCCCAGCCCGGTATTCCGGCCGGTATAGACCGCCCCGGTGCCGACGCCACACCGGACAGTCCGGGCACCAGCCATTTCGTTGTCGTCGACAGTGATGGCGATGTGGTGTCCATGACAACGACGGTGGAAAGCGTGTTCGGCAGCCATCGCATGGCCGGCGGCTTCTTCCTCAATAACCAGCTGACCGATTTCTCCCGCAACCCGGTCAATGCCGAGGGGGCGCTGGTGCCCAATGCGCCCGATAGCGGCAAGCGGCCGCGCTCATCCATGTCGCCGACCATTGTGTTTGATGAGAACGGCGAATTCGTACTGGCCACCGGCTCGCCGGGCGGCTCCTCAATCATCGCCTATACCGCCAAGACGCTGGTCGCGATGCTGGACTGGGGGCTGACGCCGCAAGACGCGATCGAGCTGCCCAATATCGTCGCCCGCGGCAATGTGGTGCGTATCGAGGAAGGCATGGACATTTCACTGATCGCGGGATTGCAGCAGCTGGGCTTCGAACTCGACGCCAATCGCGGCGAAAACTCCGGCATTCATATCGTGCGCCGGCTGGAAGACGGCTCGCTGATCGGCGGTGCCGATCCGCGCCGCGAAGGTATTGTCGGCACGCCATAGCGCGACGGGCCTGCCGGACACCTGTGGCGTTGGGCGCAAACGCCCTCTAAGGCGCGCCTTCGGCGGCTGTGACCGGCAGGATCACACCAAACACCGTGCCCTCATCGCCGGTTTTGACCAGGACCAGATCGCCGCCATGACCGCGGGCGAGCTCCCGGGCAATGGTCAGGCCAAGGCCGGTGCCGCCCTTGCGGGTCGATCCGGTAAAGGCCTTGAACAGGTTGGCGCGAGCCTTGTCGGGCAGGCCGGGCCCGTTATCACGCACCCATATATGCAATTGCCCCTGCTGTAATTGCGCCGAGGCCGAGAGCCGGGCCGGGCTGCCCGTAGCGTTCATGGCCTGGGCGCTCATAGCCTGGATCGCATTCCGGAACAGATTGAGCAGTATGCGGTGGGCATGATCGGGGTCGGCTTCGATCTCGATCATGGCATCAACCTCGTTGAGCCACTCCACGGATCCCTCCGACAGGCGCGCATCCTCGGCAGCCTCCTCGACCAGGTCGCGGATCTGTACCGGACGCCGTTGCGGCGGGATATCCTCGGCCCGGCCATATTCAAGCGTCGCCTGGCAGAGCCGCACGCCGCGGTCGACGGCCCGGACCAGGCGCTCACCCATTTTGCGGACGCGCTCATCGCTATCCATGGCCAGCCGGTCGGAAACAAGCTGGGCGCTGGCGAGCACATTGCGCAGATCGTGATTGATCTTGGCGACCGCTTCGCCGAGAGCCGCCAGGCGCTCACGCTGCTGCAATGCCTGATAGATCTCGCCCTGCATGCGAGCCAGTTCCTCCTCTGCCCGGCCGATCTCATTACGGCTACCGGACAGGGCGATGCGCCGGGTCGGATCGCCCGGATCGTCACGGAAATGCATCATCGCCCCGCCGAGCCGGCGCATGGGCTGCACGAAGCGGAAGAACATGGCGAGGTAGATCGCCCCGCCGAGGATAACCGCGACCCCGGTGAAATAGACCAGCAAACGTCCCGAATAGGCGCCCAGCGCCCGCTTCAGCTCGCGTTCGTAGATAATCAGGTCGATGGTCTCGTCCGCGCGGCCCTGCGGCATGGCGCGAATGCGCAGAATGCGTCCATCCGGAGCCCAGAGCGTGTCGACAGTGTCGAACAGGTGATCCATCCAGTTGGCCTTGCGCAGATCGGTCTGCACCTGGTTGGCCTGCACCTGGCCGCGATAGAGAACAAGTTCATTGCGCCCGTCGCGGACAAAGGAGACCGCGATCATCTGCTCCCCCAGCAATCGCTCCACGGTCATATCGGCAATGCGGCCGGAGTCCTCGGCGACATCCGCAGCCAGAGAGGCACGATAGGCCAGCTCGACCTGCCGCTCCATCCAGTCGAGGCGGTGCGACGCCATCGCCGGGAAATACACCAGGACCAGCCCCAGCGCCGACATGACGACAATAATCACCAGCAATTGGCCGGGAAGACTCTCGAACAAGGCACGGAACAGCCCGGTGAACGCACGCGCGGTGCGGCGCAGGACGCCGGGAGCAGCGCCAGGGTCGGAAGACGGGTTCGCGTTCATACCCTTTGGCGCTTAACCCAGCGCTCACACCGCCGCAAGGCGGCGTCTTAGCTCTTCTCGCGCCAATGCCGGTGCAAAAGCGGCACGAATGCCAGCAGGACCGACATTGCCAGCACGATGAGGAAGGAGGGGCGCTGCAGGTCCGACCAGCCCGGCATCGCGCCCGCATCGAGCAATTCGCCAAGGCCGGCGCCGAGATTGATGTAGAGCAAGGTCGCCGGCACCGTTCCGATTAACGTACCCAGCGCATATTGCCGCAAACGGGCCCCAAGCAGGGCGGCGGCGACATTGACCAGAAAGAACGGCACCGGGATCATGCGCAGGAAGATCAAATAGGTGAAATCATTGCGCCGGAATCCGGCCGCAAACTTCGCGACCCGCCCGTCAAACCGATGATGAAAGCGCTCACCCGCGACATAGCGGGCAATGAGGAAGATATTGGTCGCCCCCACCGTCACCCCGATCAATGACACGGGTATGGCCCAGACCGCGCCGAGCAAATACCCCGCACCAATGGTGAACCAGAGCGCACCGGGCAGCGAGATGGTGACGGCGAGGACATAGAACAGCGTATAGGCCAGAGCCGCCTGTAAAGGATGTTCGGCAATCCAGCCGGCCCAGCTCTGTCGATTCTCGCGCAGCAGCTCAGCCAGACCTTGCGGCGTCAGCCCCGCCATCAACGCCGCCGACAGCACGGCGACGATCAGGACGAGCATGAAAACCTGGCGCCAATGCTGCGCCAGAAATGCTTGAAATCTTGCCCACACCATGCGCTTTGTCCGGCGGCCCATCGCCCAACTGCGACGAAACCCGGCATCGCATGTGATAATTGCCGCGTCCAGACTTGACGTGAGCCCGGCTGCCGCGTAATGACCGCCGCTCTTTATTTCTACGCGATGGAGCGCCACCGTGAAACGCACATTCCAACCGTCCAAGCTCGTCCGCAAGCGTCGGCACGGTTTCCGCGCGCGCATGGCCACCAAGTCCGGCCGCCAGATTCTGGCTCGCCGCCGGGCTAAAGGTCGCAAGCGCCTGTCCGCCTAAGGACTATGATCGCGCCGCCGATCGCCGTCAGGCGACTGAAAAAGCGGCGCGAATTCCTTTACGTCGCCAAGGGCCGCAAAGCGGTTCAACGTGGTGTGGTCATCCAGGCCCGCCGCCGCGACGGCAATCCCCATTGCTCTATCGGCTTCACTGCCAGTAAGAAGGTCGGCAATGCGGTGCTGCGCAATCGCGCCAAGCGCCGGCTGAGGGAGACAGCGCGGCTGCTACTCCCCCTCCACGGAGAGCCGGGCTTTGACTATGTATTCATCGCACGCGCGGCCACGCCCGACCGGGAGTGGCCGAAGCTTATGAAGGATGTTGAGTCCGCTCTCGTCAGTTTGAAGCCTGGCGAGCCGGGGGACCGCGCTGAGAAGAAAGCCTGAGGGGCCTGCCGTTATGGGCGAAGAAAACCGTAATTTATTCCTGGCCATGGGCCTGATGCTGGTGATCTGGCTCGGCTTCACGATTTTCGTGTTCGAGCCGGCCGCACAGGAACGCCGGGAAGAACAGGCAGCGATTGAGGCTGCCGAGCTGGCCCAGCAGGCCATGGACCCGGATCTGCCGGCGGAGACGGCAACCAGCTCCGGCGTTGGCACGACGCTGGATCGCCCGGACGCGCTTGCCACCGCCCCGCGCATCGAAATCGACGCGCCGAGCGTTGAGGGCACGCTGTCGCTGGATGGCGCGCGCCTGGATGATCTACGCCTGCGCCGTCACTTCACCGAGGTCGGCTCGGACGAGATGATCGCCCTGCTCAACCCGATCGGGACAGACCATGTTTTCTACGCCCGCGACGGATGGCAATCGGCAACGCCGGGCATGAATGACCTGCCGGGCGGTTCGACGCGATGGACCCTGTTGTCCGGTGACCGTCTGACGCCGGAAACGCCGGTCGTGCTCGGCTATGAGAGCGAGAGCGGTCTCAGCTTCGAGCGCACCATCGAGATCAATGACAATTATCTCTTCACCCTGACCGACCGCGTCACCAACACCACGTCCAGCGAAGCCGAATTGCAGCGCTATGGCCTGGTGCGCCATGAGGGCCTGCCGGACGACCTGGCGAACAATATGGCCGCATTTGAAGGTGCGATCGCCGTCGTCGACGGCGTCATGACGCGCGAGAAATTCGGCGCCCTGGAAGACGGTGCCAGCGCGGAAGAGAACGGCACCGGCGGCTGGGTCGGCATCACGACCCGTTACTGGATGGCGGCTGCCATTCCTGAGCTGGACACCGCTTTCACGGCCCGTTTCCGCACCATCGAGCGCGGCGATATCGATGCCTTCGAAAGCTCCTATGTGGAACGCGCAGAAGTGCTGGCCCCGGGCGCCAGCCTGACCTCGACGACCTATATCTTTGCCGGCGCCAAGGAACTCGATGTCCTCGCCTATGTGCAGAACGAGATCGGCGTCGAGAAATTCGACATGGCCTATAACTGGGGCTGGCTCTGGTTCCTGGTGCGCCCGTTCGTGTGGCTGCTCACCCTTCTGGAAAACGTTCTCGGCGATGTCGGCCTGGCCATTCTCGCCCTGACGCTGCTCATCAAGGTTTTGATGTTCCCGCTGGCCAACCGCTCCTATGCCTCGCTGGCGCGGATGAAAATCGTGCAGCCGAAAATGCAGGAGATCCGTGAGCGCTATGCCTCGGATACCCAGAAGCAACAGCAGGCGATGATGGAATTGTATCGTCGCGAGAAGATCAATCCGCTGGCCGGCTGTCTGCCTATCCTGCCACAGATCCCGATCTTCTTCGCCCTGTTCCAGACCCTGGTAAATGCGCTGGAGCTGCGCACGCGCCCTTCTTTGGCTGGATTTCCGACATGTCGGCACCAGACCCGACCAATATGTGGAACTTGTTCGGCCTGTTGCCGTTTGACCCGTCGGGCATGTTCCTGATCGGCGGCATTCTGGGCCTTGGCGCCTGGCCGATCATCATGGGCATCACCATGGCCGCGCAGCAGGCGCTCAACCCGCCGCCGCCGGACCCGGTGCAGGCCCGTATCTTCGCTTTCCTGCCGATCGTTTTCACCTTCGTCCTCGCCGGCTTCGCCGCCGGTCTGGTGATCTACTGGGCGTGGAACAACTTCCTTACGGTGATCCAGCAGTATGTGATCATGCGCCGCCACGGTAACGAGACCCAGCTCGACAAGCTGATCGCGCGCCTGCGCAACAAGGCGTCCGGGAGCGAAAGCTGAGCTCGAACGACGATCTGGATCTCACGGCCGGGCGCAAACTCTTTGGGCGCCCGGTCAATTTCCTTATGGGTGCGGTGGATCTTGAACGACTGCCGCCGCCGGACCGGATCGAGATCGCCTTTGCCGGCCGTTCCAATGTCGGCAAGTCCTCGCTGATCAATGCCCTGACCAACCAGAAGGGGCTCGCCCGGGCCTCCGGCGAGCCGGGCCGGACCCGTGAGCTGAATTTCTTCGACATCGAAGACAGCGAGCTCCGAATTGTCGACCTGCCGGGCTATGGCTATGCCAAGGCGCCCAAGGATGTGGTCGAGAAATGGACCCGCCTGACCCGGGCCTTCCTGCGCGGCCGGGTCAATCTGAAGCGCGTCTACCTGCTCATCGACAGCCGTCATGGCCTGAAGAAAGTCGATGAAAGCATTATGGATGTCTTTGATGAGAGCGCGGTCAGCTACCAGATCGTTCTGACCAAGACCGACAAGATCAAACCGCCAGCGGTCAAGCGTATCACCGAGGAAACCGCTGCTGCCGTCATCAAGCGTCCCGCTGCGTTTCCGCGCGTGCTGAGTACCTCCTCGGCCAAGCGTGACGGCGTCGATGAGCTGCGCGCAGAGATCGCCGCCCTTGCCAAACTGGGCTGATGGCGCCAAGACAAATCCCATGTGGATCCGTCTTGTTCTATTGCTTGCCCTGATGACCCCGCTCTCCGCCCCGTCCCAGGCGGCGGAGCTGTGCAACTCCACCAGCTATGTCATCCGCCTGGCGACTGGCTGGACTACGGATGAGGGAGTCGCCATCCAGGGCTGGCAGCGTATCCGCCCCGGCGAGTGCACCGAAACCCCGGCGCAGATCGATTTCGACAGCGAGCTGCCTGTTTTCTACTACGCCAAGACGTCCGAAGCCTATCTCGGCGGAGTACGCGAATGGCGCGGATCGGTGCCGCTCTGCGCCGATGATGCGGATTTCGATGTCGTCGCCAACACGGTGTGCTCGGCCTTCGGCTTGGCGACGCGGGAGTTCATCATGCGCGAGGGCGCAGACCGCGAACGCACGGTGCTGGTCGAACCGGACCGGTATGAGTTGCCGCCGGAAACCGGCCGCCGCCGCCAGAGCGCGCCCTTTGCCGACACGGCGGGTATTCAGCGCTTACTGGAAAGCTCGGGCTATTCGATTTCCTCCGTGGACGGGTTTGAAGGGCGTGGCACACGACGCGCCATTTCCGATTTCCTCGAGGATGCCGGGCTCAGCGCCCGCCCTTCCCAGGCCGAACTGATTGATGCATTGGAATCGGCGGCCCTGGCCCGCAATGCGACCAGCGGCATCACCGTGTGCAATCGCTCTTTGCGTGACGTCACCATCGCCATCGCTCACCGCACCAATGGTGACTGGGAGTCACGCGGTTGGTGGCGGCTCTTCTCCAGCGAATGCGCCCGCACGCTGGCGGCCAATCTGGAGACCGCCAACGCCTATATCTATGCCGAACAGATCTCCACCGCCGGCCGGCGCTATATGCGCGATGGCGAGGAGGCGTTCTGCATTGCGCCGGCGCGTTTCGTCGCCGAGGGCCAGGAGGCCTGTGCCGAGCGCGGCTATGGCGAAGCGCTTTTCCGCCCGGTCCCCGATCCGGTTGATGGCGGCGTGCGTATTGATATCCAGGACAGCGATTTCCAGGATACTCCGCCTTGAGCTCTCAACGCCCCGACCTGACCCATATCGATCATTGGGTCTTCGATCTCGATCACACGCTCTACCCCTCCGACGCGGCCATCATGGTCCAGATCGACAAGCGCATGACGCAATACGTCATGAAATTGCTCGACCTGCCGCACGACAAGGCGCGCGAGGTCCAGAAAACCTACTGGCATGATTACGGCACGACGCTGAACGGGCTGATGGAAAACCATAGCGTCGACATGCACGACTTCCTCGACTTCGTGCACGATGTCGACGCCAGCGTCATCGATCCCGATCCGCTGCTCGCCGAACGCATTGCCGCCCTGCCCGGCCGCCGCCTCGTCTACACCAATGGCTCGGTCGGCCATGCCGAGAACATTCTCGGCCGCCTGGGGCTGGCTCACCTGTTCGAAGACATTTTCGACGTCGCCGCTTCGGGCTTCACGCCCAAGCCGCAGCGGGCCGGCTTTGACCGCTTCGCCGAACGCTTCAACCTGCCGGTCAAACAGAGCGTGATGTTCGAGGACAGTGTGCGCAATCTGAAAACGGCACACGAGATGGGCTTTACCACCGTGCTCATTCAGGCCAAAGACGGCGAACACAATCACGACAGCGTCCCGCCGGGCGTTCATCCCGACCATGTCCACTATGCCGTGGAATGCCTGAGAACTTTCCTGGGCGATATCGAAACGGCTGAGACCAAAGAGCCAAAAGCATGACCACCGACCTGCAATCCGTCATCGAAACCGCCTGGGATAATCGCGACGGCGTCACCGCCGACACGACCGGTGAAGTCCGCGAGGCCGTCGAAGCGGCGATCGGCCTGCTCGACAGCGGTGAAGCGCGGGTCGCGTCCCGGGAAGGCAATGGCGACTGGGTCGTGCATCAATGGCTGAAAAAAGCCGTGCTGCTCGGCTTCCGGCTCAACTCCATGGACATGATCGAGGGCGGCGTCGCCGGCTCGAAGTGGTGGGACAAGGTGCCCTCCAAGTTTGAAGGCTGGAGCGCCGAGGACTTCACCAAGGCCGGTTTCCGGGCCGTCCCGCCCTGCGCCGTGCGCCGCGGCTCCTACATCGCGCCAGGCGCTGTCCTGATGCCGTCCTACGTCAATCTGGGCGCCTATGTTGATGAAGGCACCATGGTCGACACCTGGGCCACGGTCGGGTCCTGTGCCCAGATCGGCAAGCGCGTGCACATCTCCTGCGGTTTCGGCATTTGTGGCGTGCTGGAACCGCTGCAGGCCGGTCCGGTGATCATCGAGGACGATGTCTTCATCGGGGCCCGTTCGGAAGTGGCTGAAGGCGTCATCGTGCGCGAGGGCGCGGTGATTTCCATGGGGGTTTTCCTCGGCCAGTCGACCAAGATCGTCGATCGCGAGACCGGCGAAATCACCCGCGGCGAGGTGCCGGCCTATGCGGTCGTCGTCCCGGGCACGCTGCCCGACCCCAAAGGCGGTCCGTCGCTGGCCTGCGCGGTCATCGTCAAGCGCGTCGATGCCCAGACCCGCTCGAAAACCGCGATCAACGAGCTGCTGCGCTAAGCCAGGTCTCGATCCCGCGCGCGGCGGCCATGCCGGTGGCAAAGGTCGCCTGCAGGAGATAGCCGCCGGTCGGGGCATCCCAGTCGAGCATTTCACCGGCGGCGAACACGCCGGGCCGGGCCTTGAGCATCAGTGCATCGCTGAGCGCGTCGCGTCGAATACCGCCGGATGAGGAAATCGCCCGGTCGAGACCACGCTGGGCCCTCACATTCAGCGCGATGGCCTTGATGCGGCGCGCCAATGCCTCCGGCTCACGGGGGACATCGCCGCTTTCAAACACCAGGGCGGCGGCCTGCGGGGACAGTTTGAGGGTTTTCTTCAACAGATTGGGCAGCGACTGACCGGCGCGGGCCCGGCTCAGCCTGGCCGCCAATTGCTCGACACTCTGGTTGGGCCGCAGGTCGAGCTGCAATTCTGCCTCGCCGTCTTCCAGCGCCGCGCGCGTGGGCGCAGACAGGGCATAGACCGCCCCGCCCTCCAGGCCATAGTCGGCAATCATGGCCTCGCCCTTTACCGTCTCATCGCCCAGACGAAGCCCGATCGTTTTCAGCGGAATACCGGCAAACCGGGTCCGGAGATGCTCGCTCCAGGCGATCTCAACGCCGCAATTGGAGGCCTGGAAGGTGGCGATATCCACGCCCGCATCCTGCAACCAGGGGACCCAGGCCGCATCGGAGCCGAGCCGGGGCCAGCTGGCCCCGCCAAGTGCCAGCAGGGTCGCGCTGGGCTCAACACGAAGGACCGCGCCCGCCCCGGACTCGAATATCAGCGCACCACCGTCCCAGCCCATCCAGCGATGACGCAGGTGAAACGCCACGCCCAGCCCCTCAAGGCGGGCTCGCCAGGCGCGCAGGAGCGGTGATGCCTTCATCGCCTTGGGAAAGACCCGGCCGCTGGACCCGATGAAAGTTTCCGCCTCCAGCCCGTCCGCCCAGGCCCGCAGGTCAGCCGGCGTAAAGGCATCGAGATAGGGCTGCAACCACCCCGCAGCCTCGCGATATCGCCCGTCAAAGCGCGCTCGCGCTTCGGAATGGGTCAGATTGAGGCCGCCGCGCCCGGCCATGAGGAATTTGCGCCCCGGCGTCGGCATGCGCTCGAACACGTGAACGGCATAGCCCTGACTGGCAAGGTATTCAGCAGCGATCAGACCGGCCGGTCCGGCCCCGATTATGGCGATGTACGAGCCCGCAGACATGGCGCATGTCTAGGCGGGCTCGCGGCAAACACCAAGCCTAGCGCTGCGCCTCGGCGTAATGGGTTTCAAACCAGTCGATAATCGCAGGATAGAGATCAGCCACAGTCTCGCGGTCAGCGCGGGCTTCATAGAGCTCGATCAGAACCGGCCGCAGAGCGCCATATTGCGGAAAGCCGCGGCGCTCCATGATTGCATCCAGTGTATCGAACATCAGCTGGCGTTCCGCTTCGCTCTCAACATGGTCGAGATAGTACAGCGCCGGCAGGGCCCAGTTCAAATATTCGAGGAAGACCGCAAGCGGGCTGCCATAGGAGGTCGCTGAGCGGCTGTCATCGGCCCAGAACGCGCGATCATGCAGGATTGTGTTGATCCGCGCGGCATAACGCTCGCCTTCCGGGTTGATAAAACCGTGATTGAACTCAGTGAAGAGGATCAGGCCGCGCCAGAGCGCATCGGCCTCACTGTCCAGCCCGGCGATGGAACGATAGGGAAAGTTCACGTGCGGCTGCAGCTCTCGATACCCGTTGCTTTGCAGCCACGTCACCGATTGGTTGTTGCCAACCAGAGGTGAAAACACGACCCGCACCCCGTCATAGGCGGCGACATCGGGAAACTGGTCGGAGAGCCATTGCCACATGGCCGGGGCATCGGCCTGGCGGGTCAGGAAGTCGACCTGGCTGGCGTAGAAATCGCGTTCCGACCGGTAGAAGTCGAGAAAACGGCTGTCGCGGGCGAAGGCGCGCATCTCCTCAAAATACGGCATCAACGCATTATTCCGGCTACCGGCGAAACCCGTACGGTCATAGACCGCGCTGCGGCGAAGCTCGCCATCATCGCCGATCTCGAAAGCGAAGCCGTTCATTTTGAGATTGTGATATTGGCTCCAGCCGGCAGAGAGCAGCTGGTCGAGCGCCTGGACGAATTCATGATCGCGGACGTCAGCAAAATGCGCCTGCACCCGCTCGTAGTACGGCGTATCGCGCACCACGATACCGGGCCGGTCGTGCAGGCTTTCCGTCAGAGCCAGGGCGATATTGACCAGTTCGTAGGCCGCCGGAATAGTGATGTCGATCTCGCCACCATGCTCGGCCTGATAAGCAGCATCGAAGCGCGCCGCGGGCACGAAGTAATGCGCCGTAATTCGCTGATTATGGTCTTGGCCATTATAACGCACGGTGAAGTCGACCGTATCGCCAGCATCGATCGCAGCACAGAAACGGTCGATATCGGAAACAAAGCAGACTTCATCGCCATCGCCGTCTTCAATACTGGCGTCGAGAATATCCGGGTCGAGTTCGGCCACGAGGCGCCAGCCATCGGTCAACAGATCGCCGTTCTGATACACGGCAATGGTGCCGACGCCAGACTCCAGCACTGGCCGTTCGGCAGGCTGGTTTAGTGCGGCACTGATCATGGCCGCGCTGAGCAAGGTGAAAGTCAAAATAATGTCCCCATTTAGTCTACGGGACATTCAATCGCAGGGCGGTGCTCGCAGCCGGCTTGCCCCGCGGTTACATTTTACACATTATTTCAGATGATTAATCAAAGTCTGTGGGACGCCTGACCTGCGCCACCCCGCCGCTATCGGAGGGCCGTCGAATCTGGTGAAATGGAGATTAATCCAGATCAGTAAAGAAGGGCCGCGCCATGAGCGATGAAATGATCAAAGACAAACCGGCGGCAGCAGATCCGGCAGCGCCCTATGGTTCCGCCGACAATCCCTCGGAATTCGACGTGCTTGGCCGCATGGGCAAGGACGAGCCGTATTTCATCATCCGCGGCGGTGATCCGCTGTCGGACGCACTGGTCGAACTGCATGCCTATATCGGTGCGGGCCAGACCGGTGCCGCGCATGACACGCTTGAGCGTATCCTCGCCCTGACGGCACAGAACCCGCCGCGCCCGGTCGGTTCGCCGAAATATCGCGAGACGTTCAAGATCTCGGTCTCCATGGAGCGCTATCGCGAGACCCACGGCCGCTCGCACTGAGGCAGCGCCTGCAGCGGGCAAGCTGCTCGCTTCCTGACACCAGAACCCGGCGGGTATCCCACCTGCCGGGTTTTGTTTTGACCCAACCGGTCGGCGCCAGCCCGCGGCCCTATGGAGTCGCGCTTGAGGTTCTTGCTGAGCGGAGCCCGCAAGAGGCCCGCGAGCATCTGCGCTCGCCCGCTCGCAACCGCACCAATACCCCGTTCAATCCGCTCCTCCAGACCGCAGGCGGGAGGGGGGTCGAACCGTATCTCGACCGCAGATTGGACGGCAAATCGAGCCGCAATAGCGGCCTCGCACGCGGGTTTTACAATCCTTATAAGGGATATTATTGAGTTTTGACGCGCAACAGTTAGGATGGATGAGGGTTTTCTGGCTGTTGACCGGGCATCGGGTAGGCGGGGGGCAGGTTTCATGACAGCAAGGGTCGAACTGGACCTCGAGAGCTTCAAGTCCGTGGAGCAATTGCGCCAATCAGTGGATGAAACCCACCTTGATATTATCAAGCGAGCTCTGATGATTGCCCACGATCATCAAACCGGAATCGGCCAGGCCGGCCAGCTCGTTTCACAGCCCTCCGGCCAACCGCAAAGTGCGATCGCGACTTCCGATTCCCTGCGCGTTTTCTTCCCCGACTATGAGTGCACCCGCTCGACTGGACCCCGGCTTGTTTCCTTAGAAGGGAAATACATCTATGCGGGCAGCCAGAAGTCGGCTTACAAAGGCGTGCTCCGCTGGCTTGGAGACAGGAACCCCGGACTGCTGGAAAGACTGTCGCGTGAAGAAGTGCGCGGACGCCGTATTGTTGCTGCTGCACCGGCCCGGCTCTACCCCCGCTCACCGCATCTTGCAAAAACCGCTGAAAGCCTGGTGGACGGCTGGTTTGTCGACATTAATTTATCCAAACAGCAAAAGCTGACCCGGATCAAAATCGCCTGCCATCTGGCGGGCCTGCACTATGGACAACATGTCGAAATCGATTTCTGACGTCGCGGCGGCGCCGGGGCGCGTCTGGGCCGACCCGCTGCCGCTGGCCCGCCGCCTGATCCAACGCCCCTCGATCACGCCGACCGACGCCGGTGCACTGGATGTCATGCAGGAAGGGCTCGAAGCGCTGGGTTTTGACTGCCGGCGCATGCCTTTTGATGACGTCGACAATCTCTATGCGCGGCTGGGAACAGCCAGTCCCTGCTTCATGTTTGCTGGCCATACCGATGTTGTGCCCGCCGGCGATGAAGCCGGCTGGACCCGGCCGCCTTTCGCCGCGGAAGAAGAGGATGGCGTGCTCTGGGGCCGAGGCGCGGCGGACATGAAAGGCGCGCTGGCGGCCATGGTTGCCGCTGTGCAGCGCTTTCTCGATGCCAAGGGTCAGCCTCAGGGGTCGATCGCCTTTCTCATAACCGGCGATGAGGAAGGCTGGGCCATCAACGGCACCCGCAAGGTGCTTGAAGCCCTCGATGCGGAGGGTATCACTTTCGACCATTGCCTGGTCGGCGAACCGACCAATCCGCATGAGATGGGCGAGGTTATCAAGTCCGGCCGTCGTGGTTCGCTCAATGGCCGCATCACGGTCAATGGCCGTCAGGGCCATGTCGCCTATCCGGAGCGGGCAGAAAATCCGATCCCTCCGCTGCTCGACCTGCTGAACCGCCTGCAGGCACGCGAACTGGACCAGGGCCATCCGCCTTTCCAGCCATCCAATTTGGAAATCATTTCCGTCGATGTCGGCAATGAGGCGACCAATGTGATTCCGGCCTCGGCCGAGGCGCGCTTCAATATCCGTTTCAATATCAAGCATAAGGGCGCCGAGCTGGCACAATGGATCGAGAATGAGGCGGCCAAGATCGACCTCTATTTCGACGGCACGATCGATCTCGACCTGCGCATTTCCGGTGAGGCTTTCCTGACCCCGGCGGGTGAATTCACCACCCTGATCCAGGACGCTGCAGAAGCAGAAACCAGACGTCGACCGGCGCTGTCGACCGGCGGTGGCACCTCGGACGCGCGCTTTATCCAGGCCTATGGCCCGGTAGCTGAGTTCGGCCTTGTCGGCGCGACCATGCACCAGGTCGACGAACGCGTCGATATCGCCGATATAGAGTGCCTGACCGCGATCTATACGCGGATCCTGGAGCGTTATTTCGAGGACACGCCGGCATGATAAGGCTCGCCGCCGAGGCCTTCCTATCCTTGAACAGCCTCTACAAGGCCCTGACCTTCAAAAAGGACTGGCAAACCGGGCTCGATGTCTCATCGCGGGGGCTTTGGCATTCCTTCGCCGCGGCTTTGATCTGCCTGCCCTTTTTCCTGCTCATCCTCGCTGGTGGCAGCCGGATTGGCTTGACTGAACAGGTCGCCCCCTTCTGGTGGCACTTCCTTCTGTCCTGGCCGCTTTTCATGCTGGTTGCCGGGGTGATCACCCGCCTGCTGGGCGCCACTGAACGCTTCACGCCCTGGGTCGTGATGCACAATTGGGGCGTTGTCTGGCTCTACGGCATCCTCGCCGTCATGTGGTCCCTGCAGATATCCGGCCTGATCGATGTGACCACGCTCGGCGTGCTGCTGGTCTTTGTCTATGACTATGTCCGCCTGCTGGTTCACTGGCGTATTGCCTATCTGGCGCTGGGCACACCGACGATCACCTCGGCCCTGATTGCCGCCGTGCCCATCCTCGTCAGCGAGATTCTCGGAGTCGGACTGATCCGGATTTACGGCGCCGGCGGGTAATCGACCGCCGTCAGGTAAAGCCCGTCCGGCGGGGCAACGGGCCCGCAGCGCTTGCGGTCGGCGGCATCGAGAGCCGACTTGAAATCCTTCGGCGTCCATTTGCCCACCCCGACCTCGACCAGCGAACCGGTGATCGAGCGCACCTGGCGATGCAGGAATGAGCGTGCCTCCACCGTGATCTGGACTTCCTCGCCCAGGCGCGCAACCGAGGCCTTGTCGATGGATTTGACCGGACTTTCCGCCTGGCACTGGGCATCACGGAACGTGGTGAAGTCATGCGTGCCGATGAGGTATTGCGCGGCGGCGTGCATCGCCTCGGCGTCGAGCCGCTTCGGTACCCGCCAGGCCTGGCCACGATCCAGGGTCAGCGGCACGCGGCGGTCAATGATGCGATAAAGATAGGCCCGGTTGACGGCAGAGAAGCGGGCGTGGAAATCCTCATCCACACGCTCGGCCTCGACCACGGCCACCGGATTGGGCTTAAGATGAAAATTCAGCGCGTCGCGGACCTTGTCCTCGGCCAGATCCTTGACCAGGTCGAGATGCGCCACCTGCCCCAGTGCGTGAACGCCACTATCGGTACGGCCGGCGCCCTGAACGATAACGGGGGCACCATCGAGCTTGGTGGCGGCCTGTTCAAGCGCGCCCTGGACCGAGGGTCCATTCTCCTGGCGCTGCCAGCCCTGGAAGGGGCCGCCATCATATTCGATTGTCAGCTTGTAGCGCGGCATCAGGCGAGCTTGGTCCCGGCCGGAACCGGCGTGCCACGCAGGAAGTCCTCAGCCGCCATGACGCCCTTGCCCTCGCGCTGAAGCCGGGTGAGACGCAGCGAATCCGTTCCGCAGGCAATGGTCAATTGGTCGTCCAGAGCTTCACCCGCATTTCCGGACTCACCGGCTTTTTCTGCCATCAAAACCTTGACGCGCACGGGCCCCTTCTCCCCGCCCAGCTCGAACCAGGCACCGGGGAAAGGCGACAGCCCGCGAATGTGATTGACCAGCTCTTCGGCCGGACGGTTCCAGTCGATACGGGCCTCGGCCGGGGAAATCTTCTTGGCATAGGTGGCCCCCGCTTCATCCTGAGCCACGGCTTCCAGAGAGCCACGTTCCAGGGCCGACAGGGCCCGCGACCACATCAGGGCACCGGCATCGCGCAGCTTGTTGTGCAGCGTTCCGGAGGTATCTTCCGGCGCGATCTTCACGCTTTCCGACAGCAGGATCGGGCCGGTGTCGAGCCCCGCCTCCATCTGCTGTATCTGCACACCTGTCACGTCATCACCGGCCATGATGGCGCGCTGGATCGGCGCGGCCCCGCGCCAGCGCGGCAGCAAGGAGGCATGCAGGTTGAGACAGCCATGGCGCGGTGCATCGAGCGCCGCCTGTGGCAGGATCTGGCCATAGGCGACAACGGCCGCCACATCGCAATCGAGCGCCTCGAAATCGGCGATGACTTCGGGGTCCTTGAAGCTTTTCGGCGTATGCACCGGGATACCGAGGATTTCGGCCAGCTGGTGCACCTCGGTTTTCTGCTCGGATTGCCCCCGGCCCCGGCGGCGCGGCGGCTGGGTATAGACGCGCACAACCTCATGGCCTGCCGCGGCGATCTCGGCGAGCGAGCGAGCGGCAAAGTCCGGCGTGCCCATAAAGGCGATACGAAGTGTCATGCAAAACCCCGTGCGTCATGTCACATTCAGATGGCTGGCGTTGTGATACGTCAGCTTGAAGACCCGCGCCAAGGGGGGAGGACATGATGACCCGGATTGCAGCCCTGATCGCCTTTATATTCCTGGCCGCCTGCCAGGCCACCTCACCGGAACCGCCGGCCGGGGAATTGCCCGTGCGCGAGCCGGTTGAAGTCGGTGGCCAGTGCGGCGGTATGATGGGGCTGGCCTGCGCCGGGGAGAATACCTTCTGTGACTATTCCCCCGATGCCATGTGCGGCGCGGCGGACCAGATGGGCACCTGCCGCGAAATGCATCCGATGTGCACCCGCGAATACCGCCCGGTCTGCGGCTGCGATGGCCAGACCTATTCCAATGCCTGCGTCGCCGCATCCAACGGCATCAGCGTCGCCAGCGAAGGGGCCTGCGAAAGCTAGCCCTATTCATGTCCCCCGGGCGCCGGCGGCGCCTCGACCGGGCGGGTCAGGTCAAACTCGGCCGCGAAATAGCGCTCCGGACGGCTTAGCTCATAGGTGAAGCTCGTCTCGGTGACGGTGATGGACCAGGTGTTTTCCATCGAGGCCGGGATGTTTTCCCGTTCGAACAGCTCGCGCGAATAAGGATCGGCCGGAAATTCCATACGGCCCGGCGTGGAGAAATCCGTGCCCGTGCCGCCATACATGGTCAGCACGTCCGCACTGCCATCCTCATGCCGGTGATCATGCTTCAGCGTCACCGACCGGTTCCAGCACTGGGCATCCATCATGATGACTTCCTGGCCGTTGAGCTGGGTCGGACCGGGGGCGAAATGCGGACAAATGCCCGGCCAACCCTCATAGGTCAGGATCCAGGTGCGCGAACGGTTTTCGCCGACATGCAGCGGCACGCGGATCTCGTCATCGCTGCACTCGCGGAAATGAATGGTCAGCACCTCGGCGGCCCAGTCCGCATCACGCGGGTCGTCCGAGATCACCCGCCCCTCAAAGGCCTGCCCGCAATACGGGCGCAGCTGGTTGAACACCGCTGGCGGTCCGAGGCGAACGACCCGCGGCATCCACATTCCGTTGATGATATTGGCATCGTCCACTTCCGGACCAACCGCCAACTCCGAGCTGGTCTGAGCCGACTGCGTAGCAGCCGGTGTGGTCACCGGAGCAGCCGTTTCAGGCGCGTCCTGCGCGCCTTGGCCACAGCCCGCCAGGGCCAGGCCGGCCGCCAGAATGATGATCCGCATGCTTTGTCTCCCGCCAGGCGACCTGTGTGATCGCTAACAACGTCCCCACGCAAACCTGAGATGCCCCAGCGTGCGGGTCAACCTCTTCCGGTGCGGAAACAGAGCCTTTCCCGTGCCGGCGATGGCGAACGCGCCGGATTGGCCTATCTGTCTGAGCGACAAAGGAGCGCGTCATGCCTGATACCCAACTTGATCTGACCCACCGCCCGATCATCAAGGTCTCACGCGGCATCCCGACCTCGGACGGGGCCGGAGTGAAGCTGACGCGCATGCTCGGCCATCAGGGGCTGATGCAGCTCGACCCCTTCCTGATGCTGGACTATTTCTCGTCGGACAATCCGGGCGACTACATCGCCGGCTTCCCGGAGCACCCGCATCGCGGCTTTGAAACCGTGACCATCATGCTCGAGGGCAAGATGCGTCATGGCGACAATAAGGGACATTCCGGGGTCATCGAAGATGGTGGCATACAGTGGATGACCGCGGGACGCGGCATTGTGCACTCGGAAACGCCGGAACAGGTTGATGGACGGATGTGGGGTTTTCAGCTCTGGGTCAACCTGCCCGCCAAGCTGAAGATGACCAAGCCGGGATATCAGGAGTTTGACAAGACCCAGATCCCGGTCGATCAGCGTGAGGGTGCCCGGGTACGCGTCCTGGCCGGCAAGATTGCCGGCGGGCTGAAAGGCCCTGCCAGGAGCGCGGCGATCGACCCGACCTTGCTGGATGTGACCCTTGAGCCGGGTGCTCGGTTCGAGGAAGCCATCAGCGATGACCATACGGCCTTTGTGGCGGTCTATCGCGGCGGGCTGAAAGGCATCGACGCCCCCAATCTGGGCGTTCTGGGCAAGGGCGATCTCGTCAATCTCGAGGCCGGCAAGGACGGCGCCAGCTTCCTCCTGGTAGCCGGCAGGCCCATCAATGAACCAGTGGCACGCTACGGGCCGTTCGTGATGAATACCGAGGCCGAGCTGCACCAGGCCGTGCGCGACTTCCAGACCGGCAAATTCTAGGCGTTTCAGGAGTTTATCATGGGGCTTCTCGTCGACGGCAAGTGGCAGGACAAATGGTATGATACCAAGGCCTCGAAAGGCCGCTTTGTCCGCTCCGAGGCGCAATTGCGGAACTGGATTACGCCGGATGGCGAACCCGGACCGAGCGGACGTGGCGGCTTCAAGGCCGAGCCGGGCCGCTACCACCTCTATATTTCCTACGCCTGTCCCTGGGCCCATCGGACGATGATCTATCGTGCCCTGAAGGGTCTGGAGAGCATGATCACGGTCTCAGTCGTGCACTGGTATATGGCAGAGAACGGCTGGACCTTCGCCCAAGACAAGGACGGGATTGTCGGCGACGACCTGTTTGCCAAGGACTTCATGTATGAGGTCTATCTGCAGTCCGAACCGGACTATTCCGGACGCGTCACCGTGCCGGTGCTGTGGGACAAGCAGACCAATCGTATCGTTTCCAATGAAAGCTCGGAGATCATCCGCATGTTCAACGCCGCCTTCGACGGTGTTGGCGCCAGGCCGGGTGATTACTATCCGGAGGACAAGCGCGCCGAGATCGATGCCATCAATGCCCGTATCTATGGCACGCTGAACAATGGCGTTTACCGCTCCGGCTTCGCAACCAGCCAGGACGCGTACGAAGAAGCCGTGATGCCGCTTTTCGAGACGTTGGACTGGATGGAGGACATCCTGTCACGCCAGCGCTTTCTCACGGGCGAAAGCCCGACCGAGGCCGATTGGCGCGCCCTGCCGACCCTGTTGCGCTTTGATCTGGTCTATTTCGGCCATTTCAAATGCAATCTGCGGCGCATCACCGATTACCCCAATCTTTGGGGCTATACGCGCGACCTGTTCCAACAGCCCGGCATCGCCACGACCTTCAACCCGGAGCACGCGCAAAAGCACTATTATGCCAGCCACGGCACCATCAATCCGACAGGGATCGTACCCAAAGGACCGGTCATCGATTTCATGGAGCCGCACGGTCGCGGCTAGGGGGCGCCGATTAGGGCACGAATATGCCCTGCCACCGCGTCCGGTGCATCCACATGGATGGCATGCGATACGCCATCCAGCGCGACGAGCCGGGCATGTGTGGACAGGCTGGTCAAATCCCGCGACAGGCGACGCGAGCGTTCCGCGAGCCGTTCCGAGGTCCATATCTCGTCGCCATTATAGCTGCGCGCATTCGCGAAGATGATGGTCAGCGGAATATCGCCGAGATGATAATCGGACCAGTGTTGGCCAATATATTCCAGCTCGTCAGAGAAGAATGTTCGCAGCCCCTGCGGCTGGCATATCGGTTGATTATAGGCGAGCCGGAGAATTTCGGCATCCGCTTCCGGCCAGTCCCGTGTAAGTTCACTGACATCGCGCTGCGGCGTAAAGCATCGCGTCTCAATACCCGCTGGTATCGGCTCGCGCGATACAGCCGGCACTCGACGCCCGCTCTGGCGCGTTCGCACTGCTTGCCAGGCGAAACTGCCATCCGCGGGATTGCGATAACGCAGCATCATATTGGGATGCGAGGAGTCGACGAGCACGACACCGGATACGCGGTCGCGGAATTGACGGGCGAACTCCAGAGCCACCAAGCCGCCACGCGAATGCCCGACCAGAATAAGCGGCCCTTCGGCATCCAGTTGAGCCAGCGCACGTTCAGCGTCAAACGCCTGTTGCCGCAGCGTCGCGTTCAAGGGCGCAAGGTCGGACCAGCCTGCACCCGGGTCATCGAATGCGAGATGGCGCCCTTCCCCTGCCAAGGCATTCATTACCGGCAGCCAGATTGCGGCCGCATTGCCCGCACCGTGAAAATAAACGACAGTCGCCGGCCCCTGGCCGCGTTCAATCACATGCAGCCGGTACCCGCCCAGCTCAACTTGGGCACCGGGCGCTGGGTGGATTTCTTGAGCCATTGCGGTGAGCGCAAGAGCCAAAGCCGGAATTGAGAATGTAAACATTATGACGCTCCCGCAGCCTTTCCCTTCTAGGCAGGCCGGAGGAACCGCTCAAATATCCATTTGGTAATCGAGGAGCCGGGATCAGGCCGCGTCGCGGGCCTTGTCCTTTTCCAGCTTTTTCACCTTCTGTACCGCGCGCTGACGCTTCAGGCGCGAGAGGTAATCGATGAAGAGCACGCCTTCGAGATGGTCCATCTCGTGCTGGATACAGGTGGCATACATGCCCTCGGCGATCTCCTCCACCTTGTTCCCGTCATAGTCGAGATAGGTGATCTTGATGCGGTCGGGGCGGTCGACGCTTTCATAATAGCCCGGCACGGACAGGCAGCCCTCTTCATAAGGACGCAGGCTGTCGGACGGGTCGGAAAGCACCGGATTGACGAAGAATTTTGGCGCCGCTTTTTCTTCCGGACCGGACAGATCCATAACGATGATGCGCTTGGGCACACCGACCTGGATCGCTGCCAGACCGATACCATCAGCCTCGTACATCGTCTCCAGCATGTCATCCATGAGTTCACGAAGCTCGTCGTCGACGCCGTCGACGGGCTTGGAGATCTCTTTCAAGATCGGATTCGGTACGGTCAGAATTTCACGAATAGCCATGAGCTCTAGATAAGGGCTGGGGCTTAACCGATCAAGAATGTGACGGAGCCTTGCGCCTGCTATAGCGACTTTTTTGCACCCTCACTCCACTGCCTCGGGTGCCGCCAGCGCCCGGGCGCTCTCCTCGACCTGTTTCGGTGTGTCGATGGCCGAGGTGGCCGCGGCATTGAGCTCGGCCAGCTTGCGACCGCTGACCAGCACCCGGCTCTCGAGCGAAGAGACCGCCTTGTTGTAGTTCGATGTCGCCGACCGCAGCCCCGAGCCAACGCGATCAAGATGACCGGCAAAAGTGTTGAGACGGTCATACAGCTCTGCCCCGAGATCGGAGATTTTCTGGGCATTATCCTCCAGCGCCTGCTGACGCCAGCCATAGGCCACCGCCTTGGCCAGGGCGAGCAGGGTCGCGGGCGTGGTGATGATAACGCCCGCCTTGATCGCCTCGTCAAAGAGGTTGGGGTCCTCATCAATCGCGGCGGCATAGAAACTCTCACCGGGAATGAACAGCGCCACGAAATCAATCGCGCCATCAACGGCCTGGGCATAGTCCTTCTTAGCCAGTTGTTTGACGTGCGTCTTCACCTGCGCGGCGTGACGGCGGCGGGCCTCCTTCTCACTCGCCTCGTCCGGCGCTTCAACCGCGTCAAGATAGGCGGTCAGGGCCACCTTGCTATCGATCACGAAACGGCCGCCGCCCGGCAAACGGACAACAAAGTCGGGGCGCAGTTTGTCGCCCTCGGTATTGGCGGTCTGGTGCTGGCTTTCATAGTCGATACCGCGCGTCAATCCGGCGAGCTCGAGGATGTTCTCGACCGTACGCTCGCCCCACTGACCGCGCGTGGTGGAGGAACGCTGCAGGGCGTTGACCAGTTTCGCGGTCTCCTGGTGCTGGCGGTTGAGCCCTGTGGAGAGATGACCGATCTGCTCGGCCAGTCCCGATTTATCGGCCAGGCGCTGCTTCTCCACCGCCTCGACCTGCTCACGCAAAGCCTTGAGACTGTCGCCAACCGGGCTGACCAGGCTCTTGAATTCGAGCACGGCCTTTTCCTGCTGAGCGCCCAGATTGGTCTTGGCGGTTTCGGCCAGTTTCTTCTGGCTCGTTTCCAGGACTTCGCCGGCCAGGGCCTTGAACTTGTCCTGGATATCGCTGCCCATGGCGGCCAGCTGTTCCTTTTCACGGGCAAAGGCGCGTTCACGCTCATCCGCTGAGGCTTTCATCGCCGCAACGGCTCGATCCGCCTCGGCGCGATGGCCGCGCTCCTCGGACAGTTCTTTTTCCAGCCCCTCGATGCGTCGCGCCTCCGCCTCGGCCTGCAAGCGCGCCGTCTGGCTCTCACTCAGCCGCTCGCGGGCCTCAGTCAGCTCCGTCTGTAACTGCCCCGCACGAGCGGTCAGCGTGCGTGTCCAGACCAGCAGGGCCGCAGAAATGGCGGCGAAGACGGCCAGACCGGCGAAGGCGGAAACAGCGAGTACATCCATGACACATATCCGAATCGTTCAATTGCCCCTGATGCTAGCACGCGTGAGGCGACAAAAGCGGTCACCCTGCTCGCTTCACCCAATCGGCCTGCAGCTTGCATTTCCCGCCTCAGGAGAAACGGAGACCTGAAATGCGCAGCCGGATCGTTTCAATCGGAGACATTAGCGCGGACGAGATCGTCCAGTGGAATGCCTGGGCGGCCCCGAACGGGACGCTGACCAGCCCGTATATGCGCTATGAATTCGCCGAAACCGTGCACTGGGCGCGCGGCGATGTCCGGGTCGCCGTGTTCGAGAACGAGAACGGCCCGATCGGTTTCCTGCCCCATCACGCGCCACGCGAGGGTGTCGCGCGTCCGGTCGGGGCTCCGATGAGCGACTATCAGGGCGTGATTGCAGGGGATTATTCCCAGTTAACGCCGAAAAAGGTCGTTGCTGCGACTGGTGCCTCGGCTCTGGTGTTCGACAACTGGTATTGTCCGATGGGCGGCCACAAGCCGAGCCGACGCGGCCGCGAAGGATCGGTCATCGCTGACCTGCGGGATGGGCCGGACGCCTATTTCGCGGCGCAGAAGGCGATGTTCAAGGATCATTTCAAGAAGACCGCCCGCCGCGCCCGGGCCGCCGAGCGCGAGTTCGGCCCGGTCCGGGTGGAGCTCGGCGATGCATCAGGCGAGGCCTTCGCTCAGCTCGCAGCCTGGAAACAGAAACAGTATCGCGACACCGGCAAGCTCAATGTCTTCGGCATCAGCTGGGTGCAGGACGTGTTACGCAATCTGCGCCGCCGCGAAGGCCAGGAATTTTCCGGCCTGACCGCCTCGCTCTGGTTCGGCGACCGTCTGGCCGCGGTCGAGTTCGGCCTTGTCGCCGATGATATGTATCACTCCTGGTTCCCGGCCTACGACCCGGAGCTGAGCCGCTTCTCGCCGGGCCTCCTGCTGCTGCACGGCCTGTTCGAGGGCGCGCCGGACCGCGGGCTCAAGCGCATCGATCTGGGTCGTGGCGGACAGCACTACAAGAAGTACTATGCCAGCTATGAAGTGCCGCTCGACCAGGGCCGTTTCCTCAAGCCCGGCCTCGCCTCACTCGGCATTGCCAGCTGGGAAACCGGCGAGAAAGCCGTACAGGCGCTTCCGGCACCACTGGCCAACCTGCCCGGGCGTGCCCGCCGCCGCTGGGCCCAGGTCAGCGCATTCGAACCGTCCTGGGGGCCGCGCCTGGCGAATTTCGCCGCCTCATTCTCGCTCTAGGCGCGCTTTAGCCGCCTATTAGGACCACTTCAGTGCGGCCTTTGCCTTGCCCCATTCTTCGCCCTATCTAGAGCGCAATGATAGGGAGAGACTTCATGCGTCGTGTTCTTGCGCTTTCCGCCGCCGCTCTTGTCCTGGGCTCTGCTGCCCACGCTCAGGAGGTCATCGAATCCACCCAGGCGGACTTCCGCGTCGCGAGCGTCGCTGAAGGCCTGGAATTTCCCTGGGGCATGGCCTTTCTGCCCGGAGGAGCGATGCTGGTCAGCGAACGTGAAGGCCGGCTGCGTTATGTCGATGAGAACGGCCTGCGCGAGCAGGAAGTCTCCGGCCTGCCGGACGATCTTCTGGTCGAACGCCAGGGTGGACTGCTCGGCCTCGCCCTGCACCCGCAGTTCGAAGATAATCGCCTGGTCTATTTCGCTTATTCTGCCGGAACACCGGCTGCCAATCACACGGCACTGGGCCGTGGACGCCTGAATGAAGACGCGACCGCGCTGACCGATGTCGAGGAGCTGTTCCAGGTCAATTTCGACAAGGAGCGCGGCTTCCATTTTGGCGGCCGCATCCAGTTCCTCACAGACGGTACGCTGATGCTGACCCTGGGCGATGGCGGGCTCCACCGGAATGAGAGCCAGAACCTGGCCAATCATCTCGGCACGCTGGTGCGGCTCAATGATGACGGGTCGGTACCGTTCGACAATCCCTTCGTCACCAGCCGTGGCGCCCAGCCGGAGATCTTTTCCTACGGCCACCGCAATATCCAGGGCATCGCCATCAACCCGGACACCGGTTCGGTATGGACACATGAGCACGGCGCGCGCGGCGGCGACGAGATCAACATCGTTGAATCCGGTCTCAATTATGGCTGGCCGGCCGTGACCTATGGCATCAATTACAATGGCTCCCCGATCTCCGACGCAACTGAGGGCGAGGGTTATGAGGAGCCGATCTGGTACTGGAACCCGTCCATCGCCCCGTCCGGCATGGCCTTTTACCAAGGCGACGCCTTCCCGGGCTGGCAGGGTGATGTCTTTGTCGGCGCCCTCGCGGGCTCGATGCTGGTGCGTTACGAGGTCGATGGCGACCGCGTTATCGGCGAAGAACAGCTCCTGACCGAAGCCGGTCACCGGATCCGCGACGTGCAGACCGGTCCGGACGGTTACATCTACATTCTGACAGATGATCTCGATGGCCAGGTCCTGCGCCTGGAGCCGGCGACGCGCTAACCCTTGAAGTCGAACAGCTTTCTTTCTGTCGCCAGATTGCGCAACAGGTAGACGAGCGGCGTGTCGAAGGCGGCGACGAGCAGTTTCACCACGATCTGGCCGATGATGAGACTGCCGATCGCCGTCCACGGCATGGTCCAGCCAAAAGCGGCGACGATGAAGAAGACGCTGTTGAACACCTGAGACAGCATGGTCGAGACATTATTGCGCAGCCATAACAGGTTCTTCCCTTCCTGACGTACATGCAGGAAGTGGAACAGGAAGACATCGACCAGCGCACTGATACCAAAGGCGATTACCCCGGCTATATTGATGCGCAAGGAGCTCCCGAGCACGCCCTCAAAGGCCTGCTGGCGCTCCGGCGTCCAACTGTCGGCGACACCGAGGAAACCGACGACGTTCTCGGCATAAAGCGCCACCAAGAACAAAACCAGGATGACGAAACGCATGGCCAGGCCGGCAAACACGACCATCAGCGCCGTCGCCCGCCCCCAAACCTCCGAAATCACATCAGTGGCCAGATAGGTCAGGGCGAAAGCCAGTGATCCGGCCGGAACCAGAAGCTCCCAGCCGAGGATCGAAACTGTATTGATCTTGATCGCTGTCACCGCGGCAGTGACCAGCGAGACCATGAACAGGCCAACACAAAAGATCAGCACGAAATCGCGCCGGTTGATGCGCTCTGCGCCCAGAAATCTCGGCTTAGTCTGATCCGTCATGCAAAGCCCCGCCCCGGACGCGAGAGTGCGTCCTCTACAAAGAGTAGGGCGATTTTGCAGAAAGCATAGAAAAATTCAGACGCTGGACCGGCTCTTGAAGGCCGCGGCCAGAGTGCCGTCGTCAAGATAATCCAGTTCGCCACCGACCGGGACACCGCGCGCCAGCGAGGTCACGCTGACCCCGGCACTCTCAAGGCGATCGGCGAGGTAATGGGCGGTGGTCTGTCCGTCGACCGTGGCATTGAGCGCCAGCACGATCTCGGTCACCTCGGGATCGGCAGCCCGCTCGACCAGCCGGGCGATATTGAGATCTTCCGGGCGCACACCGTCGAGCGCCGACAATACGCCGCCGAGGACGTGATAACGGCCCTTGAAAGCCCCGGCCCGTTCCAGGGCCCACAAATCACCGACCGTTTCCACAACACAGATCGCATTCGCCTGGCGGCCGGCGGCGCTGCAGACGGAACACGGATCGGACACATCCAGATTGCCGCACACGGAACAGGCGGTGATCTTGTCCGCTGCATCGGCCAGCGCATCGGCCAACGGGCGCATCAGCGGGTCGCGCTTGGACAGGAGGAAGAGCGCCGCTCGGCGCGCCGAACGGGGGCCGAGCCCCGGCAATTTGGCCAGAAGCGTGATCAGACGTTCAATTTCCGGTCCGGCAGAAGCGCTGCGCATGACTCTGGTCCGCTGGCTAGAAGGGCAGGTTCATGCCCGGGGGCAATTGCAGGCCGCCGGCAGCTTCTTTCATGACCTCGCGCTGAGCCTCCTCGGCCTTGCGGCGGGCATCATTATGCGCCGCAATGATCAGGTCTTCGAGGATCTCCGGCTCCTGCGGATCCATCATCGACTTGTCGATCTGCACGCCGCGCATATCGCCCTTGGCCGTGAGCGTGACGCGGACCATGCCGGCACCGCTTTCACCGGTCACCTCGGTCTCGTCCAGGCGCGCCTGCGCCTCGGACATTTTCTGCTGCATTTCCTGCGCCTGCTTCATCAGGCCCATCAGGTCTTTCATGCCTTATTCTCCGTCGATGCGGGCGCCGCGTCCTGCGGGACATCCGCGGGCGGCTCGATAATGCGTTTCAGCGTGGCGTCGGGGAAGAGTTCCATCGCTTGCACAAGTGCCGGGTCCTTGAGCGCCTGCTGGCGCCGTTCTTCCTTTTCGCGCTGGCGGCGCTCGAACCAGGTCTCTCCACCCACGGCCTCGACGTCAGCGAGAATGGCCCAGCGTTCGCCGGTCCATTCCAGCAGCCGCCGCGCCAACTTCTGCGCCAGGTCGGAGGGTGCCTCCTCGGCGGGCTGGAAGGTCATGCTCGGCGGTTTGAAGCTGACCGGGCGGACGAAGCGCTCGACATCGGACTGCAGAGCGATATCGCGCTTTTGCTGCAGCATGCGGATCAGGTCTTCAAAACTGTCCAGACCCGGGAAGGCAGGTTCTGCGGCAGCGCTTTCGGGAATGGCAGGCGGTGCGACCACCGCCTCGACCTGTCGCTCAGGCTTTCCCGGCGCCTCCATGGCCGCCGGAGCGGGTGCATCCGCAGGAGCCGGCGGGGTTGAGGCCAGCAGGCGTGCCGCATCTTCCGGCGCTGGCAGCCCGGCAGCGGCGATCAGGCGCAACAGCGTCATCTCCGCTGCGGCCAGGGCATCCGGCGCGGCGCGGACATCATCGAGCCCGGTGAGCATGATTTTCCAGAACCGGGTCAATTGACCCAGGCTCAAGGGGCCGGCCAGGGCGACAAGCCGGTCAAGCGTTTCCGCGCTTTCACCCAGATCGGCAGCGGAGCCGACCGCCTTTACCCGTGACAGGGCGTGGATGTATTCCAGCAGATCGCGCGAGATCACGACCGGATCGCCACCGGCATCATAGAGCGCAGCGAGTTCGTGGATGGCATCGGAGGTGCGCACCTGCAGCGCATGCTCGAGCAAGTCGAGCACGCGCGCCCGGTCGGCCAGCCCCAGCATGTCGCGGATCTGTGCGGCATCGACGGCGGCATCGCTGTCAGCACCTTGCACAATGGCCTGATCAAGCAGGGACAGGGCGTCGCGCACCGAGCCTTCGGCGGCACGCGCGATCAGCGAGAGCCCGTCACGCTCGACATTGGCCCCCTCCAGACCGCAAATGCGGGCCAGATGGTCGGTCAACACCTCGCGATCGATCCGCTTGAGGTCGAAACGCTGGCAGCGCGACAGCACGGTGACCGGAACTTTGCGGATCTCCGTCGTCGCGAAAATGAACTTGGCGTGCTCCGGCGGCTCCTCGAGCGTTTTCAGCAGGGCATTGAAGGCCGAGGTGGACAGCATGTGCACCTCGTCGATGATGTAGACCTTGTAGCGCCCGGATACCGGCGCATAGCGCACACCATCAAGAATTTCCCGGATATCGCCGACACCGGTCCGCGAGGCGGCATCCATTTCCATAACGTCGACATGCGCCGAGCGGGCAATGGCATCGCAATGCTCACCGCGTTCGGTGAGTTCCATATGCGGCGCGTCGACGGTCTCACTCTTATAGTTGAGGGCGCGCGCAATCAGGCGTGCCGTCGTCGTCTTGCCGACACCGCGTACACCGGTGAGCATATAGGCATGAGCGATACGGCCGGCGGCGAAGGCATTGGTCAGGGTGCGTACCATGGCATCCTGACCGATCAGGTCTTCGAACGTATCGGGACGGTATTTGCGCGCCAGGACCTGATAGCCCTGATCCACCGGCGTCTCCGGCAGATCGAGACCGGGCATGAGAGGCGCGTCCGCTCCTGGGCTTTCGGTCTGGAGCGGCGTCTCGTCCATGCGGGCTCTTGGGGGCAGAAGTTGCGGTACGGCGTTTAAGTGGAAGACCGGACAGCGACCCGGACCGGAACTCGTTACGGCTGCTTCCTTCCGGACCTGACCGGGTTGGCGAGGGATCCGTCCACCGCCGATCTTCCACAGTCTATATCGCGCGCGTAATCGCTGCGCGCAAGGGATGGGGTCACTGCAAGCTGGGAATTTCCGCACTTCGTCGCCGTGCGGCCGCCGCCAGGAAGTCGGCATGGGCATCCAGAGCGCCAACCAGTTCGAGCTCGCCACCAGCGGCGATCAGCACTTCGCGCCAATAACTCACCACGCGCGACTGGGTCTCCAGCCAATCCCTGACGGCTTCGCTTGCCGCATCCCCCGCCGGCGGACGGGGCGTAAAATTCGAACACATATCGGCACCTCCTGACCCGACAATATGCGACTCATTCTCAATCGCAATTTTTTTTCCACTGGGAACTGGCCTTTCGCGACAACTGGCCGCACATGTTGGCGAAATGGGAGGACCGCTGATGAATGACCGCTCACGCCTGGCCGGCCGCCAGCCCATGGTGTTTGCCGGATCGCCGATTGATCGCTGCGAGATCACGCGCCGCGACGAAGGCGCCCTCGCTGCGCTGCAGGACGATCCGCATGCCCGCATTCTCTTCCTGCACAAGGGAGACCCGGCCATGACCATGGAGAGCCGGCTCGACTGGCGCCCGCTCGATACAGCCATGAAGGCCCTGGTGACCCCGCCGCTGATCTTTCTTGGCCGCGACGCGCACGGCCCGCTTTTTACCGCCGAGGTCATCGAGGATCAGATCCACCCCGACACCACACCGCATATCAATGCCCGGCGGGCTGCGATGATGCTGCCGCACGAGGAAACCGCGATCTTTGCCCAGGCCAAGAGCCTGCTCGCCTGGCATGAACGGCACGGCTTCTGTGCCAATTGCGGCAGCGCCACCGGGGTCGCGGCGGGGGGGGCCAAACGGGCCTGCCCGTCCTGTGGCGCCGAGCATTTCCCGCGCGTCGACCCGGTCGTGATCATGCTGGCCACCGATGGTGATCATTGCCTGCTCGGGCGGCAGGCCGCCTGGCCGATGGGCATGTGGTCTGCGCTGGCGGGCTTCGTTGAACCGGCGGAGACATTGGAAGAAGCCTGCGCCCGGGAATTGCGCGAGGAAGCCGGTGTTGAGGCTGATATCGCCGCGATCGAATACATCTTCACCCAGCCCTGGCCTTTCCCCTCCTCCATCATGGTCGGCCTGGTCGCTCCGGTTTTGAATAATGCCGTGAAGGTCGACACGCACGAGCTGGAAGATGCCCGCTGGTTCAGCCGGGATGAGTTACGTGTCGCTTTGCAGGGCGGCCACCCCATGATCAATGTCCCGCCATCCATCGCAGTCGCCCGGCGCCTGGTTGAACTCTGGGTGGATGAAGCCATCTGATACCGCCCTGCGCACAAAAAAGCGGGCCGGCAAGCCGGCCCGCAGGCAGTCTAGGGAGGGTTTAAATGGGAACCTGGCCTATTCGGCGAGCTGCAGGATCGGCTTGCTCCAGGCCATGGGCTTGAACGCATCGTCCAGCGGCGTTTCAGCCAGCCGGTGGGTGTAGTTCGACATCGTCTTCAAGGAGACGCCGGTGATCACTTCAAGCACATTGGCCTTGGTGAAACCGGCTTCGAGGAAAGCCTCAAGTTCGGCCGGCTCGACCAGTCCGCGCTGTTCGACCACGAGGGTGGTAAAGCGACGAAGCGCCTCCAGACGCATATCATCAGCAATTTCGCGCCCCTCTCGGATGGCGAGAAGGATTTCGCGATCCAGCCCGATATTGAGGGCGATGGTGGAATGCACCGGGACACAATAATGGCAGCCATTCTCGACGCTGGTTGCCAGCAGCACGACCTGCTGCTCGACCGGGCTCAGGGTGGTCTGCCCGAATACCGTTGACAGTGTGGTGTAAGCGTCGAGGGCAGCCGGGGCTGCGGCCAGTTCAGCCATCAGGTTTGGCACGAAGCCATACTTGGCTTTGACGGCACGAAGGCCGGCTTTCGACTCGGCGGGGGCATTGGTTTCATCGAAACGGGTAAAGGCGGTCATGGAGAACCTTTCTCACGTGATTTCACGTGCATGAACCTGTCCGCCACTGGCTGCGTCCCGGGGGCAAACGCAACCAGGGACGCGCGATCCGGACGGCCAGGATCACGCTTCCGGCCTTCATCTGGTATCGCTACAAAACTCTATCACACTCCAGCCGCAAGAGCGAATCCCTTCGCAAACGCAACAGAGCCGCTCCGGTTGGGAGCGGCTCTGCAGGACCAATGGCAGGTCAGTGTCGGGTCGGGGTCACCCGGCCTTAGCCACCAAAGCGGCGAACATAGGAAACGCCGTAGAACTGGGTGCTGTCGTCATAATCAGCCCAGGTGTAGTCGAAGCGGACACCATTGGCGTCATCAAGGAACCACTCGGCTGCGACACCGGCGGCAAAGGCGCCGTCATCTTCAGAGGCTTCGAACCCGGCGAAATCAGCTTCCACTTCTGCGTGGACATAGCCGGCGCGGGCCAGGAGATTGACGCTGTCGGACGCCGCATAGCGGTAAACGCCATAGGCGCCGAAGGTGTAGTCGAGCTCGACATTGACGTCATTGCCCAGCACGTCGACCGTCTCATCGCCGAGACCGAAGCCGAGCTGGCCTTCAAGGCCGAAATTTTCGTTGAAGAAATAGCTGCCGCGGAACACTGCCGTGTCGAATTCGACAGCATCGAAATCGGCGGCTTCATAGCCGGCGGAAAGGGTGAAGTCCTGTGCCTGCGAAGCAGCGCCAAGGGTGAGAGCGGCGAGAGACGCCGTGATAGCGGTACGGATCATGGGGGGAGATACCTTTTCGTTATAATTCAAGGACAGGCCGGAGCGGCTGTCGTCCCGTGCCGCGCATGTGGCGAGCCCCCATGTCCGGTGCAAGCCGGATACTGCGGAAACACTCTTTATCCTGCAGTGACAAAATCGTGAGCGGTTGTTGGCGGCGTGTGTCGAACACAAAAAAGGGCCGCTCCGGAAGGAGCGGCCCCGTTTCAGGCATAGCGGCCGGATGGCCGGGAATGCTTAGCCGCCGAAGCGACGGACGTAGGAAACGCCCCAGAAGCTGGCTGCTTCGTCGTAGTTCGCCCAGGTGTAGTCGAAACGCACACCATTGCGGTCATCCCAGAAGGTCTCAGCAGCAAGACCAGCAGCGAAAGCACCATCGTCTTCGCTAACTTCGAAACCGTTTGCGTCTGCGCTGATTTCAGCGTGGACATAACCGGCACGGAACAGGAAGTTGAAGTTGTCGCTGCTTGCAACGCGGTAGACGCCGAAACCGCCGATGGCGTAATCCATGCTGACGTCAACGTCAGTGCTGAGGATGTTCACCGTGTCGTCGCCGAGACCGAACATGGCCTCGCCTTCAAAGCCCCAGTTCTCGTCGAAGAAGTGGCCATAGCGCACGGACGCGGTGGTGAACTCGGCACCATCGAAGTCAGCAATGCCGAGGCCGGCAGAGAAGGTCGAATCCTGAGCCTGAGCACCAGCTGCAACAGACACCATCAGCGCAGACGCGCAGAGAAATTTGCGGAACATATTGAAGTTTCCCCGATAATTAACTTGGCACAGGCCCCACCAGCCCGGCCCTGCGCGCATACACACCGTGTTCTGGCGCGATTTACAAGTAAATGGATTTTACATCCTGAGATCGCAGAGCAATCGTTGCAAAAACAACACACTTCATGGTTGAAAAACACGACTCACCGCACGCCCAGCGGACTCAACACCTGCCCCGCGTCTTCTTACCGCATGCAGTTGGCGGTGCTCCGCTGTTGCCTGTCAGCGCGCTGCATGCCAAACACGGGCAAATTTCGGCTGACTGATGAATTGGGGGCGTCGATGGGCGAACTCTTCTGGAACAAGGTGGCAGGTGTCGTTATCGGCGCTGTCCTTGTCGTACTTTTGATCATGGAACTCGGTCACATGCTTGTGCCGAGCCACAGCAAGGGCGAACTGACCGCCGAGAACACGGCTTATCCGTTCGACTGGGCGGCCATTGAGTCCGGCTCCACCGGAGCGGCCATGGAAGAAGTCGATACCGGTCCGGTTGATTTCGGCCTGCTCCTCGCCGCGGCTGACATCGGCGCAGGCGAGCGTGTGATTCGCCGCTGCGTGTCTTGCCACACGGTTGAAGAAGGCGGCGCCAACGGCACCGGCCCGGCTCTGTGGGATGTCGTCGGACGCGCCATCGGCGGCGTCGACGGCTTTGGCTATTCCAGCGCTCTGGGTGAAATGGGCGGCGAGTGGTCCTATGAAGCCCTCTACGGCTTCCTGGAAAGCCCGGCCAATTACGCTCCGGGCACAACCATGTCCTTCCGCGGCCTGGCGCAGCAGGAACAGCGTATCAACCTGATCGCCTATCTGCGCAGCCTGTCGAACAATCCGGCCGCGCTGCCTGACCCGCTGCCGGCAATGGAAGAAGCCGCGCCGATGGACGAGGCACTGGCTGAGGGCACCGTGGCTGAAGAGGCCCCGGCAGAAGAGCCGACCGAGCAGTAAGCTCGGCGCACGCGACAACAAGAAACCCCGGAGCTCGCTGCTCCGGGGTTTTTTCTTTGTCCGGCACCAACCGATCAGACCGCGGGAGGGCGCGCGATCATGCGGACCGGGTTCTCCTTCTGACGGATACGCGCTTCCGCTTCAGCAAAGGGCTCCAGCGTGGTGTCCATGGTATGGGCGTTGGCATGCAGGAGATGCTCGCTGTCAGTCATGATACCGACATGGCCGGGCCAGAACACGACATCGCCGCGCTCACGGGCGCGGTCACCCGTCACATCGCCCCAGCGCGCCTTGAGAAACCCCTCCTGCTGATCGGCATCGCGCGGCGCGGCGATACCGGCCGCCACCAGTGCCATTTGCACCAGCCCGGAACAATCCAGGCCCAGGCTCTCCTTGCCGCCCCACAGGTAAGGCGCACCGAGAAAGCCCTCGGCCACAGCAACAAAGTCCGCTGCCGCATAATCGAGCGGCGCGCAGTGATCACTGACGACCCAGCCCAGATTAGCGGCTTCGACAAAACGCCCTTCGGTACGGCCGGACTGGAAGCCGGCATTGAGGCTGATCAACGCCGCCGGCGGTGATTTGAAATCCGGTTCGGAGAACGCATAGGTGCGCAGCGCGACCACCTTGCGGTCGACGGGATGAAGCTCGCGGCTGAGCCCGCTCACCTCGACCCAGCCGACATAACCATCGGCGCGGGAATAGCCCCAGGCCCAGCCATCGCGCTCGTCCAGTACGGCAAAGCCATCACCGAACAGGAGCTGGTCATCCATGCCGGCCAGACGGTCCGGGCCGCGCCGGATCGGCAACACCGGATCAATGGCCTGGTACTCGATCGGGTCAACGAAGCGCTCGGCTTCGACCTGGCCTTCTAGATGGCTTGCTGCAAGGTCTTTTCTTGCGGGTGTAAGTCTTGGATCCAGGACGGACACGTAGCGGTTTCCTCGGCACGATGAGCGACGTTTTCACCGTAATCGTACAGGAAGACCGCCCCTTTGACAGTGCGATGTACCGAGACATCACGCTTGTCGGCGCGGTCGCGCTTGCGGCGCACGAAACCGTATTTCTCCAGCACGTCCAGAGCGCGCGTGACCGCCGGTTTGGGCAGATCAAGACGGGAGGCCAATTCGCGCACGGCATGAGGGCCGGGGCGCATGAAAATGGCCAGGAGCACGGCGAACTGCCGGGCGGTGAGATCGAAAGATGCCTCGCGTACGGTATCGGCCGAAACGCGATGCATCATTTCAAGCGATTGCATCGCTTGAGACGCCATGACGGACTCCTATAGACGCGAGTTGAAACTTGGCGTCAGTTTTGGAATCGAGTCTTGAGCAAAAAGTAAACGGCTCGAACCGCTTGAATCTCGCCGCCTTTTGGACGGCCCGGTTTCGGCTTCGGGTTCCAGGCAAAGATATCGAAGTGGGCCCAGACCGATTCGCCGACGAATCGGCGGAGGAAAAGCGCGGCAGTTATCGAGCCGGCCATCGGCGTCGGCGCGCCATTGACCAGGTCGGTAAACTCGCCGTCCATTTCGCTGTCATAGCCATCCCAGAGCGGCATACGCCACACCGGGTCGGAAACCGCAGCTCCGCCCTCGGCGATACCGGCGGCCAGATCCTCATCATCGGTATAGAAGGGCATCACCTCTGGGCCCAACGCCACCCGCGCCGCACCGGTCAGGGTGGCGAAGTCGAGCAGGAGTTCGGGATCATCCTCGGTCGCCCGCACCAGGGCATCGCCGAGGACGAGACGCCCTTCCGCATCGGTATTGTCGATCTCCACGGTCAGGCCATTACGCGCCGTGAGCACATCGCCGGGACGGAAGGCGTTGGAGGAGACGGCATTCTCGACAGCCGGGACCAGCAGGTGAAGCCGGACCGGCAGATTGGTCGCCATGATCATGGAGGCCAGACCCATGGCGTTGGCCGCGCCCCCCATATCCTTCTTCATCAGCCGCATATATTGCGCCGCCTTGAGATCGAGACCGCCGCTATCGAAGCACACGCCCTTGCCGACCAGCGCGACGCGCGGATGCGAGGGGTCACCCCACTCCAGCTCCAGCAGGCGCGGCGCTTCAGCGGCGGCGCGTCCGACCGCGTGGATCATCGGGTAGTTCTGGGTCAGCAGGTCCTCGCCTTCAGTGACCCGCACCTCGGCCCCGAAACGCCCGGCCAGAGCACGGAACGCCGCCTCCAGTCCGACCGGTCCCATCGCATCGGCCGGCGTATTGACCAGATCGCGCACCAGCCAGGCCGCCTCGCCCACAGCCTGGGCCGTGGCCATATCGCATGCGTCGGGCACCACCAGGCGCGCCGGCTTGCGCGCGGCCTCCTTATAGCGGGTGAACTGATAAGCCCCCATCGCCCAGGCAATCGCACCGAGCGTGGCATCAAGCGTTTCAGGCAGGCCGGTGAGCTGCCAGTCCCCCTCCGGCAACGCGGTGGAGGCATTGCCCAGGGCGAACGGGTCCGTGCCGCTGCCCGCACCCAGCCAGGCATCCACCTCGCCGCCTTCCGGGAAGCGCACACTCTGGCCCGGCTTGCCCTTGAAGTCTGCCGCCAGCCAGCGCTGGGCCTCGGGCAGGGTGTCAATCGCCGCCGCCGCCTCACCAGCCGTGATCAGGCGGACGCGCCGCGCGCTTGTCGAGGAATTGAGAAGAACGTCCATGGGGTAAGCCTTTCTGCCAGCCGGGCGGGTGCGAGTTAACGCATTTTTGACCCGCAGCGCGCAAGTTCAAGGCGTACCCGCAGTCCTGTTCGCCTGCCCGAGGTCTTACCATGCCCCGCCTCCTCGTCACCCTTGCCGTTTCCGCCTTTGCCCTGTCGGCCTGTGCGACAACGTCCTCGACATCTGATGAGGCCGCCTTCGCGGCAGATATGCAGAATTCCGGAGATATCCTTCCGGCGTCCCGGGCCGAACGCGATGCCATTCGCAGCCAGGACCTTCTGACCCAGGCCACCTTCTGGGCCGAGGCTTACGAGCTCAACCCGTCCGACAAGGAAGCCGCCACGGAGCTGTCCGACACGCTGCGCCAGCTGGGTAATACCCAGCGCGCTGCAGAAGTGGCGCAGCAGGCCCTGGCACTTTATCCGGATGATGTCGAACTGCTGTTCGCCTTCGGCAGCGCGGCCGCCGCCTCCGGGCGTGGCGCCATGGCGCTGGAATCGCTGCAGCGCGCGGCCGTCGCCGCTCCAGCGGACTGGCGTATCCATAACGCGCTGGGCGTTGCCTATGAACAGAGCAGCCAGAGCGAACGGGCCCTGGCCAGTTTCCAGGCCGCGCTTGAGCGCGCGCCCGGCGAGCCGGCGGTGATGTCCAACCTCGCCCTTTCCTACGCCCTGGCCGGCGATCCGGCCTCGGCCGAACGCCTGCTGCGCGAAGCCATGATCCGCCCCGGAGCGGACGGCACGGTGCGGCAGAACCTCGCCCTCGTCATTGCCCTGCAGGGCCGCTTTACCGAAGCAGAAGAGATGGCGCGGGTCGATGTGCCGACGGAGATGGCGGAAGCCAATATCGCCTTTGTGCGCTCCATGCTGACCTCGCGCCGGCGCTATGACGCGCTGGCCGACAACTAGTCAGCTCATCGCCGGCGGCGGTGGGGGCGGCGAGGCCGTCTCAGGCGCTTCCGGATCAAGCTTGCGGAGCGGGAAGTCGCTGCGCAATTCCGGGTCCACCAGGGTGTGATCGAAGCGGAAATCCTCGACCAGTTCACGCAGTTCAACCGGGGCCTTGCGGTCCTTGGTCACTTCGCTCGAACGATACAGCGCGTAAAGCCGCAGATAATTCTTGTCGTCCTTGGACAGGGACGTGTCGTCGAGACGGCTGCACACAGCGACGAGTTTGGATGTCCCCGATCGCCGCCGGCCCGATTTGAGATCGATCATGGCGCCGGCGAGGCCGGTCTTCCAGCCGACATCGGCGAAATGGGTTTTCGGTGCGCCGGACAGAGCCGAACGTGCACCATCGAGATCCTCGGCATTGAGGGCCTGCATAGCCTCACGGACCGCTTCCTGAGCGGTCTCGATCTGCTCGCGACGTTTCTCCGCCGATTTGCGCCCGGAAAACATGGGCTGGGTCCACCTGTGCAACATGAAGGCTCACTATTCAAATAGCGCGCCAAATCACTTTCGTCACAGACTATTGAAGCGGATTATG
>NZ_JASBRQ010000009.1 GCF_030149425.1 Maricaulis sp. | reverse complement strand
GCAAATCCGTGTACCCCGGTTCGATTCCGGGCGGTGCCTCCAGCCTTCGCTCGCTGCGCGAGCTTCGGCTAGGCAAGCCTCCCACATTTGATGCGAGCGAAGGCTGTCGCGCCGAAGCCTTGGCGTAGGCGGACTATCTGCGCCGGCACACTAGAACGCGATCCGGTCACCCTTGTAGTCGAACAATTGTCCGCTATCGGCAGCGCTGAGCCCGTCGATCACGCGCAGCAGATCCTCGGCGGCCTCGCGCGGCGGGCGCACATTCAGGCCCGACTTGGCGAAGGGTTGCGACAGATCACTCTCCACCGTGCCCGGGTGCAGGGCAACGCAGATCGCTTCCGGCGCCTTGCGGGCGAGCTCGATCGCGTTGCAGCGCACAAACTGGTTCAACGCCGCCTTGGCAGCACGATAGCTGTGCCAGCCGCCCAGACGATTATCCTCAATGGAGCCGACCCGGGCCGACAACGTCGCGAACACGCTGCGCCCCTTGCGCGGCAGGAGTGGCAGGAAATGCTTCATCAGCAGCGCCGGGCCGATGGCGTTGATGGCATAGCTCCAGGCCATATGCTCCGGGTCGAGCGAACGCCAGGAGCGCTCCGGCATGAAACCCTCACCATGCAGCACGCCGGTGGCATCGAAGACCAGGGCAATCGGGCTGTCCGCTTCGGCGCAGCGACGGGCTGCCGCCGCGATCGAGGCTTCATCGGTCAGGTCGAGCCCGTTGGCGCGGGACAGCTCCACCACCTCAAGGCCACCGCGAGCCGACAGGACCGACGCAATCGCCGCACCGATCCCGCCCGTAGCGCCCACCACAATCGCGCGACTTTCACTCATGTCTTGCCCGTCCATCTGTCGCAGGTCCGTTTGTTCTCGACAGACGTAATCCAATCAGCGTCCGGAAAAAGGTGTAGGCCATGACCGATCTCATTCTCATCCTCGGCGACCAGCTTTCGCCAAACCTTGCCAGCCTGGCTGCAAGCTCGCCGGCGCAGGCCGAGATCGTGATGGCGGAAGTCGCCGCCGAGGCCAGCTATGTTCGCCATCACAAGAAAAAGATCGCCTTCACTTTCGCCGCCATGCGCCATTTCGCTGAAGAGCTGCGCCAGGCCGGCTGGACGGTTCACTATACCCGCTTTGACCCGGCTTACCCCTGCCCCGACCTGGCAACAGCCGTCGCCGCCGTGCTGCAGCAAGGCCGCTATGACCGGCTGATCCTCACCGAGCCGGGCGAATGGCGTTTGAAGCAGGAAATGGACACCTGGCAGGCCCGTTTCGGTGTGGATGTATTGATCGGCGAAGACACCCGTTTCCTGGCCTCACACAGCGACTTCCAGACCTGGGCTGAAGGCCGCAAACAGCTGCGCATGGAGTATTTCTATCGCGAAATGCGGCGTCGCACCGGGCTGTTGATGGACGGCGACAAACCGGTCGGCGGCAAATGGAATTACGACGCGGAGAACCGCAAGCCCGCCGCCGGCGATCTCTTCATGCCGCAGGTCCCGCGCTATCAGCCTGACGCGATCACCCGCGAGGTGCTCGACCTCGTCGACACCCAATTCGCCGGGCATATCGGCCAGCTCGAACCCTTCACCCTCGCGGTTACCCGCAAGGATACCGAGGCCGCGCGCGATCATTTCATGGCCCGCGCCCTGCCCGCTTTCGGCGACTATCAGGACGCCATGCTGTCCGGCGAAGCCTTTCTCTACCACTCGTTGCTGTCGACCTATCTCAATGCCGGCCTGCTGGACCCGCTGGATCTGTGCCGGCGCGCCGAGGCGGAATACCGGGCCGGGCGGGCCCCGCTCAATGCGGTCGAGGGCTATATCCGCCAGATCATCGGCTGGCGTGAATATGTCCGCGGCATTTATTGGCGGGAGGGACCGGACTATGTCCGCCGCAACGCGCTCGGCGCCGACCGGCCGCTGCCGGATTTCTACTGGACCGGCGAGACCGACATGGCCTGCATGTCGGCGGCAATCGGCCAGACGCTTGAGCACGGCTATGCCCACCACATCCAGCGCCTGATGGTCACCGGCACCTTCGCCCTGCTCGCCGGGGTCGATCCGTTCGAGCTGCATGAGTGGTATCTCGCGGTCTATACCGACGCTTATGAGTGGGTCGAAGCGCCCAATGTGATCGGCATGTCGCAATTCGCGGATGGCGGCCTGCTCGGCTCCAAACCCTATGCCGCCAGCGGCGCCTATATCGACCGCATGTCCGATTATTGCACCTCCTGCCGCTACACGGTGAAGGACAAGACCGGTCCGCAATCCTGCCCCTTCAATTCGCTCTACTGGGATTTCCTGGATCGCAACCAGGGCCGGTTGCGCGGCAATCCGCGTTTAGGTCCGGTCTATCGTAACTGGGATCGCATGGACGGGGACAAGCAGGACGCTTATCGCGCCCGGGCCCGACAGGTTCTGGCCGACCTCTAACGGTTCCGGCGGCAGCGCTCGGAACAGTATTTCACCTCGTCCCAGACTTTCTCCCACTTCTTGCGCCACTCGAAGGGCAGCCCGCAACTGGCGCAGGTCTTGGTCGGTTTGGGCTTACGGGAGGAATGGCGGGCCATGGCTAGAGGTCCAGCTGCAGCTGATTGCCGGGATTGGCCGGCGGTAATGCACCGGAGCGCCGGCGCATGGGCGCACGGCTGCCATGGCGGGCCAGGACCTTTTTCGAGGCATCCTTGAAGCCGGGCTGTTTGCGCGCCGCGAATACCCGGTCGCGGGCCTCACGCGCCGCTTGGGTGACCTTGACGAGTGGTCGGGGATAGTGGCCGTCCAGACAGGCTTCAAAGCCCGGCCAGCGCCAGACTTCATGGATGAAATCGGCCGGCACGGCTTCCAGCTCGGGCAGCCAGCGACGGATGAAACGGGCATCGGGGTCCTGGTCCAGACCCTGTTTGACCGGGTTGTAGATGCGGATCGAATTGACCCCCGTCGTACCGGATTGCATCTGCACCTGGGACCAGTGAATGCCCGGCTCATAATCGGTGAACAGACGGGCCAGCCGCTCCCCGGTCGCCTGCCAGGGTTGCCAGAGGTGGTAGCTGGCGAAAGAGACCAGCATGGCCCGCATGCGGAAATTCATCCAACCGGTCGCTTGCAGACAGCGCATGCAGGCATCGACAAACGGCACACCCGTTTCGCCGCGCTCCCAGGCGCCGAGGATGTCCGGGTCGGCTTCGCGGGGTCGCAAATCTTCCAGGCCCGGATGCATATCGCGCCACTCGATCTCCGGCTCATCCTCCAGCTTCTGCATGAAGTGATCGCGCCAGTGCAGCCGTGACAGGAAGGACCGCATCGAGCCGGACCAGCCGCCGCGCTCGCCTCGTGCTGCGATCTCCCCCTGCCGTGCCCAGCCGGCCTGGGCCGTCTCGCGCATCGACAGCGTGCCGAGCGCGAGATAGGGCGAAATCCGCGAACAATGCTTCGCGCCTGCCTCCGGCGCCGACATGGCCTTGCGATAGGGCGCGCCACGCTCGGTCAGGAAGGAGTTGAGCGCCTGCAGGGCCGCAGACCGGCCGCCACGCTGACGATGCGGGCAAGCATCCCGGGCCAACCCCAATCGCCCCGCGTCCGGAACCGGCTCCGGTTCAATCGTGAGGCCGCGAAAAGCCGGCGCACCGGCCAGCGGCCGGGCCCGGTCCTTATCCCAGCGCCCTGCCCAGCCATTGCGCGATTTCAATCGCCGGATCACACCGCCAGGCGGAAGCTCGATCCAGTCGACACCGGCCTCACGGGCCCGGGCAGCCACCGCGGTATCACGCTGATAGGTCCACTGATTACCGGTCTCCTCATGCGAGACGAGGCGGCAGCCCGGATGCGCGGCGAACAGCTGCGACAGCACATCGACCGCCTCCCCGGTGCGCACTTGCAGGGGCGCCCCAAGGGCGCAGAGTTGCTGGCTGAGCTTGTCGAGTGCTTCCAGGAGGAAGGTGTATTGCCGTCCGGACGTGTCCGGCAGAGCCCAGTAGTCCGGCTCGATAATGTAAAGCGGCAGGACCGGTCCCGCTGCAGCGGCCAGACGCAGGGCCTCATGGTCTTCAACGCGAAGATCCCGCTTGAACCAGACGATTTGAAGCTGAGCCGTCATACCAGCTCAGATAGGCGGGTTGGGCGCCAGGGCTAGCGTTCCGCTACAGCTCCGTCCGGCGTGACCCCGGCCTTCTCCAGCTCGCTATCCAGCTTCCCCAGGAGGAAGAAGCCGTACATGCGATAATCCGCGATCAGCGACCATAAGGGATAGGTGAAGGTCGCCGGCTTGTTGCGCTCAACGAAGGCATGGCTGACCCAGGCAAAGAAATAACCCGATACCGGGACGGCCAGCAGCGCCCACCAGGTCTGGGTGAGCAAGGCGGACACCAGAACGCCTATGGCCAGGGTCGAGCCGACATAGTGCCAAAACCGCGTCGCCGGGCGCGCATGTTCGCGCAAATAGAAGGGCCAGAATTCAGCAAATGTGGTGTGCTCGCGCATGTTTCACCTCCCCAGTGATTCGCGGACGAATCAGTAACACGACCCGATTCGTTGCGGAAAACGGCTCGCAGCAAGGCAAACCCCGTCTCTACAGGAATCCTTGCATTAAATTGACTCCATTAGCGTTTCGGCAAGGACGCTAAACGAAATACCCAATTCGAAAGGGCGCATTAACCCCTCTTTAAGGGTTCCAGCCGAAGTCTGTATGCGTCTTCCCGTGAAGACACCCCACCATCCACCCAATGCCTTTTCGGGAGCCTCCGTGGCTCCCGATTTTTTTTGCGCATTTCGCAGATGGTATTTTTGCAGCGCGGATGTGCATCTCACGCACATCGGTGCTTGCGCCTTCGGCAAGGGCTCTGATATACGCCCCATCTCGCTTGAGAAACGGTATTCCCCTGTAGCTCAGTTGGTAGAGCAGGTGACTGTTAATCACCGGGTCGGCGGTTCGAGCCCGTCCGGGGGAGCCATTCTCAAGAGCGCCTTTTTCGCACCTGTTATCGCCTTGGCGTTCAGCCCCCCGAAATGGGAGCTTTGAAGCCGTGCGCGCGGCTACTCCCTGATCCGCCACCACCCGCCATCCCCCGATTTATTCGGGGGACCTCACCAAATCTGTCACCGGATGTGACGAGGTCCCCCGGATGACCGCTGTGCGGCCACCGGGGGATAGCGTTTGGAATTAGACCCCGGTCGGCTCACGCGCCGTGGGGTTGATACGGCGATGGTGTTTCATCGAAAGTCTCCCTTCCACATCC
>NZ_JASBRQ010000008.1 GCF_030149425.1 Maricaulis sp. | reverse complement strand
CCATGTCGAGCTCGGTGCGGCCCCATTTGGCCAGCGACATGTCCTTGACGACGTAAGGTTTGTCCGCGGATTGCGTCATGACCGTCAGGTCCTTCTTTTAGTCAGTTCTCAATAAGATGAGGGCCGGTCACCCGGCCCTCGAAACACGTGCTTGGATCAAGCGAGGGATTTGAGCTGGTCGACGAGACCGGTCGTTTCCCAGGAGAAACCGCCATCGGCATCCGGCGTGCGGCCGAAATGGCCGTAGGCGGCGGTGCGGGCATAGATCGGCTTGTTCAGGCCCAGGGCGGTGCGAATACCGCGCGGGGACAGATCGGCGATCTGCATCAACGCATCTTCCAGCTTGGCTTCGGCGATCTGGCCGGTGCCGTGCAGGTCGACATATAGCGACAGCGGCTTGGAGACGCCGATCGCGTAGGACACCTGGATGGTGCAGCGATCGGCCAGTTCAGCAGCGACGACATTCTTGGCCAGCCAGCGGCAGGCATAGGCGGCCGAGCGGTCAACCTTGGTCGGATCTTTGCCGGAGAAGGCACCGCCACCATGCGGCGCAGCACCGCCATAGGTGTCGACAATGATCTTGCGGCCGGTCAGGCCGGCATCGCCGTCCGGGCCGCCAATGACGAACGTGCCGGTCGGGTTGACGTAGAATTCAGCTTCCGGCGGGAACCAGCCCTCCGGCAGAACCTCGGCGACAACCGGGCGGACCAGTTCCTTGATATCGTCCTGGCTCAGACCGTCTTTGTGCTGGGTCGATACGACAACCGAAGTCACGCCGACCGGGCGGCCGTTTTCATAGCGCAGGGTGACTTGGGATTTGGCATCGGGCTCAAATTCCGGGCGGGCGCCGGATTTGCGCAGCTCTGCCATGCGCTTGAGGATCTGGTGCGAGTACTGGATCGGCGCCGGCATCAGCTCAGCGGTCTCATTCGTCGCATAGCCAAACATGATGCCCTGGTCGCCAGCGCCCTCATCCTTGTCGTCACCGGCATCAACGCCCTGGGCGATGTGCGCGGACTGCTCGTGCAGGAAGTTCTGGAAGTTGGAATTCTTCCAGTGGAAGCCGTCCTGCTCGTAACCGATATCCTTGACCGCATCGCGGGCCACGGCCTCGATTTCCTCGTCCGTCGGAGCGACGTCCTTATTGATGCGGGTTTCACCGGCGAGCACGATCTGGTTGGTCGTGGTCAGGGTTTCGCAGGCGACGCGGGCTTCCGGGTCGCGGCCCAGGAAAAGATCGACGACGGCATCGGAGATGCGGTCGCATACCTTGTCCGGATGGCCTTCGGAGACGCTTTCGGACGTGAAAATGTAAGACGAACGGCTCACGCGGATATCCTCATATAAAGATCGCTTTATGTCCCGGGCATAGATCAGATTAGGCGGCGATATGCAAGAGGCAGCTTCCGCTGCTGGAACCATTGGCATTAATCTGCTAGAAAATTTCTCGCATAAAGATATCTTTATGTGTATATAAATCACTGAATCACAAGTTTCAGGACGACCGGGTGGCCCGATGACAACGCCGATCATCTCCTTCGAATTCTTTCCGCCGAAATCCGAGGCGATGGAAAATACGCTGTGGAATTCGATCTCCCGGCTGCAGGCCCTGGCGCCGGATTTCGTTTCTGTGACCTATGGCGCCGGCGGTTCGACCCGGGACCGCACGCACCGCACCGTTCACCGCATTGTCGAGGAAACCTCGATCAAGCCGGCGGCCCACCTGACCTGTGTCAGCGCCACGCGCGACGAGGTCGATAGTGTGATCCAGGATTATTGGAATGCCGGCGTGCGCCATATCGTGGCGCTGCGGGGTGATCCGCCCGAGGGCGTGGGCGAGACCTATGTCCCGCACCCGGGTGGCTATGCTAACGCCGCCGAGCTGGCGGCCGGTATCCGCAAGATCGGAGATTTCGAGATTTCCGTCGGCTGTTATCCGGAAAAGCATCCGGAAAGCCCGGACTTCGATTACGATCTGGACCTTCTCAAGGCCAAGATCGACGCAGGGGCGACGCGCGCGATCACGCAGTTCTTCTTCGAGCCGGATCTGTATTTCCGCTATCTCGAGCGGGCTCGCAAAGCGGGTATCACCATACCGATTATTCCGGGCATCATGCTGCAGCCGAACTTCAACGGTCTCAAGCGTATCGCCGGATTGTGCGGTGCCTCGCTGCCGGACAGCCTGCATGCGGCTTATGACGGTCTCGATGATGATCCGGAAACCCGTCAGCTGGTCACCGCGCATGTCGCGGCCAAGCTGTGCGACGCGCTGCATGAAGGCGGTGTCGACCGTTTCCACTTCTACACGCTGAACCGGGCCGAACTCTCTCTGTCCACCTGCCACCTTCTCGGTATCAAGCCGAGCGCGACCCTCGCAGGAGAAGCTGCATGACCCGCCAAGACCGTATCCAGGCGCTTTCCGCGCTGGCCGAGGACCGCATTCTCATTCTCGACGGGGCCATGGGGACCCAGATCCAGGATCTGAAGCTGGATGAGGACGGGTATCGCGGGGCGCGTTTTGCTGATTGGGCCCAGCCGGTCAAAGGCAATAACGACCTTCTGAACCTGACCGCGCCTGAGGCGGTCAAGGCGATCCATACGGCCTATTTTGAAGCCGGTGCCGATATCGTCGAGACCAATACCTTCTCCGCCACCACCATTGCCCAGGCCGATTATGCCATGGAGCACCTGGCTGCCGAGATCGCGGCCGAGGGCGCGCGTCTGGCGCGTGAGGCGGCGGATGAAATGGAAGCCAGGACCGGCACGCCGCGCGCGGTCGCCGGGGCGATCGGACCGACCAACAAAACCCTGTCGATCTCACCGGACGTCAATGATCCGGGCTATCGTGATGTCGATTTCGACGCTGTTCACCAGGCCTATCTGGAACAGGCCCGGGCCATGGCGCCCTATATCGACCTGCTGCTGGTCGAGACTGTCTTCGACACGTTGAACGCCAAGGCGGCGATCAAGGCGCTGATCGATCTGGCGCAAGAAACCGGTGAGCACATCCCGGTGATGATTTCCGGTACGATCACCGACCGGTCCGGTCGCACCTTGTCGGGTCAGACGGCCGAAGCCTTCTGGTATTCCGTACGCCACGCCAAGCCCTGGGCGATCGGGCTCAATTGCGCACTGGGTGCTGAAGAGCTGCGGCCCTATCTGGCGGAGATTTCCCGCGTCGCTGACACCAGGGTCATCGCCTATCCCAATGCGGGTCTGCCCAATGATATGGGCGAGTATGACGAAGAGCCGCATGAGACCGCCGGTCACCTCAGCGAGTGGGCCGCTTCAGGCCTGGTCAATATTCTTGGCGGCTGCTGCGGTACCACGCCGGACCATATCCGCGCTATCGCTAACGGGTCGAAGGGTGCCAAGCCGCGCAATCCGGTCCGCCGCGAGCGTGCCATGCTGCTCTCCGGTCTCGAACCGTTTGAACTGACCGCTTAAGTCCGGATCATCATGACCAATTCTGCTTCGACTTTCGTCAATATTGGCGAGCGTACCAATGTGACTGGCTCGGCGCGTTTTCGCCGTTTGATCACTGAAGGTGACTATGCCACCGCCGTTTCCGTTGCCCGCCCGCAGGTCGAGAACGGGGCCCAGATCATCGATGTGAACATGGATGAGGGCCTGCTCGACAGTGTCGAGGCGATGACGGTCTTCCTGCGCATGATTGCCGGCGAGCCCGATGTCGCGCGCGTTCCGGTGATGATCGACAGCTCCAAATGGGAGGTGATCGAGGCCGGGCTGAAGAATGTCCAGGGCAAGGCCATCGTCAATTCGATTTCGCTCAAGGAAGGTGAGGAACCCTTCCTGGAGCAGGCGCAGAAATGTCTCGCCTATGGCGCTGCCGTCGTGGTCATGGCCTTTGATGAAACCGGCCAGGCGGAAACCGCTGAGCGCAAGTTCGAGATCTGCCAGCGCGCTTACACCTTGCTGGTCGAGACCGTCGGTTTTCCGCCGGAAGATATTATTTTTGATCCGAATATTTTTGCGGTCGCGACCGGCATTGAAGAGCATGACGACTATGCGGTGGCCTTCATCGAGGCGACCAAGCGTATCCGGGCCGAGCTACCGGGGTGTCACGTCTCCGGCGGCCTGTCGAACATCTCCTTCTCTTTCCGCGGCAATGAGCCGGTGCGCCGGGCCATGCACTCGGTGTTTCTCTATCATGCGGTCAAGGCCGGCATGGATATGGGCATCGTCAATGCGGGTCAGCTCGATATCTATGACGATATCGAGGACGAGCTGCGCGATCTGGTCGAGGACGTCATCCTCAATCGCCGCTCCGATTCCACCGAGCGTCTGCTCGCCGCCGCCGAACGCTATCGCGGCCAGGGCAAGGGCGCTGAACTGACCAAGGACATGTCCTGGCGCGAGGGGGATGTGTCCGAGCGCCTCAAGCACGCGCTGGTGCATGGTATCAACGAGTTTATCGTCGAGGACACAGAAGAGGCACGCCAATCGGTCGAGCGCCCGCTGCACGTTATCGAAGGTCCGCTGATGGACGGCATGAATGTCGTCGGTGACCTGTTCGGCGATGGGAAGATGTTCCTGCCCCAGGTGGTCAAGTCCGCCCGGGTGATGAAGCAGGCCGTGGCCCACCTCATCCCCTTCATGGAAGAGGAAAAAGCCGCTGCCGGTGAAGAAGCGCGCTCTGCCGGCAAGGTCATCATGGCCACGGTGAAGGGCGATGTGCACGATATCGGCAAGAATATCGTCGGTGTCGTTTTGCAGTGTAACGGCTATGAGGTCGTCGACCTCGGCGTCATGGTTCCGGCTGAAGTCATCCTGGAAACCGCGAAACGCGAAAATGCCGATGTCATCGGCCTGTCCGGCCTGATCACGCCGTCGCTGGATGAAATGGTCTTCGTCGCGGCCGAGATGGAACGTCAGGGTATCGATATTCCGCTGTTGATCGGGGGGGCGACGACCTCACCGGCGCATACGGCGGTGAAGATCGATCCGGTCATCGATGTCGCCCCGGTGGTGCATGTGCTCGATGCCAGCCGCGCCGTCGGCGTGGTGTCCAAACTCCTGTCCGATGACCGCGAGGCTTACGCGGCAACCGTGAAGCAGGACCTGGCCAAGATCCGTGAGCGCCGCCTGGCGGCCCGGGCGTCGAAAAAGCGCCTGCCGATCGAAGCCGCGCGCGCCAAGGGCTGGGATTGCGACTGGTCGGCCTATGTCCCGCCGGCACCGAAATCACCGGGCGTGCAGCATTTCGACATCCCGCTGGCCGAGCTGGTCGAGTATATCGACTGGACGCCCTTCTTCTTCACCTGGGAGCTCAAGGGCACTTATCCTTCCATTCTCGACGATCCGGCTCGTGGCGAAGCGGCGCGTTCCCTGTTCAAGGATGCGCAGGAGATGCTGAAGCAGATCGTGGCCGAGGACTGGCTCAACCCGCGCGGCGTCTGTGGCTTCTGGCCGGCCCAGCGTGATGGCGATGATGCAGTATTGTTCGCGGACGAAGAGCGCACGATTGAGAAGGCGCGTTTCTATGGTCTGCGCCAGCAAGCCGCCAAGGACAGCAATAACCCGCACGTCTCCCAGTTTGATTTCCTGGCCCCTGAAGGCACGCCGGACTGGCTCGGCGGGTTTGCCGTGACCGCCGGTGATAATCCGGAGATCGTGGAACGCTTCGAACGCGAACAGGATGATTACAACTCCATCCTGTTCAAGGCGCTGGCGGACCGTCTGGCCGAGGCGGCGGCGGAGTGGCTGCATGCCAAGGTGCGTCGTGAGCACTGGGGCTATGCGCCGGATGAAGCCTTCTCCAATCAGGAGCTGATCGCGGAGGCCTATGACGGAATCCGTCCGGCGCCGGGCTATCCCTCACAGCCCGATCACACGGAAAAGCGGACCCTGTTCCAACTGCTCGAAGCGCGTGAACGCATCGGCATGGACCTGACCAATTCCTTCGCCATGACCCCGGCATCATCCGTGTCCGGGCTCTATCTCTCTCACCCGGACAGCCATTACTTCGCGGTCGGCCGCATCCTGCGTGACCAGGTCGAGGATTATGCCAAGCGCAAGGGCTGGACCGTTGAGGAAGCGGAGCGCGTCCTGGCGCCGGTGCTCGATTATGTGCCGGGCACGCCGGTGGCTGCCTAGCCATCAACTGAAGCGGTTTTTGGACAAGCCCGGGGGGATGCTCCATATCCCCTGGGCAAGCCTGTCTGGAGTAGACCATGCGTTTCGCATTCTTTGGAGACATTGTCGGCAAGACCGGCCGCCGCGCCGCCGAGGCGCATCTTGCCGATCTGCGTGAGCGGCTGTCGCTCGACCTGGTCATCATGAATGCCGAGAACGCGGCAGCCGGTTTTGGCATTACCGAACGCATCTCCAACCAGTTGTTCGACATCGGCGCCGATGTCCTCACTCTGGGCAATCATGCCTGGGACCAGCGCGAAGCCCTGAGCTTTATCGAGCGCGAGCCACGCTTGCTGCGCCCGGCGAACTATCCGGTCGGTTCCACCCCGGGCAAGGGCGCCAACCTCTATGAGAGCCCTAACGGCCACCGTGTGCTGGTGATCAATGTCATGGGCAATCTCTTCATGGAGACGCTCGACGACCCGTTCGCCGCTGTGGAGCGTGAACTGGGAGCCGCGCCGCTGGGCGAGGTGGCAGATGCCGTCATTGTCGACGTGCATGCTGAGGCGACCAGTGAGAAGAACGCCATGGGCGTGTTCTGCGACGGCCGCGCCAGCCTGGTTGTCGGCACCCACACCCATATTCCGACCGCGGACACCCGGATCCTGCCTGGCGGCACGGCCTATCAGACCGATGCCGGCATGTGCGGGGATTATGACAGCGTCATCGGCATGGATAAGGAAGAGCCGGTGCGCCGCTTCACCACGCGCATGCGCACCGCGCGGTTCGAGCCGGCGACCGGCGAGGCGACGCTTTGCGGTGTTTATGTCGAGACCGATCCGGCGACCGGCCTCGCGGTGCGGGCCGAGCCGATCCGCGTCGGCGGCCAGCTCGCCGAACACATCCCGGCAGTCTAGCCCTCACTCGGCTGGCGGCGTGTAGCGCCCGACCAGACCCTCGGTCAGCGAACCGAGCCAGATATCCCCATTCTCGTCCGGCACGGCATTGGCGAGGAAGCCGAAACGGCCGTCCGGGTCGTGATAGCTGTCGAGATAATTGCCCTCTTCATCGATGACCAGCACGAAAGCGGTCGGCTGGCCGGCCTGGGCCCAGACCCAGTGCGGCAGCTTGGTCAGCATGCGGGTGATGAAGGGATTGCGGTGCAGGAAGGCGACCAGGGGTACACGCTGGGTGTTCATGGCGATATAGAGCCGGCCATTGCCGTCACCGAGCACACCATCGGGGCTGCCGGGCAGATTGTCAGCGACAATGTCCACCGTGCCAGCCTGCGGCCCCTCCAGCCAGTAGCGGGACAGGCGGTATCGGAAGGTTTCGAGCACGAAGACCGAGCGACCGTCCGCAGCCACGGCGACGCCATTGGCGAAATACATGTCATCAATCAGGATGTCTGTCTCACCCGTGTCCGGATCAAGCGCGATCAGGGCGCCATAGGGGCGGTTCTCCGCGAGATCGAAGAGATAGGTCGGCACATCGGGCTGGTTCGCCCATTTCCAGCTCGCTTCGGAGAAATAGATCGTGCCGTCCGGGCCGATGTCGAGATCATCGGCAAAACCGAACGGGCGGCCACCGGCCTCGGTGGCCAGAGTTTCATAAGCACCGGTGTCGACATCAATGCGGTAAATCCCGTCCGAGGCGGCGAGGATGAGCCGGCCTTGCAGATCCCAGATCAGGCCCAGGGCGGGCAGGGTGGTCGGCTGAGCCACGGTCTCGACCTGCCAGTTTCCCTGGCTGCCGGTGATGCGCACCACGGCGCCGGAATGCTGGCTGGCATAGATGGCGCCGTCCGGGCCGATCGCAACATCCTCGGAATTGGTGATCAGGCCTTCCGCGATCGGTTCGGCATCGGCGAGGCGTCCGCGCGGCTCGAGCACACCCGTCAGGGCCGGCGGTTCCGGTTCGTCCCAATAGGCCGGGTCGATCGATGATGGCCAGACATACCAAAGCAGCAACAGCGCCAGAATGGCTCCAAGAACACTCAGCAATGCGCGCATGATCACTCCCCCCGATGGATATTCCTATTACCCTAGCCCCGAGGCGGCCCGGTTCAAAGCGCAACCACGCGTGTGCGCATGCGGCTTGCCACACCCAAATCGTCCCGTACTGTATCAAGACCGCATGCGAAATGGGTGTCTGGTCAGGAGGAGGACAGCCCCGTTTTTGAGCTCGCGGTGAGTGCCGTTCGCGCGGTTTGGAGGGGATATGTTCAAGCAGACGATCCGGTTCGAACGTGAGCAAGATGCTCACATTTTCGATCTGCACCTGCTCGACTTCCTGCGCGAGTGCGATCAGATCGAAGAAGGCGATGCAGGCTGTCTCTTCACCACGCGTGAAGTGCAGCAGGAGACGCATATCCGCGTCGTCCAGACCGATCGCCCGGAAATCCTCGGACGCCTCCTCAGCTTTCTTTCGATGCGAAATTTCCCGCCGGCGGCGCAGACCGGCGAGCGCGCGACCTCGCTCGGTCGCTGAAACGCAGCTATTGCGGTGGCGCTGGGCAGGCGCGGACCGGTTCCGGTTCGGTCTGGAAGGTCACTGTCCAGCACTCGTCATAGATTGAGCAATAACAGGCCTGAATATCGATCCGCCCATAGAGCTGGTTGATCAGACGTCGTGTGCGCTCTTCCCAGGGTACGGTGAAAAGCGTGCCGGTTTCGCGCGGTGAGAAGACGCGGCCGGACGGATCAGTTGCGCCGTAAAGGTCATAGCTGAAGGCCTCGTCCTCGCCCAATTCGGCCAGCACCATGGCGTCCAGATCGCTGATCACCTCGCCGTCCACTAGCATGCGCGCCCAGCGCAGGCGTGCGGGGCCAACGCCCTTGTTTTCCAGTGCCAGCAGATACCCGTCGCTGGAATAGTTGGCGTAGATTTCGACATAGGGCCAGACCGCAGCGCGCTGGTTGGCGCGCTGGGTGCTGGCTTCGAAGATCGACACACCCAGCGCGGAGACCGAGATCAGCACGGCGATCAGGGCGGCGGCATTGGAGAATGTCGAGCCGCCGGGCGCTGGGGTGTCACTCATTTCAAGTCCTCTCAGTTACGGGTCTGCGACCAGTCCAGGGCGGCTTCAAGGGCCGGATCGGTTCCCGCCAGCCAGCTCTCATAGGTCAGCGGGGCGGCGATGTCGGGATCAAAGCCGCGACCGAAGACCGGATCGGTGACGTTCTGGATCGTCCATTGTGCCGGGACGCGAACGGTGATGTCGCTTTCCGGCAGAACCAGGAAGAAGATGATATTGGCGGTTGGGCCTTCCTGGCTGCCGCCGGTGGCTTCACCGATCAGGGTGGCCCGGTCGCGCTCTTTCAGCGCGCCGATAATGGTCGCCGCGCCGGAGGCATTGGCCGTGCTGGTCAGGACGGCGAGATCGCCCTGCCAGGCATTGGCGGCCGGCTGCACCACCGTGCTCGCCCCGATAATGTCCGGATTGATGGTGAACAGCCCGTCCTCCCGCGCGGTAAACCAGGCCGGATCCGGACTGAGGGCGGAGCGGTCCCAGGTCGAGATGTAATCCGCCGAGGCGCTGAGGTCATAGGTCGCCGCCCGCACTTCCAGCACCGGCTGGTGCGGGGCATCGAGCAGGTAGGACATCAGCCCTTGTTGCGCATCGGTCGAGCCGCCGCCATTCCGGCGCAGATCCAGAATCAGGGTCTGCGTGTCCTGGGCGCGGATTTCAGCAAACACCGGATCGAGCACCTCGGCTGGATTAACCGGGCTGCGGTAATTGACGAAAGTCTCGATGCTCAGGACCGCAACGCCGTCGGCGGGATAGGCAACCGAGATTGCATCCTCATCGGAGAAATTGCGATAGCGCGTACCGCCGCGCAGACGGGCGACATAATCGGTGTAGGACAGGCGCCGGCGGGTTTCACGCCGGATTGTCCCGTCCAGCCCGCGGACTTCCAGCTCGACCAGGCGCTGATTGGCAAACAGCAGGGTGTCGAACTGCTCGAACCCGGTCGCCATGAACTCGCCGAATCCGGTCATGGCATTGTCGCGGACATGATCGGTGAAGCCGTCGACCGGCATGTAGGGCCGGATCGCGGCGAAGCGTTCGGACGGGGCAATGCCGTCGATTGAAACGATCTCCTCGCCCCGCACAAGCTCGCTCCCGCCGGGATTGTCGACATACATGCGGTCGTCAAAAATCCTGAAGCTGAAGGGCAGGTGGACCTCCGCTTCCTGGCGGTAGGCCGCGATCGCGTCGGGGAATTCCGCCTTGGTATGGTCGCAGCGGATTTCTGCCAGGATGTAGGAGATTTGCAGGTAGAACTCGCCTGCACTCATCCCCTCCTGAGCCGCCTGTTCCAGCTCCGTCCACAGCCCGTCGAGATGGTCGCGGCTCTGATACCGGGCATAGCCGGGGTGAATGGTTTCAAGCGCCTGGCGGGCAATAGCGATATCACGCTCGACCTGTTCGGCACTCAGGGTTTGTGCGGTGGGGTCAGCGGCCCAGATCAGGCCGGCCAGCAAAAGCATTTTCATGATTATTCCCCCCGCGCCTGGCGTTCGACTTCGATACGATTGCGGAAAACGAAATCCTCCCGCGTATCCGTGCGCGCCTGGCGTTCTGCGCGCAGGCTATCGCCATTGAGTGACCAGAGATAGCGGATTTCCGCCGGCTGACCGTTATCGCTGCCGTGCGAGCGAAGCTCGGCGCGCCAGCCATTTTCTGTCTGTTCGAACTTGACCAGCTGGCTCTCGGACACCTCGAACGAGCCGCCACGGCTGTAGACACTGCGCATGCGCTCGCCGTCCCAACTCGTCAGCTCGGCCGCATGCACGGTATAGCCCGGGTCGGTAAAGGCGTTCTCGGTCAGGATATATTCCCCCGCGGGTCCGGTGCTGACAGTACGGGCGTGGGGCAGGAACACACGTTCATTGCTCCGGTAGTCGCGGTATTCCAGCGTGCCGCTCCAATCGCCATTGAGGGTGGTCAGGGCCTCCGCAAAGGCGTCGCCGTCCACAGATTGTGCCAGGACCGGCGCGCTGATGCCCAGCGCTGCGGCCAGGCCGGGGACGAGAAGATGTTTGAGCATGTCTGCGATCTCCATGTGTGCAGAAGGGCCTCCCTGCTGCCAACATGGTTTTTCCGCTTCGGACGGCGTCCCAAACTCGCTTCAAGTCTCTGATTTATCGAATTTGAGACCTATTCCCCCGCTACAGAAGCAGACATGTGCTGCGCCCTGTAGGCGGCCGGGGTCATGCCGGTGACGTCGCGGAAGACGCGATTGAATGTGGCCTTGGAGTTGAAACCGCAGGCCAGCGCGGCGTGCAACACGTCTTCGGCCCCGCCTGCGAGCTCGGCTTTGACGGCCTCAACGCGGATCGTGTTGATAAAGCGATTGAAGTTCTGCCCGGCGCCGAGATTGACCGTGCGTGACAGATACGTCTCGTTGGTTGCCAGCCGCCGGGCCAGATCAGGTGCGGACAGGCGCGGCTCCAGATGCCAGTTCTCGGTGACAATGCGCTGGCGCAGGCTGGCCGCTTCCGTTGCCCAGTCCCGCCCTTGTGGTTCGCTGCTCTCTTGCGGATTGTCCGCCGTTTCCAGGGGCATTTTCGGAAAGGCTTCGCGCTGCTGCAGCAGTGCACCGAGCGCAAGGATATAGAATACGGCGCCGGCCGCGATATAGACCGGGTATTGCTGGATGTAGCTCAGCGGACCGAAGATGAGATGGGCGGCTTCATTGATGAAGATGGCGCTGATCAGCAGGCCCATCGCGACCAGGAAGACACCAAGCCAGCGGGGATCGAATTCCGATGCGGCGGAAGAATGGTGTTTGAGCCAGCCGCGATAGCGCTGATAGTGCTGCCAGGACACAATCAGCGCGATGATCAGTACAATCAGGCCGCCCGTATCCTCGATATTGGCGATGTAGGGGCGATGCACATGATCGCTCCACCAGTCCTTGGTGGCAGCGCTTTGCACCATCATGACCAGGCCATAACCCAGTTCCACAAAACCGGGCAGCCAGAGCCAGCGGCCTGGCGGCGGTGCGTCTTCGCGGGTCAATGCCCAGGCATAGGCCCAGACCAGTGGTCCCAAGAACCAGTCGAGCGCGAACGGTGTGTAGGAAATTCCGGGCCAGCGGTCGTAGAAACCGGCAAAGCCGATCATCTGCGGTGTGAAATGGCCGACGGCGACGACGAGCAGCAAAACCAGATAGGTATTGGCCCGGCGTTCATGGCGGCGGCGCAGCAGGAAACCCGCCGCAATCAGCAGGTGGACGGAAACCAGCAGTAGCAGCAGGGTACGCCAGCCCAGGACAAGCTCGTTCATGGTCGTGTTTCTATCGCGGTTCTACGGCAGTTTACCATCGCTTTGCGGTATGCTTTACCGCTTCGTAATGGCAACGCAAACCACGCCGTCGGGGACTGTATGACTCGCATTATTGTACCGGTAATCATGTCCGGGGGCTCGGGCACCCGTCTGTGGCCGCTGTCGCGCCAGTCCAGCCCGAAGCAGTTGCACGCGCTGACCTCCGATCTGACGCTGATCCAGCACACGATTGCCCGGGTCAACGCTGATGGCGGCGCCTTCGTCTTCGCCGACCCGATGGTGATTCTCAATGAACGCCAGCTCGCGCCGGCTCAGGCCCAGATCAAGGAGATGGGCCGGCAGGGCGTCAGCTGGATCGTCGAACCCTGTGGCCGCAATACTGCGCCCGTCGCCGCCGTCGCCGCCGAAGCCGCGCGCGCCCGTTATGGCGAGGATGCCATGGTGCTGTTGATGCCGGCGGATCATCATATTGATGATGAAGAGGCCTTCCGCGCCACCGCCATTCGCGGCGCTCATCTGGCCCAGAGCGGCCGTATCGTCACCTTCGGCATCAAGCCGACCGGGCCGGCGACCGGTTTTGGCTATATCCGCCGCGGCGATGCGGTGGGTGATGGCTATCTCGTCGACGCCTTCAAGGAGAAGCCGAAGCGCGATATCGCGCTCGAATACGTGGCTGACGGGCGCTATTACTGGAATGCGGGGATTTTCCTGTTCGGTGCCGGCGCGGTCGCGGACGAGATGATGGCGCATTGCCCCGAGCTTTTGCGCCTCAGCCGTCAGGCCGTGGTCGATGCTGTTGTGGAACAGGATGTTATCCGTCTCGACCAAAGAGCATTTGAAGCCATTGATGGCGATAGTTTCGACTATGCCGTGATGGAGCATACCGGGCGTGCGGCGGTGGTGCCGGCGGACTTCGGCTGGTCCGATGTCGGGTCCTGGAGCGCGCTCTGGGAGATATCGGACAAGGATGACGCCGGTAATGCCGTGCGGGGTGATGTGCATCTTGAGGACGTCAGCGGGTCGATCGTTTATTCGACCGCGTTGCGGGTTGGCGTCATCGGCGCCGAGGACCTGATCGTCGTCGCCACTGAGGATGCAGTTCTCGTGGCACGCAAATCCGATGATCAAGCCGTCAAGAAGCTGGTCGAGCGCTTGCGCAATGAAGGGCGCCTCGATTTGCTTTAGGACAGGCGCTGGCGATGTGGCTTAGCCACTGGCAGAGTGCCGGCAAAATGAGTAATCACAGCGTCAAAGACGTGACGACAAAGGAAGACCGCTATGGCCGGACACTCCAAATGGGCGAATATCCAGCACCGTAAAGGCCGCCAGGATGCCGTCCGCTCCAAACTTTTCTCCCGCCTGTCCAAGGAAATCGCGATTGCCGCGAAACTGGGCGGCCCGGATCCCGACGCTAATCCGCGCCTGCGCCTGGCTATTGCCAACGCCAAGGGCCAGTCCATGCCGAAGGACAATATCCAACGCGCCATCGACAAGGCCTCCGGCGGCGATGGCGATGCCTACGAGGATATCCGCTATGAGGGCTTCGGCCCGGCCGGCATCGGCGTGATCGTCGAGGTGTCCACCGATAACCGCAATCGCGCTGCTGCCGAAGTGCGCACCGCCTTCGCCAAAAACGGTGGCAATATGGGCGAAACCGGTTCGGTCGCTTTCATGTTCGATAATGTCGGCGAGATCCGCTATCCGCTGTCCAAGGCCGATGACGACACGATGATGGAAGCCGCCATCGAGGCCGGCGCCGAGGATGTGTCGTCGGAAGAGGGCGATGATGAAAACGAGGGCCAGCACGTCATCTTCACGGCGCGCGAGGATCTCATGGATGTGGTCTCCAGCCTTTCGGCCCAGTTCGAAGATCCGGCCTCGGCCAAGATCATCTGGAAACCGCAGAACCTCATCGATGTGCCGGGAGACAAGGTCCCGACCCTGATGAAGATGATGGAAGCGCTGGAAGACTGCGACGACGTCCAGAATGTCTATGCCAACTTCGACATTTCTGATGAGGATATGGCGAATCTGGGCTAACTAGAGTTAGCGCTAAACCGGGGGTGGGCATGGACGGGCCGTCGCGGCTAACCGAGTGGGGCCTTAAGACCTGCCTGCCCTTCTGGCTGGATACCGGCTGGGACACGGTTCACGGCGGTTTTTTCGAATGTCTTGATCTGGACGGACGCGGGATCGCCGAGGGGCGGCGGCGTGTCCGCGTCCAGGCGCGCCAGATCTATGTCCAGGCGCGCTGTGCGCTATCTGGTTTTCCGGCAAATCTCGATCTGGCGCGCGACGGCTATGAGCTGTTGCGCCGCCGCGCCTTCGAGCAAGGCGGTATGCCGGGATGGGCGCACGCCCTGGATCCGCGTGGCGAGGTGATCGATGAGCGCCGCGACCTTTACGACCACGCCTTTATTCTCCTGGCCCAGGCCAGTCTTTACCGGGCCAGCGGCGATCGGCGCTACCTGGCCGACGCGCAGCAGCTTCTCGCCTTTCTCGACGCCCGGATGAAAGCGGACGGGCCCGGCTTTATCGAGGCGATTGGCGGTCCGGCCCTGCCGCGCCGGCAAAACCCGCACATGCACCTGTTTGAGGCCCTCCTGGCCTTGTATGAGGCCGATCCGGCGGATGAAACACGGCAGCGGCTGGATGCGCTCATGGCGTTGGCGCAAGATGTGTTTATCGACCGCAAGGCCGGCGTTCTGCGCGAGTTTTTCGACTCCGACTGGTCGGCCTATCCGGGCGATCAGGGCGATACGGTCGAGCCCGGCCACCTGTCTGAATGGGTCTGGCTGCTGGCCGAGTATGACCGGCTTTGCGATGACGATCATTCCACGATCGGCGACAGCCTGTTTGAAACCGCCCGGCAGCACGGCGTGGTCGCACGCACAGGGCTGATGTGTGCCGCGATGAATTCCAGCTGGGTTCATACCGACACCAGTTCGCGCAGCTGGATGCAGACCGAGCGCATTCGCGCGGCAGCGGTGCAAGTGCGGCTGGCCCGTCCGGGAGCCCGCGAGGAGCTCGATATCGCCTGTGCCCGCCTGTTCGAGCATCATCTCGATGCCGCAATACCAGGCGGCTGGATTGACCAGGTGGATGGAGACGGCGCCCCGCTCTCCGGCAAAATTCCCGCATCGACCCTATATCATGTGCTCGGAGCGATAATCGAAGCCGAGCAAATCGCCCGTCCTGAAGACCCGACCACCCTTTCAATGCAAAGTGCCCAACGCGATGACCGAACTGAAATCCCACGCTGACCGGCTGCGCGCCTCCCGTCTGGCCGAGCTCGTCGATGAGCCTGGCCGTCATGACGCCCTCGTCTTCGAGAAGGCCGGGCTCGAGCTGGATCTGACCAAGCAGCGTCTGGATGCGCCGGCGCTCGCCGCGCTGGTGCAGGCTGCGGAGGCGCAGGGGCTCGGTGAGCGCCGGGACGCCTTGTTGAGCGGCGGTATTGTCAATCCGACCGAAGGCCGGCCGGCCTTGCATATGGCTTATCGTGAAGGCGCCAATATCGCCGGTAGCGATCAGGCCGAGCTGGTCGCACGCACTCAGGCGCAAACCCGGTCCTTTGCCGAGCGGGTGCGGTCGGGCGATTACCGTCCCTCCGGCGAACCGATTGAGCGCATCGTCAATATCGGTATCGGCGGGTCAGACCTCGGGCCACGCCTGGTCGCTGACGCTCTGGCTCTGCACGCCGGTTCCGGGCCGGAGATGCGCTTTGTCGCCAGTCTCGACCCGACCGATCTGGAGCTGGCGCTGAGCGGTGCGGATCCACGGCGGGTTCTCTTCGTGGTGGCGTCGAAATCCTTCTCCACCCAGGAAACCCTGATGTCGGCGGAAGCCGCGCGCGACTGGCTGGCCGGCGAGATCGGCAGCGAGGCCACGGGTGCACATTTCATTGCGGCCTCGGCCGCGCCGGACAAGGCCACTGCCTTTGGCATCGACAAGGATCTCGTGTTTGATTTCCCGGACTGGGTCGGCGGCCGCTATTCGGTGTGGAGTGCGGTGGGCTTGAGCCTGGAGATCGGGTTGGGGCCGCAGGCCTTTGCCGATTTCCGTGCCGGCGCGCGGGCCATGGACGAGCATTTTGCCGCTGCCCCGCTGGGCCAGAATCTTCCCGTTTTGAAGGGGCTGGTGGATTACTGGAACCGCACCATGCTCGGCTATCCCAGCCGTTGCGTTGCCGCCTACTCCGCGCGTCTGGGCAAGCTGGCGGACTATTTCCAGCAGCTGGAAATGGAAAGCCTGGGTAAATCGGTCAATGAGGCCGGCGCGCCCAGCGGTACGCCTGGTGGCGCTCTGGTCTGGGGTGGTGCAGGCACCGAAATCCAGCACTCTTTCTTCCAGTGGCTGCACCAGGGGCCCGATACGGTACCGGTCGATTTCATCGGCATTCGCCGGCATTTCGGCAGCGATGATCCGCGCGAGCGTGCGCTGGCGGCCAATATGGCGGCCCAGGGCGCAGCCCTGCTGGCCGGCCGCCAGGTTGATCCGTCCTCCGAACCGGAGCTGGCCGCGCACAAATCCATGCCGGGCGAACGCGGCTCCACGACCCTGTTGCTGGACGATATGCAGCCCGGTCCGCTCGGCGCGCTGATTGCGTTGCACGAACACAAGGTTTTCGTTGAAAGCGTGCTCTACGACATCAACCCGTTCGACCAATGGGGTGTTGAACTGGGCAAGGTACTGACCAAAGGTATTCTGGACGGCGAGGTCTCACGCTATGACGCCTCGACGCAGGCGCTGCTCAAGCGCACCGGTTTCCAGACGCGTTAGATTTTCTTTTTGGATGGGGCGACCCATCGCATCCGGCATGCAAAAGGGGCTGTCATGACCGAAGGCATCGGCACACGTTACAAGGATATGGCCAATGCGCTGCGCGCTTTGTCCATGGACGCGGTCCAGAAGGCCAATTCCGGCCACCCCGGCATGCCGATGGGCATGGCCGACGTCGCCACCGTGTTGTGGTCGCGGCATCTGAAATTCGACCCGGCGGCGCCGAACTGGGCCGACCGCGACCGGTTCGTGCTTTCGGCCGGACACGGCTCGATGCTGATCTACAGCCTGCTGCACCTGACGGGGTTCGAGGATGTCACCCTCGACCAGATCAAGAATTTCCGCCAATTGGGCTCCAATACCGCCGGTCACCCGGAATACGGGCATACCCCGGGCGTCGAGGCGACCACCGGGCCGCTGGGGCAGGGCATCTCCATGGCGGTTGGTATGGCTCTGGCCGAGCGCATGCTCAATGCCGAGTTCGGTGACGATCTCGTTGATCACCGGACCTGGGTGATCGCCTCCGATGGTGATCTGCAGGAGGGCATTTCCCACGAGGCGATTTCGCTCGCCGGGCATCTCAAACTCAACCGTCTCTGCGTGCTCTGGGACGATAACGAGATTTCCATCGACGGCCCGACGCAGATGTCGGAATCCACCGATGTGTGCAAACGCTTTGAAGCCGCCGGCTGGACCACGGCCAAGGTCGACGGACATGACATGGACGCCATCGACAAGGCCATCGAGGCGGCGCGGTCCAGCGACAAGCCGGTGATGATCGCCTGCCGCACGACGATCGGCTACGGCGCTCCGAACAAGGCGGGTACGGCCGGTTCGCACGGTGCCCCGCTCGGCGATGAGGAAATCGCCGGTACGCGCCAGGCGATCGGCTGGCCGCATGCGCCGTTCGACGTGCCCCAGTCGGTCTATGATGACTGGCGCGCCGTGGGCTCACCGGAAATGCACGAAGCCTGGCGCGATCGCCTGGCGTCCACCGACAAGGCGGATGAGCTGGTCGATCGTCTCACCGGCGAGCTGGGTGAGGCCGGCCTCGCGGCTCTGGCTGACTGGCGCCAACAGGTCGCGGCTGACAAGCCGGACCTGGCCTCGCGGGCGGCGTCGGGCAAGACACTGGAAGCGGTCCTGCCCGCTATTCCGGGTCTCGCTGGTGGCTCGGCCGACCTGACCGGTTCCAACCTGACCAAGACCTCACATGGCGGCGTTGTCTCTGCCGACGATTATACCGGACCCTACATCCATTTCGGCGTCCGCGAGCACGGCATGGCGGCCTGCGCCAACGGTATGGCCCTGCATGGCGGTCTGCGCCCTTACGTGGCGACCTTCCTTGTGTTTGCTGATTATTGCCGCGGCTCGATGCGTCTGTCCTCGCTGATGGAGCAGCCGGTCGTCTATGTCCTGACCCATGACTCCATTGGTCTGGGCGAGGATGGCCCGACGCACCAGCCGGTGGAAACCCTGGCCTCGCTGCGCGCCATTCCGAACATGTATGTCTTCCGTCCGGCTGACGCGCTGGAAACCGCGGAAGCCTGGGAGCTGTCGCTGCAGCGGCAGGACGGGCCGAGCGTGCTGGCCCTGTCGCGCCAGAAACTGCCCTTCCTGCGCCAGGATAACGGCAGCGAGAACCTGTCTGCCCGCGGTGCCTACGTGTTGCGTGATGCCGCGGACGCCAAGGCGGTTATTGTCGCCACCGGGTCGGAGGTTTCCCTCGCCGTTGAAGCGGCGGACACCCTGGCGGGCAAGGGCATTGCCACCCGCGTGGTCTCCGCGCCCTGCCTGGACCTCTTCGCCGAGCAGGATCAGGCCTATCGCGATGAGGTTCTGCCGGCCGGATTGCCGGTCGTCGCCGTCGAGGCGGCGCTACGCTATGGCTGGGACGGTATTATCGGCCGCGATGGCGGCTTTGTCGGCATGACCGGTTTCGGTGCCAGTGCCCCGGCCGGCGAGCTGTACAAGCATTTCGGCATCACCGCTGAAGCTGTCGTCGGTGAAGTCGAGGTGCTTTTGGGCTAAGCCGTCCGATCCAGACAAAAGCGGCGCGCCGGATCGTCTCCGGCGCGCCTTTTTTGTGCCTGCGAGCGGGCTTACTTGGCCGGCTGCAGCTTGTCTTCGAGCGGATCGACGAGGCCGAAGGCGAAGAGTTTCTGGATCGTGTCGCGACGCGCATCCTCATCCAGGGCTTCGAAAGTCGCCTGGCTGACTACGCCGCCATCGAGCAGGACGTGCAGACCAGGTTCGGCCTCGGCCGGGAAGCGGACCTCGCCGCCTGCGGTAATGATCACCACTTCCTTGCCATCACCGGCAAAGCGCCAGGGGACGAGGGGTTTGAGGCGGTATTGCCGCTCGGCATTGAGCGGGGTGTCGAAATTGACGATGGTTCCCGGCGTATCCGGTGCGCGCGAGCGGATGAACTGGTCGACGAAGACATCGAGCGCATTGTCCAGCTTGGCGTTCTGGACAAACCCCTCCACCAGCTTGGCGAAATGGGCCCGGGCTTCAGCGCGGTCGAAATCCGGCCGGGCGTAGCCGGCGGGCAGGGCGCGGCGGAATTCCGGTGATGACAGGGCCACCTCCGATACCGCCTCCAGCATCAGATCGGCCCAGGTCTTGACGATCAGCCCGACGGTGATGTGCAGCGAGGCCCCGTCGCCATGCGTGCGGGCATCATGCATCAGGCCGCGCGGGACATAGGCGATTTCACCCGGTTCGAGGATAAATTCTTCAACCGGATCACCGATTTCATGCGCTCCGGACTGGTAGCCTTCGCCGCGATAGGGGTTTTCGACCGGTGTGTCATAGAGCCGCCAGGCCTTGGAGCCCTCGATCTGCATGACGAAGACGTCGTGATCATCGTAATGGGTGCGGAAGCCCTGCGCGTCGGGCGGGGTGAGATAGATATTGGTCTGCACATGGCAGGACAATTGCGCTTCCAGTGCGCGGCAGAAATTGGCCAGGACCGGGTCGGAGAAATGCAGCTGCGGCAGGATCAATGTGGCACCGCGCTGATACTGACGGGCCACCGCGCCGCGATCGATATTGCCATTATCGAAAGTATAGTCGCCGGGCCCGACAGGCGGGTCGGCGCGCGTCATGTCGAGCGGTCCATTGTCCAGGAGGCCGCTGGAGACGATTTCGTCGATCCGCTTGATGGATAACAGGTCGAGATATCGGCCCGGTTCATCCCGCTTGACGATCAGGGCCTTCTTCTCGTGATGGCTGTCAAAGAAGTCGCCGGAGCTGACCGGGTCGAGCATGTAGGCGAATACGTCCTTCATCCAGGCATTCTGAGCCATCGGAAGCCTCCTCAATGTCTTTTGATGTCGACGCTAGCTGACCCGTCCGGCAGCGCAAACGGCAAATCGCCGCAGTGCTTAATAGCGGCCGCGTCCGCGCCCGACCGGGTCGGCATAGGCACCGGTATCGCTGTCGGTGACACCGGAGCTACCGCGACCACGTCCGGCCGGATCGGCATAAGCGCCGCTATCGCTGTCCGTCACGCCGGAGCCGCCGCGGCCACGACCGGCCGGGTCGGCATAGCTGCCGCTGTCGCTGTCGGTAATGCCCGAGCCGCCACGACCACGTCCTGCCGGGTCGGCATAGGCGCCGCTATCGCTGTCGGTTACACCCGAGCCACCACGACCGCGTCCTGCGGGATCGGCCTAGGCGCCGCGGTCACTGTCGGTCACGCCGGAGCCGCCGCGACCGCGCCCAACCGGGTCCGCATAGGCACCGCTATCGCTGTCCGTGACGCCGCCGCGCCCGCCGCGACCACGTCCAACCGGGTCCGCATAGGCGCCACTATCGCTGTCGGTCACCCCCGAGCTTCCGCGGCCAGCACCGGCCGGGTCATAGGGGTCAGAATCTGTATAGCCGGTCGTTGCGCAGCCGGTGACAGCACCCCCCGCACCCAGGGCCAGTGATGTCCCCCCGACACGGGTCAGGAATGAGCGACGGCTCAGCAATCCCTTTTTGGCCATGACAGATATCCTCTCAACTTCCGCTCTCGCGGTAACAATAGCAGCGAGGCGGGCCTGACATTACGTCTGGCCCGGCCCCTTGCACATTCACTTTTCAACGCTGCCGAGAAGGTCAGCGATTATCGGTGCCGCGGCCATAACCGACACGGTCGGCATTGTTCCCGCTATCGCCATCGGTGATGCCCGTGCTGGAGGAGCGGCGCGGTCCGCGGCCATTGCCGCCCGGATCGCCCATTGTGCCGCTATCGCTGTCAGTATAGCCGCTGCGCCCGCGTCCATTGCCGACGGCATCGCTGGGATCGCTGTCGGTGATACCGGAGCGTCCGCGGCCATTGCCGACCGCGTCGCTGGGATCGCTGTCGGTGATGCCGGAACGTCCGCGACCATTGCCGACGGCGTCGCTGGGATCGCTGTCGGTGATACCGGAACGCCCGCGACCGTTGCCGACGGCGTCGCTCGGGTCATTGTCGGTGATACCGGAACGTCCGCGCCCATTGCCCACAGCATCGCTGGGATCGCTATCGGTGATGCCGGAGCGTCCCCGGCCATTGCCGACGGCATCGCTGGGATCGCTATCGGTGATGCCGGAGCTGCCGCGGCCATAACCTGCACGATCGCGGTTGGAGCCGCTATCGCTATCGGTCTGGCCGGTGCGGCCATAACCGACGGCATCATTGGGATCGCTATCGGTGCGTCCGGTATAGTTCTGGGCCTGGGCCCCGCCCGTGACGACGCCGGTCGCGCCGGTCGCCAGTGCGGCGCCGGCCACACGGGTCATAAAGGATCGCCGGCTGAGTTTACCTTTTTTGGCCATTCAAAGCTCCTGTGCCTGTCTCGCGAAACCGCCCCCACGGTTTCGAACTGTCCTCGCATGAATTGGATATCGCCCCGGGTGTGCGGCCCGTGGGCGTGTGCATGCCCTAATTGCTTGGTCCGCGTCCGCGCCCTGCTGTGTCGGTACAGCCTGACTCATCGCTGTCGGTGTAGCCGGTATTGCCGCGGCCATAGCCCGGATTATCGGCGCAGCGGCCGCTATCATTGTCGGTCATTCCCGTCGGGCTGGCGCCGTGATTGGCATAATCATTCGGGTCGCTGTCGGTGATGCCGGTGCGCGCCATGCCAATCTCGTCAGCGGGATCGGCATCCGAGCTGCGCTGGATGATCGCTGCGCCGGCCACGGCAGCCACAGCACCGGTCGCGACGGTTCCCCCGGCCACACGGGCCAGGAAAGAGCGGCGGCTCAGCTTGCCCTTTTTCGCCATGATGTTTCTCCCCGATGTGCCGTACCCGGAACCACTCCCGAATACGGCAACATGTCCATGAATACTCTATGCGCATGACGCGAGAGGAGCAAACCAAAGCTTTGGAAATAAAAGCACTTATTATCAATGGGAAAGCCGCAAAATTGCAATTGATAATCAAGAAAACTGAAAACGTTTCGCAATTCAGGGCACGGACGGGTTGTAGCGTCTGGTCCTTCACCGAAACCGCAGCAAAAAGCTGACGTTCACGACTTGTTCTCAAATGCGGCGCAGTGTTTACTCCAAAGCGGAGGGCGACAGCATGCACAACAGGATTCGCGTTATCGGAATCGATCCGGGATTGCGCCGCATGGGCTGGGGCATCATCGAGGTCGACGGCAATCGCCTGTCGGCGGTAGCGCATGGTACGGTCGCACCGCCCACCCAGGCGGCCCTGTCCGACCGATTGCAGCATCTTTTCGAGGAGCTCGGCGTCATCGTCGAACGTCACCAGCCGCACGAAGCGGCGATCGAGGAAGCCTTTATGGCCAATAATGCGTCCTCTGCGATGAAGCTCGGTCATGCCCGCGCTGCGGCCATGCTCGCGCCCGCATCGCGCGGCATCGCTGTCAGCGAGTATGCGGCCCGGCTGGTCAAAAAGACCGTGGTCGGCACCGGTGCAGCTGACAAGCACCAGATCGCGGCGATGATCTCCGTGCTGCTGCCCGGGACCAAGGCCGAGGCCGATGCGGCCGATGCTCTGGCGGTCGCCGTTTGCCATGCCCATCACCGCAAGGCGCAAGCCATCGGGAGTGCGGCATGATCGGAATGCTGAAAGGCGTCGTCGAGGCTGTTGGTGCTGAAGAAGCGGTCATTGACGTGAGCGGTGTCGGCTATCTGGTCAGCGCCGGCAGTCGCACCCTGGCGCGGCTGGAGCCGGGCGCAGAGGTCAAGCTACATATCGAGACCCATGTGCGCGAAGACGCGTTCAAGCTGTTCGGCTTTATCGAGGAGACTGACAGGGCCTGGTTCGTGCACTTGCAGAGCGTGCAGGGCGTCGGCGCCAAGGCAGCCTTTGCCATTCTCGACGCGGTCCCGGTATCCGAAATCGCCAATGCCGTGGCCCTGGGTGACAAGTCGACCTTTGCCCGGGCCAAGGGGGTCGGTCCGAAACTGGCGGGCCGGATTGCCAGCGAGCTGAAAGACAAGCCGCCACCGGCTGGCCGGTCTTTATCCATCGGTCTCGCCGCGCACGCGGCCGCCGACAGCAGCGCCGGGGCGCCAGCCGCGAGTGCAGCGGTGACGAGCGAGCGCGAGGATGCGGTCTCGGCCCTGCTCAATCTCGGCTATCAGGAAAACACTGCCCGCCAGGCGGTCGCCCAGGTTCTGCGCGCCGAAGGCGAAGAGGCGGCGCTGGGTGATATCATCCGGCTGGCCCTCAAGGAGCTGGCACCGTGAGTGACGCGCCGGACCGGATTGTCGATCAGCAGGCCCAGCCGGGCGACCATCGCGACAAGGCGATGCGTCCGCTCGCATTCAATGACTTCGTCGGTCAGAAATCCTCAATCGCGAATCTGCAGGTTTTTGTCGAGGCGGCGCGCCGGCGCGAAGAAGCGCTCGATCATGTTCTCCTGTCCGGTCCGCCGGGTCTGGGCAAGACAACCCTGGCCCAGATCGTTGCTCGGGAGCTCGGCGTTGGGTTTCGTGCGACCTCCGGTCCGGTCATCGCCAAAGCCGGTGATCTGGCGGCGATCCTGACCAATCTGGAACCGCGGGATGTTCTCTTCATCGATGAAATCCACCGCCTCGCCCCGGCAGTCGAGGAAGTCCTCTACCCGGCGATGGAGGATTTCTGCCTCGATCTTGTGATCGGCGAGGGGCCGGCGGCGCGGACAGTGCGTATCGAGCTGCCGCCCTTTACCCTCGTGGGTGCAACGACGCGGGCCGGCTTGCTGGCGACGCCGCTGCGAGACCGATTCGGGGTTCCGGTGCGGCTGGAATTTTATACCGCGGCCGAGCTTGGCTCGATCGTGCGGCGCAATGCGGCAAAATTCGGCATCAATGCCAGCGCCGACGGAGCCGAGGAAATCGCTCGCCGGGCCCGCGGGACGCCGCGCGTCGCCGGGCGGCTCTTGCGTCGTGTGCGCGACTTTGCCGAGGCGGAAGGGGCGAGCGAGATCAGTGCGGCGGTCGCCGACCGCGCGCTCGCCCGGCTGGAGGTCGACAAGATCGGCTTGGACAGCCTCGACCGGCGCTATCTCAAAGCCTTGATCGAGACCTTTGGCGGTGGGCCGGTTGGTGTGGAAACGCTGGCCGCAGCCCTCGCCGAGGCGCGGGACGCGCTCGAGGACGTGGTCGAGCCCTTCCTGATCCAGCAGGGTTTCATCCAGCGGACCCCACGCGGCCGTGCGGCGACGGCGCGGGCCTTCGAGCATCTCGGACTGACCCCGCCTCAAAGCCCGAACACCGCGCCGGGCGGGCTGTTTGACTAGCCGGTCGACGCGTTTTTTGAGCCAGGCCGGCCGCGCCGCCGACAGCCCCATTGATCACTTTGAGAAGCTCGCCGCGGGAGACCGGCTTGGCGAGCCAGCCATCCATACCAGCTTCCAGATATGCGGTCTGGTGTTCGGTCATGACATTGGCCGACAGGGCGAAGATCGGGGTGTGCGGGCGCGCGGTCTCGGCCTCGAGGCGGCGGATTTCACGGGTGGCGCTTTCCCCGTCCATCACCGGCATGCGCGCATCCATCAGGATCACGTCGAAGCTCTCCGACTTCCAGGCGTCAACGGCGGCCTGGCCGTCTTCCACCAGGGTGAGCTCGATCGGCATGTCCTTGAGGAGCGCCTGAACGACCATGCGATTGGTGAGATTGTCGTCGGCGGCCAGGACGCGGGCTTTGCGTTGATCGCCGGCAACCTCATAGACCTTGGCGATACGCGCATCGCGCTGGGCCCGGGACCGCCCCGGCGCCGCTGTGGCAACGTGCAAAGTGGCGGTGAAGGTCGAGCCCTGACCCGGCTCGCTGTGCACGGTGATGTGGCCGCCCATGCGATGGCAGAGCTTGCGGCAGATCGCCAGACCGAGCCCGGTGCCGCCATGGATTTTGCCGATGCGGGCATCCGCCTGCTCGAAGGACTGGAACAGCTTGTCCTGCACGTCCTGATCGATCCCGATACCGCTATCGCTGACCTCGATAATCAGCTCGGCCTGTTCGCCGCCGTCCAGCGTATTGCTCCGGACCGTCAGATTCACAGCGCCCTCGGCGGTGAATTTGACCGCATTTGAGACCAGATTGCTGGCGATCTGGGAGAAGCGGGTCGGGTCGCCGATGAAGCGGACGGTATCGTCGAATTCGACGGAGGTGTTCAGCGCGATGCCTTTTTCGTCGGCGGCATGGCTGTAGAGCGCAGCGATCGTATCGACGAGCTGATTGGGGCTGAAGCGCGCCTGTTCGATTTCCAGCTTGCCGGCTTCGATCTTGGACAGGTCCAGAATATCGTTGATTACCCGCAACAGGGCCGTGCCGCATTGCGAGATAACATTCAGCCGTGAGCGGACGTGCTCGTCCCGGGTTTCCCGGCCCAGCGCTTCGGCCATGCCGAGAATACCGTTCATCGGCGTGCGGATCTCATGGCTCATATTGGCGAGGAAATCCGACTTGGCGCGATTGGCCTCCTTGGCGTCTTCGAGCGCGGCGACCAGCTCGCCATTCGCGCGTTCCATCTCGCGCTGGAAAATGGTCACCGAGATGGTCATGGCGAGGGTCAGGACGGTCGCGCGCACCCCGTTCCAGACCGCGATGTCATAGCCATCGAGCCCGTAAGGCGAGGGCGGAATGGCGTCATGGAACAGCGTCAGGCCAGCCAAGGTCGCGACCACGATGCCGCCGGCAATGGGGGCATAACGATATCCCATCAGCAATCCGGTGAGCACCGGGATGCCGGCGAGATAGAACACGGTCTGATTGGCATTGCCGCCCATCGAGACGACCTGGAACATGGTCAGCGCATAAAGCAGGGTCAGCAGTCCGCCCGCGACGGGCAGGCTGCGCCCGGTCAGGTAGAGCGAGACCGGGGCCAGCAGAAAGCCGAGCGGGCCCAGCGTGCCGACCAGGGCCTGAGCTGGATATTCGGGGAAGACAACGCTGAAGGAGGACAGGGCAGACAGGCTGCCCAGAGCCGCGATGGTGACGGAGATGAAGCTGACCAGTCGCGCCCGGGCAATAGCGAGCACATCGCCACTACGGCGGCTGGGCCAGAATATCTCGGCAATCAGGCTCATCCGGCTTGCTCTCGTCGGTCGATCAGTCTTGAGTGCGCGTCTCAAGCCGCCAAATGAACAAATCCGTGCTGAAATAAGGTTAAGATATGAGTGCTGACAGCAGGCTGCATCCCACCAGCGGGTTTTTCGGCGAGGACAAGGTTCATCGCCTGCCGGTCCGGGTGTATTACGAGGACACCGATTTTTCCGGCATTGTCTATCATGCGCGCTACCTGCATTTCTTCGAGCGCGGCCGCAGCGACAGCCTGCGCTGCCTGGACATCCATCATGCCGAACTGGCCGTCGCAGATGACCCGCTCGCTTTTGCTGTGCGGCGCATGAATATCGAGTTTGTTCTCGCCGCCCGGGTCGATGACGCCCTTGTCGTGGAGACGCTTTACCGGCCCTCCAAAGGCGCGCGGCTGATGATCGAGCAGCGCCTGCTGCGCGGTGATGAGCTGATCGCTACGGCGGATGTGCAGGCGGTTTGTATCTCGCCGGAAGGGCGCGCCAAACGACCACCGAAAGCGGTCGCGGCGAAATGGCAAGCGGTTGTCCTTGCCCTCGACTCGGCATGAATTATCGTTAAGGTTAGTTCAAATAGGTATCGCTTTTCGGTGTGTTAGCGCGTTAGCGTTGGGTTTGACCGGAATGCTCGCTGTGCGGGAGGCGGGTGTGGACGATCAAAATCTAGAGGCTTTGAGCCTGCGGGCTGATGCCCCGGCGATGTCCTTTTATCCGCCGAATTTCCGGTTCGAGGTGATCCGGAGCTTCGAGGATGACGGCCGTCTCTTCATGCATGTGGCGCAGAACCCGGATGGTCAGGAAAACTGGGTGACGATGAGCCTGATCGGGCTGGGGCGTAATGGTGCCTCCGGCGTGCAGCACCAGGTCACCACCCGGGTCCATGTCACCGGCAATCCGGACCACACCATGATTGGCGGACCTCGCCTGCTCACTAGCAGTGAGGAAACCGCTACCAGCAAGGCCGTGGTGCGCGATTTCGTCGATACGGTCCTGGTGCGCGGCGAGACCGGGCGTTTTGGTGAAATGCTGGATCTGACGCGCTTTCGTACCCACAATCCGCGCGTGGCGGGTGGTGCGGCCAGCCTGCGCCGTCTGATCGAGGCGGAAAAACAGGCCGAGCAACCGCTGCGTTATCGCCGTGTGCACGAGATTGTCGGCTGTGCCAATTTCGCCGCCGCCTTCGCGACCATCGAATACCGCGGCAAGCTGTATGAGGCGTGCGATCTGTTCCGGGTCGAGGCCGGGCTGATTGTGGAGCATTGGGACATTGCCGAGGCCAGCGCGGAGCGCTTTCTGGCCAGTAATGATCGCGCCATTTAGGGCGACCTGACGCGGTCACCGGCTGTGACCCGCAAAGCGCGTATCGCAAAAATCTTCTCCCCGTCTGCGATAGAGGCCTGCAAGTGCGGGGGCTTGGTGTGCTATCACCTCCCGAAATTTGCCGCATTCCTGCGTCATGGGGCGTTATCCGGTCTCCCGGATGAAAGCACGCTGGTGTGCGGCACGGCATTTGAATGAAGAGAGTTACGTCGCTTATCCGACGCGTTGTGACGGAACGTAGCCGAGGGAAAGTTCATGGAAGAATCTGTGGTACACGCCGCGCAGGCGGTCGAGGGCTTTAGCTTCTACGACCTGTTCTTGCGGGCCGACTGGGTCGTCAAAGCGGTGATGGGTATCCTCGCTTTCATGTCGGTCTGGTCCTGGGCCATTGCCGTCGACAAGGCGCTGCAATTCCGCGGACTGCACGGCAAGGCCAAGTCCTTTGAACGCGATTTCTGGTCCGGCCGCTCGCTCGATGCCCTGGCCGAGCAATACGCCAAGAACCCGAAAGACCCGTTTACCCGCGTTTTCGCTGCCGCGCTGCGCGAGTGGAAAGGCGCCAACCCCGGCGGCCGGGTCGCCAAGGCCGCCAATGCCGAAGCCGGACGCCAGATGACGGAAAGCGAGGCCGGTCTCGGCATTCTCGCCACGATCGGCTCTGCGGCTCCTTTTGTGGGCCTGTTCGGTACGGTCTGGGGGATCATGAACGCCTTCCGCGCCATCGCCGCGGAACAGAACACCAATCTCGCCGTTGTCGCCCCGGGTATCGCCGAGGCGCTCTTTGCAACCGCGCTGGGCCTTCTGGCAGCAATTCCGGCAGTGATCTTCTTCAACGCCCTGTCCGCCAATCTGGGCAAGTATGGCGCCAAGCTGGACGGTTTCGTCGATGAGCTCTCCGCTCTCGCTGACCGGGAGGCGAAATAACCATGGGCGCCTCGGTCGACAGAGGCGGCAACGGGCGCGGACGGACGCGCTGGAAGCCCAAGGCGGAGATCAATGTGACGCCCTTCGTGGACGTCATGCTGGTGCTCCTGATCGTTTTCATGGTGACGGCGCCCTTCCTCACGGTCGGTATCCAGGTCGACATGCCGGAAACCGAAGCGCGCAACCTGCCCGCCTCGGAAGAACCGCTGACCATTACCATCACGGCTGAAGGCGTCATCTATCTGCAGGAAACCGAGGTCGGCTTTGACGAGCTGATTCCGCGCCTCGAGGCGATCGCCGGGGCCGGTTATGACAGCCGCGTCTTCATCCGCTCCGATGGCGGTGCCAGCTGGGACCAGATTGCGCCGGTCATGGCGCGGATCTCCGATGCCGGGTTCACCCGCCTCGGTCTGGTGACCAATCCGGTGGATCAATAAGGCGGTACCGTGCGCGGCCTCTTCGTCTCTCTCCTGGTTCACGGCGCCGTCATCGGCGCAGGCTTCGTGTACCTGCCTCGCATAGCCAGCGAGGTGGAAGAGATTCCCTTTATCCCGATCGAGCTGGTGACGGTATCCGATACGACCAATATCCGGGCCGCCGCGCCAGAGCCGGAAGAACCGGTCGAGGACACGCCGCCGGAAGAACTCGACCTCGAGGACGAGATTGTCGATCCCGAACCGGTTGCGCCGGAACCGGAGTCGGAGCCGGAGATCGAGCCTGAAGCCGCACCGGAACCCTTCCAGCCAGAACCGGAACCTGAACCCGAGCCCGAGCCGGTCGAGGAAGAACCGCCGGCCCCTGAGCCGGAGCCTGAACCCGAGCCCGAGCCGGAACCCCCGGCCGAGCCCAGCCTGGCTGACCTGTTGGGTGATCTGGAGCGCGAAGTGGCGGATGCCCGCAGCGAATCCGGGCCGGTCGATGTCGGCACCCGACGCTCGAGTGTCGGCAATGGTGAGGACATGACGGCGTCCCTTGAGGCCATCATGACCGAGCATATTCGCCGCTGCTGGCGAATCTCGCTGGATGCTCCCAATCCGGAAGAGCTGGCGGTCCAGGTCGAGCTGAGCCTCAATCGCGACGGTACGCTGGCCGCTGCGCCGCGCCTGACCGACCCGGGCGTGCGCAATTCCCGCAATCCCTATATGCGCGTCGCCGCCGAGCGCGCGCTGACCGCGGCGATTGATTGCCAGCCTTATCCGCTGCCGCCGGAAGAGTATTCCAGCTGGCGTCAAATTACTGCCACGTTCACACCGACCTACTAGCGTCAAACGATCCGCTTCCGGAGCCCATCACGATGATCCGCACCCTAAAAACGTTCATTCTCGCTGTGGCGAGCCTCCTGATCGTGCCGCTCGCGGCGACGGCCCAGGAGCCTCTGCGCGTCGACATTACCCAGGGCCATCTCGATCCGCTGCCGATCGCCCTGCCTGAATTCGTCAGCACGGGCGAGGATGTCGACGAGATGGCGGTCGAGATCACGCGGGTGGTGACCAATGACCTGGCCAGTTCCGGCCTGTTCGCGCCGACCGATCCGGCGGCGTATATCGAGGTGATCGAGAGCGTCAATCAGCTGCCGCGCTTCGAAGACTGGCGCGTGATTCAGAGCTCGGCCTTGCTGGTCGGCGAGGTTTCGCGGGTCGAGGATGGCCGTCTGCGGGTGATCTACCGGCTCTGGGATACGCGCCTGCAGGAGCAGATGATCGGTGGGCAGCTGACTGTGGCGGAGCAGAACTGGCGCCGTATCGGTCACAAGATTGCCGATGCGGTCTATGAGCGCATGACGGGCGAGGCCGGGTATTTCGATACCCGCATCGTCTATGTCGCCGAGGGCCGCAGCGCCAATGGCCAGACCCTGCGCCAGCTGGCGATCATGGATCAGGACGGCGCCAATCCGTATTATCTGACCGACCGGTCCTACATGGCGCTGTTGCCGAATTATTCGCCGAGCGCGCAGGAGATCACCTATGTCTCCTTCCTCGACGGCCAGGCGACGACCTATATCTATGATCTCGATACCGGCCGCCAAGAAGCGCTGTTCGCCTCCGGTGGCACCGGTGCCGCAAGCCAGGTTGATCCGGACGGGCAGAGCCTGTCGGCGCGCTTCTCGCCCGATGGTGAACGTCTGGCGGTCTCGGTGGAGACGCGCACCGGTCACGATATTCACCTGTTCGATCTGCGCACGCGCTCGCTCGAGCGTCTGACCCGTCACCCGGCCGATGATGTCGAGCCGTCCTTCTCGCCGGATGGCGAACGGATTGTGTTCTCCTCCGGCCGCAGCGGTGGTTCGCAGCTTTACATCATGAATGCCGACGGCACCGACACCCAGCGCATCACCTTTGGTGAAGGCCGCTATACGACGCCGGTCTGGTCGCCGCGCGGCGATCTCATTGCCTTCACCAAGCAAAGCGGCGGGACTTTCTCGCTTGGCGTTGTCCGTGCCGACGGGTCCGGTATCGAACGTATTCTTTTTGAAGGCTATTATGTCGATACCCCGGCCTGGTCGCCCAATGGCCGCGTGCTTTTGTTCACACGCGGAGAACCGCGCGCGGACGCGACGCGTTATGAAATCTGGAGTGTTGATCTGGCGGGCTTCAATCTGAGGCGTCTGGCCACCGGCGGAATGGCATCTGATCCGGCGTGGTCGCCCTTGATCGATTAGGCCATTTGCGCTTAGGGTGAATTCAATGCGCGGCACCGGTGGGGGGGCCGACGTGTAATTGTGCGTCGCTGAGACGTTCTTGGGAGTGCGCCAAGCACGAAGAAGTCTTGGCCGGATGAGGGTGTACACATCATGAAGATTAAACTGTTTGCGATTGCCGCGATGACCGCGTTTGCCACCGCGTGCGCGTCCACTCCGGTTGAAGTTGAAGAGCCGATCCCGGCTCCGGCGCCGGAACCGGTTGCCCAGCCGGCTGAGCCGGCCGGCCCGACGGCGGGTTCGCCGGAACACTTCGTTGCCACCGCTGGCGACCGTGTCTTCTTCGGCTATGACCGTCACGACCTGTCCGCGGAAGCCCGCGCAACCCTGCGCGACCAGGCGGCTTGGCTGGCGACCTATTCCGACGCGCGCATCGCCATTTCCGGCAATTGCGACGAGCGCGGTACCCGCGAGTACAACCTGGCCCTGGGTGCACGCCGCGCCAATGCCGCTCGCGACTACCTGATCAGCCAGGGCGTCGATGCCTCTCGCATCACCACGCGCTCCTATGGCAAGGAAAACCCGACCTGCACCGAGTCGAATGAGAGCTGCTGGGCGATCAACCGTAACTCGATCACCACGGTCTCCCGCGGCTACACCAACTAAGCCGTTGACGACTGTGACGTAATTGAAGACGCCCGCGGCCATGAATGTCGCGGGCGTTTTTTATATTTTTACCGCCGGAGCGGCCGCCGTATTTTGGCCGCGCTCGTGATCTAGGTCCGCATCATGATCCGTATTCTGTGTTTGACCGCCGTTGTTGCCGCCATCGCGGCGACGCCGGCCCACTCCCAATCCCGCCGCGAACTCGCGGAGCGCATTGATGCGACCGAGGTTCGTGTCGGCCAATTGGAAGCACAATTCCTCGCCGGTGACCCGGTGCTGGAAACGCTTCTGGAACGCCTCGACGCACTCGATTTTCAGGTCCGCGAGCTCAATGGCAATGCCGAGCGGCTGCAGTTCGAGAACCGGCAATTGCGCCAGCAGGTCGAAAGCCTGCAGGCCGAGCTTGATGCCATGCGCGCTCCGGCCCAGCCGGTGACCGATCCGGCGACGCTGGCCTTCATGAGCGAGGGCTTGGGCGTCGACGGCGAGCCGGGCGCTGAAGCCGGTCCCGCTGAGGGGGCTGTCGAGGACGATGCGCCGGCTGCCAATCCGCGTTTTGCCGAAGCCCGCGCCGGGGTGATGGGCACGCTTGGTGATCCCAATGCTGCTGCGGCCGAAGAGGTCGATCCGATCACGATTTTCGACCAGGGCCGGGCGCGCCTGGCCGATGGCGATTTTGACGGGGCGCAGTTCAGCTTCGAACAGTTCGCAACCGAAAACCCCGATCACCCGATGGCGGGTGAGAGCCTCTACTGGCTCGGCGAGACGCATTATGTGCGCGGCGATTTCGCGGCCTCCGCGGATGCCTATATCGCCTCCATGCGGACCCAGCCCAGTGGCGCCAAGGCGCCTGATGCGCTGATCCGTCTGGCGGCGTCGCTGGCCGGTCTTGGCCGCAATCGCGATGCCTGTGACACGCTGGCCCGCTTCCCGCGGCAATTCCCCAACGCTTCGCAGGAAAGCCGTGACCGCGCGGCGCGCGAATCGGTGCGGGCAAACTGCCGCTAGGGTGGCGGCAGAGCTTCAACAGCATGTCTTTGCACAGCTTGACCGCCTGGCCGGACCGGCCGGGCGGTTTGCTTTGGGCTATTCCGGGGGCGGCGATTCGCACGCCCTCCTGCTGCTCGCAACCGACTGGGCCAAGTTGCGTGGGCGCGATCTGACGGCTCTCATCGTCGACCATGGGCTGCGCCCTGAAAGCGCCGATGAGGCAGCACTGGCGCTCGAGCGCGCCGAGGCGGCCGGCATCCCGGCTGAGGTCTTGAGCTGGACGGGCGAAAAACCGCAACAGGGCATTCAGGCCGCGGCCCGCACGGCGCGACATACGCTCCTGGCCACCGCCTGCCGCCGGCTCGGCATCGCGCACCTCCTGCTGGCCCATACGCTCGACGATCAGGCCGAGACGGTGTGGATGCGCCTGGTGGCCGGTGGCGGATGGCGCAGCCTGGCGGGGATGCGGGAGCGCTCGGCCTCTCCAGTTTGGCCGCAGGGGCGGGGCCTGGAGTTGATCCGGCCCGTGCTGCAGGTCCGCCGGGCCGCGCTGCGGCAATATCTCGATGACGCCGATAGCGACTGGATCGAAGACCCGTCCAATCTTGACCGGCGCTATACCCGCATCCGGATCCGCGAGCACCTTGCCAGCATGGAGGCGCAGGGGTTTGACCCGGCGCGATTGGCGCACTGGGCTGCCGGGCTGGCTGGCATCGACCGCGCCGAAGCCGAAGCCGCCGGCCGGCTGGCTCTCGATGCGCTCAAGCTGGAGCCCTGGGGCGCCGCCCGGATTGAGCGCGAGCGCTATGCCCGCTCGCTTCCGGCGGTGCGGCTTCGTTTGCTCGACGCGCTTGTTCATGCCCTGGCGCTGCCGGGACCGGCGCCGGCCCGGCGGCACTTGCAGCGCCTGGACCAGGCCCTGATCGGGGGCGAACGCGTCACCGCGGCGCGGTTGATGGGTTTGCGATGGAAATCGCGAAGCTGGCTCTTGCGCGATCCGGGCAGTGTGCTCGGACGCGCCGATCTGACGCAGGACACGCCCGGAACGCACACGCCCGGCAACCGGTTGGCACCGCAAGCGCACCCCGATGGCACAGCAACCGCACCGCCCTGGCACCCGATCAGCGCCCAGATCACGCTGGAATCGGGCCTAGAAGACGCGATCATCAGCCCTTTGGGCCGTGATTATGCCGGCTTGGAAGAGCGCAGCCTGCTTGAGCGTATCCCCGGGATTGCGCGCCCCGCTCTCCTTGCTGTCAGACACTGCAATCGCATCATCGCTCTACCGGGTTTGTTAGGGGATGAGCGGGTAGGGTTTGACGATTGGGTGCCGGAGCGATTTGTGACGAGACTTTTTGCCGTCACGCCCCCGGCATGGTTTGATAGCGAGAAGGTGAAAGCCGCACCTGCGGAAACTCTCTCACCATGACTCGCAACCGAAGGGGTTAGACCCCATATCGGTCTGGAACGCGTAAACGACGAACGGGTGATCCGAATGCAAATGCGAAACTTCCTGATCTGGGCTGTCGTTCTGGTCCTGCTGCTGGCCCTGATGCAGCTGATGGACCAGGGCTCCAATGTCGCCCCGCCATCGGAGGAAGTGACCTATTCGGAATTCCTCGACATGGTTGAGCGCCGCCAGGTCTCCAACGCCACCATCCAGGGCGATGAGATCACCGCGCGCACCACCAATGGCGAGACGATGAGCGTCACCATCCCGCCGCAGGACACGCAGACTGTGCCGATCCTGCGCGAGAATGACGTCAATATCGATGTCCAGCCGGAAGCCTCGGAAGGCAATTTCCTGCTGACCATGCTGTTCCAGTGGTTCCCCTTCCTGCTGCTGATCGGGGTGTGGATTTTCTTCATGCGCCAGATGCAGGGCGGCGGCCGTGGCGGCGCCATGGGCTTTGGCAAGTCCAAGGCACGCCTGTTGACCGAGCATCATGGCCGCAAGACGTTTGACGATGTTGCCGGCGTTGATGAGGCCAAGGAAGAACTGCAGGAAGTCGTCGAATTCCTCAAAGACCCGAGCAAGTTCCAGCGCCTCGGCGGCAAGATCCCGAAGGGCGCGCTGCTGGTCGGCCCTCCGGGTACCGGTAAGACGCTGCTCGCCCGTGCCGTGGCCGGTGAGGCCAATGTGCCCTTCTTCACCATTTCCGGTTCCGATTTCGTGGAAATGTTCGTCGGCGTCGGTGCTTCGCGTGTCCGCGACATGTTCGAGCAGGCCAAGAAGAATGCGCCGTGTATCATCTTCATCGACGAGATCGATGCCGTGGGCCGCTCGCGTGGTGCTGGCCTGGGCGGCGGCAATGACGAGCGCGAACAGACGCTGAACCAGCTGCTGGTCGAGATGGACGGTTTTGAAGCCAATGAGGGCATTATCCTCATCGCCGCGACCAACCGTCCCGACGTGCTTGATCCGGCCCTGCTGCGTCCCGGCCGTTTCGATCGTCAGGTCGTGGTCCCCAATCCGGACATTATCGGCCGCGAGAAAATTCTCCGTGTGCACATGCGCGATGTTCCGCTCGGCCCCAATGTCGATGCCAAGACCATCGCCCGCGGCACGCCGGGCTTCTCCGGTGCGGATCTGGCCAATCTGGTCAATGAAGCCGCGCTCCTGGCGGCGCGTCGCAATAAGCGCGTTGTGTCGATGCAGGAGTTCGAGGACGCCAAGGACAAGGTGATGATGGGCCCGGAGCGGCGCTCCATGATCATGTCCGACAAGGAAAAGGAACTCACCGCCTATCACGAGAGCGGCCATGCCATCGTCGCACTCAACGTGCCGGCGGCAGATCCGGTGCACAAGGCGACCATCATCCCGCGTGGCCGTGCCCTCGGCATGGTGATGCAGCTGCCGGAAGGCGACAAGCTGTCGATGACGCATGAGGAAATGACCTCGCGTCTGGCCATCATGATGGGCGGCCGCGTCGCCGAAGAGATGAAGTTCGGCGAGGAGAAAGTGACCTCCGGTGCCGCGTCTGACATCCAGCAGGCGACCCGTCTGGCCAAGGCCATGGTGACCCAGTGGGGCTTCTCCAAGGAGCTCGGCCCGATCGATTATGCCGACAATCAGGGCGAGGTTTTCCTGGGTCAGCAGATTGTCCAGTCGAAATCGGTTTCGGGCACGACGGCCCGCAAGATCGAGGAAGAGGTCAAAGGCCTGGTCCAGGCCGGTATGGATGAGGCGCGCCGCATCCTGACCGAGAAGAACAAGGACTGGGAGGCCCTGTCCCAGGGACTGCTGGAATATGAAACCCTGACCGGCTCGGAGATTACCGACCTGCTGGACGGCAAGCCGCCTTCGCGTCCGGAAGATGATGCCACTCCGCCGCCGACAGCACCGGCTTCGACCGTGCCGACCACGGATGAGGACCCGGGCACACCGCCAGAGCCGCAAGGCGCCTAAGCGGCGTGAATCAAATCAGGAAAACCCCGGCTCGTCCGAGCCGGGGTTTTTTCTTGGCGGAATATCGCCGCTCGCGCTTGGATTTGTGCGCTGCACACCCTAAAGTAGTTTTGCCGGGCCGTGAGAGCTTGCGCGCGTTGGATGCCTGAGATGACGAACCACGTCTTGACCGATTGTGGGTTTAGGGCTGCTGCTCTGCCCCTCTGCAGCACCCGAAAGATGGCGGAGTAGAGTTTCGGCGAACTCGACCCCGTCCGGCCCCGGCGCCCCCCGCCGGGGCCTCATTTCAGCGGCCCGCCGAATAATCGGTTCGGCCCCCCGCTGTGATCACGGTCTAATGGTGAGGCTGGCGAATGGTGAGGCCGGAGCGATCCTCCAGCTCTGCCATGACGGCCCAGCCGCCGAAGCCCTCCGTAACCGCCAGGACCAGCGTGTTCTCGCCTTGGCGCAATTGCAGCCCGACCGCGTCGAACAGGCCGACGGTTCCCAGGAAGCGATAATCACGAGCCCGCCAGCGGCTATCGCCGGCAAACAGCAACTCGCCATTGAGATAGACCCGCACCTGATCGCTATAGCCGAGCCGGAGCAGGCGCTGCGTGGCCTCATCGGCGGTCAGGGTCAGGCGTGCCAGCACCGTGTCGGCGCCGGCGCTGCGGCCATGCAGACGGGCCAGGTTGGCAATGCCATTGGTCTCAACACCGAGTTCGGACCAGTCCTGCCCGGCCATAAAGTCATCGGGTAGATTGACCTGGGCGGTTACCTCGGCCTGGTCAAAGGGCGCGGAGACAGACCAGCTGCCGATAATGCTCTCCGGCGGTTCCGAAGTCTCGGCGGGGGAGCCGAGCAGCACCTCGCCCTCGCGCAGGGGACGATAGCTGAAATTGGCGAAATGGAAGCCGATCTGACCGCCGGCCCGCAGACCCAGACCGCCAGCACCGAGATCGGCCTTCAGATCGGGGACGTGCAGGAAAGGTGTATCGTCATCCAGATAGAATTCGGCGCTGTCGCCCTGGACAATCGCGCGGACGCGCATCCATTCGCCATGGCGCAGTCCGACGGCCTGAGCCGCATTTTCATCGGCATAGATCTGCCAACCGCCCAACCCGTTGATGACCGGCTGATACTGCGAGGCATCCGGCTTGTCGCTGAGATGGGCGCGCAGATAGAAATCCTCATACAGGCGGTCGTCCTGGGCACGGAAGGACAGGCCGGCGAAGCCTTGCTGCGGTGCCGGCATGCGCAGATCGAACTCGATCACACCATCACTGAAAGCGGCCTCATCCAGCCAGATCCGCCCGGCCTCAAGGTAGACAGCATCGCGCCCGTCGATCTGTTCGCTACGTGCTTCGCGGGCGGCGATACGCCAGCTCATGCCACTGAAATCGAGCGTTTCGGCCACCTCTGTGTCCTGGGCCTGGGCTGCGGGGAGGGAGGAAAGGCCGGCGAGGGTCATCGCGCCGGCGAGAAACAGGGTACGCATGGATCAGTCTCCTTTCTGGGGAGACCGTTCTGACGCGCGCTCAGGCGGACGTATTGGAGATTTCGGACATGCCGCGCCGGCGGGCATGCAGCTCGACCGGTGTCAGACCGGTCAGATCGCGCGTTTCGCTGATCAAATGCGCCTGGTCGCAATAACCGGCACCGGCAGCGATGGCTGCCCAGTCCGGCCTGAGCCCGGCATCGGCTTCGCCAATCGCTGCGGCCAGCCGGTGTTCCCGGGCATAGCGCTTGGGCGAAATGCCCAGCCGGTCGATAAAGCGCCGCCGCAATTGCCGTGGCGACAGGCCGAGATCCTCACCCAAGCGGCCAAGCCGGACCTGTCCGCGATACTGACGGATGCGGTGCGCCGCCTCGACCTCCGGCGCCGGGTCGACAGTCTCGATGATATCAATGGCGAGGCGGGCAAAGCCCTGCAGGTAAAGCTCAAGCCCGGTCCGGGTCTCCAAAGTGGCGATGCGGTCGGTCAGCCCTGCCAGACCGCGGGTGAGCCGCCGGTCCGGCGTCTCCATCCGGTCAATACAGTCATTGGGATGAATACCGCTCAAGGCCGCCGCGATTTCCGGACGCAGGGTAATGCCGAACAGGCGCTGATCCGGGGCCAGGGCGGAGACGCGCGGTGTTCTTGCCGGACCGCACAAGACCAGTCGCGCGCTAGCGCCGGTTTGCAGCAGGCACAGGCTGGGTTCGGCATGGGGCAGCAGGAATTGCGGCGGGCCGGGATGGGGCAAGCCTTCCTGGGCCCAGACGCGGTCAACGAGGTGGGTCAGGCTCTGCGGAGCCCCCCAGGCCTGGTAAGCGGCGAGGCTGTGGATCGCCTGGCCGGCTAGATAGCTCTGCGTCTGGCAGGTGGTGGCCATGACCTTTGATGTCCGTCTGCTTTCTCCGCGCTTCCGTTCGCGCAGACTCAATCCTATAAAGCCAGAGCCCGCCTGTCTTTTCACGGATACGTCATGCCGCACTTTCGCCCGCGCCGAAAAACCGACCTGCCCTTCGTTATGGGCGTGCTCAATGTCACGCCGGACAGTTTTTCCGATGGCGGCGCCTTTGTAGACCAGGCGGCGGCGGTCGATCGCGGGCTGGAAATGCTGCGCAATGGCGCCGATGTGATCGATGTCGGCGGCGAGTCCACCCGGCCCGGTGCCGACCCGGTGCCGGTCGAGGAAGAGCTGCGCCGGGTGATCCCGGTGATCAAGGCGCTGCGTGAGCAATCGGCGGCGCGTATTTCAATCGACACGTTCAAGCCCGAGGTCGCCCGCGCGGCGGTCGAGGCTGGCGCGGATATCTGGAATGATGTGCGGGCCCTGCAGGAGCCGGGCGCGCTTGAGGTCGCCGCTGAGCTGGGCGTGCCGGTCATCCTCATGCACATGTCCGGCAAGCCCAAGACCATGCAGGACAGCCCTGATTACGAAGACGTGGTGGGTGAGGTCTGCGATTTCCTGACCGACCGGGCCGATATCGCCATGGGGGCGGGGGTCGACGTCAATTCCATCTGGCTCGATCCGGGTATCGGCTTCGGCAAGACGCTGGACCATAACCTCGCGCTCATGCGCGACCTCGATCAGGTCATCAAGCTGGGCTATCCGGTGCTCTTCGGCGCCTCGCGCAAACGCTTTATCGCCGCCATTGACGACGGTGCAGACGAGATGGAACGCCTCGGTGGCTCGCTCGCAGCGGCCATGCGCGCCGCCCAGGCCGGGGCCGCCATGGTGCGCGTGCATGATGTCCGCATGACGGTCCAGGCGCTGAAAGTGCAGGCCGCGATCAAGCGCGGTTCTGTCTAGCGCCAGGCTTTAGCCGAACGGATCATCCACCGACTTTGACGGCTCGGTGAACCAGCGCGGGCCGTCTTCGGTCATGTAGAAATGGTCTTCCAGCCGGATGCCGAACTCGCCCGGTACACAGATCATCGGCTCATTGGAAAAACACATGCCCACATCGAGCGGCGTCTGGTCGGAGCCGACGAGATAGGGGCCTTCATGGATGTCCAGGCCGATGCCGTGACCGGTGCGGTGCGGGATGCCCGGCAATTGATAGTCCGGGCCGAAACCGAGCCGTTCCGCTTCGGCCCGGGCGGCGGCATCGGCGGCGGCGCAGGGTTCGCCGATCTGCGCGGCCTGGAAAGCGGCAGCCTGGCAGGCTTTCTCGGCATCCCAGACCCGGCGCTGATTAGGGGTCGGCTCGCCGAAAACATAGGAGCGGGTGATGTCGGACTGATAGCCATGCATGGCGCAGCCGGTATCGATCAGCACCATATCGCCCAGTTCCAGGGCTTTGGGATGCGCCACCCCGTGCGGGAAGGCGCTGTCCGGCCCGAACAGGACGATGCAGAATGTCGAGCCGCCCGGGGCGCCAATTTTCTTGTGCGCGGCATGGATGAATTCTGTCACCTCGGAGGTGGTGATGCCCTCGCGCAGGATGCGGGCGGCGGCCTTGTGCACTTCCAGCGTGGCATCCTTGGTTGCCTGCATCAGGGCAAGCTCGGCCGCGGATTTGCGGGCCCGGCCATACAGGATCGGCGCACTGCCGTCCTCGACCGTGGCGGTGCGTAATGCCTGACGCAGGCCGGTAAAGCGAAACAGCGGCAGGGCCGGATCAAGCGCAACACGCTTGACCGCGCCCAGCACGCGGGCCGTCAGGGCATAGCTGTCCTCATGCTCATCCCAGACGGCGAGGGCGCCTTGAACGCCCATAAAGCCCAGTATCGTGCCTTCTTCAAAGGCCGGTCCGATATAGGTGATCGCGCCTTCCGCCGGGATCACCGCCCCGACGAGGCGCTCGGACGGGTGCCAGTTGGTGCCGGTGTAATAGGTCAGATTGGCGCCGGCATCGATATAGGCCGCGTCGAACCCGAGCGCGCGCAGCCGGGCTTGCAGGGCAGCGATGCGGGCCTCGTGTTCGGTCACCGGGATGGGCCGGCAATGGCCCAGCATATCGCCAAGTCTGGCCAGTTCGCTTGCCGCATCGGAACCGCCGACACCGCGTGTCATGGTGATGGTCATAACCGCTCCAGGAATTTCTCTAGCCGCTGCATATCCTTGGGCAATTCGCTCTCAAAGCGCAATTGCTCGCCGGTGACCGGGTGGGTGAAGCCGAGGATGGCTGCGTGCAGGGCCTGGCGGCGGAATTCCTTGAGTTCGCGGCCATTATCGGAGGATCCGATAATCCCGCCCCGGCGCGAGCCATAGAGCGGATCGCCTAAAAGCGGGCAGCCGATATGGGCCATGTGCACGCGGATCTGGTGCGTGCGCCCGGTCTCGAGCCGGCATTCCACCTTGGCCGCCAGACCGGTGCCGATAGCCGCTCCGGGCGCCTGCCCGAAGCGTGCCAGGGTCTGGTAGTTGGTGATCGCATGCTTGCCGGCCTCGCTATGGGGATCATGCGGGACTTCAAACTTCTTGCGATCCTTGGAGGAGCGCACCAGCTGGGTCTCGATCCGCCCGGCCTTGGGCGAGGGGGCGTTCTTGGTGAAGGCGATATAGGCGCGCTCCACGGAGTGCTCGGCGAACTGGGCCGTCAGCCCCTTGTGTGCAGCGTCGGATTTGGCCACGACCATGACGCCGGACGTATCCATATCCAGCCGGTGTACAATCCCCGGCCGCTCAACCCCGCCAATGCCGGACAGCGAACCGGCGCAGTGATGCAGGAGCCCGTGCACCAGCGTGCCGGTCCAGTGTCCGGCCGCCGGGTGCACGGTGAGGCCGGCCGGTTTCATCAACACGATCAGCGCGTCATCCTCGAACAGGATGTTGAGGTCCATCTTCTCCGGCTTGGGTTCCGCCGGGCGCGGGGCCGGGACATTGAGGGCGTAAACCGTGCCGGTTTGCACCTTGGCGGACGGGTCGGTCAGCGCCGCTCCATTGGCGGTCAGCTGGCCGTCCTCAATGAGGGCTTTCAGCCGCGAGCGGGAGAATTCCTCCCAGCTGTCGGCGAGCCATTTATCCAGGCGCGCACCATGGGCGTCTTCAGGGGCTTCTATTTCGCGAATTTGAGAAGCGTCATCCATGAAAAACCCTTATGCCGTAGGCAAATGCGTTGTCTTTTTGCAACGCAGCGATGGATGCTGCGGTGCGTTAATGATCCGTTACCAAGACGTCGCGGAGCTGTCACGGAGCGCCGCTAACAGCCCGCCCCAGCGGACGCGCGATGTCGCCGTCTGGAATTTTGGGGATAAGGTAATATGCGTAACAAAGCTCGCCTACTGGCAGCCGCAGGTGTGGCAGCCATCACTGCCGCTCCGGCCTATGGCCAGGCCGTGGAGACCGCCGACATCATCACCGTCACGACGCAGAAGCGGGAGCAGTCGCTGAGCGAGGTGCCGATCAATCTGACAGCTTACAATTCCGAACGCCTCGACCTGCTTGGTATCCAGCAGTTCGATGAGTTGTCAGATTTCGTGCCGGGTCTGGAAATCCAGGAACAGTCTCCCAACAATCCGGGCTTCGTGATCCGTGGTATCACGTCCGACAGCGGTGCGGCGACTGACGAAGCACGCGTTGCCGTATTCCAGGATGGCGTCTCGATTTCGCGCTCGCGCGGTTCCTATGTCGAGTTGTTTGACATGGAGCGTGTCGAGATCGCGCGCGGCCCGCAGCCGACCCTGTTTGGCCGCGGTGCTCTGATCGGCGGCATCAACCTGATCCAGAACAAGGCAGACTTCTCCGACAACTACGGCAATGCCGAGATTGCATTCGGCGATTTCAACCGCGCCGAATTGCGCGGCATGATCAACATGCCGGTCAGCGACAGGCTCGGTTTCCGCTTCTCCGGCGTGCACAAGGAACGCGACGGATATGTTGACAATGCGCTCGGCGGCGAGGCCTTCAACTCCGTTGACCTGAACGCCATCCGCGGCGTTGTGTCGTGGGAGCCGACCGCAGACTTCCGTTTCGACCTGATTGCCAATTATCAGGAAGACACACCGGCTGGGACCTCGTTTAAATCCGGTACTTTCGCTCCGCTCGGCGGCGAGATCGAACCGTGGGAGCCGGCAGCGCTGAACACGTTTGGCGGCTTTGAAGGCGGCCGCGATCTTGGCCTCGAGCGCGAGGTCTACTCCGTCACGGCGCTGGCTGACTATCAGCTCAACGACGCCTGGTCGGTCAGCTCCATCACGGGTTGGCGCGAGTTTGAATCGCTGGAAATCTTCGACCCGGACGGTTTCGAAGCTGAGCTGCTGGTCGTCGCCGAGGACGCGCGCGGCAGTCAGTGGTCCCAGGAAGTTCGCTTCAACTACGATAATGGCGGCGACCTGACGGCCTTCTTCGGCGGATCCTATTTCTACGAGAATGGCACCCAGCGCATTCCGCTGGCGACCAACCCGCGCGTCGCCCAGGCGGTCAACGCGCCCCTCATCGCGGCGCTTGCTGGCGCCTCCGTGTCCGATATCGAAGCGGGCCTGGCCCTGTTCTCGGTCCCGAACGCGTCAGGCTTTGACAACCCCTACAATCCGGTCGAGATCTTCGTGCTGGCCATCCTGCCGGGCTTTATTGACCCGTCGCTGGCCCAGATCGTCCCGCTTGGCGACTTCTACCTGGAAGAAACCGCCAACACCTCTAGCACCGAAGCGATCGACCTGTTCGGCGAACTCTCCTACCAGGTCAATGATCGCCTGGAGTTGACCGGTGGCTTGCGCTGGACCCAGGAAGACAAAGAAACCGAGATCTATGCACGTCCGATCACCCAGGGCTCACCGATTGTCACGCTGACACCGGGGCCGACCCTGTTCATCCCCTATACCGAAAACGGCGATGTCGAGAGCTCCGGTAAGCGGACCTTCGACGATTTCACCTGGCGTTTCGCCGCCAACTACCAGCTCTCCGACTCGGCCAATATCTGGGCGTCCTATGCTCGCGGCCGCCGCCCGGACGTCCTGTCCTATTCAGGAGGAGATTTCGTTGTCGCGCCGGCCGAACTGGTCGACAGCCTCGAGTTCGGCCTGTTCAAGACCTGGGAAAGCACCACTTTTCAGGGCTCAGTCTATTATTCCGAGTACGAGAACTTCCAGACCGGTCGCTTCGAGCCGAACTCAGCAAACTTCGTAACCGACAATGCGGGTCGCGCGACCCAGTTTGGTTTTGAAGCCCAGCTCGACCACGAGTTAAGCGAGACCTTCGCTGTCTTCGCGACCTACGCCTACAATTTCGCCGAGTTCAACACCGCCGACAACCAGGGGAATGCCCAGGAATTCGCCGGGAATGTCTTCCGGCTTTCTCCGGAACACGCCTTCTCGATCGGTCTTCTCAAGACCAAGGATCTGGGAGCTCACGGCACCTTGTCCTTCGTGCCGACGTTCTCCTGGCAGTCCGAAGTCTTCTTTGACAATGACAACGACCTGACTGACGCCATCCAGGATGAGGTCCAGGGTGATTTCGGCCTGGTCAACGCTCGGCTGCGTTATGACACAGCGTCGAACGGCCTGTATGGCGAACTCTTCGTCACCAATGCGTTGGACGAGGAGTACATCATTGATGCGGGTAATACCGGTGACAGCTTCGGTATCCCGACCTTCATCGCTGGGGCGCCGCGCATGTATGGTGCGCGCCTCGGCGTGAATTTCTAGGGGGCGCCCCGGGGGGCGACTCTGAGGCGGCCGGAACGCGACTAGGGGGGGCGCGTTTCGGCCGTTCTCGTTTTATAAGGTCTTCAGCGACAGTTCTTGGGGTAGGTGAAACATGACGAAGTTCGACATTACGCGCCGCGGTGCGCTTTGGGGGGCGGCCGGCGCAGGCCTGGCCGTCAGCGGTTGTTCCAGTGAGCCGCAGATCGATGCCTTCGTGCCGCCGGCCGACGGCCCGTTCCGGCATGGTGTGGCTTCCGGTGACCCCGATCAGACCAGCGTCATGCTGTGGACGGCGCTGAGCAATGATGGCGGTGGATATCGCGGCGTCGAGCTGGCGCGCGATGAAGCCTTTGAGGATATCGTGTTCGAACAGGGCGAGGAGATCGCCTACATCACGGTTCAGCCGCTGGGGACGTTGAAAATCCTGGCGGACGGGCTTGAGCCGGGCGAGCGCTATTTCTACCGCTTCCGTCTCAATGATCAGTATTCCCCGGTCGGGGTCACCCGCACCCTGCCGGAAGGCGCAGTGGCGCAATACCGGATCGGCGTCTTCTCCTGCTCCAACTTCCCGGCCGGGCACTTCAATGTTTACCGGGAAGCGGCCGAAAATGGCGCCCTCGATCTCGTCCTGCACCTGGGCGATTATATCTATGAGTACGGCGCAGATGGGTATGCCAGTACCAACTCGGTCGAGCTCAACCGCGTCTCCGAGCCGGTGCATGAAATCCTGTCCTATCAGGACTATGTCGCCCGGCATGCCCAGTACAAGACCGATCCGGGTCTGCAGGCGCTGCATGCGGCGGCGCCCTGGGTGATGATCTGGGATGATCATGAAACTGCCAATGACAGCTGGGCGACCGGTGCGGAAAACCATGATGAGGGCGAGGGGGAGTGGATCGCCCGCCGCGATGCCGCCCTGCGCGCCTGGTATGAATGGACGCCGAGCCGCGAAATCGACCAGCCGCACACCCGCCGCGGCGTGTTCGAAATCGGCGATCTGGGTACGGTCGCCTTCCTGGAAAGCCGTCTCAGCGTGCGCTCGCCGGAAATTGCCATGGACAGCCTGCCGATCGATCCCAATGCCGAGATGACGCCGGAGAATCTGGCGCTCATTGCGGACTGGAAACGGGATGTCGTCGGCGACGATCAACGTGAATTGCTGGGCAGTCAGCAGATCGGAGAAATCCGCGATGCCTTTGGCGCTTCTGTCGCCGCCGGCAAACCCTGGCGCATCATCGCCAACCAGGTGATCATGGCCAAGGTCGATTTCCCGGACTTCACCCAGACCATGCCGGGCTGGCTGCGCTGGATTGCGACGCGCAATAATGATTTCGCGCGCCAATTCATCAATTCGACCCGGTTTGAAATCCCCTTCGGACTGGATATGTGGGACGGTTTCCCGGCCGAGCGGGAGCGGCTTTATGCTGCCCTGCGTGAGGTCGATGCCGACATCATCACGGTCACCGGCGATGTGCATTCCTACTGGACCAATGATCTGGTCGACGCGCAGGGGCACCGCCTCGGTTCGGAATTCGTGACGGCCTCGGTATCGAGCCCGTCACCGTTTTCGAGCTTTGCCGCACCGGGGGTGAATTACGGCGACATGTTCGTCGAGACCAATCCGGCGGTGCGTCACTGCAATATGCGTGATCACGGCTATATCCGCATGACGGTGACGCCCGAGGCGCTGGATGCAGAATATGTCCGCGTTTCCGATATTCTCTCGCTCGACTATGAAGCGAGTGTGGAGAGCGCCTGGCGTGTCACGCCTGCTGGCAATGGACGCGAGCAAGTCATGGAACGCGTCGGCTAAGACGCAAGGACAAGGCAATAAAAAAGGCGGCCCTCAACAGAGGAGCCGCCTTTTCTCTAATCGCGGGACTGGCGCCTAGGCGCGACCGATCATGGTCATGAAGCGGGTGCGAAGTTCTGCATCCGTCTTGAAATCACCGGTGAAAGTCGTGGTGATCGTCGACACGTTCGGGTGATGTACGCCGCGGGTGGTCATGCACTGGTGCTTGGCATCGACATAGATCGCGACGCCGAGCGGGTCCATGGCATCGGTCAGCGCATCAGCGATTTGGGCCGTCATGGTCTCTTGCGTCTGCAGGCGCTTGGCGAAAATCTCGACCACACGCGCGATCTTGGAAATGCCGACAACCGCCTTGCGAGGCAGATAGGCGACGTGGGCGACACCGATGATCGGGGCAATGTGGTGCTCACAATGGCTCTCGATATCGATATTGGTCAGCATGACCATATCGTCATAGCCCTGCACGTCTTCGAAGACGCGGCCGAGCTCTTTTGCCGGATCGGCTTCGTAACCGGAGAACCACTCCTTATAGGCCTTCGCCACGCGCTTGGGCGTGTCGATCAGGCCTTCGCGGTTCGGATCATCTCCGGCCCAGGCGATCAGGGTGCGAACAGCCGCTTCGGCTTCTTCGCGGGAGGGGCGAGCAGGTTCGGTCGCCGCTACGCGGGCGTCTTCGGGTGTCATGGCGTCCATCGGGATGGATCCTTTCGTTTTCGGGCCGTTTTGACGTTCATACGTTCAAAACGAAGTTCCGGTTTCCGGATCAGGGGAGAATGCTGGGCTTTTTTGCAGCCCGGACCTGATATCGAATAGTCTGCGCCTTTGCGCTTGGGGTCTATTTAGGGCGTCTAAGCCGAATTTCAAAATCACAGCGCTGTGCATCACCGCCAGGGTGCAGCGAAGCGATCATTCGCACCTGTATGGTCGCATGTCAAAACCCATATTTTGCATGCGGGAATTTTTCGGCTATGCTTGTTCTCTAGCGAACCGGAGGACCTTGATATGGTCCTGGTGGTATTTGAAGCGATGATTATGGGCGCCGACGTCAGCGGGCGTTTTGTCCTGAGTTATCGCGTCCTTGCAGCCAACAAGACTGAAGCCGAGGCCCTGGCCCGTGCCTGTGCGGTGATCAATGATATCACCGTGCTGGATATCGGCGTGGCACCCCAGATTGGCCGTGCGCCGCAACCGCCTTTCGATTTGCCGCGTGTACTCAGTATCGGTGAGCGGACGGATCTGGATTATCTTGAAAGCGCAGAATGACCCACTGGCGCGGCGCGGCGCCATCGCTTAAATATCCAAGCATGACCGATCACCTCTACTCCAGCGACGTGCTCAGACTGGCGGCGGATATTCCGCGCCTGGGAGCACTCGACGCACCGGACGCTCGCGTGCGCAAGGTCGCACGCTTGTGCGGTTCGGAGCTGGAGCTTGATCTGCGGTGTGAAGACGACCGCATTGCTGATCTGGCCTTGCGTGTGAAGGCTTGCGCCCTCGGCCAGGCCGCCGCAGCCGTGCTCGCACGCCATGCGCTGGGGGCGACGGCGGCGGAGATCCGCGCCGGACGCGACGGCCTTAAAGCCATGCTCAAAGACGGCGCTGCGCCGCCGCAGGGCCGCTTCGCTGAACTGGCCGCGCTTGAAGGTGCACGCGATTATCCGGCCCGGCATCAATCGGTCCTGCTGGCCTTTGAGGCGGCACTGGACGCCATCGAGGCGACATCCCGGCCGCAGACATTGACTGCCTAGGGCTGGCCGCCCCCGCCGGACGCGGGACAGGCGGTCCGCCCGAGCCAAACCCTTTCAAACAGATATTTTTGGTGGCCGCGCCAAGACAAAGCAGGTTCAGTGTGGACAGCACAGAGCGCGGCGTTAAAAGGCTTGATTGACATGCGTTCATCCGAACGGACAGGTCGGGGGCTGGGGCCGGTAGAATGGCTCATGGTCGCAGTGTTGGCGGTCTATCGCTATACGCTGTCGCCACTGTTTTACGCGCTGGGTATCCGGTGCCGGCACGAACCCTCCTGTTCCATGTATTCGGCCGATGCCGTCCGCGCCCAGGGAGCCTGGCGCGGGTTCTGGCTGACGCTGGGACGGCTTGGACGATGCCGGCCGGGGGGAACTTTCGGGTTCGATCCGGCACCGCAGGACAAAACGCATGCGCCCTGGTGGGCGGTTTGGAAATTCAAACCGGCCAAAAGGGCTCAGGACCGTGACACGCTAACGGCGGCAGCACCCGTCGACGGCAAGGACGAAGAAACATGATCAACGTAACGCTTCCCGATGGATCCAAACGCGAACTGGCAGATGGCGCGACGCCGTTTGACCTCGCCTCGGGGATTTCCAAATCACTCGCCAAGGCCGCGGTTATCGCCAAGGTCGACGGCGAGGAATGGGATTTGATGCGCCCCTTCGAGGGCGATGCCGAAGTTGCCATCATCACCCGCAGGGATGACGAGGCGCTCGAGGTGATCCGTCACGATACGGCGCACATTCTGGCCCAGGCGGTCCAGGACCTGTTCCCGGGAACCCAGGTCACCATCGGCCCGGCGATCGAGGATGGTTTCTATTACGACTTCGCCCGCAACGAGCCCTTCTCGACGGAAGATTTCGAGGCCATCGAACAGCGCATGCGCGAGATCGTCGATGCCGACCTGCCGTTCCAGCGCGAGGTCTGGGACCGCAATGAAGCGATCGCCAAGTTCAAGGCGATGGGCGAGCAGTACAAGGCGGAACTGATCGAGGACCTGCCCGAGGACGAGACCATCACCATTTACCGCCAGGGTGAGTGGATGGATCTGTGCCGTGGGCCGCACCTGCCGTCGACGGGCAAGATCGGCAAGGCCTTCAAGCTGATGAAGGTGGCCGGCGCCTATTGGCGCGGCGATCATCGCAATGCCCAGCTGCAGCGTATCTACGGCACGGCCTGGCTCGACGAGAAACAACTCAAGGCGCATCTGCACCGCATCGAGGAAGCGGAGAAGCGCGACCACCGCCGTCTCGGTAAGCAGATGGAGCTTTTCCACTTCCAGGAAGAAGCCCAGGGCCAGGTATTCTGGCATCCGGCCGGCTGGACGCTGTATCGCTCGGTCGAGAATTATATGCGCCGCCGCCTGGAACAGAATGGCTATGTCGAGATCAAGACGCCGCAATTGATGGACCGGAAGTTCTGGGAAGCCTCGGGCCACTGGGACAAGTATCGCGAGAACATGTTCATCTCCTCGATCGACCAGGAAGAAAAAGTCCTGGCCGTAAAGCCGATGAACTGCCCCTGCCACGTCCAGGTCTTCAACCAGGGCCAGAAATCCTATCGCGACCTGCCGCTGCGCATGGCCGAGTTCGGATCCTGTCACCGCTATGAGCCGTCAGGGTCGCTGCACGGCCTGATGCGCGTTCGCGGCTTTGTCCAGGATGACGCCCATATCTTCTGCACGGTCGATCAGATCACGGCGGAAGTGACGGCTTTCTGTGAATTGTTGAAGTCGGTCTATGAGGATTTCGGTTTTGAAGAGCCGCGCATCAAATTCTCCGACCGTCCCGAACAGCGCGTCGGCTCTGACGAGGTCTGGGACAAGGCCGAGGCCGCCCTGGTTGCCGCAGCCCAGGCCTCCGGCCTCGACTATGAGCACAATCCGGGTGATGGCGCCTTTTATGGTCCCAAACTCGACTTCGTGGTGAAGGACGCGATCGGTCGCGAATGGCAGACCGGTACGATCCAGTGTGACTTCAACCTGCCGGAACGTCTCGATGCGGTTTATGTCGGCGAGGATGCGGACAAGCACCGTCCGGTCATGCTGCACCGGGCCATTCTCGGCTCGCTGGAGCGCTTCCTGGGTGTTCTCATCGAGAACTATGCCGGCAAGCTGCCGTTCTGGCTGGCACCGCGCCAGATCGTCGTCGCGACGATTACCTCGGATGCGGATGAATACGCCCAGCAGGTTACCGATGCCATGGCTGCCGCCGGGCTTCGGGTCGATGTCGATCTGCGCAATGAGAAGATCAACTACAAGGTCCGCGAGCACTCGGTCGGCAAGGTTCCGGTGATCGCCGTGGTCGGCCGCAAGGAAGCCGAAGAGGGCGCGGTGGCGCTGCGTTTCCTCGGCGATGGCAACCGGACCCAGGAAGTCCTGCCGCTTGATCAGGCCATTGCCCAGCTCAAGGCCGAGGCGCTTGCCCCGGATCTCAAGCGGGCCTGAGAGCGGGCGGAAGCGCGATGACGCGAAGCGAGGCCAAGGTCGGTATTGTCGGGTGCATCGTATTTGCACTCGCCTATCCGTCGGCCGTGGCCAGCTCTTTGCTGATCGCTCCGCTGATGGCCTTCACCGCCCTGATCATGCTGCCGCTCTGGCCGCATTCCTGGCGCCAGGTGCGCTGGCCCTGGGCCAGCGTGCCGCTGGCGCTGTTTCTGGTCTGGGTCGGGGTCAGTTTCCTGTGGTCACCGCATGATGATCCGCAGCAAATCCCCAAGACCGTGCTCGGTATCCCGCTCTACATCCTGTTTGCTGTCCGCGTTGGCCTGCTGGAAGGGCGCTGGCGCAGCCGGGTTGAAGCGGTGCTGATTTTCACCGTTTTTGCCCTTGGCCTGTTCCTGTTTGCCGAGGCCCTGACGGCCGGCTCGGGAACGGCCAGCTTCAAGACCACGGTGGAGGGTGTGAATTATGCCCGCCACTCCGATCTGATGATCGACGTCAACCGCTCCCTCGGGCATGCCGCCGCGCCCCTGGTCCTGCTGGCCGGGCCCGCGGTTTTCCTGGCCTGGCATAAGGGCGGGCCGCTGATCGGCATTGTCCTCGCCCTTTTGACCCTGGTGGCGGCGTTTAGCTTCGAAACCCAGGTCAATGCGGCCGCCTATCTGATCGCGGCCATTGCTGCCGGGGTCGCCTTGCGCTTTCCGCGCGCCATGCTGGCGGTCACCTTTGGCGGCATCGCCGGCGCTATCGTCACCATGCCGCTGATTGTGCCCGGTGTGTTGAATTCCCTGCCGCCGGCGGTGGTGGACAATATTCCGCTGTCCTGGGCCTGGCGGTTGGAGATCTGGTCTTTCGCCAGCGAGCTGATTTACCAGGCGCCCTGGTTCGGCCATGGCCTGGATGCCTCCCGTCCGCTCAGTGCGACGATCGAAGTGGCCGGGCGCGAGCTCGAAGGGCTGCCGCTGCATCCGCACAATGCGGCGCTGCAGATCTGGCTGGAAACCGGGCTGGTCGGTGCCTTGCTTCTCGGTGTGGCGCTGGTGGCGCTCGGCGAGCAACTCAGCCTGAACAAATGTATCGGCCGGATTCAGTGCGCGGCAATCGTATGGGTCGCGGTGAGCTATGCAGTGCTTTTGATCTTCTCCTATGGTGTCTGGCAGGAATGGCATCAGGGGGCTGTCGCCCTGGCGGCGAGTGCGGTATTTTTCCTTCGTGCGAAAAACTGAACGTGATCATGTCTGAGCCCAAACTCAGCGTCGTAACCGTGTCCTGGATGACAGGAGAGCGGCTTATGGATTCGGTGAAGTCAGTGCTGGCGACACCGGCCGTGGACGAGTTTGTTTTCGTCAATCACGTCAATCCGCCCGCGACCGTGGTCGAACTGCGCGACCTCGCGGCTGAGAATCCCAAATTCAAGCTGATCGAGACCGGCGCCAATCTGGGCTTCGGCAAGGGCTGTAATCTCGGCGCCGAAGTGGCGACGGGTGAACTCCTGCTCTTCCTCAACCCGGACGCCGTCCTGGTGCCGACAGCGGCGGATCAGCTCATGCAATCTGCTTCGCAAATGAAGGGCGAGGCGTGGATCATCGGTGGCCGCATCCTCAATGATGATGGCAGCGAGCAACGCGGTGCCCGGCGTGGCGAGCTGACCTTGCGCAGCGCTGCGGTCAGCTTTCTCGGTCTTGAGCGCCTGATGCCGTGGCTCGGCTCGATCCACTGGGAAGACGAGCAATTGCCCGAAGCCCTGGTCGAGGTGCCAACCGTGTCCGGTGCCGCCATGCTGATCCCGCGCGAGGTGTTCGCGCGCCATGGTGGCTTCGACGAGCGCTATTTCCTGCATGTCGAGGATATCGATCTGTGCCGCACCATGCGCAATGCCGGTGGCCGGGTCTTTTTCGAACCGCGCGCCAATATCCTGCATTATGGCGGGACCAGCGAAACCAGCCCGCTGTTTGTGGAGACGCACAAGGCGGCCGGCCTGGTGAAGTATTTCTGGAAATTCTACCCCAGTGTGTTCGAGCGCACCGGCACTGTGGTGATGGCGGTGCCGGTCTTCCTGGCGATCTGGGCCCGTGTCGCCTGGCATCTCGTCAAGAACCGGGTCAATCGCGTCCTGAAACGGGAGGAGGTGCGCGAGCCGGGCAAGTCGCGGTTACCGGCAACCCGCGGCACATCGGCCTCGCCGCCGCAGCAGGACGTGAAGCGGTCCGAAGCCTAGGCCGGTACGGGCCTGAAGCCGCCTGCCCGGGCCAGGGCGCTGGCGATCGGGTGTTTGAGCGCCTCGTCCTCGAGCCATTTCGCTGTCGCGATCATCTTGTCGAGATCGATGCCGGTTTCGATACCGGCCCGGTCGAGCATGTAGACCACGTCTTCGCTGGCGACATTGCCGGTCGCAGCCGGGGCGAAGGGGCAGCCGCCAATCCCGCCGCAGGACGCATCAATGACATCCACGCCGGCCTCGATGGCGGCAAAGATGTTGGCCATGGCCGTATTGCGCGTGTTGTGGAAATGCAGCCGCAGGCGCATGTCACCGCTCTGCTCGCGCACAATGTCGATGGCCCGGCGCACGGCCCAGGGGTCGGCGACCCCGATCGTATCGCCCAATGCCAGCTCAACAGCACCCGCAGCGCGTGCCCGGGCCGCCAGTTCACCGAGAATGGCCGGGTCGACCTCGCCGTCGAACGGATCGCCGAATGCGACCGAGATGGTCACCGAGACCGGCACACCGTCATCATGAGCCAGGACGGCAATCTGGTCGAACGCATCGGCGGTTTGCTGCGGCGTGGCATTCTGGTTTTTCAGCCCGAAGCCGGGTGAGGCCACCATGACGTAATTGACTTCGTCACAGCCGGCATCCAGCGCCCGGCGCAAGCCTTTTTCATTCAGCGCCAGGCCGATGTATTTCACTCCATCAACCCGGGGCACGCGGCTCATCACCTCGGCGCTGTCGGCCATGGCCGGAACCAGTTTGGGGTGCACGAAGCTAGCGGCTTCCATACGTTTCACACCGGCATCGATCAGGCGTTCGACAAATTCGATCTTCACATCGGTGGGCAGCAGGACCGGGTCATTCTGCAGCCCGTCACGCGGGCCGACTTCGACGATTTCAACGCGTTGGGTCATCGGGCTCACTCCGCGCAATTATACTGGACGACGATGAGTTCGGGTTGCTCCGGCGTGCCGACCAGTTCCGCGCCACAGCCGCCAAATCTCCAATCCCCGTCAATGCGTGCCGGAGCAGCCTGGAGATCATAGACCACGGCGTAGGGCGCACTTGCCGGTCGCAGCGTGCCGTCATCCGCCTCGAACGCGTCCCAGCTGACCAGCTGTGCATTGGTATTGGCCAGGATTTCCGGGTTGAAGTCCGCGTCATCACTGACGGCGAGTACGGTTTCAACCGGACCGAACCCCATCATCATCAAGGCCAGCATGGTGGCCTGCACGCGCTGCTGGACGGCCCGGGATTGCTGCGGCGCTGCGGTGTCCGTTCCTGCATCTGTTTCCTCAACCGGGGCTGCCGTGAGGCCCGCATCGGCCTGGCACCGGGTGAAGAAGATGGCCAGAACGGTTTCGTCGCCGCGCGAATAATTGGTGCCGCTGGCCAGGCTGGTATGGCAGATCTCCAGCCTGTCCAATTGCTCCTGCATGGGCTGGGTCTGGTTATAGGGCAGCGGGAAGGGATCGGTGAGAAACTGCTTCCACTCCGCATCGCGCGACAGGTCGAGCACGACCATGGTCGGTTCGCTGCGGTTGGCGGCGAAGGCCAGGACATCCGCACTCTCACCCAGCACGGTGTCACTGCCGAGCGAGAAGACCAGGCTCGGCTCGGTATAGCCCGAGGCGGTGATGATCTCACTGGCCGGAATGCCGGTGATAGTCTCGGAATAGTCCCGCGCGGCGCGGACCTGATCGGCCAGGCGCATGGCATAGGCATTGGGTACGGTGGCACCGCGAATGGCGATCTGCCAGGCCAGCCCCGAGGCGATGGCCAGGATGAGGACCAGAAGTCCCGGCTTGAGCCGTTCCGCGACCAGGGTTGCGCCGGCCAGCGCCGCAAACAGGGCGGCGACCAGGGCGATCACGGCAGCGGTTTCCGGCTGCGCGGTCAGCGAGAACCCGCTCTGGAAGCCGGCGAGGGAGAGGCGCACCGCGTCCCAGCTGGCATTATTGCCATAGATCAGGAAGGCGACCGGGATCAGGATCGCAAAGACGAGCGCTGCGAAAGCATACAGCCCCCAGCTGGTCCAGCGTTGCCAGGGCCTGGCCTTGGCAATCTCCATCAGCCCCCAGCCAGCGGCCAGCGCCAGTGCCGGATAGGCCGGCAGGACATAGTGGGGCAGCTTGGTCGGCAGGATTTCAAACACCAGCCAGGTCGGCACCGCCCAGGCGATGAGGAAACGCGCCGCCTTGGCCAGGTTTTCATCCTCGCCGCGAATAGCGCTGACCAGGCGCCCGGCGCCGGGCAGGATGAAGAGGATGGCCGGGAAGAACATCAGCGGCATCAACATCAGGTGATAGCCGATCGGACCACCATGGCGCTCATGAGAAGAGACCAGTTTGGGGCCGAGATCATCGCCCAGCGCTTCGCGCAGGAAATTACCCTCGGTCGCGATCTGGATAGCGACAAGCCAGGGCAGGACCATGGCGATGGCGAGCAGCGGTCCGGGAATGAAGAGCAGCGGTTTGAGCCAGTTGAGCTTGCGCTCCCAGGCGACCAGGGCGGCGATGGCCAGCCCGGCGACCATTGGCGTGACCGGTCCCTTGATAAGGGTGCCGAGCCCGATGGCGAACCAGAACAGCATGGCCGTCTTCCAGCCCGCTTTCTCATCGGCCCTCAGATTCGCCAGGGCAGCCATCGCCAGTGTGGTGGCTCCGGCCAGCATGGCGTCGGTCTTGGCGATCCCCGCTTCAATGCCCAGGAGAACCGTCGCAGCGAACAGGGCGGAGCCGGCAAAGGCCGCCTCGCGGCCGATCAGGCGGGAGCCACCCCAGAAACAGGCGAGGGCGGCGAGAATGGCGCCGAGCATGGACGGTATGCGATAAGCCCAGATCTCGCGTGCTTCCGCGTCCGAGAGCGCGCCGACCGTGACCACCTGCAGCCAGTGAATGCCGATCGGTTTCTTGTTGCGCTCGGTGTCGAGGAAATTGATCTCGACGAAATTGCCGGTCTCCAGCATTTGCGCCGTGGCTTGGGCAAAGCGGCTCTCATCGCGGTCGAGCGGCGGCAGGGTAAACAGTCCTGCCAGCGCGGACAGCGCGACGATCAGAGCAATAATAACAAAGGCGCGTTTGCCCTGGGCAAGCTCGGCCATGTAACACTCCAGCTGCAGCGAAAGGAAAAATCCCTCGCGTCATGACGAGAACCCGGTATGTAACGGGGAAACACTATGACGCAAGCTCGAGCGAACATGACTATGAGCCAGACCCCCGATATTTCCGTTGTTGTTCCGGCCTATAATGAAGCCGGAAACGTTGTTCCCCTGGCCCGCGAGATCGCGGCCGCTCTTGATGGGCGCAATTATGAGATGATTTTCGTCGATGATTGCTCGACCGATAGCAGCCGCCAGGAGCTGATCGACGCCAAGGCCGAACTGCCGGCCCTGCGCGTGGTCGCCCATCGCCATAATGCCGGCCAGTCGCGCTCGGTAAGGACCGGCGTCATGCATGCCCGCGGGTCTGTCGTCGCGACGCTGGACGGCGACGGCCAGAACCCGCCGGAAAACCTGCCCGTGGTCATTGACGCACTGATGCGCGACGACGCTCCGGAAGGTCTCGCTCTTGTCGGCGGAGACCGCAGCGCCAATCGTCAGGACTCGGGCTGGAAAAAGTTCGCCTCGCGCTTCGGCAACGGCATTCGCAAGCGCATGCTGAACGATAATTGCAATGATACCGGCTGTGGTCTCAAGGCATTCAAGCGCGATGCCTATCTCGAACTGCCCTTTTTTGATCACCAGCACCGTTTCCTGCCTGCGCTGATGAATCGCGAGGGATATCTCTGCGAATTTCGCCCGGTGACGCACCGCCACCGCACGATCGGGTCATCAAAATATACGAATTTTGGCCGTCTTTTCGCCTCTTTGACAGACATGATGGGGATGATGTGGTTAAATTCGCGCGCACGGAATCCGCGCGGGGCGGATGAGGTCTAGTCAGTCACGCATTTTCGCGTGCAAATGAAAGGGTACGATATGGCCGGCGGGGACAACGGCGTATTGTTGGGTATGATGGCAGCGAACCAGGCCCGTGGCGGTCGTGGTCGCGCAAACGGGGGTGGCTCCATGTTTAATGTTTTTCCGCTGATGCTCATTCCGGTCGTCGGTTATGCGCTGGTCGCATATCTGACCGGTGCCGATATGACGTCGGTCATTTTCAGCCTGCCGATGGTCAATGGCGAACTCGATCTGTCCAAGGGTGATGTCCTGATCATTCTCGGCATGGTCATGCTGTTCATCGAGCTGATCAAATCGGCCGGTTCCGGCACGGCGACGATCCTCAATCACGGCCTGTCCATGGGCGTGTTCGTGATCTGTATGGTGCTGTTCCTGCTGGTCGGGAATTTCGGTACCGCGCCGTTCTTCCTGATCACGCTGATGGCGCTGATGGACACCGTGGCCGGTTTCGTCGTGACCATCGTCTCCGCCCGCCGCGACCTTGCGGTCGGTGGCGAAGCGTAGATCACGCAAAAATCGCACAAAGAGAGCGCCGCTCCGGGACCCCGGGGCGGCGTTTTTCATGCCGGAAGACAACACGAAGCGGTCAGAAAAACAGCGCCACCATGACGGCAGCAAAGACGACATCGCACCAATAGCCGAGCTTGTATCCGGCCCGCGACGCGATCATGCGCACTTCTCCCAGCGCGGCTTCGGTGCCGGCTGGCTGGCCGCCTGGGCATAGGCGCGGCGATAGCGGTCCTGCTCGCTGGCCTCGGCACGAATACCGCGGCGCGGCTGACCGGCGATGACCTGGACGACGACCTCCGCCGCGGCATTGCGGGCCCGGTGAACGGTCTTGGCACGCGGCTTTTGGGCCGGGGCCGTGACAACAGGCACCAGGGCGTTTTCGCGCCGCGGCGGACGGTCGTTGGATCCGCGTGCCTTACCGGCCGGCGGAATGCGCCGGGCGGTCGGGGTCGGGACGGTGACGAGGCTGCGGATCGTAGTCATACCAAGGGTGTCGCAAGGCGTGTGCCAAGTGTTAAGCCCTCATTAACCATGATTCTGGTGGTGCAAGGCAACCCTGCGGCCGAAAGGCGCGCGAAATTGGCGCGCCCGGCGGCCCGTCTGTCCCAGATGGATACGGAAATATTAACGCGGCCGGACGGTCTCAGTCCTTGCTGGCGAGCTTGTCCAGCTTGGCGCGCATGGCATCGAGCTCTTCGCGCATCTTGGCCATATCGTCGCCCTCAGCCGCCTCGGCCTTGGCCGGAGCCTCGCTCGGGGCTTCGCCCGCGGCGCCCGGTGCTCCGGGGGTGCCCGGTGCACTGAAGGGGGTGAACATGCGCATGGCCTGGCCGAACATTTCCATATTGCGGCGCGTTTGCTCTTCCAGCATCGCCATGGAGGCCGGCGGATTGGTCATCGCCTCAGTCATGCGGGAGCGGAATTCTTCCTGCTGCTGGGCGAAATTATTCATCGACATCTGCAGATAGCCGGGGACAACGCTCTGCAGGCTGTCGCCGTAGAAGCTGATCAACTGGCGCAGGAAGTCGACCGGCAGGAGATTGGCGCCGCGGGCCTCTTCCTCGAAAATGATCTGGGCCAGGACGCCACGGGTGAGATCCTCGCCGGACTTGGCATCAACGACCTGGAAGTCGGTGCCGTTCTTGACCAGGTCGCGCAGGTGATCGAGCGTTACATACTGGCTGGTCGACGTGTCGTAGAGACGGCGGTTCGCATATTTCTTGATCACGATCACCGAATTCGAGCCCTTGCTTTGTGCCACTGCGAAATCCTCACTTCCCCCAAAAAGCGACCTAGCCTGTCGTTATTCGCTCGACTAGGGCGCTGATCTTATTATTAAGGGGTTTACGCGCTTGAGGCGGTGTGCTGCAAGCGCGAAAAGTTGAGTTTGTTCGCGGCAGCAGCATTACAACAGCACGACGGGGGTCAAAATGGCACGCACTGCATTGGTTACGGGTGGTTCGCGCGGCATCGGCGCCGCAATTTCTCTTCAGCTCAAAGAGGCAGGCCACACCGTGGTCGCCAACTTTGCCGGTAATGAGGAAAAGGCCAGGGCCTTTACCGAGGAGACCGGTATTCCCACGGTGAAATTCGATGTCGGCGACTACGAGGCCTGTGTGGCTGGTATCAAGGCGGCCGAGGAGGCTGCAGGAGCGCCGATCGATATCCTGGTCAATAATGCCGGCATTACCCGCGACGGCATGTTCCACAAAATGACGCCGGAGCAGTGGGATGATGTCATCCGTGTCGATCTGACCTCGCTGTTCAACATGACCCGCCCGCTGATCGAAGGCATGCGCGAGCGCGGTTTCGGCCGCGTCATCAACATCTCGTCGATCAATGGCCAGAAGGGTCAGATGGGCCAGGTGAACTATTCCGCGGCCAAGGCCGGTGTGATCGGCTTCACCAAGGCTCTGGCCCAGGAAACCGCGCGCAAGGGCATTACCGTCAACTGCATCGCGCCGGGCTATATCAATACCGACATGGTCGCCGCGGTTCCGGAGAATGTGCTGCAGTCCATTATCGGTGGCATTCCGGTCAATCGCCTCGGTGAGGCTGATGAAATCGGCAAGGCTGTCGCCTATCTGGCCAGCGATGATGCCGGCTTCATGACCGGGTCCGTGATGACGATTAATGGCGGCCAATACATGGCGTAATGCCATATGAGCAGGCTTGCCCCAAAATTGCCCTCTTGCCGGTTAGAGTGACCGCCGGGATGACGCGATTCATATTTGCCATACTCGCAGCCGCTCTCCTCGCGGATGCGGCTGCTGCTTTGCAGTCCAATCCACTGCGTGACCGTCTTCTGCGCAATGAGCGCCAGCAGGAATCGTCCGGCTGGTATCAACGCGCAGACAGCGGTGACTTCTTCCTGTTCGACCGGTCTCAGTCCGTCGCCCTGCTCAGGGAGCGCGATGATCCGGACGCTGAAGTCCTGGTGCTTTTCGCCAACCGCGCTCCGGGCGGGGGCACCAGCTTTGTCACCGATACCGGCCGCGAGGTGGTCCGCCTCAATCCCCTCGGCGGGGCAACCTATTTCCCCGCCGATGCGCCCGGCGGTGTGATCGCTGATTATGCCAGCCCGGCCGGTGGTCTGGCTCCGACGCCGCGTTCGCCGGCCGAGGTGCGCGACATGGCCCAGGAGGTTGCGGCCAGTTTCGCCGATGCGCTGAACCGCAATATCGCCGTTGAATACGCCCCGGCGCCGCGCTCCGGGCTGGGCGTGCAATACGACACCTTGATCTTGATCGAGATCGCTCTGCGCGAAGCGCGCTCGGAACGGCGGCGTCTGCGCCGGCTTGAAAACATCAATATCGAGCTGGGCGCCGAGCCCGGTGCGGTGCGCGAAGGTGAGATGCTGCGGGTAACGATCGCGCCGGAGTATGGCTATGCCGGTCGCCCGTCATCGGCCCGTATCGCCCGCGCCATGCTGGACGACGATAACGCCTAAGCCAGCGGATGGCCCGGTGACCAGCCCGGCGGTGCCATCTCGAACCCTTCAAACCGGAAGCCCGGGGCCACGGTGCAGCCGACCAGCGTCCATTCGCCGAGGCTGCGGGCAGCCTGCCAGGCGGAATGCGGCACAATGCCTTGCGGCCGCTGTCCGGCCAGGATGTCGGGGCCAAGCTGCAAACGGGTTTCGCTGATACCGTCCGTGCTTATGCCCAGTTCCAGGGGCGCTCCGGCGTGCCAGTGCCAGACCTCGATGGCATCCACCCGGTGCCAGTGGGAGCGCTGGCCGGCTTCAAGCAGGTAATAGATCGCCGTGGAGCACGCGCGACCGTCATGCTCCGCCGTGTCGCGGAAGGTCTCGACATACCATCCCCCCTCCGGGTGAGGCTGCATGCCCAGGGTTTCGATGATCTCGCGCGCGCTCTGTCCGGCCATCAGAAATTATCCTTGCGCCGCCGGATTTCCGCGAACACGTCTTCATCGTCAGCCCCGGCCATGTCGAGCTGTTTGCGAATACCGGCATCGAAGGGACGCAGGAAGGGATTGGTGGCTTTCTCCGCTCCGATCGTGGTCGGTACGGTCGCTTCGCCGCGGGCCCGTTCTGCGCCAACCATCTCGGCATAGGCCTGCAGGTCCAGATTGTCGGGGTCGACGGTGAGCGCGAAGGCCGCGTTGGACTGGGTGTATTCATGGGCGCAATAGACCCGGGTCTCGTCGGGCAGTTCGGCCAGGCGCGAGAGCGAGGTCCACATCTCCGCCGGCGTGCCCTCGAACAGCCGCCCGCAGCCCAGCGCAAACAAGGTGTCGCCGACAAAGGCGATCTTCGCTTCCGGCAAGAAGTAGCAGATATGCCCGCGCGTATGGCCCGGGGTGAAAATGACCTTGGCGGCGTGTTGTCCGAGTTCAACGATATCGCCGTCGGCGACCTCGAAATCGATGCCCGGAATGCGATCGACATCATAGCTGGGCCCAACAATGCGGGCGCCGGTTGCCGCCTTCAGGGCCTCATTGCCGCCGGCATGATCCCAGTGGTGATGGGTGTTCCAGATCTGGGTGATGGTCCAGCCTGCCGCCTTGGCCTCGGCCTGGATCTTGTCCGCGTCCGGTGTGTCGATCGATGCGGTCTCACCGCTTTGCGGGTCATGAATGAGGAAGCCGTAATTATCGCCGAGGCATTCGAACTGCCGGATTTCTAGTTCACTCATTGTGACTGTCTTCGCCTGATACGGGGTGGTGTGCCTGAGATTGGGTCCTTATCTTGATGTAGTTCAATTCGCCGGGAGGATGAAGGGTGAGGCGCGACGCGCTTGAACTGGACCGTTTCTACAAGACACCGCAGGGCCGGCTGACCCGGCGCATGGTCGAACGCCGTCTCAAGGCGATCTGGCCGGAGCTGCGCGGCCTCGACGTGCTCGGCCTGGGCTTTGCCACGCCCTATCTCGGTCGCATGCGCGAGGCGGGCCGCCGGGCCATTGCCTTCATGCCGTCGGCCCAAGGGGCGATCGCGACCACCGGGGCGTCCAATGTGGCGATGGGCGATGAAACCCATTTGCCGTTTCCGGACGCCCTGTTTGACCGAGTCCTGATCATCCACATGCTGGAAGAGGCCGACAGCCTGCCGGCTATCCTGCGCGAAACCTGGCGCGTCCTGGCGCCGGAAGGGCGTGTTGTCCTGGTCACCGCAGCCCGCTCGGGTGTGTGGGCCTGGATGGATTCCACCCCGTTCGGGCATGGCCGTCCGTTTTCCCGCAGCCAGCTGGACAAATTGCTCGCCGACTCGATGTTCGAGCCGACCGCCTGGTCACGCGCGCTCTACGCCCCGCCTTGGCGCTGGGCCTCGCATCCGAAACTGGCCGGCGCCTGGGAGCGGACCGGCGAACATCTCTGGTCCGGCCTGGGTGGTCTGATCCTGGTGGAAGCCGTCAAACGCACCGCGGCCTTGCGTCCGCGCGCCAAGACTGCGCCTGCCCGCGTGTCTGTACTTGAAGGACAGGCCCGCCCCGCGCTATCTCCCCCCGCAGTGCAATCGGACCCATCTGACCGCTGAGGCTCTTCATGACCATTCAACCGCGCGCCGGCATTCTCGATATCCGTCCCTACAAGCCGGGAGCCGCTGAGGCGCCGGGTATTGCAGAGCCGGTCAAGCTGTCCTCCAACGAGAACGCGCTGGGCTGTTCCGCCAAGGCCGCCGACGCCTTCCGCGCCAGCTCCGATCAGCTCCACATCTATCCCGATGGCGGTGCGACCAAGCTGCGCGAAGCCATTGCCCGCGAGGAAGGCCTGGAAGCCGAGAATATCGTTTGCGGTTGCGGCTCCGACGAGCTGCTGCAGCTTCTGGGCAAGGCCTATCTCAACCCCGGCGACAAGGTCGTTCAGTCCCAGTACGGCTTCCTGGTCTACCGTCTGGTGGCGATGCAGAGCGGCGCTGAGCTCGTATCTGCACCGGAGACGAATTACACCACCGATGTCGATGCGCTGATCGAGACCGCGGGCGATGATGCCAAAATCGTCTTCCTCGCCAATCCGAACAATCCGACCGGGACCTTCATTTCCGACGCGGAAATCCGTCGTTTGCGCGATGCCCTGCCGCCGAGCACGCTGCTGGTGCTGGACAGCGCCTATGCGGAGTTTGTCCGCGATGCCAATTACTCGGCCGGTATCGAGCTGGCCCGGGAACGTGATGATGTCGTCGTGACGCGGACCTTCTCCAAGATCCATGGCCTGGCGGCTGTGCGTCTGGGCTGGGCCTATGGCCACGCCAATATCATTGATGTCCTGCATCGCGTACGCGGCCCGTTCAACGTCAACCTGCCGGCGATCGAGGCGGGAACCGCGGCGATCGCGGACCGGGCCTTCATGCAGCGCTCGATCGATCACAATGAGGAATGGGTCGCCTGGCTGCGTCAGCAGATCGGCGGGCTCGGCCTCGAAGTGACGCCGAGTGTCTGCAATTTCGTCCTGGTTCACTTCCCGGCCGAAGGCGAAAAGACGGCCGCAGCGGCCGATGCCTATCTGATTTCCAAGGGCCTGATCGTGCGGGCGGTGCAGCCCTACGGCCTGCCCCACTCCCTGCGTATCACCGTGGGCAAGGAAGCCGAGAACCGCGCCGTGGTCGAAGCCCTGCGCGAATTCATGGCCAGCTGATCAGTCGAGTGATCCCAAGCGGACGGGGCCGAGATAGACGGCGCCGTCCCGCAGGGTGAAGGGCAGCGATACGCCTTCCGAACTGCGCGGTGCCAGCATGGTCGCAAGCCGCAGGGCTTCGCCATTGGCCGCTGCGATCACTTCGCCCTCAACCAGGGCATCGGTGAGCGCATCGGGATCGGCAATGCGCAGCGAGATTCGGCCATCGGGACGGGCCTGACGGTCAAGCGTCAGATCGCCTTCACCACTGACTTGCGCCGGACCCCATTCCAGCTGGGCCTGCACGATCTGCATGCGGCCGCCGGCCTGGCTCCAGGCTGCAGCATTGCCATCACGGGCCAGCGCGGCCCATTCGGTGACGATCAGATCGGTCCGGGCCAGTTGAGCGGTTTCGCCAAACGCCCGGGTCAGGCCGGGTTCTCCCGGATCGCCATCGCGCGCCTTCAGGCCATTGGCCTCCACGCGCAGGCGCAGGCTGTCATCATCGCCAACCAGGCCGGACAGGACCAGCGCATCGATCGCTTCCACCGCTGGCGGCTCGCCGGAGACGGCGCGCAGGGTCAGGTCGCGGATTTCCGCCCCGATACGCTGTGTGCGTCCATCGCGCCCGCTCTTGCGGCTCATGCGCGCGCTGCTGGCGTTGATTTCCATCACATCGCCAGAGTCCAGCACCAGCGGTCCGTCAAAGCTGACAATCCAGTGCGAGAAATCATAGGGCAGGGCATTGGCCTGCACGCCGGCGAGGCGCGCGTCCCAGCCGCCATCGCTGGCGGGAGCGCGAAAATGCGGTTCGGTCAGCTGGATCTGGAAACGATAGGGGAAGCCGCTGACGCGCAGATCGGTGTACTCGATCTCGTAACCGGCCTCTTCCTTGTCCAGGATCCAGGCGCGCATCTCTTCGCCGACCCGGCCGGCGGCGTAGAACCAGTAGCCTGAATAGCCGGCAAGCAGCAGCACAATGGCGGCGATTGGAAGAATGAATTTCAACTGCGCGCGCACGATGGGCCCTCGCTGGTTACGTCCGGTCCGCCGGCTCCAGCAGGCGGTCGGATGCGGTACTAATACGCTGGTGCAAAGTTTCCATGAACTGGGACTTGTCGAGGCCGGTTTCAATCGGTTCCAGGAACTCGACCACGATCAGGCCCGGTTTTTTCAGGCCGCAATAATTCTTCAGGTGAACACCCGAGTTCAACGCCACCGGAACGCAGGGCACGCCCATGGCATTATACAGGCCGACAATGCCTGGCTTGTAGTCGGGGTTCTCTCCAGGCGACACCCGCGTGCCCTCCGGGAAAATCAGCACCTGACGGCCTTCCTCGCCGCGCTTCTTGGCGTCCTTGAGCATTTGCCGAAGGGCTTTCGAACCGCCTTTGCGGTCAATCGAGATATTGCCGAGCTTGACCGCGAACCAGCCGAAGAAGGGCATATAGATCAGCGACTTTTTCAGGATGATCGCCGGATCCCGCAAAATGCCCCAGAAGGCCAGCGTCTCCCACATGCTCTGATGTTTGGACGCGATCAGGGCGCCGCCCTCGGGCAGGTGTTCGGTGCCGCGCACCTCGAAACGCACGCCGCAAATGACCGCCAGGCCGGCCCAGATCACCTTGAGATAGATCTTCAGCAGGCCCCGGGCCCAGCTCCGCGGACCAAGCAGGGCGGGTGTGCCGATAATGCCGAACACCACCATCAGCCCGTACATGTAGATGTAGAACAGCGTGCTGCGCAGCGCGGTCATGCTCTGCGCCCCACGGCAGCGTTGAACGACCGTCCCAGCCAGACGGTGACGTATTTGGCATATTCCTGCAGCCAGAGCCGCGCATTGCCCGGATTGATCCAGGGCGGCGTGGTGACCACGGGGTAGGGGATGAGCTCAACGCCCGGCATAGCGCGTTCCATTTCCAGCAAGCTGCGGGGCAGATGATAGTCTGAGGTGACAATGATCAAGCGCTGATAGCTGTTGGCCGCCACCCAGCGTGCCGTTTCGGTCGCATTGCCCACCGTGTCGCTGGCGATCCGGTCGAGCACCACGCAGCAGGCAAAGTCGGCGCTGTCGAGACCGGTCTGATCTTCAATATCGCGGTCGGTTACGGACGGGTGGACACCGGAAATCATCAAAACCGGTGCCCGGCCCCGGCGCAGCAGCTCGCCGCCTGTCGCCAGGCGGCCGACGCCACCGGTCAGAACAATAATCGCATCAGCCCGGGGACTGTCCGGCACATCATACGCAGAAACCCGGCCGCTGAAGCTGCCGAACCCAATCAGCGCTCCGGCTACAAGCAGAAAGGCTATCGCCTGAAAAAACCTGAAACGCGATTTCAAGACGGCTCCCCGAACTCTCCTGATAGCAGACTGGCCTGTCTTCGGGATTCTCTCAACCATTCTGGGAAGCTTGCGGCCAATTTGACTGCCCTACCAGCGCTGCCGCAAATCTGTCGCGACCGCCAGCCGGGCGGAGAGTGCCGCCGTGGCTCCGGACAGCAACGGGGCCAGGCCCAGCATCAGCAGCTCAAACGGGTTCATCGACCAGCGCGGCAGGAAGAACAGCATATCGGCCGGGGTGTCTCCCCAGCTGACCAGCAAAGAGACGATCACGGCGATCAGCGCGCCGGCGGTGCCCGACTTCAGCCCCAGCATGAAGAAACGGCGCTGGAAGAGTTGGGCGATGAAACCGTCCTCTGCCCCCGACAGGTGCAGCGCATCGATTACGTCAATGCGTGCGGCCAGGCTGGCGCGGGCGGCAAAGGCGATGACGGCGGCGGCCGCTCCCATCAACAGGGCCAGCAGGGAAATGCCCAGCGTCCGGGCCAGCCCGGCCGCGCGCTTGACGGCGCCGGCCCAACGGGCGTGGTCATCAACGCTGGCAGCCAGGCCGGCCTCATCCAGGGCGGACTGCAGGGCTTCGACCGGCGGGGCGCTGCCCGGGTTCAGTTCAACATCCACGAGCAAGGGCAAGGGCAGGTCATCGGGCAGATTATCCTGGCCGAGCCAGGGCGCGATCAACGCTTCGGCATGATCACGACCATGCGCGGTCGCCGCGGCAATGCCCTCGATTTCCGTCGCGATTTCGGCGGCCTGGCGTGCATCCGCCTCGGTATCGCGGCCCTCTACGGGGCGGATCTGAATGGTCAGGCTGGTTTCCAGGTCCGAGGTCCAGGCCTGGGCCTGGACGATTGCACCGCGCGCGCCGAGTGCGGCGATACAGGCCAGGAAAACCAGGATGGCCGCGACCAGGAATAGCGGCCGGTCGCGACCGGCATCAGGCGGTAGCAGGGCGCCGGCACCGCCTTTCGGCGGCGGTGGTATCTGGCGATCACTCATGCTCATCCTCCGCCGGCCCGTCCTCGACATAAACCTCGCTTTCCAACGGCTCGGGTCGCAGGCGCTGACTGCGTGGCGGGCGGATATGCAAATGCCCGTTCGACAGCGTCATCACCGGGGCATCGAGCAGGCGCACCAATTGCAGGTCATGGGTGGCAAAGACGATGGTGGTGCCGAGCTTGTTGAGCTCGACGAACAGGCGCAGAAGCCGCATCGCCATGTCGCTGTCGACATTGCCTGTCGGCTCGTCGGCAATCAGGATTTCCGGCTGGGCGACCACGGCGCGGGCGATGGCGACGCGCTGTTGTTCACCGCCCGACAGGGTTGCCGGATTGGCGTCCATGCGGTCGCCCAGACCGACCCAGGCCAGCAATTCGGCGACATCTTCAGCATATTCCGAGCGCTTCCGGCCGGTCACGCGGAGCGGTAGCGCGGCATTGTCGAATACGCTCAAGTGATTGAGAAGCTTGAACTCCTGGAACACAACGCCGACCCGCCGCCGCAATAATGGCAAGTCTTCGCGCGGCAGGGTGGCGGTATCCTGTCCAAAGAAGGAAATCGACCCGCTGGATGGCTTCATCGCCAGATAGATCAGTTTGAGCAGCGAGGTTTTGCCTGCACCGGACGGGCCGGTGAGGAATTGGAAAGAACCACGTGGTAAATCAAATGATAGATCGCGCAGAACTTCGGGTCCGCGTCCGTACCGCATGCCGACATTGTCGAAGCGGACGACCGGATCTGCGGCGCTGTCGGGCGATGGCGTAATACTCGGGTCTATGGATGTCCTCCATGGTCCCGGCTGACCGGGTAAAGTAGCGACTCAGATGAGCATAGTACTCAGCTGCCCATCTTGTTCCACGCGCTATCGCGCCAATCCGCAGGCGATTGGCGCGAATGGCCGCCGCGTGCGTTGTGCCTCCTGCAGCTATGTCTGGACCGCCGAGGTGGATGATCCGGCCGATTTGCCGGATCTGCAGCCTGCCGCGAGCGAGGACACGCCCGAACCTGTCGTCGAAGAGCCTAAGAAGCCGGTCGAGGCATATCGCCAGCGCGAGGCGAAAAAACGGCACAAGCTTTCCGTCGCTGCAGCCAGCGGTGCCTGGGGCGGTCTGGTCGCGGCCTGCGCCCTTATTTTGCTGGGCTCCTGGGTTTTCCGGGTCGATATCGTCTCGGCCTGGCCGCGGGCCTCCTCGGCCTATGCGGCAATTGGTTCGGATGTGAACCCGTACGGCATTACTGTCGGCGAACTCAGCGTCTCCCACGAGCTTGATCACGGCGTGCCGCTGCTCGTGGTCGAAGGCGAGATCCATAATTTCGATCGCCGCTCCCGCGACCTGCCGGCCCTGCGCGCTATTCTGCGCGATGCCCAGGCGCAGTCGCTGCTGGAATGGTCGGTCACGATGGATGGCGGTGCGGTTGATGCCGGTGAACGCCGGTCCTTCCGCACAATCGTCTCCGATCCGCCGCCGGGAACGGTCGAGGTCGAGGTCATCCTCGCTGACCCGATCACCCAGCATCTTGAAGATGCGGGCTATGGCGAAGCCGGAGCATCGGCTGAGCCGGACGCACACGACTAACACCCCCAGTCATGACTCCATCAACGCTGGGAACGGGCTAGAACCGGTCGAGCAGGCGCTCGATATAGTCCAGTTCTTCCTGCGGTCGTCCGGCCTCGGCGGCGCGGCGACGCAGCTCCTGGAGGATTTCGCGGGCCCGGGCACGGGATAATTCGTCCGGTACTTCCACACCGCTGCCATCGGCAAAGGAGCCATCGGTCGGCCGTCCGAGCGGGTCGCGTTCACCGGGCTCTTCGCCCTGGCCGTTTTCGCCCTGCTGTGCCTGCATACGCTCAAGCAGGGTGCGGGCCAGCTCTTCAGCCCCTTCGCGCAGTTCGGCCAGGGCCTGGTCCTGGGCATCCAGAGCGGCGCCGGTATCGCCTTCGCGCAGAGCCTGCTCAGCCTGTTCCATGGCGCCGGCGGCATCGCCCAGACCCGGATCGCTGCCATCGGGGACTTCGCCGAGCGAGCGTCGCAGAGCGTCAGCGAGTTCGGCCTGCATCTCCGCCAGCTGTTGCGAGCGGCTGGTGCCGCCATTCTGGTTTTCCGCCAGGCTTTGCGGCATGTCGCCGCTTTGATTACCCGGCTGTCCGCCCTGTTGCGGCTGTCCGGGCTGGCCGGCAGCCTGGTCTTCATCGAGATTAAAGGTCTGGTCCTGCAGATCGCGTTGCTCGCCTATCACATCGCCAAGCTCTTCCAGCGCGCGCTGAATGGCTTCAGCGACCGGGTCGTCCTGTTCGCCTTCACCGCCACCGCGGGTCAGCTGCATCTGCATATTGCGCAACAGCTCGCTCAGTGCGGCCAGGGCCTGGCGCGCATCGGCGGTATCGCCCAGCTCGGCGGCCTCGCGCAAGGCTTCAAGCAATTGCTGCAGCCCCTCGGTCGACATGCCGCCTTCACCGCCGCCCTCGGCAAAACGGCCTTCCTCGGCCGCTTCGCGGGCCAGGGCGGCCATGTAGTTTTCCATCGCCTGTTCATAGGCATCGAACAATGCGGCCAGCTCGGTCTCATCGGCACCGCGGGCCAGGGCCTCGGCGAGGGCCCGCTCGGCTGCGCGCAAGGCGCGTTCGGCATCGGCCAGTGAACCCAGCTCGGCGCGCAGGGCGATCTCCCAGAGATCTGATTCGAGCCCGTCGAGGTCTTCAAGGTCGCGCGAGCGGCGCAGGCGATGCAGGGCTTCGCGCAGGCCGAGATAGACGATCGGATCCTCGAAGAAATACCGCGGGGCGTCGGTGATCGCATCCAGCGCCGTCGCCACGCCCTGCAGGCCCTCGGGCGCGCGTTCGATCCGGCGCTCCGGTTCTTCGGCGAGATAGGCCGGGCCGGGCGGAATATCCTCGGCATACATCACCGTGCGCTCCGTCAACGGTGCGTAGTCCGCGTCGCTGGCGAGCACGGAGCGGCGCTGTTCGGTCACGGCGCGGGCCAGGGCATCGAGGAAAACACGCTCCGGCAGCGTCACCGCCATGGTCGCCGAGCGGCCGGTATTGCCGCCAGCGTCTTCTGCAGCGATGCGAATGGTCACGCGCTGACCGGCCAGCGGATGACGCGCGGTTTCCGGCAGGGCGCGTAGCGCCCCGTCTGCATCACTTTCTGGCAGTCCGGACGGTGACAGCTCGAGACGCTCCCAGGGCGCTTCGCCATTGTCTTCCGGCTGGAATTCCAGCGCATAAGCGGTGGCGCCGTAATCGTCGGTGACGGCAAATTCCAGGTCCAGCTCACCATTGGCGGTGCCTTCGGGGATATCGAGCAGGCGCACATCTGGAGCATTGTCCGGGGTCACCGAGAGCTCCCAATTGCAGCGCAGGCCACCGGCAATGAGGCGGATATTGGCATTGTTGGCGACGGAGATACGGGCTTCGTAAACACCGGCCCCGATCTCGGTCACATCGGCACTCTGGCGGCCCTCGCCATCGCGCAATTCCAGCCGTGGCGGGCGGCGGGCACCAGCGATACGGGCAATAAAGCTCGAGCCCTGGGGAATCGCGGCCTCGGTGTCCTCCTGGCGCAGGAAAACCGGGGCGCGGCCGGTATAGGCGGGCGGGTCGATCCAGGCATCCAGGCTGAGATCGCCACGATCCACCGACATTGGGCGCAGGGCGAACGCCTCGTCCAGGCGGTCGCGGGCAGACGGGCCGGCCAGCCACCAGCCCGTGACCAGCAAAACCGCCAGCGCGCCGCGCAGGGCGAAGCGGTCGGCATCGGCCCAGGCCGATTTGGGCCGACGGGCAAAGGCGGAATTGAGCCGCGCCTTCATACGGGCCTGGTGTTCTCTCCAGACCTGCAGGGCCAGAGCGTCATCATCGGCGGGCTGGTCTTCCAGCGCCTCGTGCGGACGAGCGCTGATGCCGCTGTCTTCCTCGATGCGCCGGGCGATGGCCTCATGATCGGGCCAGACAAAGCCGGGCAGGGCGCGGCGGGTCTGCCAGATGGCCGCAGCTAACAGCGCGAAAGCGGCCAGGGCGCGCCAGGGATCCCCGAGATTCTCCCACAGGCCCAGCAGGGCGGCGAGGCTGAACACAGCCACAGCGGCCAGCGCCGGCCAGACGATCGGGACGGCGCGCTCCCACAGGAGGGCGATGAAGGCGGTTATCAGGGCACGGCGGCGCATAAGGTCCAAACTAGCACGCCTGCGCCAGGTCTCTAGCGCGGGTCGCATTACGGTTTGGTGATGGTTAGGTCAGCTGGCGATGGCCTAGCTGTCCTCGCCGTCAGCCTCATCGGATTGGGAGTGATCGGTCGGATTGCCCCAGAGCGGTTCCGGGCGATCCAGATCGCCGCGCACGCCGCAGGCTGTCAGGGCCAGGACACTCAGTCCGAGAAGCAGGATCTGGCTGACACGTTTCATCACTTAAACTCCCGATACCTGAGCCGCCGCAAGGCGGCGTTTCCATGCGGCGACCTGTTCGCGGACCCGCACGGGTGAAGTGCCACCCAGGCTGGTCCGGCTGTTCATCGATGCGCGCGCACTCAACACTGAAAACACGCGTTCGTCGATAGCCGGATCAATGTTTTGCATATCCGCCAGGGGCAGTTGAGCCAGCGGCACACCGGCCGTCTCGGCCGCCTTGACGATCGAACCGGCTATATGGTGCGCATCGCGGAAGGGCTTGCCCAGTTCGCGCACGACCCAGTCGGCCAGGTCGGTGGCGTCGGAATAGGCCTCTCCGGCTGCGGCTTCCAGCGCTCGCGGGTTGAAGCTCATATCCGAGGCCATGCCGGTCATGGCGGCAATGGCCAGTTCCAGATCATCAATCGCCTGGAACACCGGCGCCTTGTCCTCCTGCAGATCCTTGGAATAGGCCAGCGGCAGGCCTTTCACCACGGTGAGCAATCCGACCAGAGATCCGATAATCCGGCCCGGCTTGGCGCGGACCAGTTCGGCGGCATCCGGATTGCGCTTTTGCGGCATGATGGAGGAGCCGGTCGACCAGGCATCGGACAATTGCGCAAAGCCGAAACGGCGCGTGCACCAGAGCACGATCTCCTCGGCAAAGCGCGACAGGTTGACCGCGCAAATCGCTGCTGCCGAAAGCACCTCCAAAGCAAAGTCACGCGCCGCGACACCATCGAGCGAGTTCTGCATCGGCCGGTCAAAGCCCAGTGTCTCGGCCGTCATCTCCCGGTCGATGGGAAAGGCCGTACCGGCCAGAGCAGCGCAGCCCAGCGGGCTTTCATTGAGGCGTTTGCGGGCATCGGCGAAACGGCCGCGATCGCGCGCGGCGACCTCGACATAGGACAAGAGGTGATGGCCCAGCGAGACCGGTTGCGCAGTCTGCAAATGGGTGAAGCCCGGCATGACCTGATCGGCATGGCGTTCGGCCTGTTCGACCAGGGCCGACTGGTAGGCGGCCAGCGCCGCGTCGATGCGGTCGCAGGCGGCACGCAGCCAAAGCCGGAAATCGGTGGCGACCTGGTCATTGCGCGAGCGCGCCGTGTGCAGCCGGCCGGCCGGTTCGCCGATAATTTCCTTCAGCCGGGCCTCGACATTCATATGCACGTCTTCCAGCGCGGCGGACCAGGCGATCTTGCCGGCGCGCGCTTCCTCGCGCACTTGTTCCAGCCCGTTGCGGATTGCCGCAGCATCCTCGCTTGAAATAATGCCGGTCGCGCCCAACATTGCCGCGTGAGCGAGCGATCCTGCGATGTCTTCTTCGGCCATGCGCTGATCGACATCGATCGAGGCGTTGATCGCTTCCATCACGGCGGAGGGACCGGCCTGGAACCGTCCGCCCCACATCTGGCTGGTCGAAGGGGCGGTGTTATTGTCGCTGCTATCGGTCATTTTGGGCCTGCGGGAGGGTCGTAAATGCAAAAATCACCGCTTGGATATGCCATTGTCGGCATGCTCGCTATCGGTGCGATCACCATCGTATACTGGGTGATTTCCGCGATGGACACCCCGGATACGGGCTCGCTGAGCAGCTATGCCCGCGGCGAGATGAGCGGCTTTGGCACCATGGATGCCCCGCCGGCCCAGCCCAATGTCGTTTACGCCATCCCGGACAATGGCGAACTGCGCCTGTCGGACTATCGCGGCAAGGTCATCCTGGTGAATTTCTGGGCCACCTGGTGTGCGCCCTGTGTTGAGGAAATGCCGGCGTTGGACCGCCTTCAGGGCGAGCTTGGCGGCGAAGATTTCGAGGTCGTCACCATCTCTCTTGACCGCAGCATGGATGATGCGGCCGCGTTTTATGAGCGTATGGGCCTGGCCAATCTGCCCCTGATCCATGATCCCAGCTTTGCCTCCATGGCCCAGAGCGGAGCCCGCGGCCTGCCGCTCTCTGTCCTGTATGACCGCAACGGCATGGAAATCGGCCGCCTTCCCGCACCGGCCCATTGGGACAGCGAAGACGCAATGGACCTCATCCGCGCCGCGATCCGGTTCCACTAGGCTTTTATCCCGGAGCTTTTCCGGGACCCAGCGAGGCTATCCTCCACATCCCGCCTCTCCCTGGGGAGAGGTGGCCCGGCGCCGAAGCGCCGGGTCGGAGCGGGGGGAAACATGTCCTGCGAGGATTATGTTTCCACCCTCATCCGCCCGCCATCCCCCGATTTATTCGGGGGACCTCACCAAATCCGTCACCGGATGTGACGAGGTCCCCCGGATGACCGCTGTGCGGCCACCGGGGGATAGCGTTTGGAATTAGACCCCGGTCGGCTCACGCGCCGTGGGGTTGATACGGCGATGGTGTTTCATCGAAAGTCTCCCTTCCACATCC
>NZ_JASBRQ010000007.1 GCF_030149425.1 Maricaulis sp. | reverse complement strand
GGCGAAATGGATCGGCGTCGTCCCCCCGCTTGCGGATCCGACCCAGAAGTCGCGCCGGATTGATCCCCTCCCGGCGCTGCGCTGGAAAACTGGTGCATGGCATTGCGCCCGGCCTTCTCCCCCCTCAAGGCCGGGCGCTTTATTTTTTGCGATCAATTTTTGTCCTGATCAGCGCAGCAAGCTGTGCAGACCGGCTTGCGCTCGCTAAATAAGCGCCATGGATTTCGATCATGACGATAAAGAGCCGGATTATCCGCGCCTCCTGGAAGAAATACCGCTGCTCTACCGGGTGCGGGCTTTCGCCGACAGTCTCAACGCCAATACCTGGTTTTCCCGTCTGGGTGAGCCGCTCGATGAGCGCGAACAGCATCTGGCGCGGATTTACCTGGACGGGCTCGGCTTCCCCGAAGCCGAACCGGCCGTCCTGACCGGCTGGGAGGAAGCCGCCGGCGCGGCCGAAACCCTCGATCGAGACCCGATGGCTTGGGAAGCCGAGGAAATGCTGCGCACCAGCCTCGCGGCCCAGGCACTGGAGCGGCTCGACGAACAAGCCGTAGCGACAGCGCTGGCCATGGTAGCCCAGAAGACCGGCGATACCGCCCGCGATGCCGTCGAGGATGCAGCCGCCCTGGCTGATGTCGGCGATCTCGACCTGGTTCACGCCGCAGCCGGTGCCCTGGCCCAGGCCGCCAATGGGGCTGCCCTCGTGGTCATGGCGGAGGCGGAAAATGATGATGACCCGCATCCCTTCCTGGCTCGCTGGCGCCTGTTTGCACGGGGCCGCTGGCCGGTCGGTCTGGCCGGGTCGACTTTCAACATCCTTTGACCATGCGTGTCCGGCTCAAGATCTGCTGTATCAAATCGGCTGAAGAAGCGCGTCTGGCGAGCGCCGCCGGTGCCGATGCCTTGGGCCTGGTCGGTCCCATGCCGTCAGGACCGGGTACGATCAGCTATGAGCAGGCCCGCCATATTGCCCGGACCGTCGCCCCACCGGTTTCGCGCTGGCTCTTGTCCAGCGAAACAAGTGCGGCAGGTCTCATTGATGCGGCCGACCAGGCTGGCGTCGACACGCTGCAGATCGTTCGCCATCTCGATCCGCAGATACTGGAAGAGCTGGCCGGGCGACGCCCGCATCTGCGCCGGGTGCAGGTCATCCATGTCGAAGACGAGGGGGCTCTGTCCCTGATCGGCGCGTATGAGGCCGTCACGGATGCTTTCCTGCTCGACAGCGGCAAACCCGGCGCGGCCACCGAGACCCTTGGCGGCACCGGCGACACCCATGACTGGGAGATCAGCGCCCGCTTCGTGGCGGCGACGCAGCGCCCGGTCATGCTGGCCGGCGGGCTCAATGCCAGCAATATCGCGGACGCCGTGCGCACGGTCCGCCCCTATGGCATTGATCTGTGCTCGAGTGTTCGCAGTGGCGACGAATTGGACGAGAACAAGCTAACCGCCTTCATCAGTGCCCTGCGCCAGGCCGAACAGGATTTGTCATGACCGCATTTTCCCTTGCCAGCTGGAATATCAACTCCGTCCGCCTGCGTGCACCGCTCGTCGCGGAATGGGTCAAGCTGGCCAATCCTGACGTGCTCTGCCTGCAGGAGATCAAGTGCCAGAACCATGAATTCCCGGAAGCCGCCTTCCGGGAGATGGGTTTTTCCCATTTCCATGTTCGCGGCCAGAAGGGCATGCACGGCGTCGCCATTGCCTCCAAGCTGCCGCTCGACGATCTTGGTGATGAGGGCCTTTGCCCGCGCGAGGAAGCCCGGCATCAGCGCGTCGGCGTCGCCGGCGTCGAGCTGCACAATTTCTACATTCCTGCCGGCGGTGACGAGCCCAATGTGGAAACCAATCCGCGCTTTGCCCACAAGATGGAATTTCTCGACCGCCTTGAGCGTTATTTCGGCGACCGCCGGGCCGAAAATGCGCCGCTGGTCCTGGTCGGCGATTTCAACATCGCGCCCTATGAGCATGATGTCTGGTCACACAAGCAATTGCTCAAAGTGGTCAGCCACACGCCGGTGGAAACCGAGGCGCTGGAGCGTATCCGTCAGGCCGGCGAGTTCTCCGATCTCGCCCGTGAAGTCGTCCCGATGGATGAGAAAGTCTACACTTGGTGGAGCTATCGCGCCCGGGATTGGCGCAAGGCCAATCGCGGCCGCCGCCTCGACCATATCTGGGCCGCACCGAGCGTGAAGGACCGCGCCCTGGCTTCAGGCCGCGACGGGTTCAAGGTGTGGGAAGATCTGCGCGGCTATGAAAAACCGTCCGACCATGCACCGGTCGTGATGCAGTTCGGCGCCGGCTAGGCGCTAGCGAAAGCGTTCCTGGAACGTCTCCCCGTCGCGCTCATTGAGCGGCATGCCGCTAGGGTCTAGCTGGACAGACGGTAACCGCCGCTCTCGGTCACCAGGAGCCGGGCATGGGCCGGATCCGGCTCTATCTTCTGGCGCAGGCGGTAGATATGGGTCTCCAGCGTATGCGTGGTGACCGCCGGATTATAGCCCCAGACCTCGTGCAACAGCTCGTCACGCGGGACCGGTTTGCCACCGGCCCGGTAGAGGTATTTGAGAATATTGGTCTCTTTCTCGGTCAGACGGACTTTCTTTTCGTCACCGGTGAGCAAGAGCTTCATCGCCGGGCGGAATTCATAGGGCCCGACCTGGAAGACCGCATCCTCGCTTTGCTCATGGCTGCGCAAATGGGCGCGAACCCGCGCCAAAAGAACGGAGAATTTGAACGGCTTGGTGACATAATCATTGGCACCCGATTCCAGCCCCAGGATCTGGTCGGCATCGGTATCCTGACCGGTCAGCATGACGATCGGCGAGGTCACACCATTCTTGCGCATCAGACGGCAGGCCTCTCGGCCATCCATATCCGGCAATTCGACATCGAGCAGCACGAGGTCAGCGCGCTCTTCTTTTGCCCGGGCAATACCGCCACCGGCGGTATCGGCTTCTATGGTGCGAAACTCCTCATGCAGGGCAAATTGCTCGGCAAGGGCCTCACGAAGGTCGTCGTCATCATCGATGATCAGGATGGTTTTCTGTGCGCTCATAATTCGATCATGCCCATTTCGCGCGGCAAGGCAATTCCTGCCGCGCGGCAAGACTTGCCCGGCAGGAATTGCCGCTATGCGCCGCGAGTCCCTCAATTAAGCTTCTGATTCTTGGTCTGAATCTTGCTTTTACCATATCAGCGTCCCAGCTGGGACGAATCTTCCGTGGTGGGGGAGGCGTTGAGGATAACCAGCCGTCAGGCCAGGTCACGTCCCGCGCCGACCACCGCTGGACCAGCGATTTAACGCTCTGAATTTCTTGTGCAACTGACGCTTATCTAACACCCGCCCACGATCGCGTGAGCGCGGCGTCAGACGATGGTGTCACGAGCCCCGAAAACGCCCGTCCCGACACGGACCGAGCTCGCCCCCAGCGCAATGGCGGTTTCATAATCGGCGCTCATACCCATGGAGAGTTTCTCCAGGCCATGCTCACGGGCGAGCTTGGCCAGAAGCGCGAAATGCAGACCAGCGGGTTCCTCGACCGGGGGAATACACATCAAACCCTCAAAATCGAGCCCCAGCCCGTCTCGGGCCTCAGCCAGAAAATCCGCCAACTCCTCCGGCAAGAGGCCAGCCTTTTGCGGCTCGGCACCGGTATTGATCTGGATATAGAGCCGGGTCTTCTTGCCCTGGGCCCGCATCTCCTTGGCCAGGATCCGCGCCAGCTTCAGACGATCAACGGTCTCGATAACGTCGAACAAGGCAATAGCGTCGGCCGCTTTATTGGTCTGCAGCGGCCCGATCAGACGTAATTCCAGATCCGGATACTGATCCCGGCGATGCGACCAGTGCGCCTGCGCTTCCTGCACCCGGTTCTCGCCAAACAGGCGATGACCGGCTGCCAGTGCGGCATCGATACGGGCTTCGGGCTGGCGCTTGGAGACAGCAACCAGTGCGACGGCATCATCGCTGCGTCCGCATGCTTGTGCCGCCTTGCCAATCCGGTTCAGGATCGTCTCGAGATTTCCGGCAATATCGGGATGTTCGCTCATGCCTTCGCCGTATCGCGGCCCCTCCGGTTTGACAAGCCTGCCTGAGCTCTGGGCCTTTACCGACCCGCAGCGCACGCCGGATCTTGCTGCCCTGGCCGCATCCCTGCCGGCCGGTACGGGTCTGGTCTACCGCCATTTCGGACGCCCGGAACGCTTCGCCGAGGCCGCAATGCTGGCCGGGTTGGCGCGCCGGAATGACCTTATCCTTCTCATTGGGGCCGATCCGGGTCTGGCTGAAACAAGCGGCGCTGATGGCGTGCACTGGCCGGAACGGCTTTTGCCACAGGCCGCGCGCTGGCGCCTGAAACGCCCCGGCGTGTTGATGACCGCCGCAGCGCATTCCCGGCGCGCTCTGGTACAAGCCCGGCAATCGGGTATGGACGCGGCCTTCCTCTCCCCGGTCCTGCCATCGCGAAGTCCCAGTGCCACGCATCCGCTCGGCCTATGGCGGGCAGCGGCAATCGCCCGCAGCAGCGCTCTGCCAGTCTTTGGACTGGGTGGTCTGGACATGAAAAAGGCCAAGCGTCTGAAACGGCTTGGCCTGGCGGGCGTGGCGATGATTGACGGCTGGCTGGGCGCCTAGAAACGCAGGGCCGACTCGAACTTGATTTCCGGCGCCCGCTCTTCTGCTTCGCGCATCATCAGGAGGTCATCTTCCGGCGCGGTAAAGCGCAGCTCGGTACCGAGACGGAAACGGTCGCCGAGATTGACGAAGGCACCGGCGCTGACATCGTCCAGCTCCAGCGGGCTGTGCTCATCATCGCGCAGACCGAATTGGAAGCTCCAATCACCCAGTTCGAGATCCACCGTCGGCACATCTTCAAGAGAATTCGGACGGGTTTCATTGAGCGAATTGGTCAGGCTGTCATACCAAGGCGCATCGGCATCGAGGATCGGCTGGTCGAGAATGGACAGATCGATATCATCGTCCTGCGCCATGGCCGGAGCGCAGACGAGCGTCAACGCGGTCAGTGCAACAGCACTGCGCGTCAGCCAACGGGTCTGCGATTTGCCGGAACGGCGCGTCATCTCTCTCACTCCCTCGCACCCTGTTATATACGCGCGAGCGCGAGCGGCGGAAGATATTTTATCCACAGGTGCCGCAGATTCCCGGACCCTGTTGCCAAATTATCAGTATCGCCATCCCAGCTCGATGAAGAGGGCGGTTTCATCCTCGCCCAAGCCGCGCCGGCCTGCCGGCTCAATCACCGCGGCGGAGCGCTCGGAAAACTGTAGTCCGGCGCCGGCAACCCAATGATCTCCAATGAGTTTTGAGGTGCTCATCTGCCAGCTTTCACCGGAGGCGTGGACCAGGTCGTCGCTGAAATTGGCCCACTCGAGCGTGGTCAGCCAGTCGCCGGCCTCATAGCCGGCAGAAACGGCGAGCGCTTCATAATTGCCGTCAGCGGACAGGGCCTGGTTGGATCGGTACCAGCGCGCACCGGCGCGCCAGCGTCCAGACTGCCAGCTCAACCCGGCATCCTCCGCCCTCAGGGCATCAATTCCGGCATGCCCTGACGCGTCCGATCCACGCGATACACCGGCGCTGAAAGCGAAATCATGGTCCCCGCGGCGCAGCGCGTAGTGCAATCCGGCCTCAATCACGTCCTCAACCGGCGGCGTCACCGGATCTATGGAGCCGAAATCGCCGGCACAATGATCGACACCGCACATATCGATCTCCGGGGTAAAGGAGATCGATGCCCGGAACGTCCCGATCGTGCGCAACTGCCCCAGCGCGATGGAGCGGAAGACGAGTTTGGGGTCAAAACCGGAGCTCAGATTGCGGGTTCGTGCTGCCGACAGACCGGTGAGGTCGACGCGGCCACCATCGGCACGGGATAGACGGAACGCCGTCGGTCCGCGCACGGCATCAATATCGGCAGCGCCCGGTCCAGCACCCAATCGCCACTCACCCCAGCCCGAATGCACGTAGACATAGCCCGCTTCCAGTGCGGAAACGGCACCGCGATCACTCGCATCGCCCTCGGAAAACAGCCCGGAAGCGGTCCCGCGCAGCGCCCGGTCAACACCATCAATCTGCAAATTGGCGCAATCCGCGATACCCGCCGGGCAGTCGCCAAGCCGGTTGCCCCAGGCTTCACGGCCACTATCGCGCTCTATCCGGCCGCCCAGGACCAGGCCGAAACGGCGACCGTTTTCGGTAAGCATCTCAACGCTCCAGCGCGCTTCCAGGTCGGCCAGCACATCGCTGTCGCCACCCTCGCGCACGAGCGCAACCAGACCGGCATCGAGCTCCAGACGCGTTTCCGCCTCGGACCAGATCGAAGAAGATGTTTGAGAGAATGCCGACGGGGCCGTGAGAAGGACGGACGCAGCAGCGAAATATGTCGCGCTAATTGTCCGAACCATAACTCGCGGCCCCGCCGATCGGCCCCGTCCCCCCGGACGTCGCACCTTACAGGAGTTTAGCTCGGGCCGCGGGTCAAGCGCATGATCCCCGCCAAGGCCGTCTTCCTTCAAAGCTGTTGCAGACTTGTCACGGTTGCAACGGGTGCCTTTCTGCGCTGGCGCGCAAAAAATGCCGTGCTATACAAGCACCTCGAAACGGCCGGGCAACCATGTTGTCTGTTGCCACCACGTGTTACTGCCGTCTTGTATCGAAGGAGTCACGGCACATGTTCGACCGTAAGATCGCTATTGCGCTGCTGTCCGCTGCCCTTATTACGCTTCCCGCCTGTTCGACGCGGGGCGGCGATTCCGCAGCGCCTGCGGCCGAGGAATCCTCCGGCTTCCGTCTCCTTCCCTCGCTGCCCAATCCGCTGCGTCGTGGCAATGATATCGATGTCGAAGGCATTGGCGTGAACAGCTATCTGTGGCGCGCAAGCCTGGATACGATTTCCTTTATGCCCCTGTCCGAGGTTGACCCGTTTGGCGGCGTCATCATCACCGACTGGTATGCCAATCCCGACATGACGACCGAGCGCTTCAAGCTCACCGTCTATATTCTTGATACGCGACTTCGGGCCGACGCCCTCGCGGTCAATGTCTTCCGCCAAGTGCGCGAAGAGAACGGGACCTGGATCGATGCTCAAGCGAGCACCGACACCGCTTATGAAATCGAAAACGCCATCCTGACCCGGGCCCGCCAGCTGCGCATCTCGCAACTGGACGACTAGTCCCGGTCCACGCCGAGGACGCGGCCCTGCGCCGCGAACCAGACATATGAGCCGATATAATCCGCGCGAAGCCGAACCGAAGTGGCAGTCGGCTTGGACGGACAAGGAGTCGTTCAAGACCCGTCGCGAAGACGGGTCGGACGACAAGCCTAAATACTACGTCCTGGAGATGTTCCCCTATCCTTCCGGGCGCATCCATGTCGGACACTCCCGCAATTACACCATGGGCGATGTTGTCGCGCGCTATAAAAGAGCGCGCGGTTTCAACGTCTTGCATCCTATGGGTTGGGACGCGTTCGGACTTCCGGCGGAAAATGCGGCGCGCGAGCGCGGCGTGCATCCGGGTGCCTGGACCTATGAGAATATCGACGCCATGCGCGGCCAGTTGCAGCGGCTCGGCCTGGCGCTGGACTGGACCCGCGAGTTCGCCACCTGCGACCCGTCCTATTACCGCCACCAACAAGCGCTGTTCCTGAAACTGTTCGAGCGTGATCTGGTCTATCGCAAGACCGCCAAGGTCAATTGGGACCCGGTGGATCAGACGGTCCTGGCCAATGAACAGGTCATCGATGGCCGCGGCTGGCGTTCCGGCGCCCTGGTTGTCCAGCGTGAGCTGGATCAGTGGTTCCTGAAAATCACCGAATATGCCGATCAGCTCACTGACGGGCTGGACAGTCTGGATCGCTGGCCGGACAAGGTCCGCACCATGCAGGCCAACTGGATCGGCCGCTCCCGCGGTGCCGAGGTCCGCTTCCCGCTGACTGATGACGAGATCGCGGCCGAGTTCGGCGCCACGATTGACGTCTTCACCACCCGTCCGGACACGCTTTATGGCGCGTCCTTCCTCGCCCTTGCTCCCGATCATCCGATCGTCAAGAAGCTGGCTGAGGAGCATCCCGATATTGATCGCTTCATGCATGATTGTGCCCGGATGGGCACGTCGGAGGAAGAGATCGAGAAGGCCCCCAAACGCGGTATCGACCTGGGCATCAAGGTCCGCCATCCGTTTGATCCGTCTTGGGAATTGCCGGTCTGGGCGGCGAATTTCGTGCTCTCCTCCTACGGCACGGGCGCGATTTTCGGCTCGCCAGCGGGAGATCAGCGCGATCTCGACTTCGCCAATAAATACGATCTGCCGGTCAATCCGGTGGTGCTGCCGCCCAATGCCGATGCGGCCACGCACACCATCACCGACGAGGCCTATACCGGCCCGGGTACGATCTATAACTCCAAATTCCTCGACGGCCTGTCCACGGTCGACGCCATTGAGCGTGCCATCGAGGAGCTTGAAAAACGCGAGCTCGGCGAGGGCGCGACGACCTATCGTTTGCGCGACTGGCTGGTCTCGCGTCAGCGCTATTGGGGCTGCCCGATTCCGGTCATTCACTGCGATGATTGCGGGATTGTCGGCGTTCCCGAGGACCAGCTTCCGGTCAAACTGCCGGAAGATGTGACCTTTGATCACCCGTCCAACCCGCTCGAACGTCATCCGACCTGGAAGAACACGACCTGCCCGAAATGCGGCAAGCCGGCCACGCGTGAGACCGACACGCTGGACACCTTTGTCTGTTCGTCCTGGTACTTCCTGCGCTTTGCCTCGCCGTTTGACGAGTCCACGCCCTTCCTGCCGGATGACATCAATTACTGGCTGCCTGTCGACCAGTATGTCGGCGGTATCGAGCACGCCATTTTGCACCTGCTTTACGCCCGCTTTGTCACGCGTGCCCTCAATGATGCCGGGCTGATGAATATGGCGGAGGGCGAGCCCTTCGCGGGCCTCTTCACCCAGGGCATGGTCACGCACGAAACCTATAAATCGGATGATGGCCGCTGGCTGTTACCCACCGAGGTTGAACGCCAGGGCGACCAACACATCGAGATCGCCAATGGTGGACCGGTGACGGTCGGCTCGATCGAGAAAATGTCCAAGTCCAAGAAGAATGTCGTCGACCTCGACGCCTTCATCGAGGATTACGGTGCGGATGCGGCGCGCTGGTTCGTATTGTCCGACAGTCCGCCCGAGCGTGATGTCGAATACACCGATAGCGGTGTGGAAGGCGTCTGGCGCTTCATCCAGCGTTTATGGACGACAATTACCGACCTGCCTGAGGGCGCTCCTGGTCCGATGACAGTGGCCAGCGACGCGACCGGTGACGCGCTGGAAGCGCGAAAAGCCGCGCACAAGGCAGCCGATGCGGTTACCGATGCGATCGAGGGCTTCCGCTTCAACTCCGCGGTCGCTCAGATTCACGACCTCGTCAACGCGCTGCGCAAGTTCAAGGCGGATGACGACGCGAGCCTGGCGGCTCGTGCCGAAAGCCTGGGCATACTGGTTCGCCTGATCGCCCCCTTCATTCCGCACCTGGCCGAGGAAGCCTGGGAGAAACTGGGTGGAGACGGCCTCGTTCTCGATGCAGCCTGGCCAGATGCTGATCCTGCATTGCTCGTTGAAGACAGCGTGCTCATGCCGATCCAGGTTAATGGCAAGAAGCGGGGCGAGCTGACCATTGCCCGCGGCAGCGACCAGGACAGCGTAAAAACCGCCGCCTTGGCCGATCAGGGGGTGGCGCGGACGCTGGAAGGCCTTACGATACGCAAAGTGATCGTCGTGCCCGACAGGATCGTCAATATCGTTGCGAGTTAAGCCATGCGCACCAGCAAGACTGCTTCCATTCTGTTGACCAGCCTGGTCTGTCTTGCGCTGAGCGCATGTGGTTTCTCGCCCATGTATGGCTCGGGCAGCGCGGCGCATAACCTGTCCGATATCATCGTCCAGACGGGCGAAGAACGGGTGGATTTCTACCTTCAAGAAGCCCTGCTCGATGAAATGGGTGCGCGCAATGCCCGTGGCCCGATGCGCCTGGTCACCCGGACAGAGACCAACCGCGTAGGCCTCGGCATTAGTGCTGACGCCGTCGCTGTGCGTTTTGCCGTCGAGGTGCGCGTTCAGTACGCCATCATGGAGGCAGGCAATAGCGATCCGATCATGCGCGGTAATGTGAGCGCCCAAGCGTCTTACAATGTGGCCAGCGAGGTCTATTCCTCGGTTGCCGCCCAGGAAGATGCTGAGATCCGCGCCGCGCAAATGGCGGCAGAGCGTATCGTGCTCGAGCTGGCCCGCGCCTCGCTGACAGCCAGCGATACGCCACAGTGAAGATCGCGCCGCGCGATGCTGATGCCGCCGTCCGCCAGCCGGACGCCAATCTTCAGGCATACCTGATCTTCGGACCCGATCGTGGCCTGGCCAAGGAGCGCGCAGACAGTCTCGCAAAAGTCCTGCTCAGCGACCCGGACGACCCTTTTGCCCTGACAGTCCTGACCGAGGAAGACCTCAAGGCTGACGGCGCGGCTCTGGCCGACGCCATGTCGGCCATGTCGCTGACCGGCGGAGAACGCCTCGTACGCGTGCGCCTGAACGGTGAAACAGGGTCAGGACCGGTGCTGGAGGTGCTTGCCGGCATCGAGGCCGGAGAAGGACGAGCGGAAGCCAAGCTGATCGTGGAAAGCGGTGATCTCACCCCACGCGGCAAATTGCGCAAAGCTTTCGAGCCCGCGCGCAAGGCAGCCGCCATCGCCTGCTATGCTGATAATCTGCAATCGCTTGGATCACTGGTTGATCAAATGCTGGGTGAGGAGGGCTTGCGGTTGAACAGTGATGCCCGCGCGGCCTGGCTGCCTCGGCTTGAAGGCGACCGGGCTTTGGCGCGCGGCGAGATTGAGAAGATCATTCTGTTTAAAGGCCTGCGCGCTCAGCGAGCTGAGGGCGAGGACGAGATTGATCTGGCGGATATTGAGGCCGTCGCAGCCGATCACGGTGATAGCGCCCTCGATGGTGTCATTGCTCCACTCTTCGATGGCGATGTCACCGGGCTCGATAAAGCCATGACGCGTGCGGTCAGCAGTGGCATATCGCCGGTTGCAATTTTGAGGGCCATGCAGCGCCGTTTGGATCAATTCGGTGTCGCGCACGCAGCGGGTGGAAATGATGCCGCGATTGCCCGTTCGGGCGCGCCTCGTTTTGGTCCGCAAGCCGCTCAATTTAAAAGACAAATGGGATTTTGGCAGGGCCGGCGCCTGGACGCTGCCCGGCAGTTGGCCTTCGATTTGGAGCGTGATTTGAAGCGCTCTGGGAGCCCCTCAGAGGCGCTTATCGGGGAGTTGGCCCTTCGATTGGCCCGTGGCGCCGCGAGAGCGCGACGCTAATTCCTCGATTTCAGCCCTGGCCACTCAACCGGCGGCACACATCGTCCAGTTGTTCCAATGTCTGGTAGTGAACCCGGATTTCACCGCCCTTGGCACCATGACGGATGTCGATGGACAATCCGAGACGCGCCGCGATGTCTGCCTCGAGCGCCCGCGTGTCGGCGTCCTTGCCATTGGATGTTGCCGGCGCCTTCCCGGAAGCAGATGAAGTCGTCTCTCCGGACTTGGCGAGTTTTTCCGCTTCCCGGACAGAGAGCCCGCGCGCAACGATATTATCGGCCAGGACGGCGGCATTGGGTGCCGTTGCGATCGCCCGGGCATGACCAGCCGAGAGCCGGCCTTCGGCGAGATGAGAGAGGACACTTTCCGGCAGAGCCAGAAGGCGCATCATATTGGCGACATGGCTCCGGCTCTTGGAGACAGCCTTGGCGACCTCATCCTGGGTATGACCGAAGCGCTCGACTAGTTGCTTATAGGCCTGGGCCTCCTCCACCGGGTTGAGGTCTGCCCGCTGGACATTCTCGACTATGCCGATTTCCAGGGTTTCCCGGTCTGTCAGCTCGCGCACGAGGGCGGGAACCTCGTGTAGTCGCGCTCGCTGTGCAGCCCGCCAACGGCGCTCACCGGCAACGATTTCATAGCGCTCGCCCTCAAGCGGACGCACCAGGATCGGCTGGACAATCCCCTTATCGGCAATGGACTCCGCGAGAGCGTCCAGTTCGGCTTCAGTCATCGTCTTACGCGGCTGGTCCGGATTGGGCTGGATCAGCTCGATAGGCAGGGTCGACACGCCACTGCGGGGCGCGGCATTTTCCTCTGCCGCCGCAGCCGGCGCATAGTCTTCCGTATCCGTTTCGCCAAGCAGGGCAGAAAGGCCCCGTCCCAGTCTTTTGTTCTTTTCAGACGGACTCATGCCGCTTCACCTTCTTTGAGCGCCTTGCGCTTTCTTTCCTGACGGACAACCTCTTTGGCCAGGGACACATAGGCTTTAGACCCGGCGCAATTGAGATCGTAGAGCAGGACCGGCTTGCCCACTGAGGGCGCCTCAGACACACGCACATTGCGCGGGATCACGGTCTTGTAGACCTTGTCACCGAAGTGCTCGCGCACATCCGCCTCGACCTCGGCAGAGAGATTATTGCGGCCGTCATACATGGTCAGAACCACACCCTGGATATCCAACGTGCCGTTAAGGTGGCCGCGTACACGCTCCACCGTCTTGAGCAATTGCGTCAGCCCCTCAAGAGCGAAGAATTCGCACTGCAGTGGTACCAGGATGGAATCCGCCGCGGTCAGAGCATTGACCGTAAGAACGTTGAGAGATGGCGGACAATCGATGAGGACGTAATCGATCCTGTCACGCGCGGCATCCGCGACATAAGCCTCGATCGCGCGCTTCAGCTTGTAGGAGCGGCGATTATCATTGGCCAGCTCGAGCTCGGCTCCTGACAAAAGCACGTCAGAGGGAATAATCGAAAGACCGGGCACAACTGTCGGCGTGATCGCCGCCTGCATGCTCTCTTCTCCGACCAGAAGGTCAAAAGCCGTCACCGAACGCTCTGCCGGCGGCACGCCCAGACCCGTCGAGGCATTGCCCTGCGGGTCGAGGTCGATGATCACCACCTTCTGCTTGATGGCGGCGAGCGCGGTGCCCAGATTGATCGCTGTCGTGGTCTTGCCGACGCCACCCTTCTGGTTGGCAACGGCGATTATTCTCGGGGCGCCGGAGCGCGCGGCCTCATTTGACACGCTGAACCTCATCGATCCGCAGGATCACCCCATCGCTGGTACGACTGGGTATGACTTCGGCTTCAAATGTCCAGTTTTTACGGGCCTCGGTCAATTCATCCTGGTAGTTCCGGCCCTTCAAGAACAGGCCGGAAGCCCCGTTTTTCAACAAGGGTGCCGCGTAATCCAATAATTTATGAAGCGGGGCGAAGGCCCGGGCGGTGACCAGATCGAAGCTTTCGGCCGGATCCAGCGTCTCGACTCGAATCGCCTTGGCTTCAGCTGGCGCACCGGTCTCCATGATAACCTTGCGTACGAAGGCCATTTTCTTGCCGACGCTGTCGACCAGCGTCACCCTTGCGTCCTGTCCACGATCGCGAAACCCCAGCGCGATGGCGAGGCCCGGAAAACCCGCGCCCGCACCCAGATCCGCGACCCGCTTCACCTCCGGGCCGATCAGATCCATGAGCTGGTAGCTATCATCGGCGTGTCGGGTCCAGAAATCGTCCAGGGTCGAGCGACCCACCAGGTTCGTATGGGCGCTGGTTTCGACCAGAAGCGCACGCCAGGTGTCGAAAGCCTCCAGTGTTTCACGTGAAACACCGGTGCGCTGGGCGAACTCGTCTCGCGTCATTAGCTGGCGTCTTTCTGCTTGCGTTTGAGATGAGCCAGGACTGCGGTCAACGCACCTGGTGTGACACCCTCGATCCGCGAGGCCTGGCCGAGTGTCTCCGGCCGCGCGCGCTCCAGCTTTTCCCGGGCTTCGTTCGACAGACCGCCGACAGCGGCAAAGTCAAACCCGGCTGGAATGCGGACCGCCTCGTCCCGGCGAAAGGCCAGGATATCGGCCTGCTGACGATCAAGATAGCCGGAATAGAGGGCATCAATCTCGATCTGCTCAACGATCTCCGGGGAGAATTCGCCGAGCTCCGGCCAAACCGAGACGATCATCGCCCAGTCCACATCAGGGTAGGCCAGGAGGTCAAAGACCGTGCGGCGCTTGCCATCCGCATTGACGGACATACCGGCTTTCTTGGCCTCCGGTGGCGTCAGCGACCGGGCCTTCGCCATATCCCGGGCCCGAGCCAATTCGGACATCTTGGCCTCGAACCGTTCGATCCGGGACGGACCGGCAAAACCGAGTTCTATCGCCTTTGAGGTCAGGCGCTGGTCCGCATTATCGGCCCGCAGCATCAACCGGTATTCCGCACGCGATGTGAACATACGATAGGGCTCGGTGACCCCACGCGTGATCAGATCATCGATCATCACACCGATATAAGCCTCGGAACGTGACAGGATGAGTGGTTCTTTGTCCTGTGCGGCAAAGGCTGCATTGAGACCGGCCATCAGGCCCTGGGCCGCGGCTTCTTCATAGCCGGTTGTTCCATTGATCTGTCCCGCCAGCCAGAGCCCCGCCGCCTTGCGCAATTGCAGGGTCGCGTCGAGCTCACGCGGATCGACATAATCATACTCAATGGCATAGCCGTATCGGACGACCTCGACATTCGCCAAGCCCGGAATGGTCCGCAAAAACGCGTCCTGGACATCGTCCGGAAGCGAGGAGGAAATACCGTTCGGATAGACCGTGTCATCATCGAGACCTTCCGGCTCCAGGAAGATCTGATGGCTGGTCCGGTCGGCAAAACGCACGACCTTGTCCTCAATCGAGGGACAATAGCGCGGCCCGCGGCCCGCAATGGCGCCACTGTAAACCGCCGACTGATCGATATTCTCCGCGATGATCCTGTGCGTCTCTTCCGTCGTCCGGGAGATCCCGCATTCAATCTGCGGCACGGTTATGCTGTCAGTAAGAAAAGAGAAGGGGACGGGCTCGGCGTCCGCCGGCTGCATCTCCAGCTCATCCCAGGCGATCGAGGATTTCTTCAGGCGCGCCGGTGTTCCGGTTTTCAAACGCCCCATCTCCAGGCCGAGCCCGTAGAGCGTGTCGGACAGTCCGATGGACGGGGCCTCATCGACACGACCAGCGGGGATACGTTCATGACCCCTGTGGATCATGCCCTTCAGGAAGGTGCCGGTTGTCAGAACGACGCCATGCGCCCGGAAGCTTCGGCCGTCGCCGCACACGGCACCCTTGCAAACCCCGTCTTCGAAAATCAGGTCTTCAACCGCTCCTGCCTCGATGGTCAGGTTCTTCGTCCCGGACAGTTCCGCCTGCATGGCCTCCCGGTAAAGCTTCCGGTCCGATTGGGTCCTGGGGCCCCGGACCGCGGGACCCTTCGAGCGGTTGAGCATGCGGAACTGGATACCGGATGCATCCGAGATACGGCCCATAATCCCATCTAGCGCATCGATCTCACGAACAAGGTGACCCTTGCCCAAGCCACCAATCGCGGGGTTGCAGGACATCTCCCCGATGGTTTCCAGCTTGTGGGTCAGGAGCAGGGTACGCGCACCGGCGCGCGCTGACGCTGCCGCCGCTTCACACCCGGCGTGACCTCCACCGATGACAATGACGTCCCAATCAACCGACATGGGGTGATCATACCTGTTCTAGTGCTGCAAAAGAGGCGCTGGATATAAGGTGCGGACGACCCGGAGTCGAGACCAACCGGCCCGTGTTTCACGTGAAACACGCCGGAGGGTGAAGCCTGTCTTATTTGCCGATGCAGAATTGGCTAAAGACCCGGTCCAGCACGTCTTCCACATCCACCCGTCCCGTAAGGCTCTCTAGCGACCGGATCGCCAGACGGATATCCTCGCCAGCCAGTTCCGGCGCATCCGCGAGCTGGCCCAGTGCCCGCGCCAAGGCTTCGGACGCCACTTCCACATTCTTGCGATGCCGGGCCCGCGACAAAGCCGGAAGTTCACGCGCCGAAAGACGTTCCTGTACGATGGCCTCGATCCGGGCCTCCAATTCGTCCACACCTTCGCCGGATTTGGCGCTCAGCGGGTAGGCTCCGCTCGCAGACGCTCCGGGCGCCAGGTCCGTCTTGTTGAGGACGAGAAGATCGTCTTCCTTGAGACGACCCTGGAGATCGGCCAATTCTTCATCGGAGCGAGCATCGACCACACCAATACGAAGGTCTGCCTGAACAGCCCGGTCCAGCGCGCGTTTGACGCCCTCCGCTTCAACCGCATCAACCGCCTCACGCAGACCGGCGGTGTCAGAGATGATCACCGGATAGCCGCCCATGGTCACACGGACCTCGATGATATCGCGGGTTGTCCCGGGGATATCTGTGACAATGGCGGCATCCCGCCCGGCCAGCCGGTTTAGCAAGCTGGACTTGCCAGCATTGGGTGCGCCGATCAGCGCGATGGTGAAACCCGTTCGGATTCTTTCGCCCCGCCGGCCATCATCAAGATGCTCGCGCATGGACGCGATCAGGATCACCAAGGGTTCGAACGCCCGATGGGAGAGCGCATCGGGAACATCTCCCTCATCAGGAAAATCGATCTCCCCCTCGACCGAGGCCAGAATCCCGATCAGAGCCTCGCGCCATTCCTCATAGAGATTGCGCAGGGCGCCGGTCATCTGTGCGAGGGCCTGCCGGCGCTGACCTTCCGTCTCCGCCTCGATCAGATCGGCCAGGCCTTCCGCTTCGGTCAGATCGATACGGTCATTCTCGAAAGCGCGCCGGGTGAACTCTCCCGCCTCCGCCGGAACCAGGCCGAGTGTCTCCAGGGTTTCAAAGGCCGTTTCGATGACCGCGAGACCGCCATGCACATGCAGCTCCGCACAATCCTCGCCAGTGAAACTGCCCGGTCCGGGGAACCACAGTACGAGGGCCTCATCGAAGATCTCGCCGTCAGAATTCTGCAAACGGCGCAAGCCGGCCAGGCGCGGCGCAGGTCGCCGTCCGGCCGTCAGCACATCAAGTGCATCACCCGCCTTGGGCCCCGACAGGCGAATAATCGCCACACCAGCCCGGCCCGGGGCGGTCGATAGTGCATAAATTGTTGTTTCCACGACCTATTTATCGCTCTTCGGCGCGCCCGCACTGGCCGCCTGTTGCATGAAACTCATGAAGTTATCGGTCATCTGGCCGCCGAAGGCCGTCCATTGGCGCATCAAGGCTTCCGGCTCAAGCGAGTCCATATTAGCTTCCATCCGACGCACCATTTCCTCGACCATCCGGTCGTTCAGAACGGAAACATCAGGCAGCCCCAGAAAGGCGCGCGCTTCCACCGGCGTGCATTCGATATCGATCGTAACCTTCATGACGGCCTCGCTGTTTCGCTTCAGGGTATACGCTATCAATAGGAGCACGCCATGTCCGGTCAAGATATTCAGATTTCAGGCCCCGACGGAGATTTCTCCGGCTATCTCGCCTTGCCCGAGCAAACACCGGCTCCAGCCGTCGTGCTGCTGCAGGAAATCTTTGGCGTCAACGCCGACATGCGCGCCAAGTGCGATGCCCTGGCGAAAGAAGGCTATGTCGCTTTCTGTCCGGATCTGTTCTGGCGCATCGAACCCGGCATTCAACTGACCGACAAGACCGAGGCGGAATGGGCGCGGGCCTTCGAACTGTTCAATGCCTTCAATGTCGATAACGGGATGAAGGATATCGCCGCATCCATCGAAGCCATCCGCAGCCACGAAGCCTGTTCCGGCAAGGTCGGTACAATCGGCTACTGTCTGGGTGGCCAGCTGGCCTATCTGTCGGCAACACGGACAGGCTCGGATGCCTCGGTCGGATATTACGGCGTCGCCATTGCGACCAAGCTCGAGGAAGCCAAGTCCATCAGCAAACCGCTGATGCTGCATATCGCCGGCAAGGACGAGTTCGTTCCGGCAGATCAACAGGCCGCCATGCATGATGGTCTCGACGATCATCCGATGACCGAACTGCATGACTATCCGGATATGGATCATGCTTTCGCCCGCACGGACGGCACACACTATGACCATGATAATGCTGTGCTGGCCGATGGCCGGACCATGACCTTCCTGGCCCAGCATCTACGCTTCTGAGCGCAACCAGCGATACAGCCATCCAGCTTGGCTCCGGCCCCGCGCATGCTAAGCTTCGCGGGCTCGGGCTTGAATTCACTGTCTATCCTGACACGACGTAGAGAGCGTTTTCGTGGCCATAATTGATTCGACCCTGCTGCCGCACCTGCCGCGGTTCAAAGCCGACCGGTCCTTATTGCTAACCACCGCGACCATTTGGGCAACCATGGTCGTGCTGTTCTCCATATCCGGATATATCGACGGCCAGCGTGCCGGCGAAGGGCTGCCCTATTGGGTCTATCTGCGCGGCTGGGGGCTCGGCTTCCTGCCCTGGCTCTTCATGATGCCGGTCGTCTATCTCTACGGCGCACGCGATACCAATCGCGGCCTGTTTCCGACCGTCGCAACTGCAGCGCTCGCGGCAGCGATCACCCTGCCGATTTCCGGACTGTTCAACGGTATCCTGCTCTCGATCGGCAATGAGCGGTCTATTCTCGATGTCTGGAGCACATGGACCCTGACCAGCTGGCTGTGGGATGGCGTGCTGCTTGTCGCGACCTATCTGGCTGGCCGCCAGATGCGGCCACGACCGGAATTTGATCCCCACCTGCCGATGGAGGCCGCACCCTCGATCGCCGTCCGATCAACCAGCGGCACCGAGTTTATCCCGCTCACCGATATCCAGGGCGCTACCGCCCAGGGCAATTACATCGCCCTGCGTCTGGCCGGCCGCGAAGTCCTGCATCGCGCCACAATGTCGTCCTTGAGTGAAAAACTGGCGGAAAGCGGATTTGTCCGCGTCCACCGCTCGCACCTGGTCAATCCGGCCTATATCGCCGGGACGAAATCACGCGGCGACCGGGTCCGGGAGATAGAGCTCACCAATGGCAGCCGCATCCCGGTTTCCGATCGCTATGCACTGGATATCAATGACCGGCTGCAAAGCCGGATCGTCGACTAGCCGGTCGCCTTCTTCCAGCTGTCACGGCTGGTAATGCGCTTGAAATAGGCTTTGACGTTTTCCGGCGCCCCATCGAACTGTTTGATGAGTTTGAGCAGGTAGAGCATGTAGACGACCGAAATATCCGCCGCGGTAAACCGGTTGCCGGCGAGGTATTCACGGCCATCATCCAACCCGTTTTCACCCAGGACAGACAGGGTCTTGTCGACTTCCCCCCGGGCCCATTTCGCCGTGCCCGGATTGCGCTGATCTTCCGGCAGCATGAATGTGTGCGCCAGGAGCAAGGAAACCGGGATGGTCATGCCACCCTCGCCGAAATGCAGCCATTGCAGATAACGGCCATAATCGGCTTCATCCGGCTTCACCTCCAGATCAGACGGCCCATAACGTCCCAGAATATATTGCAAAATGGCGTTGCTCTCGAAGATCGCATCATCGCCATCACGCAGCGCCGGGATTTTACCGAGCGGGTGATATTTCTTGTAGGCTTCGAGCTTCTCGCCCGTCTCGTGATAGGGCGCGGCCTCAACCGCATGCTCCAGACCCATTTCATCAAGCAGCATCAGGACCCGGATCGAGCGGGTATGCGGGGCGTGGAAGAGGGAAAGATCGGGAGCGTCGGTCATGTTGTATCCGTTCGTGAAAACTGTGGCGCGATCCAAGCGCGGGACGGCGGCAAAAGCCAGACCTGATCGACATACGAAAACGGCGGCCCGATGGACCGCCGCTTCATTCATGGACCCGGGAGAAACCCCTAGGTGTTCATGGAGTCGAAGAACTCATCATTGGTCTTGGTCTGGCGCAGCTTGTCGAGCAGGAACTCGATCGCGTCCTGGGCGCCCATCGGGTTGAGGATGCGGCGCAGGACATACATTTTCTGCAGCTGGCCACGATCCACCAGGAGCTCTTCCTTACGCGTACCCGACTTGAGAATATCGATCGCCGGGAAGACGCGCTTGTCAGCCACCTTGCGGTCGAGGACGACCTCGGAGTTACCCGTTCCCTTGAATTCCTCGAAGATGACTTCGTCCATGCGCGAACCAGTGTCGATCAGCGCGGTGGCGATAATGGTCAGCGAGCCGCCATTCTCGATATTCCGCGCGGCACCGAAGAAACGCTTGGGGCGCTGCAGGGCATTGGCGTCGACACCACCAGTCAGAACCTTGCCCGAGGACGGCACCACGGTGTTGTAGGCGCGGCCCAAGCGGGTGATGGAGTCCAGCAGGATCACAACATCACGGCCGTGTTCGACCAGGCGCTTGGCTTTCTCAATCACCATTTCCGCGACCTGGACGTGGCGCGTGGCCGGCTCGTCGAAGGTCGAGGAGATGACCTCACCCTTCACCGTACGCTGCATGTCGGTCACTTCCTCCGGACGCTCATCGATGAGCAGGACCATGAGGTAGCAATCAGGGTGATTGGTCTCGATTGCGTGGGCGATATTCTGCAGCAGAACCGTTTTACCGGTCCGCGGCGGCGCCACGATCAGGCCACGCTGGCCCTTGCCGAGCGGTGAGACGATATCGATGACCCGACCGGAGCGATCCTTAACTGTCGGATCGGCTTGCTCCATGACGAAGCGGCTTTCGGGATAAAGCGGCGTCAGATTGTCGAAATGGACTTTGTGGCGGGCTTTTTCCGGCTCCTGGAAATTGATCGAATTGACCTTCAGGAGGGCGAAATACCGTTCGCCGTCGCGCGGGCTGCGGATTTCACCTTCCACCGTGTCGCCGGTGCGCAGACCGAATTTGCGGATCTGGGTCGGCGAGACATAGATGTCGTCCGGACCGGCTAGATAGTTGGATTCCGGAGAGCGCAGGAAACCGAAACCATCCTGAAGCACTTCCAGGACGCCGCCGCCATGGATCTCGAGGTCGCGTTCGGCGCAAGCCTTGAGGATGGCGAACATCATGCCCTGTTTTCGCAGGGAAGAAGCGTTCTCGATCTCGAGGGCCTCGGCCATTTCGAGAAGCTCGGTGGGTTTCTTTTCCTTCAGATCCTGAAGGGTGAGGCGCTGCAGGCCTTCAAACAGGGCAGGCAGGGAAGCGGTTTCTTCGGTCATGATCAATCAACGCATGGAGAAACGGGGCCGACCCCGGACGAGGTCCATTGGGGTG
>NZ_JASBRQ010000005.1 GCF_030149425.1 Maricaulis sp. | reverse complement strand
TCGGCGAGGAATTTCTCCAGCACGTCGATGAACTCGGTGCCCTTGACCGGGTCGCCGCCAATGCCGACAGCCGTGGTCTGGCCGAGGCCTTCCGCAGTGGTCTGGAACACGGCTTCATAGGTCAGCGTACCCGAGCGCGATACGACGCCGACGGAGCCCTTCTTGAAGATGGAGCCCGGCATGATGCCGATCTTGCATTCTTCCGGCGTCAGGATGCCGGGGCAGTTCGGGCCGAGCAGCATGGAGTTGGACTTCTCCAGCTTGGCCTTGACCTTGACCATATCCATCACCGGAATGCCCTCGGTGATGCAGGAAATGAACGGGATTTCCGCCTCGATGGCCTCGATGATGGCCGCACCGGCACCGGCCGGCGGGACATAGATCACGGACGCCGTTGCGCCGGTGGCCTCCTTGGCTTCACCGACAGAGGTGTAGATCGGCAGCTCGGCCGCGCTTTCCAGGCCGGATGACCAGGTCGAACCGCCCTTCTTCGGGTGCACGCCGGCGACCATCTTGGTGCCGTAGTACTCGAGCGCCTGTTCCGTGTGGAAGGTGCCGGTCTTGCCGGTCAGACCCTGGACGATGATCTTGGTGTCTTTATTGACGATGATCGACATTATTCGGCCTCCTTCACGGCGGCGACGATTTTCTGGGCGGCATCGTCGAGATCGTCAGCGGCGATCACGTTGAGACCCGAATTATTGATGATGTCCTTGCCGAGCTGGACATTGGTGCCCTCCAGGCGAACCACGAGCGGAACCTGAAGGCCCACTTCCTTCACCGCCGTGACCACGCCTTCGGCGATGATGTCGCAGCGCATGATGCCGCCGAAGATATTGACCAGAATGCCTTTGACGTTCGGGTCAGCGGTGATGATCTTGAACGCCGCCGTCACCTTCTCGGTCGTGGCGCCGCCACCGACATCGAGGAAGTTGGCCGGTTCAGCACCATAGAGCTTGATGATGTCCATGGTCGCCATGGCCAGGCCGGCGCCGTTGACCATGCAGCCGATATTGCCGTCGAGGGCGACATAGGCGAGGTCGTATTTGGACGCCTCGATCTCTTTTTCGTCTTCCTCGGTGGTGTCGCGCAGTTCCATGATGTCGTCATGGCGGAACAGGGCATTGCCGTCGAAGGAGACCTTGGCGTCGAGCACGCGCACACGGCCATCATCCATGACGATGAGCGGGTTGACCTCGAGCAGGGACATGTCCTTCTCGGTGAAGGCCTTGTAGAGAATGCCCGCGAGCGAGAGCATGTCGTCGCGGGCCGTGCCGGACAGTTCCAGGGCATCGGCGATCTTCGCCGCATCATCCGGGGTGACACCGGTTTCCGGATCGATATCGATCGTGTGGATCTTTTCCGGGGTTTCCTCGGCAACGGCCTCAATGTCCATGCCGCCCTCGGTGGAGACAACAAAGGCGACGCGGCCGGTTTCGCGGTTCACCAGCAGCGAGCAGTAGAGCTCGGTGGCGATATCGGCACCGTCTTCGATGTAGAGACGATTGACCTGCTTGCCTTCCGGGCCGGTCTGGTGTGTGACCAGCGTATTGCCCAGCATTTCCTTGGCGTGGGAGAGAACCTCGTCCTTGGAGAAGGCGAGGCGGACACCGCCTTTGGCGTCGGGACCAAGTTCCTTGAACTTGCCTTTGCCTCGGCCGCCGGCGTGGATCTGGGATTTCACCACCCAGAGCGGTCCGGGCAGTTTGTCCGCAGCCGCAGCCGCTTCATCAACGGAGAAAATGGCAACGCCGTCAGCGACGGGCGCACCGAAGGATTTCAGGACAGCTTTTGCCTGATGCTCATGGATATTCATGTAATGGGCCTCGCGGGAGGAATGAGCGAAAGGATGGCCAGAATGGACTCGCCTTATAACACCCGGCATCGCGCAAGCAACGCCTTCGCGCCTTAGCCTTTAGGACTAAATCCTAACGATATTACTCTCATCGCCGTCAGACCTGTGACGGCTGGCGATTGAAGCGAAATCCAGCGTCTGTGCCGGAGCGGGCAAAGCTCGCGCCGGAGCTATGGCATCGCCGGCCATGAGGCGGATGCCGGTCGAAACCGCCGCATTGAGCAGGTCGAGATTCGCCACCCCGGTGAGATAGGTCTCCGTATTCAGCGAACGGGCCGACCCCACCATGTCCATCAGGGCCATCACCGTGGCGTCGGACGGCTCGGCCGCGCGCACCGAGACCGGCAGCGCCGAACCGAACAGGCCCACGCCGCAGCCCTCGAAGCGTTTCACATCCCATTTCGGACCGAATTTGAGATCGGCCAGGATGTTGGAACCGAAATGCATCATGGAGCGGAACAGCTCCTGCATTTGCGCCAGCGGCGCACCGTCCGGGATATCGTCGACCTTGAGGAAGAAAAAGCGGCGGATGTGTTTGGGCACGCTTTGCAGGATGGCGAAATAATCCATGCGCTGGGACACGGTGGCCAGGGTGTCGTAATGCACCGGCACGATGATCGGGCAGCTTGAACCCTTGGCATGCAATTGCTGGAAACCGCGCTGGGCAGCCAGGGCAACCGAACGGTCGAGCATGCGGATCAGCACCTCGCTGTCCTGCCCCATCAGCGTATCCGTGCCGTAGAGCACGCGGCCATCGACGATACGGCGCGCACTGCACAAATGGTGTCCCAGCGTCTGCTTGCGGGCGTCCCAGACCGGCTGGAAGACGACATCGTCCCAGACGCCGTCCTTTTCCTTGAACGCGCTCTCGGGCCATTCCGGTGCCCGCTCGGCGGCCAGCGGGTTGTCATGTTCGGCCTTTTCCCAATGCCCGCCCTTGGCGCCGCGCGGACCGGCAGGGCCTGTCTTTTTCCAGCCGGCGGAGCGTTTTTCTTCGTCCGCCGCCCCGCTCTCGCGCTCCGGCTCGGCTTCCTCTTCCAGCTCGGGCATGTCCTCGGGCTGGTTCTCGGCCATCAGGGTGAGGAATTCGCTGGTCGGCACCCGGCGCGCCTCACCTTCGATCTTCAGCCGCTCATACTCCTGCTTGCCAAGGAAGAATTCATTGAGCTCATCGGCAATCTCGCCCACCCGGGCTTCCGCCTCGATGCCGCCGATAAGGCTGAAAATGATCAGGAAGCCGCCACGGACGCGGATCATCACATCGTCATCATCGAGACGCTTTTCGATGAAATGCTCGGACACCTGGTAGGTCTTGGCGCGCACATTGGGCCAGTCCTTGCCGGCACGCTCACGGATCAGCTCGAGATTGAGGAATTGGAATTGGCCCATTTCCACGGCGGCTTTGCCGGCCAGGGCGCGTTTGAGCTTTTGTTCCAGTTCCGGGGACATCGCGGACGCCGCCTCTCACTGCCGGGAATCGGTCAGATCATAGAACTGGATACGGGGAGTTTTTGCCAGACGCAAATGCGCCGCTAGCGCGTTGTGGCTGCCAGTGCCCCGTCGACGGAAAGCGCCCCGCTACCGCGGGCAAAGAGGTAGAAGGCCACGGCGGCGAAAACCGAAACCGACACCCAGCTCTCCGGCACGATCCACAACAGGTAGGCGAGGGAGAATACCAGCAGAACCAGGCCCACCAGCCGGGTCAGGAAACCGACCGCCAGCATCAGCGCAACCAGATGAGCGCCCCAGACAGCGATCTGGGCCAGGAGTGGAGCGGGAACCAGCGGGATGCCCCAATACTCTGCTGCTAGGACGATTTCCGGCGAGACACCCGGCCATGCAGCCGCATTGGCACGGCCCCAGATCCATAAACCCGGCACAATCGACAGACGGATGACCAGGCCGAGGACCCAGTCCGGCATAAAACGATCACCGCCGCGCGATATGGGCGCCTGCGTCATGGTCTAACCCCCCGGTTTTCAAGGACCGGGGCGACCATGGCCCGCGCCAGAGCGAGATGCAATCGCGGACGCCTAGCGGGCGAATCTATTTCCGAAACTGTGATCCAACGACAACCGTCCGGGGCCGTGCGCGACCAGATAAATCGCCATCACCGCCCACAGCGCATGCGTGCCCCACCAGGCCTCGGGGAAGATGAAAAGCTGGATCACCAGTGTCATGAGCAACAGGCCGAGCGCGGCAAACCGGGTGAACAAGCCAACAACCAGGAGGATGGGCAGGACAAACTCACCCAGCGTCGCCATCCAGGCTGCGACATCTCCGGGGATAAGCGGCAGGGCGAAATCATTGTTGAACTGGTGCAGCGTGGCCGGCTTCATCTCCAGCGGCAATTCGGGCACCCGCATGCGCGCCCGCTCGACCGGGAAATCATTGATGTATTCGGTGTAGGTGAAGAGCTTGGCCGTCTCCACCTTGGTCAGAAGCGAGCGCCAGAACACGCCGGCCAGTGTCAGTCGCGCCAGCAATTGCAGCAGCGAGCCCCCCATGACGGCGCGGAAACCGGCGAAATAGCGCTCATAAAGCGTGTGCAGCGTATTGACCAAAGCCATCATGGTGGACCGTCCTATGTGTGTTGCAACGCTGGCGCCGCGAGCAGGCCATGCGACAGGGCGTGTCCGAAAAACCCTGCCGGATCATCATCTTCACCCAGGCTGGAAGCTGCGCTGACGGCCTGCTCCAGGCTCGACCCCGCCCCCAGCGCGCCAAGGAAGGCATGGTGGGCGGGACTCAGAACGGCGTGCCCGATCTGGCCCTGATGACGCCAGAGGAGGACATGCTGAGCAGCCGGTTCAAGCGCGGTCTCGCCCAGCGGGCGGGCCGCACGGTGGGCGGCCCAGATATCGTAAACCGGCCAGGACAGGGTCACCGCGCGGACCGACGGGTGCAGGCCCGGGGCAAGGCTGGGCAGGGCCTGCGGGTCGAGCGCTGAAACCGTGGCACCGGTCAGCACCTCTGCCTCACCGGCATGATGCGTCTCCAGCCAAGCCCGGTCGAGCCGGGCGATCTCGGGCAGATAACCCAGCTCGGCGGCCGGGCCATAAGCGGCAATATGGTCAGCGAAACAGGACCCGTAGAGCGTCATGGAGCGGGTCTGCGGCGGATGCTCGTCCCAATAGAGTTTGGCCATGGGCGAGAAGAAGCTGTCACCCACCAGCTGATTGACCACCGGATAGCCCGCCCGCAGGGCTTCGATCGCAGCGCTGACGACATTATTGCGGTAGACGGCAAAGCGGCGGCGAGCAGAGTCATCGGCCAAATAGAGCTGCAAACGCTTGGCATCACCACTGCGCAGGGCTGCCGACCAATCCTGGTAGAATGTCTCAGACATGAGCACCCTCGCGGATACGGTGTGCGTCGAGGATAGCCTGCGCCGCATCGCGCTCAGCCATCAGGGCTTCAAAAGCTGGCAGGTTGGTGTCGTGTTCAATCAGGGTCGGGCGCGGTCCAACACGCTCGATCAGATAGCGATAAAGCGCCCAGACATCCCCGGTCACCGGCGCGCCATGAGTATCCACCAGTAACTCACCGCCGAGTGCCTGGTCTTCCTCGTGGCCGGCCAGATGAATTTCGCCGATCGCCTCGGCCGGGACGGCGTCGAGATAGGCGCGCGCATCAAAGCCGAGATTATGGGCAGAGACGAAGACATTATTGACGTCGAGCAAGAGCCCGCAGCCGGTCCGGCGCACGGTCTCGGCCAGGAAGTCGACCTCTGGAATATCGTCATGCATCGGCAGATAGCGCGACGGGTTTTCAACCAGGACCTGCCGCCCCAGCGCGCTCTGCATGGCGTCGACATGAGCACAGAAATGATCGAGTGCCGCCTGCGTCATCGGTGTTGGCAGAAGATCGTTGAAATAGGTACCGGCATGGGCCGACCAGGCCAGGTGTTCGGACACGCGGATGGGCTCGAAGCGCTCGACCAGCGCCTTCCAGCGCTTGAGATGGTCCGGGTCGAGCGGTTCAAAACCACCCAGCGACATGCCAACGCCGTGGAAAGAGACCGGTTTGTCCTTGCGGATCGCCTCCAGCCAGTTCAGGCGCGGCCCGCCTTCTTCCATGTAGTTTTCCGGATGCACCTCGACCCAAAGCCCGTCCGTTTTCGCCTCCAGAACGGACCGGAAATGGTCCGGCTTGAGGCCGATACCGGCGGCGGCCGCGGGGACTGCGGAGGATGTATCGGGAACGGGCATGATCAGAAGCCTGGGTGCGCAGCCGGCACTCGACCGGCCGCGCATCAGATCTGGCTTATTCGCCGCGCTCTACCGGCGTCAGCGAACCGTTACCATAGGGCGTCTGGATGCTCTCGCATGTCCCTTCCGGGACATAGGTCCAGGCATTGCCCTGATAGTCGACCGTGGACGTACCGGCGCAGGACGTACCCGGACCCGCAGCACAGTCATTCTCGCCAGCCAGCGAGATGCCATAGCACTGCTCGACGTCTTCAACTGCAGCTGTAGTGGTCGTGGCGTGTGCAGCGGCGGATGCCAGCGACATGGCCAGGGCGGATGCAGCAACGGCGGCGAGTTTCTTTTCGGCTTTCATCTCTCGAATACTCCTTGATGAAGGGGTCCGGAGAGATAATGGGGGGAAGGGGCCGGACCCGATGCCCGGAACCTAGCCTCCAGCCATTAAAGTCTGCCAGTAACGAGGCTCTTAAGCGCGATAACCTTCCCGTTATCGCGCGTCAGAGCGGCGTCAGATGCGCGTTATCCGCGGCGCAGGTCTGCCAGGTTGAAACCGGTCTCGCGCACGACTTCACCGGCTTCATCCAGGATTTCCAGGCGGATATCGCCATTGTCCCAGTCGATCTGCACGGCGCCGAAATTCACCGGCGCGTACATTTCGCCGATACGGTGCGGACCCGGCTCGTTGTTTTCCTCGGCAAAGGAGAGGTTCAGCGAGGACGAGGTAATCTCGTAGAGCGGGTAGCTGATCACATCGTCACGCAGATAAAGACCGGATGAGTGACGGTCACCGGAAACCAGGATCACACCCTCCGCACCGCTTTCCTCAATGGTGGCGTAAAAACGGTCGCGTTCATGCGGCATGGTCCGCCAGGCTTCCCAGCCATGGCCGTCAGCATGAACCTGGATCGAGGTGACGACGAGGCGCAGATCAGCCGGTTCCTGCAGCACGTTTTCAAACCACTCCCACTGCACATCACCCAGCATGGAAACGCTGGTATCCTCGGTGGGCAGATAGCGCTCGCGCCCCGGCGCACCGCGATCATCAGTCGGACGCAGGGCGCCGCGGAAATAGCGCGTATCGAGCAGGATGACCTGCACGCGCTGCCCGTCCGGCCCATACGTCCGGCTGGTATAGATGCCCGGGCGGTCACGGCGCTCATCATCGGCTGGCACGCCCCAGAACTCGAGGAACAGCTCTTCGGCAAAGCCCTTATAGGGGAATTCGGTGCCGAGATCGTTCATGCCGTAATCGTGATCATCCCAGGTCGCCAGCATCGGCGTGGACTGACGCAGGCGGCCAAAGGGCTCGGCATCGGCGAGCTCCTGATAGGCCTGACGCAATTCCGGCAGGGTCGCATCCCAGGAATAGGCGTCGCCGTAGACATTGTCGCCGGTGTAGATGAAGAGATCGCCATTGGCAGCGCTGACCGTATCGAGGATGGAGAGGTCGCGCTCGGTGGTGTGGCAGGAGCCGAACAGGATGGTCGACAACACCGCATCGGCTGCGGGCTCACCAGCACCCGCCGGCGCCTGCGGGCGCGCGACATCGAGTTGGGCATAGAAAGGCGCAAGCGCATCGACGACATTGTCCGGCATAGCGGCCACGGCCGGCTCAGCCTGGGCAGTTTGTGCAGGCTGAGTGGATTGTGTGGCTTCGCCCTGGCAGGCGGTGAGCGCGAGCACGCTCGCAGCAGCAAGTAGATAGCGCATGAATTCTCTCCCCGGAAACGTCAGATCAGCCCGCTTTAGGCCAAGTGTGTGACGGGGGAATTACAACGCCTCGGCCCGCGCGACCAGCCCCATTCGGACCAGCCGCAGCGGGCAATACAGGGCTCTAGCCGCCGAAGAAGATCTGCCACATCAGCCGGCCCGGCATGAAGGCGAACAGGCCCGGCACGACCAGTGCGCCGAGAAACAGGCCGAGGACGGCGTTGCGATGCTTGTCGGTCCGCATGGCGCGGGCATGCGTGATGACGCCGAACAGGCCGAAAAAGGTCAGCGGTACGAAAATATGGATGAAGCTGAAGCTTCCATCATTGATCTGACGGATGAAGATCGCCGTCGTCGCCGTAACCAGCATCAGCACGGCCCAGACATATCCAAGCGTACGGTGCGGGATCGTGCCCTTGGGTGCGAATAGCTGGACCAGGCCGAGGATGAGCGCCGCGATCGCCGTTCCGGCATGAACCTGGATGATCAGGGGGGCCCGGGCGAAAGCCCCGAGATCCATGCTCAGCCCGCCGGTCATCGAAGCGAGCTCGCCGGCATAAGCCTCCAGGACACCGGCCTCGAGTATGCCGCCCTGGACCAGGGCGAAGCCGACGACGACGGCGACGAGGCCAAACCCAACGGCGAAATGACGTACTGCATTCATAGCGCAATTTCCTCCTGCGACGTGCTGTTGGGACTGGCTTGTCAGAGTGCTGCTGGATGCGGTAGCGGCATTTCGCGAGCGGGCTGTTTCCCGCCGCGAATGGGGTTAGGTTTCCATTCGCGATACGTGAACGGAGAGCCGAATTTGCCGGACTGGTTGAGGAAATTTGCCCGCGAACACCGCACGGGCTTCCTGATGCTGACGGGTATCGGTGTCTTCCTTACCCTGATCAGCCCGCTGGGTTCGGGCAGCCTGCCCTTCCACTGGCGGCTGATCTATTGGGTCGGTCTTATGTATCTCGGCGGCAGTTCGGGTCATTACAGCGCCCTGCTATTGGAGCGCGCAGCACCGACACTTCCCCTCTTCCCGCGCTACGCGCTGATCGCGGCCATGGTCTCGCTGCCGGTCAGCGCGGCGGTCATCGCAATCCAGGCCGCATCAGGCTCCCTGCCGCCGCTACAGTACTGGCCGTTTGTTTATATGTCGGTGCTGGTCGTCTCCAGCGGTGTCTCCTTGATGACCTATTTGTTCGAGCATCGCGCCGGCGCCAGCGGCGACAGCCAGGCCGGCCGGGCGCTGACCGACAAATTGCCGCCTCGGCTGCGCAGCGCGGACATTCTCGCGCTTGAGTCCGAGGACCACTATCTGCGCGTTCACACCAGTCGCGGCGATGAGCTGATCCTGATGCGGTTGAGCGATGCCATGGCGGCTGTCGAGACGCTGGAGGGCTCCCAGACGCACCGGTCCTGGTGGGTCGCACGCGAGGCGATTGCCGATGTCGAGCGTGAAAACGGCCGCGCCAAGCTGACCCTGACCTCCGGCGCGATCGCGCCGGTCAGCCGGACCTATGTCCCGGTCCTGCGTGAAAAGGGCTGGATCTGAGCCTTAATGGGCCAGCAAAATCGCGAAGGGCATGCCCTTGAGCAAACTGGTGGTTTCGTCGCGACCCAGTGAGCGTTGCCAGCCCGGCGCACCAAATCCGCCCATCACGACGAGTTCAGCTCCGTTTTCGGTCGACGTCTCGATCAGCGCCCGCGCAGCACTGCGTCCTTCCAGCGGGACCGAACGCGTCGCGGCCGTGACGTCGTGCAGGGCGAGATAGGCCGACAATTCGGCCAGTTGTTCCGCGGCATCCGCATCAGCGCCGGCATGAAGGATTTTCACGCTCTGCGCCGATTGCAGGAAGGGCATGGCACCGACCACCGCCCGCGTCGCCTCGAGCGATCCATCCCAGGCGATGACGACATTGTCGAAATCATCGGCAGGTGCCCGCTCAACCGGAAGGACCAAAACCGGACGGCCACTTTCGAACGCCGCGGTCTCAATCGCATTGAGCTGGTTTGACACGGCATGATCGTCGGGCTTTTGCATGACGATCAGATCGCTGAGCCGGCCTTCCTGCTCCATCGCTGCGCGCGGCAGGCCGATATATTCGATGAAACGGCCGATGGCATTGGGCGGCGCATCGTCGGCGGCAGCATTGAACGCTATGTGCGCCTGTTCGCTGGCTTTTGCGGCCGCATCATCAAGAGCCTCGAGAACCGCTTCCATGCCGTAAGTGGAGAAGGCATCTCCGAGGAAATCCCCGCCGCTGGCGGCATTGCGACGGACGAAAAGTCCGTCGAGACGGGCCTGGTGCGCGGCGCAAAACGCGACGGTCTGGTGCAACAGGGCGGGATCACTATCGGTTCCGTTGAGGACGACAAGAATTCTGCGTGGCTTCATAACAGGCCTCCCCTGGTCAGGCTCCGTGCAAAACGGAGCCTTTCTACCTCAAAGGCACATGTCCCAGCTGCCCGCGTCAAGGGGCGAATCGGCGCAGGCTGAATGTCTCGTTTTCGTTGCGGGACGCGGCCATAATTGTGCCGAGGCTTGGCGCGATGCTTGCTTTGAGTGACAATAGTGTGACGAGTTGGGTGTGGGGTACACCAGATGGACGCAGATCACCGTCCCGGTGTGATACGGTTTTTGATCTACATGATCGGCGCGGCGGCTCTGGCTGGCGGGCTGGCAGGCTGGGTTTTGTCCAGCGGCGCCCTCAGCTGGGCTGAAAACCTGATGATGCCGAACTGGACGCCATCGGCGCGAACCCTTGTCCTGTCCGGCATTATCATGCTGCAGCCCCTGGCGATCAGCCTCTGGGTGACCCAGCGCGGTGGCCGTGACGGCATGCGCTCGGTGTGCAGCCTGCTCATTCTGGGACTGATCGGCGGTTTCATCGCCTGGCTGATCGTCTTTTTCGGTGCCCGCGATGTCACCACGACCTTCCTGGCCAATCTCGGGGGCTGGACCTATGCCCTCTTCGTGACGGGGCTGGTTGGCCGATGCTCAAGCGCTGCGGGATATCTGCTGTGGCCGGTTTTCCTGTGGCAGACGCTCAACCTGGCTCTGAGCTTTGAGATCATGCGTCTGAATTCCGGCGGTGGTTTCGCCGGCGGCCTGTAGGCCTAGTCCGCCACCTGCAATTCCTGGTCGAGCCAGCTGACCGCCTCATCATAGAGCGCAAAACACTGGACTTCGGCCAGCCCTGAACGGCCCAGCAATCGCTCGATCACAGCCAAAGCCGCACGGGGCCGCCCATCGGGCGTGACCCAGGCGCTTTTCGGCTTGGCCGATGAGTGGCGGGCCGTGGGCGAAACCTCGACCGGACGCCAGGCGATATCGCGCATTTGCGGCAGCTCGCAGTCCGGCCGGACAGTGACGCAATGATGCCGATCATAGGCCCAGCGCGGCTGGGCCACGATTTCACGCGCGAGCGTGACGAGATCAACTGCGGTCACACGTCCCGACAGGATAATGTCAACGCGGGGCGTGACGGAATGAAGCTCGATCTCGAAGGCCATGAGATCGGTCTAAACAAGCCGGGCAGGGCCGTCGATTCATCGAATATTCCGATGCCTAATGCGGTCTTAATATAAGAAAGGGCGAGCGCCCGGCGCCCGCCCCTTCCAGATAAATGGTTTTAAAGCAGAACCTTACGCGAGGCTCGGCTCGAGGCCTTTACAGGCTTCGACCAGGCCTTTCACCGCGTCGACAGAGTTGTCGAACATGGCCTGCTCATCGGCATTGAGCTCGATCTCGACGACCTTCTCCACGCCATTGGCGCCGATCACGATCGGCACGCCGACATAGAGATCATTCTGGCCGAACTCGCCGGTCAGGTGCGCGGCGCAGGGCAGGATGCGCTTTTTGTCGCGCAGGTAGGAGACCGCCATTTCGATGGCGCTTTCTGCCGGAGCGTAGAAGGCCGAACCGGTGCCGAGCAGGGCCACGATCTCGCCGCCACCCTTGCGGGTGCGATCGACGATGGCGTCCATCTTCTCCTGCGTCGACCAGCCCATGGCGACCATGTCGGGAACCGGGATGCCGGCGATGGTGGAATAGCGCAGCAGCGGCACCATGGTGTCGCCGTGGCCGCCCATGACGAAGGCCGTGACGTCTTCGACGGAGACCTTGAACTCGTCAGCGAGGAAGTGGCGGAAGCGCGCACTGTCGAGCACGCCGGCCATGCCGACGACCTTGTTGTGCGGCAGGCCGGAGAATTCGCGCAGCGCCCAGACCATGGCGTCGAGCGGGTTGGTGATGCAGATCACGAAAGCATTCGGGGCATGCTTGGCGATGCCCTCACCCACAGCCTTCATGACTTTCAGATTGATGCCGAGCAGGTCATCGCGGCTCATGCCCGGCTTGCGCGGCACACCGGCGGTGACGATGCAGACATCAGCGCCGGCAATGGCGGCATAATCGTCGGCACCGGCGAGCTGGCTGTCCTTGCCGAACACCGGCGAGGCTTCAGCGATATCGAGCGCCTTACCCTTGGCAACGCCTTCGGCAATGTCGAACAGGACGACGTCGCCCAATTCTTCGCGGGCAGCGACATGGGCGAGCGTGCCGCCAATCATACCGGAACCGATGAGAGCAATCTTGTTACGGGCCATGGGGAGGACTCCTTGATCAGGAATGGCTGTGGTCGAAAAAGCAGTTGCGGGCGGTCTAGCGCTGCGACCGCCACGGGGCAAGCGCGCAGTGCGCCGCACCCGACTTAAGGATGATGGAAAACCAGGGTCAGCTTGCGCGCGTCACGACGGTTTTCCAGCTCCACCTGGTCCGGCAGATAATCGTTTTCCGGCGTCTCCCCGGAGGCCCGGTAGTACTGATAGCAACACCGCTCACCCGCGAGCCGGTGCGCTTTCTTGGTGCAGGTCAGGCATTCGTCCTGGAGAATTTGCGGCACATTATCAAAGGGGATTTTGCGGAACCCGTTGATCTCGATCATGGCCCGCGAACCAGCCCCGGCTTCGCTCTGCAGCGCGCCGGCATAAAGCTTCTCTGCCGGAACCAGATTGCGCCGCGCAGCCGCGGACAGGCGCGCTGCGATCATGTAGCGCTGGAGGTAGAAACCGGTCATGTCGGCGCGCACCAGGGCCGCACCCATTTCGAACTCGCCATGCTCGAGCGGAAGGATGGCCGACATGGCCAGCAAATCCTGATCGTCATCGACGATGGCGATGACCACGCCCTCTTCCATGGTCCGGGCAAACATGTCCGCATCACGTACGGTCAGTCCGCCGCGGGCATGCTCTCGCACGAAGACCTCGAGGGCCTGCGGGCTGGGAAAACCGGGATGACCGCTGATCAGAAGATGGGCTTTCATACAGGCCTTGTGGACCAGAGCCGGTTCAGCGGCAAGCCTGTTGCTATGCGCATTCGCTAGGCATTCCGACCAGAATTGCGCTAGAGACATGCACCAACGCATAGGAGCCCGGCATGGACTGGCGTGATCTACAGACCTTTCTCGCCACGGCGGAAGCCGGATCGACCCAGGCGGCGGCGCAGGATCTGGGCCTCGACCAGAGTACGGTGTCACGCCGCATCGCCGCCTTTGAAAAGCGCATGGGCCAGCGCTTTTTCGACCGTCTGCCCAGCGGGCTTGAACTCACCTCAGCCGGCTCGGTGATGCTGGAGACCGCACGTCGGGTCGAGAGTGAAATCCATGCCCTGGAACGCCGGGTCATCGGCGACAGTCCGGATCTTGAAGGCGAGGTTCGCCTGTCGGCACCACCACTATACCTGGCTGATTATCTCGGCACGGTGCTGCATCAGTTCAACCAGCGCTATCCCGACGTCCATATCGATCTCGACGTCTCCATGGGCGAGGCCAATCTGACCAAGCGCGAGGCGGATATCGCCGTGCGCGGTTCCAACACGCCACCGGACCATCTGATCGGTCGCCGCGTCGCGACCTTGCATGTCACCCTTTATGCCGCCGCAGAGATCGCCGATCAGGGCCTGGACCTCCCCTGGATCGGCTGGGGCGATCCGGGCGAGCTGGAAGACTGGGCAACGCACCGGGGCCTGAGCATCGCCCGGCGCATCTGGCGCGCGGATACACCGGACGCCCAGCTCCACCTGGCCCGCCGGGGCATGGGGATTGCCATCCTGCCCTGCTCGATCGGCGACCTGGATCCGGGACTGAAGCGGATTTGCGGAGACCAGAGCTGGCCGAGCCGGGAAATTTGGGTTCTGACCCATCGCGACCTGATCGCCGCGCCGCGCATCCGAACCCTGTTCAACTTCCTCGCCGATGGTCTGCGTGAGCAGGCGGACCTGATCGAAGGACGTCGGCCAGCCTAGCGCTTGATCGCCATCAATATGCCGTCGCCGATCGCCGTAAAGGCCATGTCTACGCGCTCATCCTCGCGGATTTTTTCGGCGAGTTGATAGAGGGCGGCAGTATCGCGGTCGCCCTCGCGTTTGCGCGGATCAGCGACATCGCCCGACCAGAGCACATTGTCGAACAGGAAGAGGCCGCCCGGGCGCAATATCTCCAGCCCGGCCTCGTAATAGGCGTCGTAATTCGCCTTGTCGGCATCAATGAACATCATATCCGCCTGGCCGGTGATGTCGCCGGCGAGCTGCCGGGCGGTTTCCGTCGCATCGCCCTGGCGCATCTCGACCAGGTCTGTCACGCCGGCCTGGTCCCAGAACCGCCTCGCCTGGCGGAAATAGTCGGCGTTGATATCACAGGCATAAAGCCGGGCTTTTTCACCATGCAGCTCCTGCATTGTCAGTAGCATGGCAGTGGAGGAGTAGCCGGTGAAGACACCGATTTCGACGACAGTGCGGGCATTCACCAACCGCGCACAGAGCTGCAGGAATGCGCCCTGCTCAGGCGAGATCTGCATGCGCGAGATCTGGCCCATATTGTCGGTGAAGGTCCGGCACGCCTCAAGCGCGGGATGTTCGGCCCGGTTGGCGTTGCGGACATAGGCGGTAAGGGTCTCATCGAGACCGATCGATCTGGACATGCGGTATCCCCGGCTGGACAGCCGAGGATACCGTGCCGGCGAACCGGTGCGCTAGTCCCCCAGGCCAGTCACCCAGGCCTGCAGGGCCTGCGTGCTCCAATCGGTGCCGGTATAGGCGATGGCGGGCGTATAGGTCTCGCCGGACGCCCGCGGACGGCCGCGATAGACTTTGATGGGCAGACCCAGACTGCCGTATCCGGACGGCAGGTCGAGCGTGCGCAATTCCATATAGGCGCTGTCGGCATAGGTCTCGCCACCGATATGGGTGACCCCGTCCAGCGCGTACATGCGGTCGGCAAAATCGAGGCAGGCACTGCCGCAGGCCGAATCCGTCAGGAAATAAACCTGGGCCGAGACCGGGTTGGCCGCCTCGGGAGACGGCTCGCTGGCCTCACGGCGCTCGCGATAATAATCCTCACCGGCTGCATCCGCTGCGAGCATGCCGGCCATGACTTCACGGAAATAGGTCTCGGCATCGGTCATATTCTGCTCGACCGTGTAGTCGATGATGAATTGTGCATGGTCGATATTGTCAGCGGAAATGCGGTAATCGACGCCATCAGACGAGGCCGGCCGGCGATAAGCGGCATAATCCTCGCCCCAGACCGCTTCGACCATGGCATCGCCCCAGGAACTGGCACCACCATTATTGCTGCGCACATCAAAGACCAGCATGTCTGCTGACCGCAGCTCTTCGGCGCGCTCGGAGAGCTCAGCGATGAGGGCGTGCATGGTCTCCAGCGCCTCGCCTGTCGGGCCGAAGGTCGGCGTACCGATCCAGAACGCATTGGGGGCGAACTCGTGCAATCCCCAGGGCGCGGGTTCCGGTTGAGACAGGCGATCGGAGATATCCCACCAGGTATTGGCATCGATATCCTGCCAGTTCAGCTCGACGGTTTCGATGCCGGTGTCATTGGCGATGCGGCAGGTCTCCGGCCGGCGGACAAAGGGATTGCCGCGTTCCATCATCAGTCGAGGCGCGCGCTGCGCCCAATCGGCAGCCAGGTCCGGATTGCCGGCAAAATCGAAAATCCGCTCCTGCATCCAGTCGTCCAGCGTCCGGCCGTCACAACCGAGCAATTCCTGGCCATCCATCTGAGCGGTCGCCTCATCGCCCGATCGGATGAACCAGCGCCCGCCGGTGCGCACGGTGACAAATCCGGGCCATTGATAGGTCTCGACACCGGACCGTGCACCCACGCCGTAATGTCCATCCCGGTAATGTGCGGCATAGGCGCGAAGTGCCATGGCGTAGCCGGCCTGGCTCTCAACCCGGTCCGCCAAACTCAGGCCGCGGGCCAGAGCAATCTCCATCTGGGCACGGAAATCCGGGTTTTCTTCATCGACCGGTCCGGGGTGATGCGCCTCGGTCTGGGCGTGCATGAATTCAATGTCACTGCGCGCCAGAGCGCTCCAGTCTGTCGCATCGCCCTGTGCCAGCGTCGTCGCTGCGAGCGACATAATTGCCGTCAGCATGGATCCCCCCTGAATTGGTCCGTATTCACTCAAGGGCACAAAATACTCAGCGAGGAAAACCAGGCCGTTGCGGGGAACTTACCGTTCAATTAACGAAGCGGAATCACGCCCCGGACGTTTCCTCGACCTCGCGTCGCTCGGCGGCCAGGTAATCATGCGAGCGCATTTCGATCAGGCGCGACACCGTACGTTCAAACTCGAAGGCTCCGTCGCCATCCGGGTAGAGGTCCTGCGGCTCGGCATCAGCGCTCATCACCAGCTTGGTCCGCGCTTCATAAAGCGTGTCGATCAGGGTCACGAAGCGCTTGGCCTCATTGCGCTTGTCCGGTGAGAGCTTCGGGGTGCGATCGAGCAGCAGGGTGTGAAACCGTCGCGCGATCGCGAGATAGTCTGCCGCCCCCAGCGGCCGGGCGCATAATTCCTCGAATTGGAACCGCGCCACGCCCGCAGCCTCGCGCTCGACGAGCAGCTCGCGGCCATTGACGATCAGGGTGCAGCTTTGCGGCGCCGCACAATGGGTCAGCCGGTCCCAGGCATCATCCATGGCCAGCTCTGCATCGGTGTCGAGCGGACAGTAGTAAACCGGCGCCGCTTCCAGCTGGCGCAAGCGATGATCGACACCGCCATTGAGCTCGAACAGCTCCATGCGCGACTTCAGCTCGTCGATGAAGGGCAGGAAGAGCTTCCGATTGATGCCGTCCTTGTAGAGATCGTCCGGGAAGCGGTTTGATGTCGCAACGACGACGATGCCCTCAGCATAGAGTGCCTCGAAAAGACGGCCGAGGATCATCGCATCGGCAATATCGGTGACCTGGAATTCGTCGAAGCAGAGCAGGCGCGACGAGCCGATCAGAGCGCGCGCGACCGGCGGGATTGGATCATCGCCGGCGCCTTTTACATATTCCGGGCGCCGCTTGCGCTCAAGCTCGCTCAACTGCCGCCACTCCGCGATGCGGCCATGCACATCCTGCATGAATTCGTGAAAATGCACGCGCCGTTTCGGCTGCGTCGGGGCATCGTCGTAGAACAGGTCCATCAGCATGGATTTGCCACGCCCGACACCGCCCCAGAGATAAAGCCCCTTGGGCGCCGGCTTGGGCTTGGAAAACCAGCCGCGCTTGCCCGGCGTCCATTGGGCCAGGCGCGCCTGCAGGGCACCAAGAGCCACAGCCGCACGCTCCTGGTCAGCATCGGGCGATAATTCGCCGGATGCGATACGCGCTTTGAGACGATCGGTCGGGGTGGCCATGGGGTGAGCCTAAAGCAGAAGCCTTGCTGTCAGGTCAATGCGCAAATCTCAACCTGCCGGCCAGAGCCGCCAGATTGCGACAGCGAGCAGACCCGTCGTTACCAGAGCGGCCAGGACCAGAAGGAGCGGGCTACGGACCTCACGCATGGATCGCCTCCAGGGCCGAGCGCATTGCCTGCGGCAGGGCAACGGGGCGGCGCGTTTCGCGATCGACATAGACATGCACGAAATGACCCTGAGCGGCGGGCCCATCGCTGTCCGTCTTGAACAGGCCGAGTTCATAGCGCACCGAGGAATTGCCGATACGGGCGACACGAAGGCCTGCCTGGACCGTTTCGGGATAAGCCAGCGGCGCGAAGTAGGAACAGCCGGTTTCCACCACCAGGCCGATCACGCCTCCGGCATGAATATCAAGCCCCGCCTCCTCGATCAGGAAGCAGTTCACCGCCGTATCGAAAAACCCGTAATAGGCGGCGTTGTTGATATGGCCGTAAATATCATTGTCGGCCCAGCGGGTCGGCAGATCACGCCAGCGCGCATAGTCGGAACGGGTACGCTTTTCGCTCACAATACAGCCTCATAACAGGCCTGGGCGGCCTCCAGCGTCATCTCGCGGGGATTATTGACCAAGAGGCGTTTCACCTCCATCGCCTCTTCGGCCAGGCGCGGCAGATCATTATGGCTGACACCGACCTGGGTCAGGCGGGTTTCGATACCGACACTGTCGGCGATCCGCTCCATCTCGGTGACAAGACCATCCGTCGAGGCATGCAGGCCGAGATGGGAGGCAAGCTCGGCATAGAGCGGCTCGGCCGCGCTGGCATTATAACGCAGCACCGGCGGCAGCATCAGCGAGTTCGAGAGACCGTGGGGAACATGGAAAACGCCGCCCAGCGGGTAGGCGAGGGCATGCACGGCACCGACCGGCGCATTGGCAAAGGCCTGGCCGGCGAGCAGCGCTCCGAGCAACATGTCTTCGCGGGCCTGGCGGTCGGAGCCGTCACGGCAGGCGGTTTCGATGGCACCGTGCAGCTTTTTCAGCCCGGCCAGCGCGAGGGCGTCGGATACCGGGTTTTTCTCGATCTTGGAGGTATAGGCCTCGATCGCATGCACCATGGCATCAATTCCGGTCGCCGCCGTGACCGCCCGCGGCAGGCCATAGGTCAGCTCGGCATCCAGCACGGCCAGATCGGCGTAGAGCGCGGGTGCGTTAATCCCCATCTTGGTGCTTTCACCGACAGTCAGAACCGAGATCGGCGTCACCTCCGAGCCGGTCCCGGCGGTGGTCGGGATCAGGATCAGCGGCAGGCGCGGACCGGTGGCATTATTGACGCCATACATGTCATCCAGCGTTTGCGACGAGCCCAGCAACAGCGCGACGACCTTGGCGGTATCCATCGAGGAGCCGCCGCCCAGTCCGAGCACAACTTCCGCCCCGAAACCGCGCGCCTTGTCCTCGGCCTCCAGAACCACGCTCTTCGGCGGATCGGCGACCACCCGGTCATAGATCTCGACCTGCAGACCGGCCTCCTCCAGCGACGCCGTTGCCGCGTCGATCAGCCCCGCCTTGCGCACGCCCTGATCGGTCACCAGGAAGACCCGCTTGCGGCTGCCGATCAGCGGTGCAGCCAGACGGGCCAGCTGGCGGGCCGCGCCGGCGCCGGCATGAATGTGCGGCACGGTGCGGAAGGAGAAGGCTGAGGCAGTCATACAGTCGGTCCTTTCAATCGCGACCGGACCATGCCCGCGCGCACCTGATCAGGCAATAGGACATGCTGGCGCGCACCGGGACCGGTCCGGGGCAGCACCGGGGGAGCGCCGGGGGAGCGCCGGGGGAGCGCCAGGACAACACCGGGGGAACGCTGGAGCAGCACCGCTTCGACACCAGGATCAGACCGTAATCCCGCGTTAATCAATCGTCTGGCGTGCAGGAAACACACAGGTCGCCAAATGGTAGGTGATTCTCATTTTCAAATACTGGCAGGCCCCGCATGACACTTATATGTCACGCCCTTCGCCGTTAGAGCGAACAAGAAGAAGAACAGTGTGTGTGGTGAGTATGTCGGTAGGGGTCAGCCTTCTCGAACGGGATAGAATTGTATCCATGACGCAGTCCGGACCCGCAACGCGGGTACAGACCGGTGCGGCCCATGAAAAAGTGCGCGAACTGGTGCTCAGCTCGCAAGCGCGCGGTGTGCTTGTCGATGTCCGCGCCGCCGAAGTGATCAACTCTCCGCCGCATTCGGTGGAAATCCTTGAGGATTTCGTGCTCGCGCTCGGCAGCCCGCTGCCCATCGCCTTCCTCCCGCCCCTACAATGGAGCGATGCCCATCATGCGGCCGCCTGGGCCCTGTCGCGCGAAATCGACAATCGCTGCCGGGTGTTCACCACTCCCGACCTGGCGCTGGACTGGCTGCGCAGCGAGACCGGGTCACCTGCACGGGCCCTCGGCACTCAACCGGTCAAGCGCAAAACACCCGCAAATAGCCTAAGGTTACCACGCATTAACCATAACAAATCAGTCCCTTAAGGTCATTTCACATGACTTGCTGACCGGCCACCCAATCAAATATAATTAGAATACAATTCAAAATGTGTATGGGTGCGTGATGCCAATTCGGGTTGGAATCCTGGATATTCCCCGAACCTTAGAAGTGACGAGTATTGGTGATATCACCAATCAGGAGACCGGCTGGGCGATCGAGCGGACACGAGAACTGGTGGCCGAAATCGACGCTACCCACATCCTGGTCGACAGCTCGCGCCTGGATAACTCGCTGTCTCGCAACAAGGTCGAGAACATCGCCGAAGACTTCATGCTGGCGATGGACCACCCCATCACCCTCGCCTATGTGCCCTCGCAGATCTCACGGACCTGGGACTTGTCGACGACCTGGCCGGTGTTCGAGGCCGGCAATCTGCGCATCAAAGTGGTCAAGGACCGCGCCGCAGCGCTGGACTGGCTGCGCGAACAGACCAGCGTGACCGAAGACGACAGCTGATCGTCTCCGGTCCACGCTGCTCTCGAGCTTACTGCATCGTCGGAATGACGAAGGCCTGGTCACCGATCTCGCCGGACGGCCAGCGCTGGGTCACGGTCTTGATCTTGGTGAAGAAGCGGATGCCGTCAGTGCCGTACTGGTTGGTGTCAGTGAAGGCCGAGCGCTTCCAGCCACCGAAGGAGTGGTAGGCGACCGGCACCGGGATCGGCACATTGATACCGACCATGCCGACATTGACCTTGGCGGCAAATTCGCGCGCCGCGAGACCATTGCGGGTGAAGATGGCCACGCCATTGCCGTACTGGTGCTGGCTCGGCAGGCTGGCCGCCTCTTCCAGGTCATTGGCGCGCACCACCTGCAGCACCGGGCCGAAAATCTCCTCCTGGTAGGAGGTCATTTCCGGCGTCACCTTGTCGAACAGGGACGGACCGATGAAGAAGCCGTTCTCGTGGCCCTGCAGCGAGAAGTCGCGACCGTCGAGCAGCAGATCAGCGCCCTCATCGACACCGGTCTGGATCCATTTCTCGATGCTGGCACGGTGCGCCGCAGAGACGACCGGGCCATAATGCGCATCCGGATCGGTCGAGACGCCGACCTGGAGCTTCTGGGCTTCTTCCTTCATCCGCGCGACGAATTCATCCGCCGTGTCCTGGCCGACCGGAACGGCAACCGGCAGCGCCATGCAGCGTTCGCCGGCCGAACCGTAGGCCGCGCCCAGGAAGTCCTTCACCACCTGGTCCATATCCGCATCCGGCATGATGATGCCGTGGTTCTTGGCACCGCCCATGGCCTGGAAACGCTTGCCATTATTGGCGCAGGTCGCGGCGATATACTGGGCGATATTGGACGAACCGACAAAGGAGACCGCCTTGATATCGTCATGGTGCAGGAGCGCGTCCACGGCGGTCTTGTCGCCATGAACGATCTGCAGCACACCCTCGGGCAGGCCCGCTTCCATCCACAGCTCGGCGAGACGAACCGGAACCGACGGATCCTTTTCTGACGGCTTGAGCACCAGCGCATTGCCGGTCGACAGCGCCATGCCCATGAACCACATCGGGATCATCGCCGGGAAGTTGAACGGCGAAATGCCGGCGACGACGCCGAGCGGCTGGCGCATGGAGAAGACATCAATGCCCGGACCAGCGCTTTCAGTGTACTCGCCCTTCATCAGGTGCGGCACGCCCATGGCGAACTCGACCACTTCCAGGCCGCGAATAATGTCGCCCTTGGCATCGGCGATAACCTTGCCGTGTTCGGAGGACAGCATTTCGGCCAGGCTGTCCATCTCCGCTTCGACCAGCATTTTATACTTCATCAGGACGCGGGCCCGGCGCTGCGGGTTCATCGCCGCCCAGGCCTGCTGGCCTGCCTTGGCACCAGCGACAGCCGCGTTGACCTCATCAACCGTGGCGAACTGGACGCGGGCCTGAACTTCGCCCGTGCTGGGATTGTAGACATCGCCATACTGGCCGGACTGGCCCTCAAAGCTCTTGCCATTGAAGAAATGATGAATGTCGCGGCTCATGGCGCGTCTCCCCGGATTATGTCGCTGGGCGGGATTTCGATACGATCCCGCGGAAGGATTTGGGGCTCAATTAATATGGCTGCGAGCCCCTGTCGAGCCGCCGTGCGGATCGGCCGCATAACGCCGCCGTGACGGGCGCCAGAAGCAGGCGCCACAGGTAATAGTCTATACATGTGGGTTTTGCGCAACAGTTCGGTCGCGTAACAGGTTTTTCTGCCTAAACCGGAGGTGGGAAGCTTGCACAGAGCTAGCGCATAATGTGTATCTAGCGTTACTAGAAATATAAGACAGGGTGCGGGGGGATTGATTGCCACTCCTTGCGCTCGCTCCGTGTTTGCTCAAGGAGGGGACCTCTGATGAAACTCGAAACCGCAACCTCAGCGTTCAAAAAGACGCTGACCTCGACCACATCCGCCATGGTGCTGGCCCTGGCGGGTGTCACCGCCATGACGGCGGCCCCGGCTGAAGCCATTCCGTTCCGCGATGATGTCGGTGATAGCGGCGCCCAGGCCTTTGCCCAGGGCTGGGACGGCGTGGTCCAGATTTTCTACTGGGACCAAGGCTCCGGCAGCATTTTCTTCAACTGTACCGGTTCCCTGGTGAATGCGCGCACGGTGATCTCCGCGGCCCACTGTTTCAACAGCCAGCCGGACAGCACCTATGGCTTCGGTCAGTCGGCGGTTCCGATCATCGCCTATGGCGAGGATACGTTTGACGCACTGTTCAACTGGATCGGGACGGGGCAGCAATTCCTCTCCGACACGCAGGGCCTGACCTTTGCCGTCGACACGATGAACCATCCGGACGGCCAGTTCGGTGTTGAGGACTTCCCGGGCGCTGACGTCACCCTCCTGGCGCTTCAGGATCCGCTCTACACCCTGCCGACCTATGGCATGCTGTTCAGCCCGATCCCGACCGACGTCTTCGACGCCGGCGTTCTCGTCAACCAGATCGGCTACGGCACCTTCCACCCGGGCTCGACCGATGCCGGCGGCATTAACGGCCTGCGCCGCGCCGGTGAGAACATGCTGGGCATGATGGGATCGCAGAACGACTTCTTCAACGCACTGGCCCAGAACGCGCTCTACAACGCCCCGGCAACCAGCAATCAGTCCCTCTACTGGACCGATTTCGACCTTCCGGGCCGCACCGGCACCTGTGTGCGCGGGCCCGACCCGTTCCTGCTCGGCGCAACCAACTCCATCGTCTGCGACGACAATAACGGTTTCGATGGCGGCTTCATCGACGGCGACACGCTGCTCCTGCCGAGCCCGAGCATTGACTATTTCCCGGGCGATGCCCTGGATAATGAAGTGGCAACGGCCGGCGGTGACTCCGGCGGCCCGCTCATGGCCATGAACATCCATGACAGCCCGCTCATCCTCGGCGTGCTCTCCGGTGGTTTCGTTGGCGGCTTCTTCCACTCGGCCGGTCAAACCTATGGCGAGGTCAGCTACTACAACCCGCTGTTCAACTTCCACCAGTTCATCTCCGAGAATAACCCGTACAAATACGTCTCGGCGAATGCGGGCGACGGCAATTGGTCGGACGCGACGCACTGGATCCAGACCATGGATCCGAACTATTTCATCTATGATGGCTCCGGCAATATCGTGAACGGTCTGCCGACCGGTCCGGAACCGGGTGTCGGCGGCACCGGTCCGCAGGAAGGTATCGCCTTCGATACGCCGGTTGAGGACTTCACGACCTCCGGCGGCCTGGCACCGCAGGAACCGCTCGACAGCCAGAAGGCCAATGGCTTCGCCGTTGCCGACAGTTCTGTTGCCCCGGGTGGTTTTCAGACCCTGTCCGGTGACATCATCGCCAATGACGCCGCCAACGGCCTGGTCGTTGGAACGGGCACCGGCGCTGCAGCCAATACGGCGGCCGGTATTGCCGGCAAGGCTCCGGTCCAGGACGGCACTCCGGGCGTCTTTACTGACTTCGTCGCCACCGGCTTTGTCGCCGATGCCGGCGTTGCCGAAGCTCCGGCTGGCGGCTGGGCTGGTCAGTCCAGCAGCACCGGCAATCGCGGCGCTGCTACGGGTCCGGGTTCCACCGACTTCGTTCCGGACAATAATTACGGCTTCGGTTCGGCTGTGGCGCAGTTCTTCGAGGTCACCCTCGACGCAGACGGCACCACCACCGCGGACCTGCCCTTTGTGGAGATCGACAAGCTGAACATCCGCGGTGACGGCGCAGCCCTCGACATCCTCGACACCTCGACCATCCTGTCGATGATCAATGTTGAGGTCTTCGACGGCCTGCTCAATGTCGACGGCCTGCTCGGCACGCGCGAAGTCGTGCTCTGGGGCGGTACGCTGACGGGCTCCGGCCAGCTTGACCTGTTCGAGACCAACCTCCTGTTCGGTAACGGCGTCTCCCAGTCCGGCACGCTCTTCAACATCGGCGGCATGGTCAATGCCGGCGCAATCGGCGCGACCGGCACGCTGGAAATCATCGGTGACTATGTTCAGTCCTCCGGTGGTGTCCTGATGGCCGATATCGGTCCGGGCAACACCTCGGACAACCTGCTGATCGATGGCGATTACTCGCTCAATGGCGCACTGATCCTGAACCCGGTCGCCGGCTACACGCCGCGTTATGGTGACAGCTTCGAGATCATCACCGCTTCCGGCATCGGCATCGGCACCTTCGCCGCTGTCTCCGACCTGCCGGGCGTACTGACCCCGGTGATGAGCTATGGCGCCTCGACCACGGGTGTAACCCTGAACGCCCTGCCGTACTCGACCGAAGCAACCTTCACCAACTTCTTCCAGGCCAATCTGGCTGAGCAGCTGCACGCAGCGCGCGACACCGATTATGCGGCTCTGGAGGATATCTATGGTGGTCTCGACCTGATGTCGGGCGACACGCTGCTGAGCAGCCTCAACAGCCTGTCTCCGTGGGAATCGGTGCTGTTTGATCGCTCCGCACGCCTGCACACCGACACGCTGAGCCGTGCCCTGCGCAACCATATCGGTGACTTCAACAGCGCCACCGGCGGTGTGAACTCGGTAATGGCATCGGCCAAGCAGGCCAATGGCCTGGCCCTGAACCCGGAACTGGCCGGTCTGGCCATGGCGGCTTCGGCCAAGGAAGGCCATGGCGCGCATGGCGATGATCGCGACATGCGTGTCTTCGGTTCCTTCGGCCTGGTCAACGGCTCCGGCGAGACCCTGCCGGGCGCCTCTGACGGCGAAATCGAAGGCGATTATGTCGTCGTCGGCTTCGACGCCAGCATCGGCCACAATCTGCGTGCCGGTGTCGCTCTCGGCTTTGCCGACAGTGACAACATCATGGGCGCGACCTTCGGCTCCACCGACAACAGCGTGGAAACCGAGCAGTACACGGCCTTCCTGTCCTACGATCAGGATCGTGTGCACGCCTCTGTCGCCCTGCACGCCAGCCAGCACGAAAGCGAAAGCACCCGCCTCGTCAATGTCGGCGCAACGACCACCAGCGCTGCACGTTACGATGCGGACGGCTTCGGCATCGACGGTTCCTTCCGCTACGACATCCTGCCGGAAGCGAATTACAACCTCGCTGCCATCGCAGGCCTGAGCTATAGCGAGACGGAATTCGATGCCACCAGCACCACCTCTCTCGTGGGCGGTCTGGACATTGACGGCCGGTCCTATGAAAGCCTGATCACCCGCGTCGGCGGTGCCTACTCCTTCGACGCCGGTAGCGGTGTGATGCTGGGCATGTATGCCGGTTACGCCAAGGAGCTGGGCGACAGCACCGAGCTCTTCAGCGCATCCTTCAGCGCCGCTCCGGGTGTTGCCGTCTTCGCCAATGGCGACGGCAAGCTGGACACCAACTGGCTCGAGTTCGCCGGCTCCATGTCGGTGCCGCTCGAGAATGGCGGTTCGCTGGCCTTCACCTATGAAGCAACGAGCGATCGTGACTACGCCGAAGGCGACACGGTCTCCGTTTCCTTCTCCCTGCCGTTCTAATCCACGGCAGCACATTTCAGGGAAACGCCCGGCCATCGCGGCCGGGCGTTTTCTTTTGTGCGAAGCCCTACCAAGCTTTCATCTTGCCGGGCGACGGATGCACGGACCCGCCTGCGTTGTTGCTGTGCTGCCGGCACGATCCACGGCGCGCGGGACTTACGTCCTCGCTCACCCGCCCGCCGACACGGCCCCGCGCCGGCAGCACATCAATGCAATTGATCTAGTTTTCCCGGATCAGCCAGCTGGCCACACCAGCCGCAATCACGGCGCCGGCCAGTTGGGCGGCGATGAAGCCAGGCGCGTCTCCCGGGGCGATACCGGAGAATGTGTCCGTCAGGGAGCGGGCGATGGTCACCGCCGGATTGGCAAAACTCGTCGAGGCGGTGAACCAATAGGCGCCCGTGATGTACAGCGCCACGGTCGCCGCGACCGCCTCGCCGCGATAGCGCACCGCCATGAAGATGAAGAAGACCAGGCCGAACGTCGCCAACACCTCGGACCCCAGCTGGGGCCAGCCGGCACGGGCCTTCATCGACAGTTGGACAATGTCGGCCTCGAACATGAAATGCGTCAACCAGACGCCGAGCACGCCCGCAATGATCTGCACGGCCACATAAGCGAGGCCCTCGCCAGCCGGGATACGCCGGCAGATTGCCATGGCGAGCGTCACCGCCGGATTGAAATGCGCACCGGACACCGGGCCGAGCGTGGTAATCAGCACATAAAGGGCCGCACCCGTCGCAATGGCATTAGCCAGCAGGGCAAGGGCGTCATCCCCGGTCAGGGTCTCGGCCATGATGCCGCTTCCCACCACAGCAACCAGCAAGAAGGCCGTGCCGATGGCCTCAGCCGCCAGTTTCTTGATCATGCCATTTCCCCCCGGGCGCGTCAGAGACGGCCGATATCCTGCAACTTGGCCTTCAGGGCCAGCCGGTCGATACCGAGATCGGGCAGGGCGATGAAGGCGTCGATCCGGGCCTTGAGCTGGTTATAGGCGGTTACAAAGGCCAGACGCTGCTCGGCCTCGGACCCGGAGGCCGCGGCCGGGTCCGCAATGCCCCAATGCGCGGTCAGCGGATGCCCCGGCCAGACCGGGCAAACCTCCGCTGCGGCGCTGTCACAGACGGTGAAGACAAAGTCGACCCCGTTGGCCATCTGGCTTTCATCGAACTCGTCCCAGCTTTTCGAACGAAAACCGGAAATGTCGTAGCCCTTCTGCTGCAACAGGTTGAGCGCAAGCGGGTGGATCTGACCCCTCGGCTGGGAACCGGCCGAGAGAGACATGAAGCGCGAGCCGGCCTGGCGCGCCAGAATGGCTTCCGCAAGGATCGAGCGGGCAGAATTGGCGGTGCATAAAAACAGCACCGAATAGGGTGTATCTCTCATGAGGCGTGCTGCAGATCGGTTGAATCAGATGGAGCCGGCAGACCGCCGCAAATATCGGTCCGGTTGGCGCAGCAATCCTCGATAAGATAGCGGATGAAACGCTGCGATCCCTCGCTATCGAGCGAGTAGAGCATGAAGCGCGACCGGCGCTCAGAGCGGATCAAACCGGCCCGCTCGAGGGCACGAAGATGCCCGGTCATGGTTGAGGGCGGCACATCAAACCCCTCCGCCAGCTCTCCGGCAGGGACGCGTTCAGGCGCACGCCGGCACAGGGCCTGGAACAAGGCCAGACGGACCGGGTGCGACAGGGCCGAAAATCCGGACAGGGCAAGACGCGTCGTCATGGCGATCCGGTTACGTCGTAACCATGACCGTCACGTACTAAATTCATGAAAATTTTGCGACATCACACAGTGGGGACAGCCGCAGCTCCGATTGCGGTCATTATCCGCGCCCGGAGCGCACGCTGCGCGGCCGCGGCGAGGCCCGGAACAAGGTACGAAGCACACCGGAAAGCAGCCCCGGCTGCTCCTGCGGAACCTCGGACACTGCCGGTTCAACGGCGGGGTTCATCCGCTCTTCCGGCACGTCATCGGCGATCAGCCTGACCTTGCGGTAGACAGCAATATCGCCCCCGATCATGTCCTGAAACGCCCAGGCCGGGTCCGTGTAAAGGGCATCCGCAAGGCGTGCGACAGCACCGCGGCTGCACTCGCTCAGCATCAGAACACCGCCCAGCTTGAGACGCTGCGAGATATCGCGCCAGTTCGAGGCCAGCAGCGCAAAACCGGTCCCGCCGCCGACAATGGCCAGATCGAGATCCTGCGCTGTTGCACTTTCCCCGGCCCGGCTGGGCAGGCTCAGACGCGGGGTGTCGACCTTGCGGCTGTGGCAATCGGACCGCAGGGCTGAGACCGCAGCCTTATCCCCCACACACTCATGGAAGGCGCCGTTTTTCAGACAGGTGGTTCCCAGAACGGACTGACCCAGTTGCAGGCTTCGATCTCCCGGCTTGACCACCAGGCCAAGAAAATCAGCGGCCAGGTCATCGACCAGGCTGGCGCGTTTATTGGGCAGCTTACGCAAGGTGCCGGCTGGGGCAGTGTCAGTCAGGGTCATGGCGCGTCCCGATCATGAACAGTCGGTTAATACCTGACCACCGCATCGCAAACGGCGGGCCAAGTGGTAAAGGCCCGTTAACCCTTCGCGCCTGCAGCAAGCTTTTCGCGATTGCCTCGGGCGCCGCTTGGGAGTTCTCTCAACGCATGACTGAGACTGATTCCGTCGCCGTCCGATCCAAGCATATCGTCGATGAGCTGATCGAGGACCGCGCCCCGAAACTGATCCACACGCCGTTCTGGCCGCTGATCAAGACGATCGGCTATCCGCTGCTGGGCTATAAGAAAGCGGTGTGGATGGTCGACCAGATCGCCGAGCTCTCCGGCACCGATTGCCTGAACTGGACCGCCGATTACCTGCATCTCAATGTCGAGACCCTGGGGCTGGACCGGGTGCCGGCGGAAGGGGCCTGCGTCATCGTGGCCAATCATCCCGGCGGCATCGCCGATGGTCTGGCCCTGTGGGACTCCATCAAGGCCAAACGCCCCGACACGGTCTTCTTCGCCAACCGCGACGCGCTCAAGGTCTGCCCGGGCCTGGAAGAACGCATTATCCCGGTGGAGTGGCGCGAGGATGAGCGCAATCGCAGCCAGTCGCGGGAATTGCTCAAGCGCGCCTTTGCCGAATTCAAAGCCGGCAAGTGTATTGTCGTCTTCCCGTCCGGCCGGATGTCGGAATGGCATTGGAAAGGCTGGCGTCTGAAGGACAAGGTCTGGCACCCGACTGCAGCCAGCCTGGCTCGCAAGTTCAAGGCACCGATCATTCCGCTCTCAGTCCGCCAGCGCATGCCTGTGCTCTACTACGCCCTCGCCCAGATCAATGAAGAGCTCAAGGACATGACTATTTTTCACGGGCTGATGGGCAAGGCCGGGTCGCGCTACCGGCTGCATTACGGCCGCGCGCTTGATGCCGCCAATGAACCGGGCAGCGATGTCGAACTGACCGCCCGCCTGCGCGATCTGTGCGAGATCGCGCCTTGGGAAAACGGGCACCCCTGAGCCGCGCGCAACGCGCTGGATCGCGGATACGGGTGGATACGAAAAAGCCCCGCCGGCTCACCGGCGGGGCTTTTCCTGTCAGGTATGGCGCGGCGCTCTAGCCTTCGCGCTCGACCATCATTTTCTTGATCTCGCCGATCGCCTTGGCCGGGTTGAGTCCCTTCGGGCAGACCTGCGTACAGTTCATGATGGTGTGGCAACGATAGAGCTTGAACGGGTCGTTGAGCTCTTCCAGGCGTTCGCCCTTGGCTTCGTCGCGACTGTCCGCGAGCCAGCGATAGGCCTGCAGCAGGGCCGCCGGGCCCATGTATTTGTCGCCATTCCACCAATAGGACGGGCAGGCAGTCGAACAGGAGGCGCACATGATGCACTCATAGAGGCCATCAAGCTCTTCGCGCTCTTCCGGCGACTGGCGCCACTCTTTCTCAGGAGCCGGCGTATCGGTCTTGAGATAGGGCTTCACCGCCGCATGCTGGGCGTAGAAGGTCGTCAGATCCGGAATCAGGTCCTTGACCACCGGCTGATGCGGCAGCGGCGCGATCGTGATCGTGCCCTGATAGTCCTCGATGCCCGACGTACAGGCGATGGTGTTGCGGCCGCCGATATTCATCGAACAGGACCCGCACACGCCCTCACGACAGGAGCGGCGGAAAGCCAGCGAACTGTCGATATTGTTTTTGATCCACAGGACAGCGTCGAGCACCATCGGCCCGCAATCATCCATATCGACCTTGTAAGTGTCCCAGCGCGGACCCTCTTCGCCTTCCGGGTCATAGCGGTAGACGCGGAACGTCCGCGTATTCTTGGCGCCGTCCGGCTTGGGCCAGGTCTTGCCCTTCTTGGGCTGCGAACCGCGGGGAAGTGTGAGCTGAACCATGCGTTTCGTCCTTAGTAAACCCGGGCCTTAGGCTCGATGTAAGCGATGTCGTTGGACATGGTGTAGGTATGCACCGAGCGATAGTCGATGTTGACCTCGCCCGTTTCGCTGGCCCAGGCCAGGGTGTGCTTCATCCACGTCTCGTCATTGCGATCCGGATAGTCCTCGCGGGCATGCGCGCCGCGGCTTTCCTCGCGGTTGGCCGCGGAATTCACCGTCACCGCCGCCTGGGCGATGAGGTTGTCGAATTCCAGCGTTTCCATGAGGTCGGTATTCCAGACCATGGTGCGGTCGGTGACGGCGACGTCCGGCAGGCCGGAATAGACCGTCTTGATCTTCTCTACGCCCTCGTCGAGCACTTCGCCGGTGCGGAAGACGGCGCAGTTTTCCTGCATCGCCCGCTGCATTTCCAGGCGCAGTTTCGCGGTCGGCGTGCCGCCCTTGGCGTGGCGGAACTTGTCGAGGCGGTCGAGCGAGAGCTGGCCATCCTTGGCCGTGAGCTCTTTCTGCGTTGCACCGGCTTCCACCGTCTCGCCGACGCGCAGACCGGCCGCGCGGCCGAAGACCACCAGGTCGATCAGGGAGTTGGAACCGAGGCGGTTGGCACCGTGCACCGAGACACAGGCCGCTTCGCCGACAGCCATCAGGCCCGGCACGATCGTATCTTCATTATCGCCGGTCTTGGTCAGGACCTCGCCGTGATAATTGGTCGGGATGCCGCCCATATTGTAGTGGACCGTCGGCAGGACCGGGATCGGCGCCTTGGTCACATCGACACCGGCAAAGACTTTGGCGCTTTCGGAAATGCCCGGCAGGCGCTCGGCCAGAACGGCCGGGTCGAGGTGGTCGAGATGGAGGTGGATATGATCGCCATTGGCGCCCACACCGCGACCCTCACGGATCTCGATCGTCATCGAGCGCGAGACCACATCGCGCGAGGCGAGGTCCTTGGCCGATGGCGCATAGCGCTCCATGAAGCGCTCGCCTTCCGAGTTGGTCAGATAACCGCCCTCACCGCGCGCGCCCTCGGTGATGAGAACGCCGGCGCCGTAAATGCCGGTCGGGTGGAACTGGACAAACTCCATGTCCTGCAGCGGCAGGCCCGCGCGCAGCACCATGGCATTGCCGTCACCGGTACAGGTGTGGGCCGAGGTGGCGGAGAAATAGGCCCGGCCATAGCCGCCGGTCGCCAGGATGACTTTCTGGGCGCGGAAACGGTGCAGCGTACCATCGTCCAGCTTCCAGGCCGTGATACCGCGGCAGGCGCCGTCTTCGTCCATGATCAGATCGAGCGCGAAATACTCGATGAAGAACTCGGTCTCATTGCGGACCGACTGACCATACAGCGTGTGCAGGATGGCGTGACCGGTGCGGTCGGCGGCGGCGCAGGTGCGCTGCACCGGGCCTTCACCGAAATTGCGGGTCATGCCGCCAAAGGCGCGCTGATAGATCTTGCCGTCTTCGGTACGCGAGAAAGGCACGCCCCAGTGCTCGAGCTCGTACACCGCTTCCGGCGCATTGCGGCAGAGATATTCGATCGCGTCCTGGTCACCGAGCCAGTCGGAGCCCTTGACGGTGTCGTACATATGCCAGCGCCAGTCGTCCTCGCCCATATTGCCGAGCGAAGCAGAGATACCGCCCTGGGCCGCGACCGTGTGCGAGCGGGTGGGGAAGACCTTGGAGATGCAGGCGGTCTTCAGACCAGCCTGGGAGGCCCCAAGGGCGGCGCGCAGGCCGGAACCGCCGGCGCCGACGACGACCACGTCATAAGTGTGATCGATCCAGTTGTATTCAGCCATGAGAAACGTCCGTTACAGCGCGAATTTGACCAGGAAGAAGGCGGTGACCAGCCACAGGCCCATGGTCAGCAGCGTATTGCCGACCAGAAGCAACACCTTCGTGCCCGTCTTGTGGATGTAGTCCTCGATGATCACCTGCATACCCAGACGCATGTGATACAACGCCGCAGTCAGCGTCAGCAGGGTGACGATGGAGCCGGCCGGCGAGGCGAGGAAGGCGCGGGTCGCATCCGGATCGGGCGCGCCCGAGGTCGCCAGCATCCAGACGAAGACCGGGGCCAGGAGGAACATGGCGATGGCGGAGACGCGATGCGCGATCCAGTGACCGGCACCATGGCCGGAGGCGCCAAGGCCGCGGACTTTTGCAGTGGGGGTGCGATAATCGGACATGATCAATTCCCCAGATTGAGCCAGAGCAGTGCCGTCGGAATGACGGCGCCGATCATGATCAGGATGGAACGCTGGTTCGAGCCCTTGGCGTCGTAACCCTTGCCGAAATCCCAGACCAGGTGGCGCAGGCCGTTAAGCCAGTGATAGGCGACCGAATAGGTCAGGGCGATCAGCCCGAAACGGGTCACCCAGGCCATCCAGCCTTCAAACAGGAAGCCGATGCTCGCCTCGGCGCCAACCGCCAGCAGGATGATCCAGACAGCGATGGCGACAGCGCCGACATAATTGGCCACGCCGGTCGCGCGGTGCAGGATTGAAGACGCCATCGTCGCATGCCAGCGCCACACCTGCAGGTGCGGTGACATCGGACGCGGGTCAGACCACTCGGAAGACATGCGGTGCCCCTTCCTTCTGATCGGCCGGGAGGGCCGGTCTCTTGTTCGGCGGAATGTCGCGTGAAGCCCCGCCACGCAACAAGAATAAGTATCGGGGTGGCACAATAGGCCGGGAAATGTCAGGGTCAACGCGCCCCGGCGCACCCCGCTGACAACTTGCCGACACTTTTCATACCGTCTTAAGGATTGGCCATGGCTGCGCAGCACTCTAGCGTGCCGGACCGGGAGGGCTTGGCTCATGAATGAAAACCAGAAATCAGCGCTCATCACCGGCACCGTATCCGGTATCGGGCGGGCGACGACCCAGCGTCTGGTCAGCGAGGGCTGGCATGTCTTCGCCACGGTGATGACGGCCGCAGAGGCCGAGCAGGTCAGCACGGCCTTCGGCGACGCCGTGACCACGCTGATCGTCGATGTCACCGACGCCGCCTCCATTGCCCGGGCCGCAAGCCAGGTCGATGACGCCCTGGACGGCAGACGCCTGGACGGTCTGGTCAATAATGCCGGCGTCGCCATGGGCGGGCCGGCGATGGAATTGCCGATCGAGGAATTCCAGCAGCAGATGGACATCAATGTCACCGGCGTCCTGCGGGTCACCCAGGCCTTTGGTCCGCTGCTGGGGACCGACAAGGCGCGGACCGGTGATCCGGGCCGGATCGTCATGCTGTCTTCGGTCGCGGGACAGCTCGGCTCACCCTTTATGGCGCCCTATGTTGCCTCCAAGCACGCCGTTGAGGGCCTGTCGAAATGCCTGCGCATCGAGCTGCAGCATTACGGTATCAAGGTCATCATGATCGAACCGGGCATGGTGGCGACGCCTATCTGGGAAAAGGCCGGCGAGGTTGACGCCACGCCCTATCACAATTCTCCGCTTTATCCGGCGATGACACGATTCCGCGATTTCCTGACCGCCATGGGCCCGAAGGGTCTCAAGCCCGAGATTATCGCCGATCGCATCTTCCGCGCCCTGACCGAGCCCGAACCGCGCCTGGCCTATGCCGTGGTGCCGGACCGGTTCAACAACTGGACCCTGCCCAAGCTGATGCCGGCGCGCATGCTCGACCGGATTATCGCCCGCCGTGCCGGAATTGTTGAGGACTAGTCCGGGCGGCCATGGCCAAAGCGGCAAAAGGCGCTAACTTCCCGGTCAAAGAGGGAGATCCAAGTGAGCAAGACCCAGAAAACCGCCGTCGTCACCGGCGCCTCCACCGGTATCGGCTATGGCTGTGTCGAGAAACTCGTAGCCAAGAAATGGCACGTCTTCGCCGCCGTACGCAAAGAGGAAGATGCCAAGCGGCTGACCGACGCATTTGGCGACAGCGTCACCCCGCTTTTCATGGATGTCACCGATCAGCCCGCCATCGACAAGGCGGCCGCCCAGGTCCGCGAAGCGCTGGGCGGACGCACCCTCAATGGTCTGGTCAATAATGCCGGTGTCGCCGTCGCCGGGCCGATCCTGGAACTCCCGATCGAGGATTTCGAACGCCAGATCGCGATCAATCTGACCGGCCAGTTGCGCGTAACCCAGGCCTTCGGGCCGCTGCTCGGCGCTGATCTCGAGCTGGAAGGCCCGCCGGGCCGGATCGTCATGATGTCGTCCATGGCCGGCGAAATGGGTGCCCCCTTCCTCGCCCCCTATGCCGCTTCCAAACATGGCCTGGAAGGCCTGTCGAAATCGCTGCGCCGCGAACTCAATGTCTTCGGCATCCAGGTCATCGTCATCGGTCCGGGCGCGGTGTCGACCCCGATCTGGGCCAAGTCGGATGAGGTTGATGTCTCCGGCTATGAAAACTCGGTCTTTTATGACGCCCTGGTGGGCCTTCGCAATTACATGTCGAGCATGGGCGAGAAAGGCTTTCCCCCGTCCAAGATCGCCGATCGGGTCTATCGCGCTTTCACCGACGCCAAGCCGCGCTTCCGTTACGCCATCGTGCCCCAGCGCTTCACCAATTGGACGCTGCCGAAGCTGCTCCCGGCTCGCAAAGTCGATGAGATTGTCACCAAACGTCTTGGTTTAACTCAGAGATTTCGAACCAAACCATAAGCTTGCCAAAGCTTAATTGGCCCCGGTCGGCTTTCTCTGCGAGAAGGCATTTATCGAAAAGCGATAACAATCGGGGACGACAATGATACTCACCGCTTTGGCGGCTGCCCTGGCAGCGCATACCAGCCCGATGGCGGCTCCATCGGACATGGCGCTCTACACCGTCGACGTGACACCGCGTGCTGGCGAGATGGCCGATGTGCGCATCCGCCTGGTGTTCACCGGCGAAGAGGATGGCGAGACCGCCATCATCATGCCCAATGAATGGGGCGGCGAGCCGGAATTGTGGAATAACGTCTCGGGTCTGACGCTGCTGACCGAAGGCGAGCTGACAGACGGCGAGAGCGACAGCCTGAAACTCATTCGGCACGAACCGGGCGCGCGTATCGCGCTGGAATGGCGCATCGTGCCGGATCGCCCGGGCCACCCGGCCGCCGAGAGCCATGACTATTACCGTCCGGTGATCACCGAGGACTATGTCCATATGATCGGTCACACGGTGTTCGCCTATCCGCAAAATCTCAATGATTACCGCTATGGCCTCTGGCAGAGCGATAATGCCGAGAGCTGGGCGCTGATCACCGATCTGCAGCATGAGGGCGAGCCGACAGCGGAGGAATTCCTCACCTCGATCATCGTCGCCGGTGATTTCCGGGTTACCGAAGCCGACGTTGCCGGGGCGCCCCTGCGCGTCGCCATGCGCGGCGATATCGGTTTCTCCGATGAAGAATTTTTCGAGGGCGTTGAAGAGGTGCTCCGCGCCAATCAGCGCTATTGGGGTACGCAGGGCGAACCCTTCCTGGTCACCGCCCTGCCGCTGACCAATCAGCCCGGGCATTCCAGCCTTGGCGGCACCAACCTGGCTGACAGCTTCGCCTTCTTCGCCACCAGTAACGGCGAAGCCATGACCCTGTTACGCATTCTGCAGCATGAACATGTGCACACCTGGAACCCGGTCCGTCTGGGCGGATTCAATGACGGTGTGGAAGCCCAGATTGCCGATTACTGGTTCTCCGAAGGCTTCACCGATTTCCTGACCCAGCGCGCCGGTGTGCTCGGCGGGGTATGGGATGCGGCCACGGCCATCCAGAACTGGAATGACTCCCTGCTCGAGGACAGCTTTTCGCCGGTCCGCGGCTCGCCCAATAGCGGCATTGTCGGCGGGTTCTGGTCCAGCGCCCAGTATCAGCGCCTCGCCTATCACCGCGGCATGGTTTTCGCCGGCCTGCTCGATCACATGATCCGTGAGCATAGCGAGGGTGCGCAGGATCTCGACGACGTCATGTTCGCGCTGCGCGAGACAGTCGCCGACGGCGCGCCAGCGCGCCGGCTGGCCACCGTCACCCGCGACGTGACCGGGCTCGACATCAGCGATCTGATCGAACGCCACATCATGCAGGGCGAGCAGATTGCTCTGCCGGCCGGGACTTTTGGGGCCTGTGGTGTGGTCGAACAGTTTGAACGCCCGCGCTTTGTCTACGGCATGGAAGGTGTACGCAATGAGGCCGGCGAGTTCGTCCTCGTTGCCGTCGATCCGGACGGCCCGGCGGGACAGGCCGGGTTCGAACCGGGCATGACCTTTGAGGGCCGCATTGGCGGCACCTATGGCGATGCCAGTGTCGACAGTGTTTTCCGCGTGCGCCTGGAAGATGGAACGGTGACGGACATGTCCTACCGGCCGACCGATGGCACGATCGAGCGCGGCCAGCACATTATTCCGGCTGAGGGCGACCTACAGACCAATGGCTGCGCCACCCTTATCGCCGGACGTCCGCTGAACTAGCTTGCACCCCGTCTCGCCCGGCGACAGACTGCGCGCCGAAACGGGAATTGCCGAGACAGGTAATAAGGGGAGAGCTTATGCGTCTTGTTCCAATCGCCGCGGCCAGCCTGCTGGTCGCGGCCTGCCAGCCCGCCACCGAAGCCCCGGCTCCGTCCTCGGAGACTCCGGCTGCAGCGACACCGGCAACGGCCGCTGCTGAAACGCCTGCCGCGACGGCAGCGTCGAGTGAGGCCTCGGTGGCCTTCAACGCGCTGATCGAGGAATTCGAGGCCTACCGGGTTGAGAACAGCACCAATGCCCGCGCCCGCCGCGGCGATGTCGAGGCGATGGGCCAGTGGGATGATATCTCCCGCGAAGCCCAGGCTGAAACCACCGCGCGCCAGACGGAATTCCTGGACCGGCTGGACGCCATTGACGCAGAGGCGCTGACGGAAAGCGAGCAAGTCTCCTATGCCGTCCTCGACTATCTGCTCAAATTCTCCGTCGAGTTGTCGCAGTACGACACCTCGCGCACACCCTTCATGTCTGATAGCGGCTTCTTCACCGGGCCGACCTATGCCGCCTCCTCGACGCGGCCGCGGACGATTGAAGAGGGCGAGGCCTGGGTCCAGCGCCTCAACGGTATTCCCGGCGTATTCGACCAGAATATTGCCTGGATGCGTGAAGGCATCGAGACCGGCTTCACCCAGCCGCGCATCATCGTCGATGGCGTCATTTCGCAGATGCAGAGCCTGAACGATCCCGACACGCTGCGCGACATGCTGATCGCCCCGATCGACGCCCTGCCCGAAACCCTCGACGAGGCGGAGCGCACGCGTCTGCGCGACGAGGCCATGGCGGCCATCAACGACACGGTCCTGCCGGCTTATGACAACCTGCTCAACTTCTTCCAGGGCGAGTATTATGAGGGGTCGCGTGACACGATCGGGATTTCCGAAGTGCCGGGCGGCCGCGAATACTATCAATCGCTGACGCGCTACCACACGACGCTGGACACCTCCCCGGAAGAGGTACACCAGCGCGGTCTGGCCGAAGTCGCTCGCATCCGCGCGGAGATGGAAGAGGTCATCGCCGAAACCGGCTTTGAGGGCTCCTTTGCCGACTTCCTCAACTTCCTGCGCACCGACCCGCAATTCTATGCCGAGACGGAAGAGGAGCTGCTGATGCACGCCTCCTACCTGTCCAAGCTGGCTGACGACGCCATGCCGCGCTTCTTCGGCAATCTGCCACGCCTGCCCTATGGCGTGCGGGCTGTGCCGGCGACCATGGCGCCGACCTATACCACCGGCCGTTACTGGCCGGGCGATGCCGAGCGCGGGATTGCCGGGGGCTATATGGTCAATACCTATGCTCTGGATCAGCGGCCTCTCTATGTGCTGCCGGCCCTGACCGTGCATGAGGCCGTGCCGGGCCACCACCACCAGATCGCCATTGCCCGTGAGCTGGAGAATGTGCCCGCCTTCCGCCAGCAGACCTATATCACCGCCTTCGGTGAGGGCTGGGGCCTTTATACCGAGAACCTCGCCATCGATATGGGCCTGTACCGGACCCCGTATGAGCATTTCGGCCGTTTGACCTATGAGATGTGGCGCGCCTGCCGCCTCGTGGTGGATACCGGCATGCACTATATGGGCTGGACGCGTGAAGAGGCGGAAGCCTGCCTGCTGGAAAACTCTGCCCTGGCGCCGCACAATGTGCGCACTGAAGTGCTGCGCTATATCGCTTGGCCGGGCCAGGCGCTGGCCTACAAGACCGGTGAGCTGCTGATGCGCGATCTGCGGGCCGAAGCCGAGGAACGCCTGGGCGAGAATTTCGACATCCGCGACTTCCACGACACCTTGCTGGAAGATGGCGCCATGCCGCTCTCCTCACTGGAAGCCAAGGTGCGGCGCTGGATCGACGAGCAGGAAACCGCCGCGGCGGAGTAAACGCTCCAACTTCAACGCAACAAAAAACGGGCGGCTCTTTGAGCCGCCCGTTCTCATTTCCACTTATCCGTAAGGCTCAGTACTGCTTGCGGATATTGATGCCGATCGTGCGCGGCTGATTGGTGCGGAAACCAAGGCGGGCACGGCCGCCGCGTTCGCGGTCGAAGGACGTATTGACGTTCTCGTCCATGACATTGTCGACGAAGAGCGTCAGCTGGGTGTCACCCCAATCCAGACCGGCCGAAAGGAAGCCCAGGCCATAGGGGTCGAGCTCGAGATCGACCCAGGTGCCGTCCGCGCCGGACGCACCGCCGAAGGGCAATCCGGAGACAAAGGTGCCTGCGCCATCAACCTGATCGCTCGGCTGAGTGAACTGGCCGCCGACATGCTGGTAGGACGCGGTGAAGAAGCCTTCAGCGCCGCTACCGGCCCAGGAGGCGTCAAACGTGTAGGCCATGGAGGCGGACAGCATGACTTCCGGGGTGGAGGCCAGGCGGTTGCCCGACTCGATACCGGCCAGGACCGCACCCGTGCCATCGACCACAGTGGTGTCGAACTCGGCCTCGAGAATGGTACCGGCAAAGGCGACGAAGAGATTGTCCGTCATCTGGTAGGAGTATTCGAACTCCACACCGGTGGAATGCGCCTCAGGCACGTTGAAGGTGATGCGCGAGGAACAGGAGCCGGCATCGAGCGTGACCTGCAGATCGTCGATCTCATTGTGGAAGACCGCCGCATTGAAGGTCCAGCCATTACGCTGGGCCTTGATACCGGCCTCATAGTTCCACAGCGTCTCGTCATCATAGTCCTGGAAGCCGCCGAAGATGGCTTCATCCTCGGTCGTACACAGGGTCGAGTTGAGCGGGTCGTTGACGCCGCCGAGACGGAAGCCCTGGGAGGCCTGCGCGTTCAGCGTCACCGTATCGTTCAGCTCATAGCTACCAATGAGGCGGGCATTGAAACCGTCGGAGGAGGTGGTGTCCTCGACATTGTCAAAGCCGGACGAGAACAAACCACCCTGGGAGATGGTGCGAACCTCGTCAAAGTCATACCAGCGGCCGCCAAAGGTCAGGTTGAACCGGTCGGTGGCATACCAGGTCGCTTCACCGAAGATCGCAATCTGCTCGATCGAATAATCGAGGTCAGCGGAGTAGGGCGAGTCGGCCGGGAAGCTGCCATTGGTCGCTGCAGCCGTACCCGCACCGAGCGTCGCATCGGTGAAGGCGTCATAGCCCGGTGTCGGAAGACGCTGGGCATATTCACGGTCAACGTCGGAATAGAAGGCACCGACGATCCAGTCGACATCGCCATCCGTGGTCGAGGCGAGGCGGATCTCCTGGGTGAACTGGCTCACATCCGTGGTGTCGCGCAGGTTGGACGGCAGGGTCACCGCGGCGTCGGGATAACCCAGATCAACGGAAACCGAACCGGTCAGGGCCGATGCATCCCGGCTGACCAGGATTTCGCGATCGGTGAAGGAGGTGACCGAGGTCAGGTCAACACCGTCAAAGCTGAACTCGGCGGTGACGTCGGCCAGCATGGTTTCGTCGCTGAATTCCTCGCCCAGCAGAAGATACTGCTCGCGCTCTTCCAGCTGGATTGCCGGACGCGTCGTGGTGAAGGGATTGGCGAACAGGTTGAAGCGTTCCTGGCGGTTAAAGCCGTCGGCTTCGGTTTCCTGATAAATGATACGCGGCGTGATCCGGACCGTGTCGCTCAGCTCAAGGCCGAGAGCGGCGCGGAAACCGGTGCGGCTGCCCGAATTGACATCCTCGTCACGGCTGCCGCCTTCGCCCAGCGCATCGATATAGCCGGCATAATTGGTGTGATAGCCGACCAGGCGCAGGGCCGCAGCATCGCTCATAGGCACATTGACCATGCCTTTGAGGTGACCGCCTTCGCCGCCATCGGCAACGGTGTTGAGCTCGGCCTCAGCGCTGGCGGAATGCTCGCCGATCGCCGGCTGATTGGTGATGTAACGCACCGTACCGCCGATCGAGCCGGAGCCGAACAGCGTCCCCTGCGGGCCGCGCAGCGTTTCAACCCGGTTGAGGTCGTAGAGGTCGAAATCCGGGGTGAAGAGGGACAGCGAGATCACGCTTTCATCGAGATAGACACCGACCTGCTCCTTCACACCCGGCTGGTCGCGCACGATCTGACCGGCGGAAACACCGCGGATCGAGACCTGGCTCTGACCCGGTCCAAGGTTCTGGATCGAGAGGCTGGCTACATTGCGGGCAATATCCTCAATGCTGTCCGCACCGGTGCGTTGGATATCATCCTCGGTCTGGGCATTGAGCGAGAAGGGAACGTCCTGGATGGCCTGTTCGCGTTTGGTCGCGGTCACGACAATCACTTCAGTCTCATCGCTTTGGGCAAGAGCCGGAACCGACATGGTGGCTCCGAGAACCAGCGCCATCGCGGTCGATGACAGGATACGGGTTTGTTTCATGATGCGTACACTCCCCTGGAAAACCGTTTGTGACAGTTCATTAACGTAGCGTCGCGCTCGCGCGTAAAGGGAAATAATTCGAAATTGGCCGGGCCAAGCGGTTTTAAATTGCAAGCGCAGCATTCGAGCCACACCTGTGGACTCAGTCATCCTGCTTGACAATCAACCCGCCAACCCCCTTATCCAGCGGCCATGACCCAAGCGCGTGACGACAACCCTGCCGCGTCCGGGGCCGACACGCCGTCCAAGGCGCAAGCGCCCGGGGAGCCCGGCCTCGACATCATGACCTTCGGCTGCCGCCTCAATGGCTGGGAGAGCGAAGTCATGCGCCAGCATGCGCGCGACAAGGGCCTGACCAACGCCATTCTGGTCAATACCTGCGCCGTCACCAATGAAGCCGTGCGCCAGGCGCGGCAGCAGATCCGCCGCGCCCGGCGCGAAAACCCGGAGGCGAAGATCATCGTCACCGGCTGCGCCGCCCAGGTTGATCCGGACATGTTCGCCAAGATGGACGAGGTCGACCGCGTCATCGGCAATGACGACAAGCTCAAGGCCGAGACCTTCGAGCCGGCGACGCTTCTGGGCGGCAGCGAGAAGGTGCGCGTCAACGACATCATGAGCGTGCGTGAAACCGCCGGCCATCTCGTCGATGGCATGGATAACCGCGCCCGCGCCTATGTTCAGGTGCAAAACGGCTGCGATCATCGCTGCACCTTCTGCATCATCCCCTATGGCCGCGGCAATTCCCGCTCGGTTCCCGCCGGCGAGGTCGTCGACCAGATCAAGACACTGGTCGATAACGGCCATAGCGAGGTGGTGCTGACCGGGGTCGACCTGACCTCCTGGGGCGGGGATCTGCCCGGTGAGCCGCAACTGGGCCGGCTGGTGCAGGCCATCCTGACCCAGGTGCCGGATCTGCCGCGCCTGCGCCTGTCCTCCATTGATGCCATCGAGATTGATGACGCCCTGTTCGACGCCATCACCGGCGAGGACCGGATCGCGCCCTATCTGCATCTCTCCCTGCAGGCCGGGGACAATATGATCCTCAAGCGCATGAAACGGCGCCATTCCCGCGAAGATGCGGTCAATCTGTGCCAGGGGCTTAAGGCCAAACGGCCGGAGATCGCCTTTGGCGCGGATATCATCGCCGGCTTTCCGACCGAGACCGACGACATGTTCGCCAACTCGCTGGCCCTCGTCGATGAATGCGATCTGGCCTATCTGCACGTCTTCCCGTTTTCGCCGCGCCCGGGCACCCCGGCTGCGCGCATGCCGCAGCTTGACCGGGCGCTGGTCAAGGCACGGGCCCAGCAGCTGCGCAGCAAGGCGGATGCCGCCCTGCACCGTCATCTCGACGGCATGATCGGACGCATTGAAGGGGCCCTGGTCGAACGGCCGGGCTTTGCCCGCGCTGCCAATTTCGCCGCCATCCGGTTTGACGAAAACACGGCTCCACGACCGGGAGCTCTTGTGAATATTGAGGTTTCACGCCATGACGGGCGGGAACTGCATGGGATTTTGTCGCAATGAGCGAGAAGAAGCCGGGTTTCTTTTCCCGACTGGCCGCCGGGCTCAAACGCACCTCCTCCAAGCTCGGCGAAAGCGTCACCGCGATCTTCACCAAGCGCAAGCTGGATGCCGAAGCGCTTGAAGAGCTGGAAGATACGCTGATCGCCGCCGATCTGGGCGCCCAGGCGGCCATGCGGGTCACCGAACGTCTCGCCAAGGACCGCTTCGACAAGGAAGTCTCCGACGAGGAGGTCCGCGAAGCGCTGGCCGAGGTGGTGGCGGAGACCTTGGAACCGCTCGAACGCCCGCTGGCGCTTGATGGCGATCAGCCGCGTGTCGTGCTGTTTGTCGGCGTCAATGGCTCGGGCAAGACCACGACGCTGGGCAAGATTGCCGTCAAGCTCAAACGCGAGGGCCGCGACCCGCTTCTGGTGGCCGGCGACACGTTCCGCGCCGCCGCGATCGAGCAGGTCTCGGTCTGGGCCGACCGCGCCAAGGCGCCAGTGGTCAAGCGCGAGATCGGCGCCGATGCTGCCGGACTGGCCTTTGACGCCCTGGAACAGGCGCAGGCCGAAGGCCGCGATGTGGTACTGATCGACACGGCAGGACGGCTGCAGAATAAGTCCGAGCTGATGGAAGAGCTCAAGAAAATCGTCCGCGTCATCCGCAAGAAAATCCCCGATGCGCCGCACGAGGTCCTGCTGGTGCTCGACGGAACGGTCGGCTCCAATGCCGTTTCCCAGGCCCAGGCCTTCATGGAAGCCTCGGACGTCTCCGGCGTGATCATGACCAAGCTGGACGGGACCGCCAAGGGCGGCGCTCTGGTCCAGGTGGCCGAGAAATTCCAGTTGCCGATCCACTATATCGGTATTGGGGAAGGCGAAGAGGACTTGCAGCCCTTCAGCGCCGAGGGCTTTTCCCGCGCCCTGGCCGGGCTGGAGGCCTAGCGCTTGAGCGAGGCCCTTCACCTCGCATCACTCGCCATGCTGGCCTCGGCATCGCTGCATGCGGTGATGGGCCTTCTGACCAAGCGCGCCGGCGACCGGCTGACCTTCCGCGCTGTCATGATGTTGGCAGGAGCGGTTTTCTATCTGCCCTTTGTCCTCAGCAACCCGTTCCCCGGTTGGGACGTCTGGCGTTTCCTGCTTCTGGGTGCGGTTTTGCACTGGACCTTCCAGATGGCCATGATCGCGGCTTTTGAGCGCGGTGATATGGGGCTGGTCTATCCGGTCATGCGCGGCGCTGCACCGGCGATGGCGGCGATTGCCGCGCTGGCCTTTCTCGGCGAAAGCCTGTCGCTGTGGGAGGTCGCCGGACTGGCCATCGCCTCGACTGCCGTTCTGGGGTTTGGCTGGCCTGAAAAGGGCGGCGCACCGAAACTGGCCGCGCTGGGCTTTGCCGCCATCGCCGCGGTGATGACCGCGCTCTATACGGTCAATGATACAGCCGGTGCGCGGCAGGCCGGTGATCCATTGCTCTATGTCGGCTGGTCCCTGATCGTCGCCTCGGTGCCAATACTGGCCACGGCAGCCATCCGGCGCGGCCGCGCCCTGCCCGGCCTGATGCGCCAGGAATTGCGCTGGGGAGCCGTCGCGGCGGTCTTCGGCAGCGGGTCCTATGGCTTTGCCATGTATGCGCTTTCCAACGCTCCGGTCGGCCCGATGTCGGCCCTGCGTGAAACCTCGGTCGTGTTTGGCGCTTTACTCGCGGCCTGGGTCCTGAAAGAACCCTTCGGCCTGAGACGCATCGCCCTGGCAATCCTTTTGGCCTTCGGGCTCGTAGTAATGCGTATGATGTCGACCTGACGGGAGAAAAATGTGAGCCAGTCCCAGTCCACCACGGAGCAATCCTCCCGCCTGATGATTGATGCAGGCCCGATCGCGGTCTGGATCCTCGTCTATAATGTCTGTCGATTTTATGTGCCGGATCAGGCGCTCTATATCGGCACCGGCGCCTATATGGTCGCGGTCACCATCGCCCTGATCGCCTCGATCCGGATCGAGAACCGCATCCCGCCGATGCTGGTCTTCACCACCATCATCGTACTCGGCTTTGGCGCCATGGGCATCTGGCTGCAGGACCCGATCTTCATCTACGTCAAACCGACCATCATCAATATCTTCCTGTCTTTCCTGGTGCTCGGCTCGATCGCCGCCGGCCACAATGTCTGGAAGATCTTCTTCCAGCATATTTTCGATCTGCCCGACGAAGCCTGGACGCTTCTGGCCGTGCGCTGGGCGCTGTGGTTCCAGGTCCTGGCCCTGGCCAATGAAGTAATGTGGCGTCACATCACCGACAGTGTCGTACCGGAAGGCGCGCGCTGGTTTGCCGAGCTCAACCTGACCGAAGCCTTCTGGTCGAACGCCAAGCTGGGGGTTCTGGTCGCCTCAATGCTGTTCGCCGCTGCGCAATTGCCGCTGCTGTTCAAATACCAAAAAGCCGAGGCAGAAGAGGCCTGACCGGCGGGTGAAAATCCGTGCTCGGACAAACGTCATTTTCGCGTTATAAATCGGTCCTATGGTGACTGAAGGCATACGCGGAGTGGACCATGTCGAGAGAACTGCCTGATCCGTCGGGATTTAATCTCGCCGAGTCGCCCGGTCACCTTCTCCATCGCGCACAGCAATTCGCGGCGGAACGCTTTACCAAGGCGATGGCCGGTGCGCGTCTGACCCAGCGCCAGTTCGCGGTATTGCACGCGACCGCTCAAAAGGAAGGCTTGACCCAGACCGATCTGGTCAAGGCCACCGGCATTGACCGCTCGACCCTGGCGGAGCTGGTCGCCCGCATGGTCAAGAACGGCCTGCTCGAGCGTGAAAAACTGGAAGGCGATGCCCGCGCCAATGCGGTGCATTTGTCGACCGAAGGCCGCACCCTGCTCGAAGTCGCCACCCTCGGCGCCATGGAAGCGGACGAGGCCATCCTCTCTTCTCTGCCCAAAAACAAGCGGGCCAGCTTCCTGGAAACCCTGCGCCGCATCGCGATTACCCTGGAAAAGGGCGAGGAAGCGGCCAAGAAGGCGCGCGATAAAGAAAAAGAGAAGAAGAAGAAGGCCAAGAAGAAGGCCAAGGAAAAAGCCAAGGCCAAGGCCAAGAAAGCCGCAAAAAAAGCCGCCAAGAAGCTGCAAAAGCCCGGCAGCCCAGTCGCCGCAGAATAAATGCTCCTGCGTCACGCCCTCGCCGCCCTGACCGTCAGCTTTTCACTGTCGGCCGGCTTCTGGCTGGTCTGGGGCGTGTTCGTCATGCCCGGCTTTGTCGTGATGTCGCTGGCTGCGGCAGCGGCAGGCCTGCTCGCCGGCTGGCTGGCGGGCAAACGCCTCTGGGTCACGATACTGGCGACTGCGGTATTCCGGCTGGTGATTTACCTGGTCGCAACCGCGGCCTAGCGCGACCGCCGCGCTTCACGCTCAAGCGCCGGATAGATTGTCGATTGCAGCACCGGCACATCGATCGCTCCTTCAACGCGAGCGATGATTTCACCCTCATTCGATACGATCACGGTGAAAGGCAGTCCGGCCATGCCGAAGTCTTCGAGCAAGGCCGCACTATTGCTCAGCATCACGCCAGCGAACGGATCGCCGAACTCATCAAGAAACCGGGTCACTTCGCCGGCATCATCTCCGTGGAAGAGCGCGTAGAGCGTGATCCCTTCCGCCGAGAGAGCGCTCAGGACCGGCATTTCACTGCTGCAATCGAGGCAATCCGCAGAGAGTACATTGATCAGATAGGCCTGGCTCTGCCCGGCCGGATCGAAACCGGTACGCCCGTCCAGCTCCGCCAGGGCGAGCTCAGGCAAGGCTGGACGCGGCGCGTAATTGAGCTGGTATTCACGCCAGCCGAGCAGCCCTGCCAGGGCGACTATCGCCACCAGCGCCAATACCTGAAATACGCGCATCAACCCTCATCCTCTTCCAGTTCGCGCAGGCGGGCCTGGGCCCCGGCGCGTTCCAGAAGAGCGAAAACGATCAAAGCGATAATGGCAAGAGCAGAGACACCCCAGGAGCCCCAGACGTAGAAGGCGTAACCGCCCATATTGAGGAAATCCTGCATCACATACCCTCCCGCTCGCGCCGGCTCTGAATGCTACGGGCGCGCTGCACCAAGGCCCGCGAACGCAGGCGGTAGAAGACCAGCCAGGCCGCCAACAGCGTATAGGCGCCCATCATCAGGAAGAGCGGGGTGAGCTGGCTGCCATCAATGGTCGGCCCATCCATGCGGATGATCGAGGCCGGCTGGTGCAGGCTCGACCACCATTCCACTGAAAACCGGACGATGACGAGGTTGATGACCCCGATCATGGCCAGGATCGCGGCCATGCGAGCCGCGAGCTGGCGGTCCTCGATGGCCCCGCGCAGGGCGATATAGCCGAGATAGATCAGCAGCATGACCAGCACCGAGGTCATCCGCGCATCCCATTCCCACCAAGTACCCCACATCGGCTTGCCCCACAGCGAGCCTGTTGCCAGCGCCAGGGCGGTAAAAGTCGCGCCAATCGGCGCCATGACGTCTGCCGCCGCATCTGCCAGGGAGTGCCGCCAGACAAAATAGATAAAGCTGGCAACCGCCATGCCGGCATAGATGGCTGAGGCCATATAGGCCGCGGGCACATGCACATACATGATCCGGACCGTATCGCCCTGCTGGTAGTCCGGCGGCGACGCGAAGAAGGAGACGTAGACACCGATCGCCGCGAGCAGCAAACCGCCGATACCGCACACCGGGATCGCAATGCGGGCGAGCTGATCGAAACGCTGCGGGTTGGAAAAGTAAGACAGCATGCACGCTGCTTACTTCGCCGGACCAAAATCGGCAACTGCGTCAAAGCGCTCGCGGGCCCTGCATCCATTTGCCCCCTGGCACGCATCATAACGGCGCCAGGGAGACAGATATGATGCTTGCGATGATTACCGCCGTCCTGTTCGGCTTTGTACAGGCCAATACCGAGCCCGCTCCGGCGCCGCGAGACATGGTCGAGACGCTGGACGGACCGGCCACAGAGGTGGCGGTGCTTGCCACCATGCATCTTCGGCAATTGAGCGCGTTCGAGCCGGATTGGGCCAACCCCGTTGTCGACCAGCTCGCCGACTGGGCTCCGGACCTGATCTTGATCGAACAGCTCCCGGCCCGCGAAATCGAGATGATGCAAGCCGATCCGGCCTATCAGGAAGTGACTGACCAGTTTGCCGGCCGGATCATCGACCTGGCGCAGCAGGCCCAGCAGGAACTGGGTCTGACGCGGCACCAGGCACGCCAGGCTGTCGAACAAGCCACGGCGAACGCCTCAGCCGCCGAGCGTCGCCGGCTCGCCGCACTTCATCTGGCCAATCTTGATCCCGCTTCGGCCCTGATCCATTGGCACGGCCTGGCCGCAGCCGAGCGCCGCGCCGGTGACGGCATATCCGAGGCGCTTGCCGAGACGCTGAACAGCGATCTGGAGCGCAGCAACGAGGTCCAGCAATTCGCCGTGCCGCTGGCCGCGCGGCTCGGACATGACCGGATTTTCGCCTTCGACAGCCACTCCGACAAACGCGCCTTTCTTGGCGGGTACGAGGCCTTCGCCGCGTCATTTCAGGCCAGCGAAGTGATGACACAGGTCATGTCGGGCGACGCGATGGCGGAGCTTCAATCGGCAACGGCTTCGGTCGCCAGTGCCGAGGACTTGCTCGCCGCCTTGCGGCACATGAATAGCGCGCCATACGCTGAACTCGACATGGGAGTGCATTGGGTGTCCTTCGCCCGGGCCGACATGGATGGCATCGGACGGGCGCGTCTGGCCTATTGGGAAGCGCGCAATCTGCGCATGGCCGCCCATGCCCGCGAAATCATGGCCCAGCGGCCTGGCGGCCGGGTCCTGATTATCGTCGGGGCGGCCCACAAACCCTTCCTGGATGATGCGTTGAGCCGGTCGATGGATGTCGAAATTGTCGACACATTGAATCTGCTCGATTGATCAGCCGGTCCGGGCACGCATCGCGGCAGCAATGCCGAAGGGCATCAGGGCCATCGTCCCCAGCGATACCGCCAGGGTCAGCAAGAGCGTGGCCCAGGCCCGGTCCCATTCGCCCTCAAGTGCCGCCCTTCCGGCCCCGGACGAGAAGATCAGCGCCGGCACCATCATCGGAATGGCGATCAGGGCGATCAGCAAGCCGCCACGTTTCACACCCGCCGCCAGAGCACCGGCAAAGCCGGCAATCAGGGCCAGGGCCGGAAGAGCACAGAGCAGGGCCAAACCCACGAGGGCCGACTGGGCAAAATCCAGCCCGAACATGATACCGCCGATCACCGCGATGACCGGCAGAGGCGCCAGGGTGGCGGCGGCCTGGCCGAGCACCTTGGCCAGAGCCAGCAGGGCCGGGCTGACCGGCATCAGGACATAGAGCTCCAGCGTGCCGTCGGAGGCATCGTCGGCGAACAGGCGTTCGGCGGTCTGGACCACGGCGAGAAGGGCGGCGATAGCAGCAATCCCCGGCCCCATGGCCAACAGGCGTTCAGCCTGCGGCCCCACGGCCAGCGGAACAATCGAGATACAGGCCAGGAAAAAGGCTGCCGGCCCGGCTGCACCGCCGCCGCCGGCCCAGGCCAGGCGCGCCTCGCGGGCGAAAACACGGCTCAGGGCGTTCATCGGCTCAACTCCAGCGTCTCAGCGCCCGGCCAGTCGAGAATCTGGTGTGTGGCGGCAATAACGATGCCGCCACGGTCGCGATGCCAGGCGACAAGCTCGGCGAGACGGTCGCGTCCACGCTGGTCCAGCGGGCCGGCCGGCTCATCAAGCAGCCAGAGCGGACGATTGGCCACGGCCACCCGGGCAAAGGCGACCCGGCGCTGCTGTCCACGCGATAACCGCCCGGTCGGCCTGTCGATCAGGTGACCGATATCGAGCGCCTTGAGCACAGCCATGATCGGCGGCTTGCGCTCACCCTGCAGCCCGGCCCAGAAACGCAGGGTTTCGCGCACCGTTTCATTCGGCTTCAACCCGTCGACATGGCCGAGCCAGCCGATCCACTCCGAGGCCTCCAGATCAAGCGGCCGATCGCCGAGCATGATCGTGCCCTGATCCGGGCGCACCAAACCCGCCAGCGCGTGCAGGAAGGTGGTCTTGCCGGAACCGTTTGCGCCCATCAGGAACACCGCATCGCCGCCGGAAAGACGCAGATCCAGGTCCGAGATCAAACACAAATCACCCCGAGACAGGGTCAATCCCGCGACGCTGAGCGCCAAGGATTCAAAGGGCGCAAGATTCGGCAAAACTTCGGCGATCTGGTTCATCGTCCGCATGTCGCCCAATTGCCACGCTGGCGTCAACGCGTAGGGGCCGCATTGCACGGCACTATGTGTGCGGCTAAAACGCACGCAGCACAAAACCTTATATAGGTTTCCCTCCTCCCCCGGCGCGTCCGCGCCCTACCCAGCCGAGGATGATATCAATGGCCTCTCTCGACAGTTTTTCCTGCAAGCGCACGCTGACCGCAGCGGGCGAAACCTACACCTATTACGATCTCAAGGCGGCAGAAGAAAACGGCCTGGCGGGTATTTCCAAACTGCCGGCCTCTCTCAAGGTTCTACTGGAAAATCTGCTTCGGTTTGAAGACGGTAAGACGGTCACCAAGGATGATATCGAAGCCATGGCAGCATGGCTCACCACCCGCAGCTCCACGCATGAAATCGCCTATCGCCCGGCACGAGTGGTAATGCAAGACTTCACCGGCGTCCCCGCCGTTGTCGATCTCGCCGCCATGCGCGATGCCGCCGGCAAGCTCGGCGCCGATCCCAAGCGGATCAACCCGCAAGTGCCCGTCGATCTGGTCATCGACCACTCGGTAATGGTCGATTATTTCGGCGGTGAGAACAGCTTCGGCAAGAATGTCGAACGCGAGTACCAGCGCAATGGCGAGCGCTATAAATTCCTCAAATGGGGTGCCAAGGCGTTTGATAATTTCCGCGTTGTCCCGCCGGGCACGGGGATTATCCACCAGGTCAATCTGGAAAACCTCGCCCAGACCGTCTGGACACGGGAAGAAAACGGCGAAACCGTCGCCTATCCGGACACTTGCGTCGGTACAGACAGCCACACCACCATGATCAACGGCATCGCCGTTCTGGGCTGGGGTGTCGGCGGTATCGAGGCGGAAGCCGCCATGCTCGGCCAGCCTGTCTCGATGCTGATCCCGGAAGTCATCGGCTTTGAGCTGACCGGCAAACTGCCGGAAGGGGCCACCGCGACCGATCTGGTGCTGCGCGTGGTGGAAATGCTGCGCGCCCGCGGCGTGGTCGGCAAGTTCGTCGAATTCTACGGCTCCGGGCTCGATCACTTGTCGCTCGAGGACGAAGCCACCATCGCCAATATGGCGCCGGAATATGGTGCAACATGCGGCTTCTTCCCGGTCGATCATGAAACGCTCGCCTATATGCGCGCCACCGGCCGCGATGATAAACGCGTGGCCCTGGTCGAGGCTTATTCCAAAGCCCAAGGCCTGTTCCGTCCGGAATATGACGGCGACCCGGTCTTCACCGATACGCTGCACCTGGACATGGCCACTGTAGTTCCGGCGATCTCGGGCCCGAAACGCCCGCAAGACCTTGTCGTGCTGACCGAAGCGGCACCGGCCTTTACCGAAGCGATGGAGCGCGAATACGGCAAGGGCGATGAAATGGGCAAATCCGCCCCGGTCGAGGGCGAGGCGTTTGAATTCACCCATGGCGATGTCGCCATCGCTGCCATCACCTCATGCACCAACACCTCCAACCCGTCGGTCATGCTGGGCGCCGGCCTGCTGGCCCGCAATGCCGTCGCCAAGGGCCTGAAGGTCCAGCCCTGGGTGAAGACCTCCCTGGCTCCCGGCTCACAGGTCGTCACCGATTATCTCGAGCGCGCCGGCTTGCAGGACGACCTCGATGCTCTGGGCTTCAACCTGGTAGGGTATGGCTGCACCACCTGTATCGGCAATTCCGGCCCGCTACCGCCGGCGATTTCCAAGACCATCAACCAGAATGATCTGGTCGCGACCTCGGTGCTCTCGGGAAATCGCAACTTCGAAGGCCGGATCAGCCCGGATGTCCGGGCCAATTATCTCGCCTCGCCGCCGCTGGTCGTCGCCTACGCGATCGCCGGCTCCATGACCATCGACATCACCAAGGATCCGATCGGTCAGGACCAGGACGGCAATGACGTTTTCCTCAAGGATATCTGGCCCTCCTCGGAGGAGATCACCGAGGCTACGCGCACAGCGGTGACGCCGGACATGTTCGCGACACGCTATGCCGACGTGTTCAAGGGCGATGAGGCCTGGGGTTCCATCCAGGTCGATGGCGGCCTCACCTACGCCTGGGATCACACCTCCACCTATGTTCAGAACCCGCCTTACTTCGAGGGCATGACGATGGACCCGGAAGCGCCCGGCGATGTCATCGATGCCAAGATCATGGGTCTGTTCGGTGACTCCATCACCACCGACCACATTTCCCCAGCTGGTTCGATCAAGGCAGACAGCCCGGCCGGCCGTTATCTTCAGGAGCGCCAGGTGCCCGTTCTGGAGTTCAACTCCTACGGATCGCGCCGCGGCAATCACGAGGTGATGATGCGCGGCACCTTCGCCAATATTCGCATCAAGAACAAAATGCTCGATGGCGTCGAGGGGGGCTACACGCTCAAGGACGGCAAGCAGGTCGATATTTTTGATGCCTGCATGGCCTACAAGGCGGAAGGAACGCCGCTCGTCGTTTTCGGCGGCAAGGAATACGGCACCGGTTCATCGCGTGACTGGGCGGCCAAAGGATCGCGCCTTCTGGGGGTCAAGGCGGTTATCGCCGAGAGCTTTGAGCGTATTCACCGCTCCAACCTGATCGGGATGGGCGTATTGCCGCTACAGTTCGAGGACGGCGTATCCTGGGAAGGCCTCGGCATGAAGGGCGATGAGACCGTGACCATCAAGGGCGTCTCGGAACTGGAACCGCGTTGCTCGATGACCGTGGAAATCACCTTCCCGGATGGCACCCGGAAGTCCGCTCCGGCCCGGGCCCGCATCGATACCGATAATGAGCTGGAATACTTCCGCCACGGCGGGATCCTGCACTATGTCCTGCGCAATCTTGCCCGGGACTAACGCACAGGACACATTCCTCCCGCCCGTGTCACAGCCAAGTGATTGGCCGACACGGGCTGGGATGCTTATCTAGGCGGCATGCGTATGTATGCCGCCTTAGTCCTTGCCCTCATGCTGGTCATGCCGTCCGCCGCCACCGCCGGTACGGCGTCCTGTGACGAGCCCACCGAAACGCGCCCGGTCCTGGTCGAACTGTTCACCAGCCAGGGATGCGGCCTGTGCCCGGATGCCAATCGCTATCTCGGCGAACTCGACCAGCGTGAGAATGTCTTTGTCCTGGCCTTCGGCGTGTCCTACTGGGACATGTATGGCTGGACCGACACCTATGCCCGGCCGGAATATGTGACCCGCCAACGCGCCTATCTGCCGCGCCTGGGCATCAACCGGCTCTATACGCCGCAATTCGTTGTCGATGGCGCCATCAATGCGCCGGGCTGGAATGAGGACAAGGTCGCCGATGCCGTCGAGCAGCGCCTGACCGCTATGCCCTACACGCCGGAGATATCGATCAGCGACGGCCCGTTCGGCTCCTTCGTGGTCAATATTGACGGCGAGGCGCCAGAAGAGCCGCTGGACGTCTGGCTGGTCTCATACGCCCCCGGCTGGGCGACCGTCGACATCGAAGCCGGCGAAAATGCCGGAACCGAGATGCTTCACTACAACATGGTCAAAAGCCTGACCCATATCGGCCGCTGGGACGGCGGATCCGCGGAATTCGCCGGCGAGAGCTATCGCAGCCTGAAGACCATGGCCATCGTCCAGGGCGCCGATGGCGGGCCGGTATACGGGTTTGCCTTTGCCGAGGACGCGGAAACGAATTAGCGCGGTGCCCGCTTGGCCAGGATACGCTGCAGCGTACGGCGGTGCATGTTGAGACGGCGTGCCGTCTCCGAGACGTTATGATCGCATAATTCGAACACCCGCTGGATATGTTCCCAGCGGACGCGATCGGCCGACATCGGGTTTTCCGGCGGCTCCGGCTTGTCATCCGGATGGGCCAGCAAGGCTTTGATAATATCGTCTGCGTCGGCAGGCTTGGACATGTAATCCACCGCACCAGCCTTCACCGCCGCAACCGCGGTGGCGATATTGCCGTAACCGGTCAGCATAACGACACGGCAGTCCGGGCGAGAAGCATGCAGGGCTTTGACGACTTCCAGCCCGTCACCGTCTTCCAGGCGAAGGTCGAGAACAGCAAAGGCCGGCGGGTTGGAGCGCGCGATCTCACGGGCTTCATCGACGGTTCCGACTGCTGAAACGACAAAGCCACGGCCTGTCATGGCCCGGCCGAGGCGCGTCCGGAACGGCGCATCATCGTCCAGGATCATCAGAGTCTTGTCTTCGGGAAGCTCGAATTCGATATCGCTCACACTCAAACCCTCGTTTTCAATCGCACTTGCAACAACGACCGTCCGATGACGGCGGCTTGTGCGCTTCTCTCCTAGCGAACAATCGGCGCCGCCTCTACCTGTTTGCGCGGCCAACGCACACGCACAACAGCGCCGCCCTGGCTGCCCGCATTGTCGAAACTGACCTCACCGCCGGTTTTTTCAATCATGGTCTTGGCAATAAACACACCCAGGCCGAGGCCGCCCTGACCCGGCGTACCGGACCGGGAGGTGACATAGGGCTCTCCGATCTTGGAAAGAATTTCGAGCGAAAAGCCCGCTCCATCGTCCTCGATCCCGATCATGATGTAATCATCATCCCAGCTGCCCTCCACCACGACACGGGTTTCGGCAAAATCGACGGCATTCTCGATGAAATTGCCAACGCCATAGAGAAGCTCCGGCATGCGCCGCAGAACCGGCTCAGATGTCGCCGAGGCGCTGCCCGGCTGAGCCAGGTGAACATCGACCATGGGCCCAAGCCCGCGCAGGGGGGCTGCCGCTTCTTCAAGTGCGGCCAGGAACTCGACGCGATCATGGCGCTGGTCGGAGGCGGTACGCTCCTGGCTCAATCGCTTGAGAATGTCCCGGCAGCGGCGGGCCTGGGTGACGAGCAATTCCGCATCCTCGCGCAGAAGGTCGTTATCCTGCAGCTCGCGCAGCATTTCCTTGGCGGTCAGCTGGATGGTGGCCAGGGGCGTACCCAGCTCATGGGCAGCTGCCGCGGCGAGCGCTCCGAGGGCAGACAGCCGCTGTTCCCGCGACAATACGCTCTGGGTCGCGGCCAGGGCCGTCGCCATGGAGCGCCCTTCGCGGCTCACACGCCAGGAGTAAACCGCGGTGAAGGCCACGGCGATGAAGATCGCCGACCAAAGACCGACAATATAGAAAGCCGGCAGGTTTAGCGGTTCGCCGTCGATCCAGGGCAGCGGCAGGCTCCACAGCCACATCGCTCCGGTTCCCAGCATGGCGATAAGGGCGATCGCCAGGGACCAGCGCGGCGGCAGGGCGGCGACGGCAATCGTCACGGGGGCGGCGAGCATGACCACGAACGGGTTCTGCAGCCCCCCGGTCAGCATCAGCAGGGCACAGAGCTGGACCACGTCATAGACGAGCTGGGCGAAGGCCTGCCAGTCCTTGGCAAATTGCTGCGGCCGCACCGAAAGGGTCAGCCAGGTATTGATCCAGGCACTGGCAATAATGACGCCGAGGCAGAAGCCGAGCGGCAATTCAAAGCCGAGAATGAAATGCACGCTGAGCACGGTCAGCGTCTGTCCGGTCACGGCCAGCCAGCGCAACATGACCAGCGTGCGCAAGCGCAAACGGCCAAAGACCGGTGTCAGATGTGCGTCCCCGCCATAGGGGTCCCAGTCCGCATCACTCATAAGAAACCCTGCACAAATCCGTCATACTTGATGGACATATCAACTCGCCGACCATAGTTTCGCACCCGCAGCATGCGTGCGCGGGGACCTCGCATATCATGCTTCGCCGGCGGGCGAACAGTTCATGGAGTTTCAATGTCCGACAATGGTGACAAGCAGGGGTCGGCTTTTGGCCGATTTCTCAGCGGTATGGTCCGCGAGCGCGCCTGGGTTTGGCTGGTCCTCGCCGCCCCGATGGTCATGATGCTGACCTTCTTCACCCTGATGGCCATGGAGGGTGGCGACCGGGTCGACCGGCCCGCTCCGGTCCGGGTCTCGGGCGAAGCCGATATCGGCGGTCCATTCACCCTGGTCAACCATCTCGGCGAGACGGTGACCGACGAGGATTTCCGCGGCAAGGCGATGCTGATCTATTTCGGCTTCACCTATTGCCCTGACGTCTGCCCGTTCTCTCTTCAGATCATGGATCTGGCCCTGGACCGGCTGACCGAGGAAGAGCGGTCCCATTTCCAGCCCATGCTGATCTCGATCGACCCGGAGCGGGATACGGTTGAGCAGATGGCACAATATGTCGCCTCGCCGGCCTTTCCGGATAATCTCGTCGGGCTGACCGGCACGGAAGAACAGGTCGCTGCCGCGGCCGGAGAATATCGTGTGGCCTATCGCCGCTCCGGCGAAGGCGACGACTATCTGATGGATCATTCGTCCATCATCTATTTCATGGATTTTGAAGGTAAGTTCTACAACATCTTCGCCCACGGCACCGACCCTGAAACCGTGGCGCAAGGGTTGAAAGACTTCCTTGAGGAAGAAGGTGCATCCTGACGGACCGATAATTCCGCCGGCTGCGCCCTGGAGGCTTTATGCTCTACAGCATGTATGAAATGAACCGGATGGCGATGACGCCGTGGCGTGCCGCTGCCAATGCGACCCGCCGCATGATCCGGGCACCGTGGAACCCGATGGGCGATACCGTCGCCGGGCGGACCATGGCCGCAGCCGCTGAACTGTTCGAGAGCGTCACCCGCCGTTACGGCAAGCCGGAATGGATGCTGGACCATACCGTCGTGGAAGGTCACCGCGTCCCGGTCCGTGAAGAAGTGGTATGGTCGGAACCCTGGTGTGACCTGCTGCACTTCCGCCGCGACCACGAAATGCTGGATGCCATTCGCGGTCCGAAAAAGGACCGCAAAGTCCTCTTCGTTGCACCGATGTCCGGCCACTACGCCACGCTTCTGCGCGGTACGGTCGAGACCTTCCTGCCGGATAGCGAGGTCTATATCACCGACTGGCAGGATGCCCGCATGGTGTCGCTGGCCGATGGTCGTTTCGATCTCGATGATTTCACCAGCTATGTGCGCAAGATGATCGCCCTTCTGGGGCCGGATGTGCACGTGGTTGCCGTCTGCCAGCCCGGCCCGCCGACCCTCGCCGCCATTGCCCTGATGTCGGAAGACAATGATCCGAACCGGCCGGCCTCGATGACCTTCATGGGCTCGCCGATCGATACGCGAAAATCGCCGACCGTGCCGAACAAGCTGGCGGAAGAAAAACCCTATGACTGGTTTGCCAAAAACCTGATCCATACCGTGCCGGCGCCCAATCCGGGCGCGCTGCGCCGGGTCTATCCGGGCTTCCTGCAGCTGGCGGGCTTCATGAATATGAATCTCGACCGCCATGTCGATGCGCACTGGAATTTCTACAATCACCTCGTTGAAGGTGATGGCGACAGCGCGGAAAAACACCGCACTTTCTACGATGAGTATCTCGCCGTGATGGATTTGTCGGAGGAATTCTACCTGCAGACCATCAAGGACGTCTTCCAGGACCATAAGCTGGCCAAGGGCGAGCAGGAAGTCCACGGCCGCCGGGTCGACACCGCGGCCATCAAGGACGTGGCCCTGCTGACCGTGGAAGGCGAGAAGGACGACATCTCCGGTATCGGCCAGACCCAGGCGGCACACGATTTGTGCTCGAGCCTGCCGGACGCGCTGCAAATGGACTGGATTCAGCCCTCAGTCGGTCACTATGGCGTCTTCAACGGGCGTCGTTTCCGCGAGCATATCGCGCCGAAAATGCGCGGTTTCTGGGACGAGCAGGGCGCACAGGCCCTGGCCGGCCGCAAGTCCTAATTCGACGGAGGCGTATGGGTCACTGACAGGCCCATCGCATCCGCATTGAGACCGCCTGTCTTCGCGTCCGGAACCAGCATGTCCATGATGCTGGGCTCGCCCTCAGGTGCAACGCGCACAGTCAGCGACCCGCCCTGCTGGATAAAGCCCATCAAGGCGCGATTGGCCTGCATGCCGAATTCCGGTCCCAGCGACTGGGTCATGCCCAGCGCCATCAGCCCGGCAGCCCCGGCAAGCTGGGCCCGTGCATCCGCCTCGGGCATTTGCTGGTCCTCGCTCATACGGGCAACGACCCGCGCCAGCAGGCTTTCATCGCTCAAGGTCACCGCCAGTTCCTGGATACGGAGCGCACTGAGCACGTCCTGGCCGATCGCTTGGCTGACCGCGGGATCGTCCCGGTCAGCCTCGGCGGCAATCGCCATGATTTGTGACAACTGGTCATAGCCGGACGTGTCGGACACGATATCGAGGCGGAAACCGTCCTCGAGCCGGTAGTAGTTATCGCCCTCGGTCCAGATGCGCCCGTTCTCGGCGTCGAAATAGGTGTTGAACTCGGCCTGCAGAGAGATCTGTTCATAGCCCATCTGGGCAAGGCCCGTGGCGACCTCCGCGCCCTGCTTGTTCGCCGCATCCGGCACAAGGCTGAGACCGTTCATACGGGTCCGCGACCGGGTGATATTGCCATTGACTTCATTGCTGACGGTCAACGCGTCCAGCGCCAGCTCGACACCACTCATCGTCATCGCGACATCGCGGATATTGAGCAGCTGGTAGAGCTCACCCGGCTGCAGCATCATGGTCTGGAAATAGGCTTCAACAAAGCCGGACTGGTCATCTTCCTGCGCAAAATCACCCCAGGAGGTGAGGGTATCGATATCGATGCCCTCGAGACGGACTTCGCCGGCATTGAAATCCAGTGTGGCGCTGTTCGCCGTGACCGTGTCGACACTCCAGTCGCGCAGCACGAAGCGGCTCGATGCGGCATCCGCATCATAGGACCAGCGCACATCCTCGATGCTCATGCGCACATCGGTTCCGTCGGGGTCTACGCCCGCCATTTCGAAGCCGGAAAACACCACCTCGCCGGCAGAAATCCCGTCGAGCTCGAGATCATCACCGCCTCCGCCAACGCGCGGCGTACGCAGGACTTCACCGATCGCAGCGGCCAGTGCCGGGTTCGGAGCATCAATACGCAGGGTCTCGAGGCTGAGGACGGCATCACTGTCATGCCCTGACAGGGCAAAACCGGACAGGGTCAGGCCATCGAGCAAGAAGCTGTCGCCAGCACCCAAGCGAGGGCTGTCGAAGCGCAATTCCTCGATATGCATGTCGGCGCCGAGATAGGGGTTGTCATTGACCGGCTGCCCCTTGGCATCGCGCTCCGCTTCATCAAAACCGGTATTATGGATCACCACGCCGGAGAGGATGACGCTGCCGCTCTCGAAACGTGAGCCTTCAAAACTCAGAACGCCTGGACGGGATTGATCGAGTTCGATCGCAGCCATGGCGGCCAGGGCCTCGCTGCGAGACGGTTCTGTTTGAGTCCATCCTGCAGACGCCAGAACAAGGCAGGCCGAACCGGCCATGAGAAACTGATCGAATACGCGCACAAGCAACCCCCTGTTGAAATCGTTGGCGAAATAACTAACGGCTTCAAAACAGTAAGGCCAGACACGAAAACGCTTGAGCCTGGTTTAATCCCCGCCGAGCCCGGCCAGGAAAGCAGCGATCGGGTCACGCTCCTCCGCTTCCGGTGGTTCTGCGACGATCTCGGATACCGGCTGGTCCGGTTCGACCGCCTCCGGCATCAGGGCAAGCGGCGCACCGGCCGGGTCGGATGCGAGCCCGTATTGCGGTGCGGCCGTGACGAAACCGGCATAGATCGAGGCCGGCGGCCCGCCACCGGTGGCGCGCTCGGTTGGCGCATTATCATCATTACCGACCCAGACAACCGTGACCAGCTCGCCGCCAAAACCGGCGAACCAGGCATCCCTGAACTCGTTGGTCGTGCCTGTCTTGCCACCCTCGGTCAGCCCCCCGGCCTGGGCGTTCCGGCCGGTACCCCAACTCACAACCGAGCTGAAGAGCTGGCGCATGCGGGCGTAGGTCCGGTCATCGAGCACCCGCTCATGGCCGACCGGCTGGGCCTCATAAACAACTGCGCCACTCCGGTCCTCGATCAGCAAGATACCATGCGGTTCAGCGCGATAACCCCCGTTGGCAAAAGCTGCATAAGCCCCGGCCATCTCCAGCGGATTGACCTCGTAGGCACCCAGCGCCAGCGAGCGGTCAACGCGCAAGCGGCTTTCGATGCCCAGGCGGGTGGCCAGGCGTGCAATATGCCCGCGACCGGTTTCCTCAGCGATACGCACAGCGACTGCGTTGGAGGAGCGGGCAAAGGCCTCGCGCAGCGTGATATCCCCGCGGTATTCGCCATTGTAATTGGCCGGAGCCCAGTCGCCGACAGCGACCGGCGTATCCGACCGGATATCGTCCGGTGTCAAACCGGCTTCGAAGGCGGACGCATAAACGAAAGCTTTGAAGGCCGAACCGGGCTGACGTTGCGCCAACACGGCGCGATTGAACTGCGATGCCGTATAGCTGCGCCCACCGACCATCGCTCGGACCGCGCCGTCATGGGCCAGGGAGACCAGTGCCGCCTCGCTTGCCCCGCGGGCGGTGTCCGGATTTGCCATGGTGCGGGCCAGGGATTGTTCGGCGGCCCGCTGGGCTACGATGTCCAACGTGGTGGTCACCCGCAAATCACCATGATCCGGCCCCGCCAGCTCCCGCACCTGCGGCGCAATCCAGTCAATGAAGTACTGAGCCCCAGGGCTCGAGGCACCGCGCGATACTCGGATCGGCGTTGAGGCCGCATCGATACGTTCCTGCGGTGTGATACGCCCGGTTTGCTCCATCAGGTCGAGCACCACGGTGGCACGGGCGGCGGCCCGATCAGCATCATTGACGGGGCTATAGCGGGACGGGGCTTTGAGCAGACCGGCAAGCAGCGCCGACTCGCCGAGATTGAGCTCGGATACGGTCTTGCCGAAGTAACGCGCAGAAGCCGCTTCGACGCCCCAGGCGCCGCCGCCGAAATAGACCCGGTTGAGGTATAGCTCGAGAATTTCATCCTTGCTGAAACGGCTCTCGAGCCAGAATGCGAGCAGGACCTCCTGCACTTTGCGGCGCAGGGTGCGTTCCGGCGTCAAGAACAGATTCTTGGCCAATTGCTGGGTCAGGGTTGATCCGCCCTGGACCACGCGGCCGGCCCGCAAATTGGCCAGCAGCGCGCGCCCGGTGCCGATCACATCAACACCGAAATGGCCATAGAAACGCCGGTCTTCGACGGCGAGAACGGCATCGACCAGAGCTGGCGGGATTTCATCAATCGTCGCGGCCCGGCCATGGGCTGACCCCCGGCGGGCAATCAAGCGACCGGTCTGATCATAGAAGCTGATTGCGGCGGTGCGCTCGACATCGGCGAGACCGGACGTGTCCGGCAGGTCGCGGGCGATCAGAACAAGCCAGACCGCCAGGACGAGGCCAGCCGCAGCACCGAGGACAAAAAACGCCTTGAACCAGCCGAATCCACCCTTTGACCGGCGCGGCTTGCGCCGGCGCGGCGTCACCGGGCGGCGCCGTTGCGGACGGGCGGTATTGGCTGAGCGCGGCATGCGTAGTCCCCGACGAAAACCGAAGGTTTCAAACTGGCCAATCGGGGTTAATTCGCCATGAATCACGCGCTTTCGCGCTTGCCCTCTCGACCATCCGGCGCCACCATGGACACAGAGAGGGACATCATCATGACCATCAAGCGTTCATTTCTGGTCCTCGCCGCCCTGATCGGTGCGGCAAGCCTGACCGGCTGCATGGCGATCTACGACGGCACCGACGCGGTTTGCCCGAATGGCGATCCGAATGCTGGCAATTGGCCCTATTGCGGCGCAGCGGCGCCGGGCGGCAGCCAGCCCGGAGACGACCCGGTCTATTAAGCCTCGACCGCCTCAGCCGCCTCGGGCGGTGCGAACCGGATAATGACGGTACCGGGCCCGGCCGGCGGCTCCTTGCCCGGCCCAAGCATGGCAAAACGGCCATTGGGCATGCGCGCGAGGATGAGATCGCCGGCTCCGTTGGCGTCAGCCAGGCAGTCTTCCATGGTGTAGGTTTCGCTGAGCTTGGTCGCCTTGAAGCGCCAGCCGCCCCACCAGTCCCGCGTCAGGCTTTCATAACCGCGTCCGCGACGGATCAGCGTGCGTCCGCGTGCCGTGTAGACAATGGCCCGTGGATCCTCGCTCTCACGATTATCGCTGTCTTCCGCATCCACACCGGAGAGCTGGAAAACGTGGCTACGGCCCAGCTCCGGCGAGTACTCCACGCAAACCAGCGCGTTATAGGCATCATTCGGGCTAGCGGCGAGCAGAGCCGAGAAACGCGCCGGTTCGAGCCGCCAATCAGCGGTCTCTGACAGGACCTCGCCGTAATAGACATCATGACCGGCCAGACGTGCCGAGCGCAGGCGGCGCCAGCCGGTATCGGCAATGGTGACGGGGACATCGGCGCTTTTGAGGGCATCGGCCAGGCCTAATGTCCAAGGATTGGCGCCGACAATGAGCAGGCGGTCAGGTCCGTCAGTGGAAAGTTTCAGGGCCTTGGCCAAGGGCTGCACAGCGAAACCGCATCCGAGAACGCTGGCGAAAATGGTCGCAAACACGAGCGGTGCGAGGATGGCGGCGTCCGTCCGGCCGGCATCGACCAGCGTGGCTGCGAGGTGACCGGCTGCTGCGGCGGCGACCACGCCGCGCGGTCCGATCAGGCCGACAAAGGCGGTCTCGCGCCAGTCCAGCCCCGATCCAACAGTCGCCAATAATACTGACAAAGGCCTGACAATCAGCATGAATACTGCAATAAAGGCAGCATGTTGCCAATTCAGGGCGAGTAGGTCAGAAGGCGCGAGACTGGCTGCAAGCACGACAAAGACACTGGCCACGAGAATGGCCGCAATGCCTTCCTTGAAACGTCGCATTTCCTCGATCGAGGCCAAGCGTGAATTGGCGACGACCAAGCCGAAAATGGCCACGGCCGCGAGTCCGGTTTCATCCGCCAAGGTCTCTGCGGCGGCGTAACAGACCAGGACCGCAGCCAGCACCATCGGCGCCTTCATGGGCTCAGGCACCCAGCCACGGCGGAAGGCCTGGGAGAGCGAAAAACCGGAGGCAAAGCCAAGAATGGCCCCGATAAGGGCGCCCAGGGCCAGGAATCCGGCCGCGACGGCCCAGTCATGGCCCAGCGCAGTCTGGCGCACGGCTTCAAAAATGAAGACCGCCGCCAGGGCCCCGATCGGGTCGTTGACGATGCCCTCCCATTTCAAAACCGCGGCAATGCGCGGGGGGAGTTTGGCCTGACGCAAAAGGGGAAGAACGACGGTAGGCCCTGTCGTCGTCAGCAAGGCCCCGATCATGGCAGCAAGGTCGAGCGCCATTCCGCCGACCAGGTGCAGGGCCGCAGTGGTCAGCCCCCAACCGAGCGGGAAACCCAGGAAGACCATCCGACGGACCGGAGCCGAAACATCCCGCAACTCGCGAAAATTCAGTGTGATACCGCCCTCGAACAGGATCACCGCGACGGCCAGGGCGATCATCGGGCGCAGATACTCACCAAAACTGGCAGCGGGATCGAGCAGCGGCTGCCCCAGAACGAGGCTGGCATAGGGGCCGAGCAACAGCCCCGCCCCCATCATCAGGACGATGGAAGGCCAACGCAGACGCCAGGCGAGCCATTGCGCGGCGATGCCTGAACCGGCGATGACCGCGATGGTCAGGGTAAGGTCAGCCTGCATGAATTAGTGTCGCCGCGTCTTTTCAGTTTGGACAAAGCCGCGGCGCAGGAAACGGCGCGGCGTGGGGAGGCTAAGATGGACACACTTCCGCATGAAGTACAAACCGCATTGGTGTCATTGGCGACTGCACTCGTTATCGGCGGCAGCGTCAGCATGTTCGGCGCGCCGGCCGTGTTCAACACCGCGCGTTCGGTCACGAGCTGGGTGATGCGTCACCGCATGATCACGGCTCTCGGTCTGAGCGCGGCTGGTGCAAGCGGGGCCTGGATGGGCGGACTTTTCGGTGGCGCCGGAGAGGCACTTATCGCCGGTTTGTCCGGGTTTTTCGCCTGATCACATTTTCCCTCTCCCGCTGACAACCGGCACGGTCTAGATTGCCGCCGGATCAGCGAGGGGAACCGCATGCATCACCGGCTCATCGGCATCGGACTAGCCGCAATCATCCTGACGGCCTGCACACAACCCGTTGAACAAGCTGAGCCTTTTCAGTGGAACACGCTGTCCGGCAATCCCACACTGGTGATCGCCCATCGCGGAGCCAGCGGCGACCTTCCAGAGCATACGCTGGAGGCCTACAGCCTGGCGATCGAGCAGGGCGCCGACATTATCGAGCCCGACCTGGTCATGACGGCAGATGGGGTCCTGGTCGCCCGGCACGATCGCTACCTCTCGACCACGACCAATATCTCCGACAGGCCGGAATTTGCAGATCGCCGCCGCGTGCAGGGCGATCGCGATGACTGGTGGGTTGAGGACTTCACCCTCGCCGAACTGCGGACCCTGCGGGCCCGGCAACCGCGGGCGGACCGGCCCCAGGACTTCAACGACCAATTCCTGATCCCGACGTTTGAAGAGGTTCTGGACCTTGCCGCGCAGGCCGGAGTGGCAACCGAGCCGGAGGTCAAATCCCCGGGGCATTTCGTCTCGATCGGGCTCGATCCCGGTCCGGAATTGGTGCGCATTCTGCGCCAACGCGGACTGGACGGGGTTGGCGCTGCGACCAGTATCCAATGCTTTGAGCCGGGTTTCCTGGCCCGCCTCAACGAGGAGGTCGACACCCCACTCCTGATGCTGGTTTTTCCGATGGCTGAACTCGACCCCAGCGCTGGCCCGCTGGTCCCGACCGTTTCTCTCGCCGACATGGCCGCCTTCGCCGATGGCGTCGGTCCGGCCAAATCCTTGGTGATGGGTCCCGACGGCAGCGATACCGGCTTTATCGCCGAGGCCCATGCGCTCGGGCTGAGTGTGCATCCCTGGACCTTCCGGGATGACCAACCGGTTGCACCCGGCGTGGATGCGGCGACGGAACTGGAATGGATTTACCGGCTTGGCGCCGACGGTGTGTTCACCGATTTCCCGGCCACTGCCGTCGACGTTCGCGACGCGTTGGCCGGCGATTAGTCTTCCGGCAAAGAAAAAGCGCGCCGCAGTTGCCTGCAGCGCGCCTTGTCGGTCAATCAGCTTATCGCTTAGTCAGCGAGCTGGAGATTGACGGCCTTCGGGCCCTTGCCACGACGATCGGGCTCGGTTTCGAAGGTGACTTTCTGGCCGTCATCAAGACCCGGAAGACCGGAAGCCTGGACTGCAGTGATGTGCACGAAGACGTCAGCGCCGCCCTCGTCCGGGGTAATAAAGCCAAAGCCTTTGCTCTGGTTGAAGAATTTGACCGTACCGTTGGCCATGGTGGGATACCTTCCCTGATGTGCGCCGCGTCCGGGCGAAATATGCGATACCCACCGGCGTCCCGGCGGGGCAGTACGGACGTGGAAGTCGGGGAAGGCTGAAGTCATTCAAACCGGAGCGCAAACAGCACACGCGCAGCCCGGGGCAGGCAATCAGTATTCCGTCCGGCCAAAGGGCCGCCCGTTCCGGCGATATGCGCAGGTTTTTCGCGCACTGGCAAATGAAACTATTATATATTGCTACGAGAGCTGCCCATTCGCATTGACCGGATCTCAATATGACGCGTCACGATCGAAATCAGTATCTTCTTTCTGCCGCCGCGCTGGGCATGTCTGCCCTCGCCATGTTCTTTGCCTTCATGGAGATGCGGTCCTCTGACCGGCAGTTCGATGCCAGTGTGTGGCCCTATGTCGATCTGACCATCTCTCTGAGGGAAGATTTGATGGCTCTGGATGTGGCCAATAAGGGCATGGGGCCGGCTTTCATCCATGAATTCCGCCTGTCCCATCCCGAGCATGGCGAAATCGAGCCTTTGGAGCTGATGGAGTTGAGCGGTACGCGGGAGCTGATGTCCTCCTCCTCCACCACCTCGCTGACCCAATCGGTGATGTCGGTCGGCGACATCGTCAACGCTTTCCGCTTTGAAGGCGAAGGCATTGGCCCGGGCATGGCGACGCTGATCCGCGATCTGCAAATCGACATCTGCTACTGCGCGATCAATGGCGCCTGCTGGAATAACTCCGCAACGACCTCCTTCCGCACACCCGTCGCCCAGTGCAGCCTGCAGGAAAGCGACGCAGATCGCGCGCTGGACGCCTTCGGGGGCGATGCCGGCGAGACCGGGGACACGCCATGAGACGCCGCCGTCTGCTCGAACGCACCTTGCGGGCCCGCGAAAAACAGCGCGACCAGGACCGGCGCGGGCTCGACCCCGCCGCCATGATCCGCCTTGCCGGTTTCGGTGCGGCGCTGATCGTGTTCGTGGCGGTCTATATCGGTTTTCATCGCCAGGGCGATACATCCTTCGGCGGCTCCTGGGGGGTGATGGAACGACTGACCCGGCCGCTGATTTTCGGATCCAATGCACTGGAACTCATCGCCCTCCTGCTGGTCGGACTGATTGCCTGGCGAGCCTGGCGAAAGATGCAGGGCGGGAGCTAGCCCCAGCGCCCTTAAGTCGCTATCTCCGGGGTGAAACACGCGGCGGCTCATCGCCGCGTGAAGGAAGGACACATCTATGTCACTGAAAGTCGCCGTTTTCGGCGCCACCGGCGCTGTGGGTAAGGAAATCCTGGAAATTCTCGCCGAACGCCTGTTTCCGGCCGAAGAGGTCTTCGCCCTCGCCAGCCGTAAATCCATGGGCGTTGAAGTGTCCTATGGCGAGAAGGCCCTGACATGCAAAGACGCTGAAACGTTTGACTTTTCTCAAGTCGATCTCGTCCTGATGTCAGCAGGCGGCGATGTCTCCAAGAGCTGGGCTCCGAAAATCGCTGCAGCCGGCGCCATTGTCATCGACAATTCCTCGGCCTGGCGGACCGACCCGGACGTCCCGCTGATCGTACCCGAGGTCAATCCGGATGCGGTCGACGGTTTTGCCGCCAAGAAGATCATCGCCAACCCGAATTGCTCAACCATCCAGCTCATGGTCGCTCTCAAGCCGATCCACGACCGGGCCGGGATCAAGCGCGTGTCCTGTGCCACTTACCAGTCTGTGTCGGGCGCCGGCCAGGCAGCGATGGACGAGTTGTGGACGCAGACCAAGGGCATCTACGTCAATGACAGCGTCGACCCGGACGCTTTCACCAAGCAGATCGCCTTCAACGTCATCCCGCATATTGATGTGTTCATGGAAGACGGCGCCACCAAGGAAGAGTGGAAAATGGTGGTCGAGACCAAGAAAATCCTCGACCCATCGATCAAGCTTTTCGCCACCTGCGTGCGCGTACCGGTGTTTGTCGGCCACTCCATCGCCGCCCACCTTGAACTGGACAACGAGCTCAGCGCTGATGAGGCCCGCGATCTATTGCGGTCCAGCCCGGGCCTGCTGGTCGTCGATAAGCAGGATGATGAGGGCTATGTCACGCCGGTCGAAAGCGTCGGCGAATTCGCCACCTTCGTCTCTCGTGTCCGGGAAGACCCGACCGTCGAAAACGGCCTGGCGCTCTGGGTGGTGGCAGACAATCTGCGCAAAGGCGCCGCCCTCAACGCCGTGCAGATTGCCGAGCTGCTGCTCAACCGGGGTCACCTCAAAGCCTAGGCTTTGAGAGTGCAATCCCGGGGATGAGCGGAGCACCACAAACGGATATCCGGCCCGCCATGGCGGCGGGCCTGTCCGCTTACCTGCTCTGGGGTATTTCACCGCTCTTCTTCCAGCTCGTCGATTTCGCATCAGCGCTGGAAATCGTCATGCACCGGGTGATCTGGGCCGTGCCGCTCCTGGCCGGCGTGTTGTTTTTCGCCAGCAAGCAGCGGGAGATGTTCGAGGTCTTCCGCAATCGCAAAGCGCTCTACACGCTGATCCTCACAGCAGCCCTGATCTCGTGCAATTGGTGGGGCTTCATCTACGCCGTCACCAATGAGCAGGTTCTGCAGGCCTCCCTGGGCTATTACATCAACCCGCTGATGAGCGTGGCGGTGGGTGTCGTGATCCTGAGAGAACCCTTGGGGCGCTGGCGGATCGCAGCCATTGCCCTGGCGACTCTGGGAGTTCTGACCCTGATCATTGCCGGGGGCACGGTGCCCTGGCTGTCGCTTTTTCTCGCCAGCACCTTTACCGCCTATGGCTATCTGCGCAAGACGGTCGCGGTTGATGGCCGTATCGGCCTGTTCTGGGAGACCGTCTTCATCCTGCCCTTCGCCATGATAGGGCTGATCTGGCTGCATGCGCAGGGCGGCGGGCATTTCTTTGATGGCTGGCAGGAGGCTGCCCTGCTCTTTCTCGGCGGTGGTGTCACCATCGTGCCATTGCTGTTCTACATTATTGGTGCGCGCGGCCTGCGCCTGTCGACCATGGGCGTGATGCAATTCACGGCGCCGACCCTGCAATTCATCATCGGCGTGATCGGCGGCGAACCCTTCACGACCGTACACATGATCACGTTTGCGCTGATCTGGTCCGGCGTCGCGGCGTTCACCTGGAGCCAGGTGCGCCGGCAGCTCCGCCCGGGGCCGGCAGGCGGCGAGTAACCCGCTTGCGCGCGACCGCCAACAAGGCTCAACTGCGCAGCCCAATGGAGGCCCTATGACCGATTTTCCCGCTCCGACGCGCATCAAGACCAATGGTGTGACCCTGTCTGTGCATCTTGCCGGACCGGAGAATGGTCAACCACTGCTGCTGGCCCATGGCTGGCCGGAGATCGCCTATTCCTGGAAGAACCAGATCGAACCGCTGGCCAATGCGGGCTATCGGGTGATCGTGCCGGACTTGCGCGGTTTCGGCGCCTCGGATTGCCCGACCGATGTCGCCAGCTACACCATGGACACGCTGGTGGCTGACCTGACCGGCTTGCTGGACGCGCTGGGCCACGAAACGGCAGTGTTTGTCGGCCATGACTGGGGCGGCATTATCGTCTGGCACGCCGCCATGCTGGCCAAGGAGCGCGTCGCCGGCGTGATCGGCGTCAACACCCCGCACCTGCCGCGCGGCTCGGAACCGCCTACCGCCGCCTTCATGGAGATGGGCGGCCCCGACCACTACATCCTGCGCTTCCAGGAAGAAGGCTATGCCGAGGGCGTGTTCACCGGACGCGAAGACGACTTCTTCGCCTTCATGTTCGGGCGGCCGCCAACCGCCGACGAGCTGGAGGGTCTTTATCCCGGTATCACCCATATTCCGAAACTGTTCGGCGAGTTCACCGGCCGCAGCGAGGACCGCATCGTGGTCGGGCCGGAGGACCGGAAAGTCTATGCCGAGGCCTATCGAAAATCCGGCTTCGCCGGCGGTATCAACCTGTACCGCAACTTCGATAGCAATTGGGAACGAATGGGCGGCGTCGATCACCGCCTGGCCATGCCCTGCCTGATGGTGTCGGCGGATGCCGATTTCATGCTGCCGCCCAAGCTGGCCGCCTGGATGCCGGCCCTGTGCCGCGATGTCGAATTCAATACGCTCGAAGGCTGCGGGCACTGGACCATGTGGGAGCAACCCGACATGCTCAATGTCATCATGCTGGAATGGCTGACACGACGCTTCCCTGCACGTTAAGTTATTTACTTGCCCTGACGCATAGTTGCATTACGCTATAGAACTGCCTCAGCTTTTTCGGGGCGGCCGGGGGTGAGTATGGCACAGTATCAGTGGACTTTCCTTCCCGACGCCAATGTGGTGGAGCTGACCACGGCGGGACGGATTACGGTCGCTGGATTGTACCATTCAATGAGCGAGCTGCCGAACGACCCGCGCTGGCGGTCTGATACGCAATTACTCGCCAGCTTTGGCTTCGACACCGCCCTGACATCCATCCTGCCAACCGAGCTGATCGCCTATGGCGATACTTTCAAGGCCTGGAACCGGGCGCATCGCGTCAGCGCACACCCGCGCACGGCGATCGTCTGCCATGCAGCACTGGCCCTTTTTGTTGCCAGCCTGTGGAGCGCGCTCAATCCGAAAGACTGGATGGTTGAAACTCGGGTGATGTCGTCACGCGAAAAGGCTCTGGCCTGGCTGACAGAACCCCTGCCGGCTAAACAGGCACATCCTGAAGGCGTGGATTAGAGGCAGCTATAGGCTGCCTCGATCAAACGCACGGCGCGGGGATCCGCCGCCAGGTAATGCTGCTGCCGGTTCATCACATAAGCACCGGACATACGGTTCACCGGATCAGCAAAGGTGCACGACCCGCCCCAGCCGGAGTGGCCGACGGTTTCCGGCGTCGGACCGAATAAACGGGCATGCGAATTGCGCATCACACCGGCGCCCAAGGACAGGTCGAAGGGCAGAACCCGGTCCGGTCCGCTAACCCGTTCACGCATCAAGGCATCCAGCGTGGCTTCTGACAGGAAACGCTTACCGTCAAGCGTGCCGTCGAGAGCATAAACCGACATCAATCGGGCCAGGGCGCCCGCCGTTGCATGGGCATTGGCAGCGGGGAATTCGGCCTTGCGCCATTCCGCGGCACCGCGGCGGCCCGGCGAGGACCAGGGTTTGAGAAAAGCCAGCTCGGTGGCGCGATTCATTTCACCCAGATCGGGCAATTGTTTCGGCATGGCATGCTCGGCTGTACGCGCATGCTCTTCCTCGGGCAGACCAACATGGAAATCGATCCCCTTGGGACCACAGATATCCTCACGCAGGATGGCCCCGATGGAACGGCCATCGGTCCGGCGCGCCAGCGCATCAGCGATAAAGCCGAAGGTCACCGGATGATACCCAGATCCCTCACCCAGCGGCCAAAGCGGGACCTGGCGTGCCAGCCGGTCCTCAATCAGGGCAGCGTCGAACCAGTCTCCGGCATCCATTTCATCGGCTATGCCCGACAGGCCGGCCTGGTGCGAGAGCGCCTGGGCGACTGTGACGCGGGACTTCCCGCCTGCTGCAAATTCCGGCCAGTAATCCGCGACCGGCGCCTCGTAATCCAGCAGGCCGCGATCGACGAGCTTGGCGATGACCAGCGCCGCGATCGCCTTGCCGGAAGAATAGACCGGGATCAGGGTTTCCGCTGTCCAGGGCCGCGTTTTCTTGCGGTCGGCCCAGCCGGCGTGGATGTCGATGACGCGTTCGCCATCGACGCGCAGGGCAAATCCGGCGCCGATTTCGTCAAATTCGCGCCAATTGCTGGCAAACACATCACGCACATGCTCGAAGCCGGGCGCGACCGTTCCATGGATATCGGGAAGCGTGTCGGTACTCATGGCTCTGGGCTAGCCTGTTCCGCAGGCAGCTTCAAGCGGTCACAACGCCTGCGCTTCAAGTTCGATAAGCGGGGCGGCCAGAACATCGGTCGCAGCGACCAAGGGCAATTCCGGAGCATTCCATTCATTGGCGCGCATGACAACGCTGACGGTAGCGGCAGTGGCCTGCTCAAGCGCGGCTTTTGGCGGATCTCCGGCCAGTATCCGGGCAGCGAAACTCGCCGTCAGCAAGTCACCGGTCCCGTTTGGCGCTTTCGGCGAACGCGGGTGAGTGACCAGCCAGCCCTCTTCGGCGTCGACATACATCACCCCGATCTCGCCATGGCGCGGCAGCGAGCTGACCAGTACCGGTCGCTCCAGCGAATGAGCGGCCCGCACCATGGACGCCAGATCGGAGAGATTGCGACCGGTCAACTCTCCAAGTTCGAATGCATTGGGCGTTATCAGGTCGGCCCGGGGCAGTAATTGATCCTTGATCGCCGCTGCAATGGCTGGCGGAACATAAAGTCCGCCGGGCGCATCGCCCATGATCGGGTCGACAATGGTCAGGGGCTCACGCGTGAAGGCCTGAACCCCGCCATGCTGGCGCGGGGCCTTGCGGACCGCATCGATAACCGCCGCAGTGTCGAAAACCTGGCCGACATCAGCGAAATACCCGGTCAGGACAATATCGGTCAGGCTCAACAGGCCCTGATCGGCAATACCGGACAGAACACCCTGGAAAACATCGCCCTCGACCGTCCCGCCGCCGGGGTCTCCCCAGCCGGGATGGCGGCCGAACAGAACCGTCGGCACCAGCATGGTGTCGATCTTCGCGGCATTAAGCACGCGTTGGGCCACGCCGCCACCGACCATGGATCCGGCGACATGACTGGAAAGCAGAAGCGCCATCGGCATGGAATTCATGCTATAGCGCTTCGCTCAATCCCGGAAAGTCCCCCATGAAACGCCTGATCCGCTCTGCCCTGTTCGTTCCGGCCTCCAAGCCACGCGCCATCCAGAAGGCCGCGGGGCTGGGCGCCGACATGCTGATCCTTGATCTAGAAGATGCCGTCGGGCCGGAGGAAAAGAGCGAAGCGCGCGAGGCCGTCGACAAGGCATTGACCACCTGGGCGCCATCCGGGGCAATCCGTGCCGTGCGGATCAACGATCTCGATACGCCGTGGGGGGCCGACGATGTTCGCGCCGCCTGCCGGGCCGATGCCATTATCCTGCCGAAGGTCGACCAGGTCGGCAATTTGCACTCAGCCCGTCAGGCACTCAACTCACACGGCGTTTCAATTCCGATCTGGGCCATGATCGAAACCCCGCGTGCCCTGCTGAATCTGGCCGGCATCGCTTCGGCGACAGGCACCGGCCTCGCCGGACTGATCGCCGGCACCAATGACTTGTCCAAGGAGCTGCGCTGCCTCACCGACGCAGAGCGGCAGGCACTCCTGCCGCACCTGGTCCAGATTGTCTGCGCAGCGCGCGCAAACGGGCTTTATGCACTCGACGGGGTCTATAATCATTTTCTGGACCCGAAGGGTTTTCGCGCTGAAGCCGAACAGGGGCACCGTCTGGGCTTTGACGGCAAATCCCTGATCCATCCGAACCAGGTCGACCTGTCGCATCTCTATTTTGGTCCGACCTCGGCCGAGCTTGAACAGGCTGCTCGCATTGTTGCCGCCTTCGCCGCACCGGAAAACGCCGGGAAGGGCGTGATCTCGCTCGACGGGGACATGATCGAGCGCCTGCATCTCGAGGCCGCCCGGGCCCTGCTGGCGCATGGCAGTGACAATGATTCCTGAGGCTTGATTAGGCGCACCAAACGCAGGCGCAAGCTTGATTTGCGCCCCCGAAATCGGGTTTCATCTCGCCGATCGAAGGAAAAACAATGACGAAAACGATTATTTGGCACAATCCGCGCTGCTCGAAATCGCGCCAGACTTTGGCTTTGCTGGAAGCGCGCGGCGGTGAACTGGAAGTTCGCGAATACATGACCGACATGCCGAATATCGGCGAGTTGCGCGAGGTCATGGCCAAGCTGGGCTACACGTCGGCGCATGAATGGTTGCGCAAGAACGAAGCCGATTATCGTGAGCTGGGGCTGAAGGCGGTTGAGGATGAAGACGCCTTGCTCAATGCCATGACGCAATATCCCCGCCTGATTGAGCGTCCCGTCGTTATTCACGGTGACAAGGCCATGATTGGCCGCCCGCCGGAACAGGTCCTTGAGCTCTTCTGACACTTCGCCGCACCTTGCGGTTTAAATATTCATCGTTACCGCCTTCTGATTTCGCTATGCTTCAAGTCGAATCGGCTGTGGAGGCAGAGCGATGGACAGGTCGCTGAGTAGAGTCGCCAAGCGTTATCTTCGCGACATCGCATTGCGTCTCGTTGCCACGCCGGAATCGGTCTATTTGCAGGAGTTCGTGACCGCAGTCGGTGAAATCACCGGCGCGAACATGGTTCTGGTGAGCCGCATCCGCGGCCATGACGCCCCGGTGGAAGCCTACGCGGTCTATGACTCCAGCGGCCAGGCGACATCCTATAACTACCCGCTCCGCGGCACTCCTTGCGCAGAAGTATTCGAAGGCAATCGCCCATTCCTGCGAATCGGCGGATTGCAGCAGGCTTTCCCTGACGATCCGGATCTGGGGGAGTTCAACCTCAACTCCTATGTCGGCATGCCCCTCAATCATGCCGATGGCAAATGTTTTGGCCTGATTGCAGCACTTTGGTCGGATGCTCCTAGCGACCCGGAGGCTGTTCTCGAAGTCTTTCAGACCGTCGAGCCGCGCTTGGTTTCAAGCGCCTATGCCGTTGAACGGGCAAAGGGCCGGGAAGACGCGCTGCGACACGAGCTGGAGGTCGCATCAAAGCGCCTGGATATCGCCCTTGAGGCCTCGAAGATCGGTGTTTGGGACTATGACCTTCTCAACGACATCGTGTTCTGGGATGAGCGGCAATACCAGCTCTTCGGTCTGCCGCCGGACGGAAAATCCTCAGCTATGCCGACTGGGAAGCGACGCTGCATCCCGACGATGTCGACGCCTCCAATGCCGCGTTCCAGGAAGCCCTGGATGAGCGCAAACCCTTTTTCGCCGAGTTCCGGATCCTCCGGCCGGACGGCGAAATTCGCTGGCTGCGCGGCGCCGCCCGGGTCATGGAGGTCGACGGCCAGCCGGTGAAAATGATCGGCTGCAACTGGGACATCACGGAGGACATTCAGCTCCGCGAGCAATTGCAGGAGGAACGCGGGGCGGCGGAAGCCGCGAATGCCGCAAAATCTCAATTCCTGGCCAATATCAGCCATGAAATCCGCACCCCGCTCAATGGGGTGCTGGGCATGGCGCAATTGCTGCGCAAGTCCGACCTGTCCAACCGGCAAGAGTTCTACACCCAGACCATTCTCTCGTCCGGCGAGGTCTTGCTCAGCCTGATCGACGACGTGCTGGACATATCACGGATCGAGTCGGGCCGTGTCGATCTGGAGCGCAAGCCGTTCAAAATCAGCGACCTGGTGCATGCAGCAACAGACACGATCCGGGCTCAGGCCCAAGCCAAGGGTCTGGCTGTACATGTCGATATCGACAAGGCCGTCGACCGGACCGCGTCCGGCGATGAGAAGCGCATTCGGCAAGTCCTGGTCAATCTCGCCGGAAATGCCGTCAAATTCACCGATCAAGGCTCGGTGACGATCCGCGCCTTGGCAGGGTCCAGCAACCGGCTTCGCTTCGAGGTCATCGATACAGGTATCGGCATTCCCGCCGACAAGCGGGCGATATTGTTCGAACGCTTCACCCAGGCCGATACATCAAACACGCGGCAGCATGGCGGGGCCGGGTTGGGCCTGGCGATCTCACGGGAAATCATCAACCTGTATGATGGCGAGATCGGGTTTGACAGCACCCAGGGTGAGGGGTCCTGCTTCTGGTTTGAGCTCCCGCTGAGCTTCTGCCGCCCCAAAAAACCGGCAAAGCCGGCCGATCTGGTCAGCCTGCGCCCAAGAGGCGACAAGCAGGCCAATACCATTTTGGTCGTCGAGGACATTGCCCACAACAGAGACCTGCTGGTCGAAGCGCTGGAGCTCGATGGCTTCAAGGCGGTCACCGCAGAAAACGGTGCACTGGCGCTGGATATCTGGCGCGCGGGCGGGATCGACGCCATCCTTGTTGACCTGCAAATGCCTGTCCTGTCTGGCGATGAAGTGGTGCGCACCATCCGCGCGTCGAGAAAAGCGGACCGGAATGTGCCGATCTTCGCGGTCACAGCAGACGCCACAGAGGCCACACGGCTGCGTCTCGACGCGCTCGGAGTGGACGGACATTTTTCCAAGCCGGTGAACTTGAGCGATTTGATTGAAGGGCTAAAGTCGCGACTCAACCAAGTCGAACAGGTCTGATCTATTGGCCCAAACACTGATAGCCGTTGTGGACGATGATCCGATCGAAGTCGTGCTTTTGTCGGAGATTGGCAGCGAGGTTTCATCCGGCTGTGAATTCGTTGGCCACGCCACCATGCGCGACTTCATCGAAGCCGGCCCGGCCAAATATCCATTGGTTTTTCTGGATCGGCGGATTCCGCCCTATAACGACTATTCTGAAACCCTGCCGCAGCTGACCGAGGCCGGCTTCAATGGGCGGGTGGTGCTGATGACGGCCTATGACCCCGGCCTCGAGTTCGATGACTACCCGTTCGACATCCAGGGACCCATCGACAAGCTCAAACTGCTCGACCCGGAAACCCTCGGTCCGATCCTCGACGCCGTCAGCCCCGTTCGCTGACGGTCAGCAGCTTGCGGATTTCCTCACCGATCTGACGCGCCTCCTCCGAACGCGCAGACCCTTTGCGCCAGGCAATCCCGATCTCGCGGCCGGCGACCGGCGGATTGAACGACTTCACCACCAGGCCCATCTGATCGACCAGGCCGGCATCAACTGCCATTTTCGGCAACAAGGTCGCACCGAGACCGGACTTCACCATCTGCACCAGAGTATGCAGGCTGGTCGCGGCGAAATCGGACCGCGCCTCGCCAGCCGAGCACGCCGACAGCGCATGATCGCGCAGGCAGTGACCGTCCTCGAGCAGCATCAGGCTTTCACCGCGCAAATCCTCCGCCCCCAGCTTGTCCTGGTCAGCCAGCGGGTGTTCAGGCGCGCAGGCAAACAAGAACTCGTCTGAGCCGAGGGACACGCTTTCAATCATCGGCGCGTCATAGGGCAGGGCGATCAGTGCGGCATCCAGACGGCGCTCGCGCAAGGCTTCATAGAGCCGGGCGGTCAAATCCTCACGCAGGAAGAGTTCGAGACGGCCATAGTGCTCACGCAGCCGCGGCAGAACCCGCGGTAACAAGAAGGGCGCAATAGTCGGGATCACACCCAGCTTGAACGAGCCGGACAGCGGCTCGCCGGCGGCCTGTGCAGCGACCACGAGGTCCTCGGCTTCTGCCATGACACGCCGGGCCCGCTCGACCACAGCTGTACCGGCCGGTGTCAGTACCGCACCGCGCGCACCGCGCTCGACCAGGGTCGTCCCCAGTATCGTCTCGAGTTCCTTGATGGCTGCGCTCAGCGTCGGCTGGGTCACGTGAACCGCCTGCGCGGCGCGGCTGAAACTACCGTGCTCGGTCAGGGCGAGGAGGAATTGCAATTGGCGCAGAGTGGGGAGAGCGATCATGGTATAGACATGACCTATGGAGATCAAAAAAACAATCCATTTGATTAATTACGCACATCCCAGCATATCGCCGCCATCGCGTAATTGCGGTCCGTTCCGGGCCGCTTTTTTCTAACGGAGAATGTCATGCTGGGTATTGGCGAAAAACTGCCTGAATTTGAAATTGTTGGCGTAAAGCCGGGCTTCAACGCTCATGAAGAAAACGGCGAGTCGGCCTTTGAGCCGGTCAACCAGGACAGCTTTGAAGGCAAGTGGAAAGTCATCTTCTTCTATCCGAAGGACTTCACCTTCGTCTGCCCGACCGAGATCGTCGCCTTCGCTAACCTGGCCGAAGAGTTTGCCGATCGTGATGCAGTCGTCATGGGCGGCTCCTCGGACAATGAATTCTGTAAGCTGGCCTGGCGCCGCGAGCATCCGGACCTGGACAAGCTCGGCATGTGGCAGTTCGCTGACACCACCGGCTCCCTGATCGACAGCCTCGGCATCCGCTCCGAGGAAGGCGTTGCCTACCGCGCGACCTTCATCGTCGACCCGCACAATGTCATCCAGCACGTCTATGTCACCAACCTGAATGTCGGCCGCAACCCGGAAGACACGCTGCGCGTTCTCGATGCGCTGCAGACGGACGAGCTGTGCCCGTGCAACCGCCCGGTTGGCGGCGACACGCTCTAAGAGCTCCGAGAATGGGCGCTCCACTCCCCCCTTCGGAGCGTCCCGTAAAACCCCGGAACCCTACGGCCACCCCCGCTGGAACGGTTCCGGGGTTTATCGGCTGACTTTATTGCGATTGCGAGTTACTTGCGAAAGGACGATGCCATGAGCTTCGACGATTTGAAGAACCAGCTTCCTGAATACGCCAAGGACCTGAAGCTGAACCTGTCCTCCCTGGCCCGGGAGACCGAGCTGGACGATCAGAAAAAGTGGGGCACATTCCTCGCATCCGCCCACGCTGTCGGCGAGCCGACGACCCTTGCAGCGATCAAGGCCCAGGCTGAAGCCGTGCTGAGCCCGGAAGCGCTCAAGGCGGCCCAGGCCGCGTCCGCAATCATGGGCATGAACAATGTCTATTACCGTTTCGCGCACCTGGTGACGAACAAGGAATATTCGACCCTGCCGGCGAAGCTGCGGATGAACGTCATCGGCGCTCCGGGTGTCGAGAAAGCCGACTTCGAACTGTGGTCCATGGCCGTCTCGGCTATCAATGGTTGCGGCATGTGCATGGACGCCCACGAGGCTGAATTGCGCAAGCATGGTGTCACCGCGACCCAGGTTCAGGCCGCCGTCCGTATCGGCGCCGTAGTCAATGCCGTCGCCGCAGTCATGCGCGCAGAAGCATAAACCCGGTAATACACGGGTTCATGAAATTGTCATAAAGGCGTTCGTTAACGGCAGTTAACGGGCGCCTTGCGATGTCATAATTATTCCGTACAATGAGGGCATGTCACTTTTGGACAGAACCCTCGACCCGCTACCGCGGCGCGCCAAGCTTGAAGGCCGATCAACGCATTCTGCATTTGGTTGGTTTTCGAATGACACCGTGCGCAGCGCCCAAGGCTATGACGATGTCAGCTGGATCCGCCTGGCCAGTCCCGCCCTGGTTGCAGCGCTGCTGCTGGCATGGGCGGAATTCATGGCGGGCGCCGACAGTCAGATCCTCCTGCGCATCGCCGGCATTGTCGGCCTAGTGATGTCAGCCTGGGGCCTCAGCTCCCGCCTGGCCGGCCAGTTGCGCCGCAAAGATTGACCCTCCGGTCCTACCCACTAGTGTGCCACCCCGAATGTGATTGACGCGCGCAAGCCGCGTGAGAGGGGATTTCCATGAGCTGGTGGTTCAAGATTAAGCTGTGGCAGCGAGTGCTTGTTGCCCTGATCCTAGGGGTCGTCTTCGGCCTGCTGATTTCCAACACAATGGGTGAAGCAGGCGCGGTCTGGCTAGAGACCTGGGTCCGGCCTGTTGGCGCGCTGTTCATTGACCTCATCCGGATGCTGATCGTACCTCTGATCATGTTCACGCTCGTTTCTGGCGTGATCGCTATGGGTGACCCGGCTCGCCTCGGCTCGCTGGGCGCCAAAACGCTTATTCTTTATCTAGCGACGACATTCTTCGCCAACATCATTGGGCTGATTGTCGGCACGATTATGCGGCCAGGCGAAGGTATTGATTTTGGGACCACCGACCCCGCCCCCGTGCCAGACGCATCGGGGGGCATTTTCGATGCCATCCTCACCGCACTCGGAACATTCCTGAACATAGTTCCGGATAATATCGTCGCTGCCCTGGCAGACGGTGATGTTCTTGCGATCATTCTTGTTGCCCTGCTGATCGGCGCAGCGGTTCTGGCAACTCGCTCCGAAGGGGCGTCCTTCGGCGCTTTCTTCGAATCCGGATCGTCGGTTTTCCTCAAGATCACTCACTGGGTTATGGAAATCGCGCCTTTCGGGGTGTTTGCGCTCGTGTCGCATACGGTCGCCACGCAGGGACTCGAAACACTTCAAGCTATCCTGACCCTGATCGGCGCTGTCTATTTGGGTCTGATCATTCACATGGTCATAACGTACGGTTTCCTGGTTCGCTTTGTGCTCAATCTGCCGCTCATTCGCTTTTTCCGCGGCATCCTTGACGCACAGGCCGTCGCATATTCCACAGCGTCTTCTTCCGCGACGCTGCCGGTGACGATCACCAACGCCACGGACAACCTCGGCATCAAGAAGCCTGTCGCTGGCTCCGTGTTGCCGCTCGGTGCAACCATCAATATGGATGGCACCGCGCTCTACTTGGGAATCCTGGCACTGTTTACCGCCCAGGCCTTCGGCTATGAGCTGACGCTCGCGAACTACATTCTGATCGCAGTCACCGCCGCAGCAGTCTCGATCGGCGCTGCCGGAATCCCATCAGCCTCGCTCTTCCTGCTCGCTACGGTTCTGAACACCTTCGGCGTTTCAGTAGAGCATCAAGCGCTTATTCTCGGCCTGATCCTCCCGGTCGACCGCATCATGGATATGGCCCGCACGGCTGTGAATGTGACCGGTGACGCCGCTGTCGCGACCGCGGTGGCGAAGTGGGAAGGCGAGCTGGACGAGGAAACTTTCAAGACGCCGGCGGTTATCTGACGGCCGACATCCCGACGGGCGACGCGGCCAAGGCCGGCTACAGCCTGTTTCATATCTGATTGTGCGGCGAGCCGAGGGATCACCCGGCTCGCCGCATTGCTTTCGGATTGCCTCGCCCTTCGTGAGTGCTTTCAAGACCCGCACTGAGACCGGCAGACTAAAATTATGCAGCGCCGGTGATCCAGCCGAAAACCCGCCCCGTATACCGTCATGTTCCGAGCAAGGAGTGGCGGTATGCCCCCGACTATCCGCCTTATCGTCCTTGCACCCTCATTGGTCCTGGTCGCCCTTATTGCCTGGGCGATCAGGACTGG
>NZ_JASBRQ010000050.1 GCF_030149425.1 Maricaulis sp. | reverse complement strand
TTTAATGGGCATCGTTCAGGAGGGGTCGGGACGGATCGGCTCCTGATGGTGAGGTACCTACACGGGAGTAATAAAAATGAAGTTTGTTTCTCGCTTTTTCAAAGACGAATCTGGTGCAACCGCTATTGAGTACGGCCTGATTGCCGCTCTCATCGCCGTCGTTATCATCGGCGCAGTTACCGCGCTGGGCACCGGCGTCAGCGACAACTTCAACACGGTTGCCGGCGCTCTCTAAGCCGAGCCAACCACTGTTGAGCTAAATGGCGGGGCCGTTCCACAAGGAGCGGCCCCTGCTTTTTGCGTCGATCTCTGCGCCATGCCAACGCTCGGTTAAAACTCCTCGGCTAAAGTGCGTCTGAAGTATTCGGAGCGATCAATGCTTGGGCAGATTTTCATCTACAGCTTTCTCGCCGCCATGTTGCTGGCCGCGGCTTTTGACGCGACGCGCTTCAAAATCCCCAACTGGCTGGCGGGCGGTGTGGCACTCGGATTCGTGCTCTTTCTGCCCTTTTCCGGTCTGAGTTGGGTCGGTATCGGGTTGCATTTCGGCGCGGGTTTCGTGGCCCTTTTGCTGGGAATGGCACTCTTTGCACCGGGCTGGATTGGCGGCGGCGATGCGAAACTGTTTGCTGCCGCGGCGCTCTGGTTCGGCTGGCCCGGACTGAGCACTTTTCTGCTCGCTACCCTGCTGGCCGGTGGCGCACTGGCGATTGTCCTGGTGATGATCCGGGAAGGATTACCGCGCCTGGTGGGCGAGCCCGGCTGGATTGAGGGCACGCTCTTTGCCCGGGGTGCACCGGTGCCTTACGGGATCGCCCTGGCAGCGGGCGCTTTATGGGCTGCGCCCCAGTCCTGGCTTGCGATTTCCGGCATTTAAGCCAATCCGCTGCAGGTTTTTAGGCGAATTCGTCCGATAGAACGGATTGAAACGGTATAATTAACGCGACTTTGAGGAATTCGGCGTCTGATCGCAATCGTGTTTTTGCGTCCTTGAGGTCCCGTAATTCCAATGAACGCGGTCCGAATTGCCATTCTCGTCGCCGCAGCGGTCGCCGCGATCGCTGTGGCGTTCTTTGTGCGCCAGGCCATGACCTCGCCCGAGCCGGTTGCGGTCCAGGTCGAGCAGCAGCGACCGGTGACCCGGGTGCTGGCAGCCCGCCAGGACCTTGCGGTCGGTGACCGTGTCAGCGCTTCAGATTTTTACTGGCAGACCTGGCCGGAAGAAGGCATGACGCCGGGCTATGTCATCGAGGGCCGCGGCCAGGACGCGTCGGATTTCGCCGGTTCTGTGGTCCGCGCCCAGATCCGCCAGGGTGAGCCCATTACCGGCCGCCGCCTTGTACAGCAGGGCGATGCCGGTTTCATGTCGGCGGTCCTGTCGCCGGGAATGCGCGCGGTTGCGGTGCCGATCTCGGCCGATCGCGGCGCTGGTGGCTTCATCCTTCCCAATGACCGTGTCGACGTCATCGTTTCCTTCGTCGAGGAAGACACGATGGGCATGTCGCGCAGCTTCATGGCCCAGACCATTGTCGAGAACGCCCGTGTTCTGGCTATCGACCAGACCTTTGCCGAGATTGACGGCGAGGGCTCGGTGGTTGGTGAGACCGCAACCCTCGAACTCACCCCGGACCAGGCCCGCGCGGTCTCCATGGCGGTGATCCGCGGCGAGGTCGCCCTGGTATTGCGCGCCCTGGCGGATGCCGAAGGCGACCCGATGCTGGGTGATGGCACCACGCTGGGCGAGGGCACAGCAAGTAGTGATGGCGCGTCCGGCGTCACAGTGATCCGCTTTGGCCGCGTGGTCAGCAGTTCGGGCGGGGAGCAATAGGGATGACCGGCATGATGCGTAGTTTCGTCCTCGTCCTGGCTCTGGTGTTCGCACCGGCCCTGGCCCAAGCGCAGAGCACTGAGCGCGGCAATACCATGCAGGTGCACATCCGTGCCCCTGGCGCTGGCCCGGTGTCGGAAAATCTCGACCTGCCGCTGAACAAGGCCGCAGTGGTTCATCTTCCGGTCGATGTTGCCGACGTCCTGGTGACCAATCCGGAAGTCGTCGACGCTGTCGTGCGGACCCCGCGCCGCGCCTATCTGATGGGCATGGGCGTCGGGCAGACCAATGCCTTCTTCTTTGATGCCAATGGTCAGCTGATCCTGGATCTCGATCTGCGCGTCGAGCGTGATCTCGAGCCGTTGCAGGACGCCTTGCAGCGTTTCCTGCCCAATGCCCGGGTCCAGGCCGAAGCGATGAATGATCACATCGTCCTGTCGGGCTCCGTGCCCAATGCGATGGATGCCGATACCGCCCTGCGCATCGCCCAGCGCTGGGTTGATGATCCCGACACCATTTTGTCGATGGTCAATGTCGAAGCCCGCGACCAGGTGATGCTGAAGGTCCGCATTGTCGAAATGCGCCGCACCATCGCCCGCCAATTGGGCGTAAACCTGTCGACGGCTGCGACCAGCGGCGAGTTTGATGTCCGCGTTGCCACGGATCACGAGTTTTCCCTGACCGGTCGTTTCCTGCGCGGTCTGCAGACGGCCTTTGACTGGACCAGCGGCAATCCGGGCGGCGTGTCCGGCGTCAGTGGCCTGTTGCAGGCGATGGAACGCGTCGGCGTGGTCCGTACCCTGGCCGAGCCGAACTTGACCGCGATCAGCGGTGAAAGTGCGAATTTCCTGGCCGGCGGCGAATTCCCGGTCCCGGTCGGACGTGACCGCGATGGCAATATCATCATCGAGTTCAAACCCTTCGGCGTGGGCCTGGGCTTTACTCCGGTGGTTCTGTCGGAAGGTCGTATCTCGATGCGGATCTCGACCGAGGTCTCCGAGCTGTCGACGCAGGGTGCACTGAACTTCTCTGAGAGCCTGGTCACCGACGATAGCGGTGCTGTGGTTGGCACGGTGGAAGGCCTGACCATTCCGGCGCTGAGCGTCAGCCGCGCCGAAACCACGGTCGAGCTGCCCTCCGGCGGCAGCCTGGTGCTGGCCGGTCTGATCCGCGAGGAAACCCGTCAGAACCTCGACAGTGTCCCGGGCGTCGAGAATATCCCGGTTCTCGGTTCGCTGTTCCGCAGCCGTGATTATGCCAATCAGGAAACCGAGCTGGTGGTGCTGGTGACGCCCTACCTGGTCGATGCCGCCAACCCGAATGACATGGCAACGCCGGCTGATGGCTTCCAGGCTGCGACCGAGGCGGAAGCCCTGCTGTTTGGCCGCCTCAACCGTGTCTATGCGGTTCCGGGCGCAGACACTGAAGGCCAGGGCTGGAACGGCCCCGTGGGCTTCCAATTCGAATAGGTGGGAGGAGCAAAGATGAAAACAAAAATGCTCAAATCCGCGATGCTGGGCCTGGTGCTTTCGACCGCTCTTGCGGCGTGTGCCACGACCGATAATCGCCAGGTCGTGTCCGGCCTGGGTCTGCCAGCTCCGAGCGCGCAAGCGGAAACCTACCGCTCGAGCATGGTCATTGATCCGCGCGATAATGGTCTGACCTGGGCCCAGGAAGCCCAGCTCGCCGCGATTGCCGAAGAATACAAGGTGCGCGGTCATGGCCCGCTGGTGATCAGCTATCCGCATGGTGCCGCCAATGAACAGGCTGCCATGCGCGCGGTCGCCAATGCCCGAACTTATCTTTACGACGCCGGTGTGAACTGGCGGCAAATCTCCGGCGGTACCTACATCGCCAATGAGAACGAAAACGGCGCCCTGGTGTTTTCCTTCGTCCGCTACGAGGCCGTGGGTCCCGATTGCGACATGGAATGGCATGATCTGGCGCTCGAGCTCGATAACCAGCATCACCCGCGTTTCGGCTGTGCCCTGGCGACCAATCTGGCGGCGATGATCGTCGATCCGCGCGATCTGGTCATGCCGCGGGATGCCGGTCCGGTCGATACCGGCCGCCGCCAAGAGGTCATCGAACGCTATCGACGCGGCGAATCCACCACTTCCCAGCGCAGTAATTATGAAAGCGGCGCTGTGTCACGGGTCGGGAATTAGGGGGACGAAAGGAACGAGCATGGCTGAAGCAAATCGTGCCCTTGATGACGACGGTTTCTACGACGACGAAGATCCGTTCATGGACGCATCCGACGTAGAACGTCTGATGCTGGGCGAAGCAACCCGGGAAGAGCTTGAGGCCGAGCAGACCGACACTGATACCGGTCATCGCTTTGGAGCCAGCGAGCTACCCGATGACAGCGTGTTCGAAGGCGCTGACGATCCATTCCTCGATGCCGAAGCGGTCGAAGCTGAAGCCGCGCCGGAAGAAGACCTGACCAATCCGCTTTTCGCCGAGCTGCAAAGCGAGCTGGCGGACGGGCTGATGCCGGCGGAGCCGATGTATGGCGAGATCGATGATGAGATCTCGGCCCAGCCGGTGCCGCGTATCACCATCGGCGCTTTCTGTGAGCGCCCGGAAACCGGGGCCCTGATGACCACGGTTGGTGAGGACCGCCGACTGGCCAAGGCCCATCTCAAGATCGATATGGGCGGGCTTCCCGCTGCCATTGAGCGCTATCACGACGAGACCACGCCCAACCTGCTGATCATCGAGACCGGCATGCGCGGCCGCGGCCTGTTTGAACAACTCGAACACCTCGCCGGTGTGTGTGATCCGGAGACCAAGGTCGTCATTATCGGTGCGACCAATGACATCACTCTCTATCGCGAGCTGATCAAGCGCGGGGTGAGCGAATATCTGGTGCCGCCGATGACGCCTTTGCACGTCATCCGTACCGTTTCCGAGCTCTTTCTTGATCCTGACCAGCCCTTTGCCGGCAAGACGATTGCCTTTATCGGTGCCAAGGGCGGTGTCGGCTCATCGACCATTGCGCATAATTGCGCCTGGGCGCTGACCGAAGGCCTGGCCCAGGATGCGGTTCTCATGGACATGGACTTGTCCTGGGGTACGGCGGGACTGGATTTCAACCAGGACCCGGCCCAGACGCTGGGCGATGCCCTGTCCGAGCCGGACCGTCTCGACGACGCGCTGCTCGACCGCCTTCTGGTGCGCTGCACAGACCGGCTGAGCCTGTTCTCGGCTCCGGCCACACTTGACCGGGACTGGGATTTCTCGCCGACCGATTATGAAATGGTGCTGGAGAAGGTTCGCCGCCAAGCGCCCTTTATCACGCTCGACCTGCCGCATGTCTGGACGCCCTGGCTGAAACAGACCCTGCTGGCGGCCGACGAGGTTGTGGTCACCGTGACCCCGGATCTGGCTTCGCTGCGCAATGCGAAAAACCTGTTCGATCTTGTCTCGGGGTCGCGCCCGAATGACGAGCCGCCGAAAGTCGTGGTCAATATGGCCGGCATGCCCAAACGCCCGGAAATCCCGCTCAAGGATTTCGCTGATGCGCTGGGGACCCCGCCGGTCCTGGTGATGCCGTTCGAGCCGCAATTGTTCGGCAAGGCTGCGAATAACGGCCAAATGATCAATGAGGTCGACCCGAAGTCGAAAGCCGCCGACGGGTTTGGCCATCTCGCCAGCCTGGTCACCGGCCGGACGCCGGCTGCACCGCGCCGCAAATCTCTCATTTCAAAGATGTTCGGAGGCTAATCGAGCATGTTCGGCAAGCGCGCCGGTGGCCCGACCGCCCCGGCACCCCGGAAAGAGCCGGTTCCGCCGGCCGCGACGACCGAAACCCGCCCCAAGCCGGAGGCGGGTTCGGCACGTCCGGGTGAAACTGCACAAAAAGCGCCCAAGCCTGCCGCAGCGCCCAAGCCGAAACCAAAGCCGAAAAAAACCGCCCGCCCGGCCGGCGATAGCGGCAATCGCTCGGAAGAATACTACGCGATCAAGACGACGATCTTTAATGCCCTGATCGACACGATCGATCTGGGCCAGCTGGCGCGCCTTGATCAGGATACGGCGGCGGAGGAAATCCGCGACATCGTCACCGAGATCATCTCGATCAAGAATGTTGCGATGTCGATCGCCGAGCAGGAACAACTGCTCCAGGACATTTGTAACGACGTTCTCGGCTATGGCCCGCTGGAGCCGCTGCTGGCTCGCGACGACATTGCCGACATCATGGTCAATGGCGCCGACAACGTCTTTATCGAGGTCAATGGCAAGGTCGAGAAGACCAATATCCGCTTCCGCGATAACGGCCAGCTGATGAATATCTGTCAGCGGATTGTGAGCCAGGTCGGCCGCCGGGTCGATGAGAGCTCGCCGATCTGTGACGCGCGCCTGATGGATGGTTCGCGTGTCAACGTGATCGCCCCGCCGCTGGCGCTGGATGGTCCGACCCTGACCATTCGTAAGTTCAAGAAAGACAAGTTGACGATGGATAATCTCGTCAACTTCAACTCAATCACGCCGGAAGGCGCCAAGGTGCTCGGCGTTATCGGCGCCAGCCGTTGTAACGTGCTGATTTCCGGCGGTACCGGTTCGGGCAAGACGACGCTGCTGAACTGTATGACCGGCTTCATCGAGGAAGATGAGCGCGTCATTACCTGTGAGGACGCCGCCGAGCTGCAGCTGCAGCAGCCGCACGTCGTGCGCCTGGAGACCCGTCCGCCGAACCTGGAGGGCCAGGGGCAGGTGACGATGCGTGACCTGGTCAAGAACTGCCTGCGTATGCGTCCGGAACGGATCATCGTGGGTGAGGTGCGTGGCCCGGAAGCCTTTGACCTCCTGCAGGCCATGAATACCGGCCATGACGGCTCGATGGGCACGCTGCACGCCAACTCGCCGCGCGAAGCCATGTCGCGGATCGAATCCATGATCACGATGGGCGGCTATAACCTGCCGGCCAAGACGATCCGCGAAATGATCGTCGGCTCGATCGACGTCATCGTCCAGGCGGCGCGCCTGCGCGATGGTTCGCGCAAGATCACCCATATTACCGAAGTGGTTGGCCTGGAGGGTGAAGTCATCATCACCCAGGACCTCTTCGTTTATGAAATCCAGGGCGAGGACGCCGATGGCAACATCGCCGGTCGTCATTGCTCGACGGGTATCGCCCGCCCGAAATTCTGGGATCGCGCCCGCTATTTCGGTCTCGATCGCGAGCTTGCTCAGGCGCTCGACGCCTCGGAGGCCTAAGCCATGAATTCAGATCTCGCCTTTCTGGTCGCCGCTATCGCCGCCTTCTTCGCCGTGGGCGGGGTCGGCTGGGTTGCGGCGGGCGCGATGGGCGATGCGCAAGCCAAGAAACGTATGAGCCGCGCCGTTGGCGGTGCCGGTGGAGCCCAGCGCGGCCGGCGCCAGGGCGGCGTCCAGGACCAGGCGGCCCAGCGCCGCCGGCAGATCCAGGAATCGCTCAAGGACCTGGAACAGCGTCAAAAAGACGAGCGCAAGAAGAAGGTCTCGCTGAAGTCACGGATTCAGCAGGCCGGTATGGAGTTTTCTCCGACCGCGTTCTGGATCGGGTCGGCTGTTGCCGCGGCTGTCATGGCCATCATCGCCTTCTTCACCGGTCAGTCCCTGCTTGTGGTCGGCGGCCTGGCTGTCGTGGGCGGGCTCGGCCTGCCGCGCTGGTGGCTGGGCTTTTTGTGCGGCCGCCGCCAGAAGGCCTTCACCCGGGAATTCGCCAACTCGCTCGACGTTATCGTGCGCGGTGTGAAATCCGGCCTGCCGCTGAACGAATGTCTCAAAATCATTGCTGAGGAGAGCCCTGACCCGGTCGGCTCGGAATTCAAGCAATTGGTCGAAGGCATCGCCGTCGGTGTGTCACTGGAAGATGGTCTCAACCGCATGTGCGATCGCATGCCTCTGCCGGAGATCAACTTCTTCCGCACTGTTCTGGTCATCCAGCAAAAGACCGGTGGTAACCTGGCCGAGACGCTGGGTAATCTCTCCAACGTGCTGCGCTCTCGCAAGCTGATGCGCGAGAAAATCGGCGCCCTGTCGTCGGAAGCCAAATCCTCGGCCGCCATTATCGGCTCCCTGCCGCCGGGCGTTCTGGGCATCGTCTACGCCACCACGCCCTCCTATATGAGCGCCATGTTCGTTCACCCGACGGGCCAGCTGATGCTGCTGGGTGGTCTGACCTGGATGTTTATCGGCATCATGGTCATGCGCGGCATGATCAACTTCAAGATCTAGGGCGGGGCGGTTTTGGACATCAGCTTTATCGAGATCCGCAACTTCCTCACCGACCCGCAAATGCTGGTCGCGCTGGTCGCCGGTATTCTCGTCTTCGCCACCATTGTGACCCTGACCTCGCCGGCGCTGGGCGGAGACAAGCTTGATAAGCGCATCAAGGGTGTGCAGAACCGGCGTGAGGAATTGCGCCGCAAGAGCCGCGAACAGCTCGAGCTGGATGCGGCCAGCAAGCAGAACCGGTCGATCCGCGATGTCGAGGCCAAGGGCGTGATGCGCAAGGTTGTGGACTCGCTGAACCTGCAAAAGGCGTTCGAGGATCCGGCCCTGCAGGACAAGCTGCAGCAGGCGGGCCTGCGCGGCAACCGTCCCGCGGTTGCCTTCTACTTCTTCCGCCTGGCCTCGCCGATCATCCTGCTGGCCGGTGCGCTGTTTTATCTCTTCGCGGTGAACGATTTCGGCCTGCCGACCATCACCCGCTACTGTTTTGCCTTTGGCATCGGCCTGCTGGGCTATTACGCGCCGAACCTTTACCTGCAGAACATCGCGGCCAAGCGGCAGCAATCCATCATGGGCGCCTTTCCCGACGCGCTCGACCTGCTGCTGATCTGTGTCGAATCGGGCATGTCGATCGAAGCGGCCTTCCACAAGGTATCCACCGAGGTGGGCTCGCAATCGGTCGAACTGGCCGAAGAACTCTCGCTGACCACTGCCGAGCTGGCTTATCTGCAAGACCGGCGCAATGCGTATGAGAATCTCGCCAAACGCACCAATCACCCCGGGGTGAAGGCGGTGTGTACCTCTCTGATCCAGGCGGAGCGTTACGGTACGCCGCTGGGGCAGGCCCTGCGGGTGATGGCGAAAGAGAACCGGGACATGCGCCTGGCGGCGGCCGAGAAGAAGGCCGCCTCGCTGCCGGCCAAGCTGACGGTGCCGATGATCGTGTTTTTCCTGCCGGTACTGTTCGTGGTTATTCTTGGTCCCGCCATAATCCGCTTCAATAGTCTGTGACGAAAGTGATTTGGCGCGCTATTTGAATAGTGAGCCTTCATGTTGCACAGGTGGACCCAGCCCATGTTTTCCGGGCGCAAATCGGCGGAGAAACGTCGCGAGCAGATCGAGACC
>NZ_JASBRQ010000049.1 GCF_030149425.1 Maricaulis sp. | reverse complement strand
GTCGCGGGAACTGCTTGCCTATCGCTCGCCGTCATCATCCTGGCCATCCATCGTCTCACCGATGAGGTCATCTAGGCGGTTTCGATCGCGTCTGCCATAGGACGTGTCATCATTTCTTATAGTTTCTGCAATCGGGTCGTCATCGGGATCAGCCAACGGGGCGGTTTCACCGATGCGAGAGCTTTCCGGAGCAAGCACTTGCAGGGCCCGCGCGGTGGCATTGACCATATTGTAGATACGCGCCGACGTGATGGCTTCAGGCGGGCGCCCATCGACGCCGAAAGCGGCGGTGTAGAAAATTACGCCGAGGGCCAGAAGAACCAGACCGCGCACAACCCCGAAGATGAAGCCGAGCAGGCGGTCCACCACGCTGACATCCTCACCCTTGGCCAGACCCTGGGAGAGCGAGGAGGTCACGAAAGTGACGGCGAGATAGATGATCAGGAAGACCAGGCCGCCGACGGCAAAGGGGGCGACCCAGTCCGGATCGATCATTGCCCGGGCCGGTTCATAGAAAGCCGGCATGGCCCAGAGCGTAGCCAGCGAGGCGGCGACGAAGGCGGTGACCGAAAGCGCCTCGCGGACAAAACCGCGGACCAGCGCCAACAAACCGGAAACCAGCAGGATGGTCCCGCCGATCGCGTCAAATGTACTCAACGACCCGTCCATACGGGTATCTCCTTACTCACCGGCAATCGCGCGAAGAGTTTGCACCAATTCGAGCGCAGTTGCCACGCCGTCGACGCGAACGTGATCCGATTCGGAGGCACGCGGCGCGATAGCGCGTGTGAAACCAAGCTTGGCGGCCTCTTTGAGACGTGCCTCGGAGCGGCCGACCGGACGAACATCGCCGGAAAGACTAATTTCTCCGTAAACGACGCTCTTGGACGGTAAGGAGACGTCCAGGGCCGACGCGACAATCGCCGCGGCGACGGCGAGGTCGGCAGCCGGCTCATTGATTTTCAGCCCGCCGGCGACATTGAGGAAAATGTCCTGATTGCCGAACGCCACGCCGCAGCGCGCTTCCAGTACGGCGAGCACCATGGCCAGCCGGCCACTATCCCAGCCGACCACGGCGCGGCGCGGTGTGCCGAAGGCCGCCGGCGCGACAAGGGCCTGGATTTCCGAGAGCACCGGCCGGGTGCCTTCCATGCCGGCAAAGACCACCGAGCCGGCGGTGCCGTCCTCGCGGCCGTCGAGGAAGAGCGAGGAGGGGTTGGGCACTTCGCCGAGGCCTTTATCACCCATTTCGAAGACGCCGATCTCGTCGGTTGGACCAAAACGGTTCTTCACGGCGCGCAGGATGCGGAACTGGTGCGAGCGTTCGCCTTCGAAATAGAGCACCGCATCGACCATGTGTTCGACCACGCGCGGTCCGGCAATCTGGCCGTCCTTGGTGACGTGGCCGACGAGAATGACGGTGCAATTGCGCTTCTTGGCATAGCGCACCAGTTCCTGGGCGCAGGCGCGCACCTGGGCCACGGTGCCGGGGGCGGCGGTGAGCTGGTCGGACCACAGCGTCTGAATGGAATCGATCACCACCACGTCCGGCTTTTCCGACTTCAGACCGTCGAGAATGGCATTGAGCGAGGTTTCAGCGGCCAGCGAGACCGGTGCCTCGGCCAGGCCCAGGCGTTTGGCCCGGCGGCGCACCTGGGCCACCGCTTCCTCACCCGAGATATAAATGGCTCTCGCGTCCTGCTGCGCCAGGCGGGCCATGAGCTGGAGGAGGAGGGTGGATTTGCCGATCCCCGGATCGCCGCCCACCAGGATGGCCGAGCCCGGGACCAGGCCGCCGCCGGCGACGCGGTCCAGCTCCGTCAGGCCGGAGATCAGGCGCTGCGGTTCCGGCGTATCCGCACCGAGGTCAACCAGATCGAGCTTGGAGGCCCGGCCGCGGGTCTTGCGCGCCGTTGCCTGGGTGCCGAGCGGGGCCGCGGGGGCTTCTTCGACCAGCGTATTCCATTCGCCGCAATCATCGCACTTGCCGGCCCATTTCGAGTGCACCGCACCGCAGGATTGGCAAACATAAACGCTGTCGGAACGGGCCATCTCAATCTGTCTCCTCTGTCGTCGCGCCAGTTAAGCGGACCGGGGTGACAAAATAAGTCAGGCGGGCGCAGGCGGGCTGTGATCTTGCACACGATTCCCGGCCGTGCGTCTGGCTTCGGTGTCAGCCCTTGTAGACGCGGTTGAAGCGCAGGCCGAGACGGACCAGGAGTTCGTAGGAAATGGTGCCGGCGTGTTCAGAGAGCGCATCGAGGTCTGCGCCGAGGACATGGACATAATCGCCGGGGTGAACCTCGCCCTGAAAGTCACTCAGATCGACGGAAATCAGGTCCATGGAGACGCGCCCGAGAATGGGCACGAGCTGGCCGTTCAGCCGTGCGATGCCGCCTTCACCGCAAGCGCGCAGAATGCCATCGGCATAACCCGCAGCGATTGTCGCTGTGCGTATGGGGCGGTCGGCGGTCCAAGTTGCACCATAGCCGACACTGTCGCCGGGTTGCAGCATACGGACCTGTAACACCGGCGCTTCGATCCGGACGCAGACATCGAAACCGGTACCGGGCGCCGGGGCGCCAGCATATAGCGCAAGCCCCGGGCGGGTGACGTCGAACTGGTAGTCTGGGCCGAGCAGGACGCCAGCGGAATTGGCGAAACTTGCCGGGATGTCCGGAAGGGCGCCGCTAATGGCCTTGAAGCGTTCAAGCTGTTGCCGGTTAAGGGCGTGATCCGCTTCGTCAGCGCAGGCCAGATGGCTCATGATCTGGCGCACCTGAAGCCGGTCAAGCAGGCCTTCATCGAGGACGCGCTGCGTTTCGCGCTCATCCAGGCCAAGCCGGTTCATTCCGGTGTCGAAATGGATGGCACAGGGAAGGTCCGGCGCATGCTCGCGTAATTGCTGCAACTGGCCGAGGTCATTGATCACCGGGATCAGACCGGCCGTGTGCAGGGTGTCGGTCTCCGCCGGCCAGAAACCGTTGAAAACGAAAACCTCTCCCGGACGGTCGCCGAGCGCTTGGCGCGCTTCGAGGCCTTCGGAGGTGTGCGCGACGAAGAATTGCCGGCAGCCGGCATCGGCCAGGGCCGGTACGACCTGCTCCGCGCCCAACCCATAGGCATTGGCCTTGACCACGGCGGCGGTTTCAGCGCCCGGCGTGAGTGCCTGCAGATGGCGGTAATTGGTACGGATAATGTCCAGATCAACGACCAGGCGCGGGGCCGGGGCGATGTTAGTGAGCGCTGTCTTCAAACCGGGTATCAATATCGGAGAACTTCGTACGGGCACCATCAAAGGCCACCTTGGCCGTGCCGATGGCCCCGTGGCGCTGCTTGCCGATGATGACCTCAGCCAGCTTCTCGATCCTGCGAAACTCTTCTTCCCAGGCGAGATATTCCGGCGTGTCCTCACGCGGCTTCTCACGTTCTTTGTAATACGCTTCGCGGTAAACGAACATCACCACGTCTGCGTCCTGCTCGATCGAGCCCGATTCGCGCAGGTCGGAAAGCTGGGGCTTCTTGTCTTCGCGCTGCTCGACCTGACGGGAGAGCTGGGACAGGGCGATAACCGGAACGTTGAGTTCCTTGGCCAGGGCCTTGAGGTTCTGGGTGACGTCGGAGATTTCCTGTACCCGGCCTTCTCCGCCCTTGGACGAGGTGACCAGCTGCAGATAGTCCACCACGATCAGATCGAGCCCGTGGGTGCGCTTGAGGCGCCGGGCGCGCGCCGCGAGGGCCGAGATGGGCAGACCACCGGTATCGTCGATATAGAGCGGCAGGGACTGGATCTCGAGCACCGCATCGCGGATCTCTTCATACTGGGTCGCGTCGATCGTGCCCTGGCGGATCATATAGCCGGGGATGCCGGTGTAATCTGCGATCAGACGGGTGGCGAGCTGTTCCGCCGACATCTCGAGTGAGTAAAAGCCGACCACACCGCCATTGGTGGTCTTCTTGGTGCCGTCAGGCTGGATCTCGAACTCGTAATTCTTGGCCACATCGAAAGCGATATTGGTTGCCAGGGCGGTCTTTCCCATGGAGGGGCGTCCGGCAAGGATGATCAGGTCGGACGGGTGCAGGCCGCCGAGCTTTTCGTCCAGCGATTTGAGGCCGGAGGAAATCCCCGACAGGCCGCCATCGCGTTCATAGGCCGCCGCGGCGGTTTCGATCGCCTCGGCGAGGGCTTGTTTGAAACCGACAAAGCCGCGCTGGGCCGATCCTTCCTCGGCGAGATTATAGAGCTGCTGTTCGATGGTCTGGATCAGTTCGCGCGATTTGCGCTCCTGGTCCGTCGAGGCCGAATTGACCAGTTCATTGCCGACCCGGATCAGCTCCCGGCGCAGGGCCAGCTCATAGATGATGCGGGCGTATTCCGGCGAGGCGGCGCTGTCAGCCGCGCTCTCGATGAGGATGGCCAGATAGGTCGCGCCGCCGATCTCGCGCAGACCGTCATCGCGGTCGAAATGGGTTTTCAGCACCACTGCATCGGCCAGGGAGCCTTTACCGATCAGGTCGGTGGCGGTGTCATAGATGCGCGCATGTACCGGATCATAGAAATGCTCCGGCTTGAGCCAATCGGCGACGCGGTGAAACACCTCGTTGTCGTAAAGAAGTGATCCCAGAAAGGCCTGTTCCGCATCCAGATTGTGCGGAATGGTTTCCAGCTGGGTGTCTTCCTCGAACGGCAAAAGGGCGGTACTCATCTAGACGTATATCCCCAAGACAGCGCGGTTGAGCGGAGCCGTCGGTGTTAGTCGCGGCAGCGGTTTGAAGAAAGGGCTGAGATGCTATTTTCCTGCACCCTGTGGAAATGTGGATAACCGCGAATCGAAATCCTTTTCAGCCTATTGGCCGAAGCTGACAAAAGCGGTCACCCTGCAAAGTACTGCAGGCGCTAGGGCTGGGTTTTCCACAGCCCCTGGCAGGTGAGGCACGAAAAAGGGCGGACCCGAAGGCCCGCCCTTTCAACTCGTCCGGACGGAGATAAGGATTACGCCTCTTCTTCACCGGTCGCGTCTTCAGCAGCCGGAGCCGCTTCGCCGCCAAACTCTTCGTCTTCACGGTCCTGGCCGGCTTCGAAAAGCTCGGCAGCCTGCGCGTCGGCGATGGCGCGATCTTCGTCAGCGGCAGAGGCGATAACGTCCTCACCGGCAGCCTGGCGCTCGGCTTCGTCTTCGGAGCGAGCGACATTGATCGTGACATTGACCGACACGTCGGCATGCAGACGGATACGAACCTCGTGCAGGCCCAGCGTCTTGATCGGTGCGTTGATGGCAACCTGACCGCGGGAGACGGAAACGCCGCCCTCGGTGACGATCTCGGCGATATCGCGCGAGGTCACGGAACCATAAAGCTGACCGCTTTCACCGGCCTGGCGGATCATGACGAAGCTTTCGCCGTCAATCTTCTCGCCGTCGGTGGCTGCAGCAGAAGCGCGCTCGGCGTTACGCTTTTCCAGCGCATCGCGTTCGGCTTCGAAGCGAGCCAGGTTGGCTTCGGTGGCGCGCAGGGCTTTTTCCTGCGGCAGGAGGTAGTTACGGGCGAAACCCGGGCGCACGGTGACAACATCACCCATGGCACCAAGATTTTCCACGCGTTCCAGAAGAACCAGTTTCATTGCCAGATCTCCTTAGTCAGCAGCGTACGGCAGCAGGGCCAGCTGGCGGGCGCGCTTGATGGCGCGAGCCAGTTCGCGCTGCTTCTTAGCAGACACGGCCGTGATGCGGGACGGAACGATCTTGCCACGCTCGGACATGTAGCGGAGC
>NZ_JASBRQ010000048.1 GCF_030149425.1 Maricaulis sp. | reverse complement strand
GGAATGCGGTGCGTGCGTCATGGGACGCCGGCTCCCTTAGACTAGTGGAGCGAAACGGTTGCGGCCGCGCCCGATGGCGCAGCCGCAATCGCGGATACTTAGACGACGAACAGCAGGATCAGGGCAACCAGCAGGGAGAAGATGCCCAGCGCTTCCGTCACGGCGAAGCCGAAGATCAGGTTGCCGAACTGCGACTGAGCCGCAGACGGGTTGCGCATGGCGCCTTGCAGGAAGGAACCAAAGATGTTGCCCACGCCGACAGCAGCACCCAGCATGCCCAGGCAAGCGAGACCGGCGCCGATGTATTTGCCCATTTCTTCCATTTGAAAACTCCTTCGAGGATATGTCTGGCAGTTGGTTGGGTTAGTAGGAGACGCCTGCGGATCAGTGACCCGGGTGCAGAGCGTCGGAAAGATAGATGCAGGTCAGAATGGCGAAGACATACGCCTGCAGGAAAGCGACCAGGAATTCGAGTGCTGTCAGGGCCAGCGTCATGGCGAACGGCAGGATGCCGACCAGATAACCGGCTGCGCCGAGCGCGCCAGCAAGCATGACGATGAAGCCGGCGAACACTTTCAGAAGAATGTGTCCAGCGAGCATGTTGGCGAACAGACGCACCGAGTGCGAAACCGGGCGCGAGATGAATGAGATGATCTCGATCAGCGTTACGAAGGGCAGGATGTAGAGCGGAACGCCCGACGGAACGAAGAGTTTGAAGAATTTGAAGCCGTGCTTGAACAGGCCGTAGACCAGCACGGTCAGCCACACGCTCATTGCCAGCGCTGCGGTGACAATGATGTGGCTGGTGATGGTGAAGGAGTGCCAGCCCGGTGCCGGGAAGTAGGGGAACATGCCGAGCATGTTGGCGACCAGGATGAAGATAAACAGCGTGAAGACGAACGGGAAGAAGCGCAGCGCGTCAGAACCCGCTGTGGAGCGCAGCATGTCGGCCACGAAGCCATAGATGATCTCCGCCACCGACTGGGCGCGGTTCGGGATCATGGCCCGGCTGCCCATGGCAAAGGAGAAGAGAACGATCGTCAGGACCGTCGTCAGCACCATGAAGAAACTGGAATTGGTGAATGCCAGATTCAGGCCGAAGGCCTCGAACTCGAAGAGGGTGTGAACTTCGAACTGCTTGATCGGGTTGGTGTCTGCTGCCACGCCCGGCCTCACTCATCTAATGCGGCAAACGCCGCGGCTTGATCCGATGAAGACGTCAGCTTTCGCTATCCGTCTCCGCGTTTATTTCTTTGGCCGCGCGCACAACGTTGAGCGTGCCCGAGGCGAAACCCAGTAACGTACCGACCATCAGCCCCCAAGGTCCCGTTCCGGCGATCAGGTCCAATATGAACCCCAACGCTGAACCGACGAACACCCCGGCAAAGAACTCCGACCCGTAGCGGACCCCGAGGGACCAGGCGGAACGCGGCTCATCCTTATACTTGTCCTCGCGGGCTCTGCGCTGCGCATCAATGCGCTGCTGCAGCTTGTCGAGGTCGGATTTGGATGGGTCGCTCAGCTTATCGTCTTTGCGAGACAGGATTGATCGGTACGCCTATGAAAGAGGACCCCCCATAGGCGCGCGCAAACTATCCTTGCGACCTGACCAAGTCAAGCAATGCCGCAGGTGCGGTAAACCACTAAAATGTCAGGGAGTTTTTGCTATTCCGCCGCAATCAACTGTTCCGCAGCCATCAGGTCCACCGAGACAAGCTGGGAAACGCCGCGTTCAGCCATGGTTACGCCGAACAGACGATCGACCCGCGACATGGTCAATGGATTGTGGGTGATAACGAGGAAACGCGTCTCTGTCAGCGAGCGCATATGGTCGAGCATGCGGCAATAGCGGTCGACATTGGCGTCATCGAGCGGGGCGTCGACCTCGTCGAGCACGCAGACCGGGGCCGGATTGGACAGGAAGACAGCGAAGATCAGCGCTGAAGCGGTCAACGCCTGCTCACCGCCCGACATCAGCGACATGGTCTCCAGCTTCTTGCCCGGCGGGCAGGCGAAGATTTCCAGGCCGGCCTCGAGCGGGTCATCGGCCTCGGTCAGGCGCAGTTCGGCATGACCGCCTTCAAACAGCGTCGCGAAGAGCTGGCGGAAATGCCCGTCGACGATTTCAAAGGCTTCCAGCAGCCGGGCGCGGCCTTCGCGCGATAATTCATCGACCGCTTTGCGCAAGCGGTCGATCGCGGCGAGGAGGTCGTCCCGCTCGCGCTCCATCTCGGTGACCTTGCCAGCCAATTCCTCGGCTTCCTCGTCAGCGCGCAGATTGACTGCCCCGAGACGCTCGCGCGAATTACGGGCATCGTGCAGCCGGCGCTCCAGTTCATCGGCGCTGAGGCCTTCAACATCGGCCTCGGACACACGCTGGGAGAGGGCGCCCGGCGCCGAGCCTGTCGCGTCCTGCAGGCGTTCCGTGGTTTCCACCAGTCGCTCACGCATGCCCGACAGCTTGGCTTCAGTCGCAGCCCGGCCTTCGCGGGCCGCCGATGCGGCCGCTTCCGCCTTGCGCGCGGCGCTGTCGGCTTCCTTGACCAGGTCCTCGGTTCCCGACGCCGCGTCACGGGCCTTGCGCGCCGTCTCCTCAGCCGCCTCGATACGGTCGGTCAGGGCGTGGAGTTTGTCTTCCAGTACCGCCGGGCGTTCCCGGGTTGCGGCCAGGTCCTTGGCCGCCTTGCCGCTCTCCGCCGTCAGCTCCTCGATCTGTTTGCGGGCGCCTTCGCAGCGGCGGGTCCAGGCTTCCACATCCCGCGCCAGGGCACCGCGGCGCTGGCGGCGCAATTCCGATTCGCGGCGGGCGCTTTCATAGGCCGCTCGCGCATCCGCAGCCGCAAGACGGGCCTGCTCGGCCTTTTCCCGTGCCTCTTCCACAGCATCAACCAGCCGCTCGGCCGCATCGCCGGCGCTGAGTGCCTCTTGGGCATCCTTGAAGGCCTGTTCGGCCTCGGCCGCTTCTTGGCTCAGGCGTTTGATCCGCTCCGCCAGGGCATCGGCACGGGCTGTGTCACGGGCAGCTTTCTCGCGCAGGTCAGACAGGCGCGAGACGGCCGAGCGGGCGGCTTGTTCCGCGACCGGCACAGCCTTGCGCGCTTCGGCCTCACTGGCGCGGGCATCGGCGAAATGCTGCTCGGCGCTATCGCGGGACGCTTCCAGTCCGGAAAAGCTCTTGGCGCCGGCTGCAAGTTCGCTGCGAATCTCTTCCAGCCGGTTGCGCTGTTCCAGCCGCGCGACCGCAGCGGAGGGCGCATCGGCCCGCGCGACCAGACCGTCCCAGCGCCACAGATCACCTTCCTGGGTGACAATGATCTGACCCGGCTTGAGCTGGCTCGCGGCCTTTTCGGCGCGTTCGGGTTTGACCACGCCGATGGCATCGAGCCGCGCCTTCAGGGCCGGCGGCGCCTTGACGTGGTCAGAAAGCGGTACGCTTCCGCCCGGCAAGAGGTCCGCCTTGACGCCGGCTTCGCGCCAATAACGCGCCGCATCCGCGTCCAAAGAGGCCTGCAAATCGTCCCCGAGGGCCGCGGCCAAAGCCTTTTCGAAACCGGATCTGGCCCGCACTGCATCGAGGGCCGGGTTGCTGGTATCTTCCAGCGCCGTCGCCAGAAGCTTGTCCAGGGCCTGGGCTTCGCGTTCCAGCCCGTCCCGCTCCTGGGCCAGGGCCTGATAGGCTTCAGCTGCCTCATTGCGAAGCGTTTCAGTGGCTTGCCGTGCCGTTTCCGCTTCAGATAACGCCGCCTGGGCCTGATCGCGTGCCTGTTCTGCCGTTTCCGCGGCCTTCTGTGCAGCCACCAGCTCGCTCAGTGCAGTAGAGGCCCGGACCGTTTCCAGTTCGCGCCGCGCCGTCTCCAGCTCCCGGCCGATCTGCGCCTGGCGCTGCTCCAGCCGTTCCACATCCCGCCGTGCGGCCTCTGCAGCCGCCCGGTGCTCCGCCGCTTCGCGGGCCTTGGCGTCGAGCACGGCATCCTTGTTCTGGCGACGCTCCTCGGCATCCTTTGCTGCGGCCTCGGCGAAGGCGAGCGTCTCTTTATCCTTGGCGGCTTCGGCATCAAGGGCTTCAAGCTGGTCTGCCGCCTCGCTGCGTGAGCCTTCTGCATCTTCCGCGATATGCTCTTCGCGCCGGATAGCGGCGGCGAGTTCATCAATGCGGTTTTCAAGGGCCGAAATGCGCGATTGCACCTCGCCGGCCTCGCGGTCGAGCTTGTCGCGTTCGCGTTCCAACAGGCGCAGGGCCGCCGCGGCTTCCGCTTCGGCCTGCCGTGCCGGTTCGCGTGCGGCGGCTTCAACCTCGGCCCGGGTGCGTGCCTCGGCGGCATGGCGGGTGGCGGCGTCCGCTGCTTCGAGGCGTTCGGCCAGTTCTGCTTCCGCGGTTTCGACATGGCTCGCCGCCTCACGCCAGCGATTGAGCCAGACCGCGGCTTCAAGGGTGCGGATCGAGGCCGAGAGCTTGCGGTAGCGGGCGGCCTGACGGGCCTGTTTTTGCAGGGCGTCATGCCGTGACGCGGTCTCATCGATGACTTCCTGCAGCCGGCCCAGATTGGTTTCCGCACCCTTCAGGCGCAATTCCGCCTCGTGGCGGCGGGCCCGCAGACCGGCAACGCCGGCGGCTTCTTCCAGCACCCGGCGGCGGTTTTGCGGCTTGGCCGCGATGAGCTCTGAAATCTGGCCCTGGCGCACCAGGGCCGGAGAGTTGGCGCCGGTGCCGGCATCGGCAAACAGGAGCTGGACATCCTTGGCGCGGACTTCCTCGCCATTGATCTTGTAGGCCGAGCCACCACCGCGGGTGATGCGACGGGTCACTTCCAGCGCCGCGGCCTCATTGAAGCGGGCCGGCGCGAGTTTCTCGGCATTGTCGACGGTGAGCACGACCTCGGCATGATTGCGCGGCGGTATGGAAGATGTGATCTTCGCCGGCACGCAGCGATTTGGCGGAGGTGGCACCCATAACCCAGCGCAGGGCTTCGAGCAGGTTGGACTTGCCGCACCCGTTCGGCCCGATAATCCCGGTCAGTCCCGGATCAATCCGCAATTCGGTCGGATCGACGAAGGATTTGAAACCGGCCAGCCTGAGCTGAGTGAACTTCACCTGACCTCCACAACGCACCGCGCTGCAGATTGTGCAGATGATTGCGGCGCTTTCCTGACGTTTTTACTGGTCCGAATCGGACACGTTCAGGAAGTGAAGGACGATTCGGCGGAAATTGTCTTCACCATAGTTGGCGGGAAGCCTTTCTCCGTTGACGATCAGGGGCTCTCCACCCCAGGTCAAAGAGCCGGAATCATCAATGCCGAGCGCCTGCCCGTTGATGACGAAGCTCGGCGTGCCGCGAACCTCGTCGGCATTGGCCAAGGCTATGGTTTCACCGATGCGTTCGTTCTTCGCCGGGTCTTGAAGACAGGCCTGGAGGTCCTCTGCGGAGACGCCAACGGTTGCGCCGATACCGTGATAAATGCCGAGGATGTCGCCCTGGGCGCGGATCGCGTCGAAAATCTGCGGCTGGGCGGCAAACAGCAGATCCACGGTCTCGAAATAGCGGTCCGGACCGGCGCACTCCGCCATGATCGCGCTGGCCGCGGCGATCTGGTAGGGCTGGGTGACGATCGGACGGATGATGAAGCGGACGCGGCCGGTGTCGACATAATCCGGCTTCAACCAGGACCAGACCCCGTCATGCCAGTTCTTGCAGGCCGGGCAGGCGAAGGACGCGTACTCGATAATCTCCACCGGAGCCGTATCCGATCCGACAGCATAATCGGTGAAGGTCGACAACGGCACCGGTGTTGCCGGGGCGCTTGACTGGGCATGGGCCGTCAGCGGCAGAAACAACGCGACAAGCGCGATCTGGACATTACGCAGGATACTCATGGTCCGGTCTCCGCCGCTGGCGTGATTGGCTCTGGCGCTCTTATTCCTGGCCCTGGGCCAGCAGATGGTCGATCAGGCGGCTGAAGGTTTCCGCATCGACGAGGCCGAGCACCGGCTCGCCGTCAATAATCACCTGCTCGTCACCGAGGAAATAGGTGTATTCGGTCTCGCCCGGCGCGCGCCGGCTGTCGAGCAGCTGACCGTTGAAGATGAAGCGCGGCGTTCCGGTAATCCCGGCTGCGCCGGCGCGTTCATGGCTGTCGACAATGCCCTGATTGATGTCTTCATCAGCGAGGCAGGTATCGTACTGGTCGGCCGAGAGACCCAGCGCACCGGCGATGGCGATATATTGCGAGCGCGCACCGCCCGGGTTCTGCGCCGCGCGGAAAATCGAGGTCTGCTGCTGGAACAGGAGATCAATCGCGTCGAAATAGCGGTCTTCCGAAACGCAGCGGGCCAGAACAAAGCCGGCAATGGCGAATTGCGGCGAGCCGGTGATCATCTCGCGCATGACGAAACGGACCTGGCCGGTATCGACATAATTTTCTTCCAGAACCGGATAGACCTCTTCATGGAAGGTTGCGCAATGGCCGCAGGCGACCGAGGCATATTCGACAATCGTCACCGGCGCGGTGTCAGAACCTTTGGACAGATCATAATCGGTCGTCGCGGCCGGCGAACCGGAATTGCCGCCGCAGGCGGCCAGAAGCAGTCCGGACGAAAGGGCCAGAGCCGAAAACAGGCGTCGGGTCAGTTTCATCTAATATTCCCCTCAACACTCTAGGTCCGGTTGCGGCGCGTCTGCACCGACCGGTCGAAACGTTTCAGCGCGGACAATAGCCGGGCCTCGGTGGTTTGCTCCACCCCGTCTGTCATCTCTTTTGCGCGATTTAATGTCGCCGGGTCCGGGCGGGCCGGCTGAGCTGCGGCGTCTGTGTCCGGTGTCTTTGTTCCGAGGCGGCCCTGAACCACCTTCAGCCGCGTGGGCGCCCGGTGCCCGGCATAGAGTTTGACGCGCTCAAGAATGTGCCGGCTTTCAGCCTGCAAAATGGCACCGGCGGGCCCGCGGGTCTGGATCACCAGGGTCTGCACATTGCCCTGGCGCTGGATCGAGGCCGGATCACACCAGCGGGCCAGCCTCGCCCCGACAATCTCGGTCCAATGCTGCTCCAATTGCTCGATACCGACACCGAAGCGCTTGGCCAGCGGACGCAAAACACGCTCGGCCGCCCGCGCTGCGGGCGGTGCGGCGGGCCGCGAGCGGCGACCGCGATGCTGTTCGAGATAGCGCCGCGCTTCGCTTTCCAGCGTTGACGGTGTGACCGGGCGTTTCATGTTGAGCACAATTGCGCCAAAGCTGGCGCCGGACAAGAGTGGGACATGCATGTTGGATGATGCGGAGATCGTGGTCCTGAGGGCCGGGCTGCTGGACTGGTATGACCGGTCCGGCCGGGCCTTGCC
>NZ_JASBRQ010000038.1 GCF_030149425.1 Maricaulis sp. | reverse complement strand
ACGCACCACTTTCAAGTTCAACAGATTGTCTGGAAAAAAGTGGCGCGAGTGACGGGACTCGAACCCGCGACCTCCGGCGTGACAGGCCGGCGCTCTAACCAACTGAGCTACACCCGCAATGGTGCTCGCCGAAGCGAGGTGCGTTGTTTATGCGCGTGGCCGCGGTGGGTCAAGCGGCTAAACGCACGCAATGCAGGTCTTCTGCAGATGGATTGCAGATAACCCCCTATTCTGCCTGCTCTGCAAGGATATCCGGCGAGTGCCCATAGGCCTCTGTCTGATGCCGGGTGTGGAAGGCCTCCCAAGCGACGCCGTCGGGATCCATGGTCCAGCTCTTTTCCGATTTGGCATAGCAACACGTTGTTACGCCCTCCGGCAGGTACGGCGCCTCGGCCTGCTTCATGCGGTCGAAAACCTCGCCCAACTCATCCGCGCTTTCGGTCTGGATGCCGGCATGGGTGAAGCCGGGCTTATCCGCATTGGCTTCGATGACAAAATTCATCCGCGGATCATCCAGCAGCCATTTGGCATAGCCCTCACGGACCAGACTTGGCGGGGCGCCGAACAGGTTCTCGTAGAAGGCGATGGAGCGCTCAAGGTCGGTGACATTGAAGCTGACATGGAGGCGTTTCATGATGGGATCTCCTGTGCGGTGTTGAGGGGCTGAACCCCGGTCTGCGCTGGCAGGCCGCGACAGCAATCCTCCAGCAGGAAGGCTGCAAGTCCGCGCAGCGTGTCGAGCTTGGCGCGATACCGGATGGAGCGCCCGTTTCTCTCCCCTTCGACTAGTCCGGCCTGGGAGAGTTCCTTGAGATAAAAGGACAAGGTTGGAGCCGGCAGGCTCAGATGCGCCGCGATTTCACTCGGCGTCAGGCCGGCCTTGTCCGGGTCTGGTGCCTCGGCCGCCACAAGCAGGCGGAACACGTCAAGCCGGCGGTCATGTGCCAGGGCACTCAGTGCCTGGATCGCGGTCGTCTTTTCCATATTTCCAATATAATGGAATTATGGTCGCGCGCAAGGTTATTTTCAATTTTCCGAAATTAACTACGCGCTGAAGTGCTGGCTGGCCCAGCGACGGGTGACGTCAATCGTGGACATGATCAAGGTCTCCAGGTCGGCGGCATCGATGATATAGGGCGGCATCAGATAGATGATATTGCCGAAGGGGCGGACCCACAGACCAGCCTGCACGAACTCTGCCTTGAGGGCGTCGAGATCGGGCAGAGACTGCACCTCGATCACACCGATTGCGCCCTGCCAGCGCACATCAACAACACCGGGAATGCCCCGTGCGAGCGGCAAAAGCCGACCGAATTCGGTCTCAATGGCGGCAACCTGTTGCAGCCGCGGTTCCTGTTCAAACAGGTCGAGCGAGGCATTTGCCGCGGCGCAGGCCGCCGGATTGCCCATATAGGTCGGCCCATGCATCAGGGCCGCGCCGGCCTCGTCCGACCAGAAGGCATTGAACAGCCGGCTCGATGCAATGGCCGCGGCCAATGGCAGGGTTCCCCCGGTCAAGGCTTTGGAAACCGTCATGATATCCGGCACAACGCCCGCTTTCTCGCAGGCAAACATCGTTCCCAGCCGGCCAAACCCGGTCATGATCTCATCAAGGATCAGCGGCAAGCCGTGCTTGTCACACAGAGCCCGCAAGCGCTGCAGCGTCTCCGGGCTGTGAAACCGCATGCCGCCAGCCCCTTGCACCAAAGGCTCGGTGACAACGCCAGCCAAACTCGACACCTTGTCCGCCATCAACCGGTCCAACGCCGCAGTGGCGGCATCATCGACCGGCAGGTCCGCAATGATCTGACGCTGCAGGCCGCCGGCGAACAGCGTGTGCATGCCCTCTTCCGGGTCACACACCGACATCGTGGCCAGCGTGTCACCATGATAGCCGCCCTTGAATGCGAGGAATTGGGTGCGCCCCTGGACACCGCGATTGATCCAGGACTGCATCGCGATCTTCATGGCGATCTCGACGGAGACCGAACCCGACTCGCAAAAGAATACGTGATTGAGATCGTCCGGCGCCAATCCGGCCAGCCGCTTGGCCAGGCGCTCTGCCGGCTGATGCGTCAGCCCGCCCAGCATGACGTGCGGCACCTGATCGAGCTGGTCCTTGACCGCGTTGATGATATGCGGATGGCGATAGCCATGGCACACAGTCCACCAAGACGAGACCCCGTCAATCAGCTCGCGCCCATCCGCTAACCGAATACGAACCCCCTGCGCACTCTCAACCGGCAATCCCGCCGGGGTGGTCTTCATCTGGGTATAGGGGCGCCAGACATGGTGCTCTGCCGGGTCGAACGGATAGTCGTGTGTATTTTGGGCCATTGGCGGGCTTTAGCAGGCGCCCGGTATATGCGACAGGGCTTGTATGAGCTCAAACACACCCTCGCTGGAGCAATTTGCAGCGCGCAAGCTGGAAGGCCTGGAGCGTCGCCACCTTCGCCGCCGTCTCGTCGTCTCCGACAACCAGCCCAGCATGAAGACCGTACGCGATGGTCGCCTGCTGACGAATTTCTGCTCGAACGACTATCTGGGCATGGCGCATGACCCGGCGGTGATTGCCGCAGCACAAGCGGCGACAGAGCGCTATGGCGCCGGCTCCGGCGCGTCGCGCCTGGTCAGCGGCGGTCACCCGCTTCTGTTTGAGCTGGAAGCCCGCCTCGCCGCCGTTAAGGGCAGCGAGGATTGTATCGTGTTCGGCTCCGGCTATCTCGCCAATCTTGCGATTACACCGGCTCTGGCAGGGCCGGGCGACCTCATCCTGATCGACGAGCTGGCCCATGCCTGTCTGCATTCCGGCGCCAAGCTCTCCGGCGCCGAAACCCTGGTTTTCCGCCATAACGATATGACCGATCTCGAGGCCAAGCTGGCCAAACATCGCACGACTGCCCGCCATACTCTGATCCTCACTGATGGCGTGTTCTCGATGGATGGCGACATCGCCCCCCTGCCGCAGCTGAACCGACTGGCGGAGCAGTTCGATGCCTGGCTGCTGGTTGATGATGCCCACGGGCTGGGCGTCACCGGCGACGGCCAAGGCACCGCCCACGCTTTCACCCCGCCCTCGAGGGCCGCTTTGCAGATGGGCACGCTGTCCAAGGCCCTGGGCAGTTATGGCGGTTATCTCTGCGCGAGCCGCAATGTTTGTGAATTGTTGCGGACACGGGCACGTCCACTCGTCTTCACCACCGCCCTGCCCCCGTCCGCCATTGCTGGCGCACTCAAGGCGCTTGAGCTGATCGAAGCGGACCAGGAGCGCTGCGCCCGTCCGACCGTTTTGGCCCGGCGTTTCGCCCGGGCTTGCGGCTTGCCGGAACCGGCATCTCCCATCGTCCCGGTTATCATTGGCGAAGAAGCCGACGCCCTTGCAGCCTCGACTGCCCTGCAGGAGGCCGGATTCCTGGTCACCGCGATCCGCCCGCCTACCGTGCCGCGGGGCACCGCGCGCCTGCGCATTACCTTTTCTGCCGCGCACAGCGAATCCGATGTCGATGCGCTGGCTGACCAGGTCGCGCCCATGCTGAATGCGCTGGAGGCCGTTTCATGAGCAATCGTCCGATTTTCTTCACCGCCACCGGTACCGATATCGGCAAAACCCACGTCTTGTGCGCCCTGCTTGAAGCGCAGCGCGCGCGCGGTCAGGCCGCCAAAGTGCTCAAGCCGGTTCTTTCAGGCTTTGACGCGGCCGCCCTGGAAGGAACGGACACAGTCCGCTTATTGCTGGCCAACGGGCAGGATCTGTCGATCGAGACCATTGACGCCATTACACCCTGGCGCTTCAAGCCGGCCCTGTCACCGGACATGGCGGCGCGGCGCAGCGGGGTGAGCCTGCGCCTTGAAGCCATCATTGACTGGTGTCTCGATGCGATCGCCCGCGACCGTCCGACCATCATTGAGGGCGCCGGCGGGGTGATGTCACCGATTGCTGAAGACGGGCTCAATCTCGACCTGATCCGGGAACTCGATGCCCATCCCGTGCTCGTCGCCGGCGGCTATCTTGGGACGATTTCGCATACTTTGACGGCGCTGCGTGTTCTTGACGGCCGCGCCAGCATTATTCTCAACCCCTGGGGCGAAACCCCGGTGCCGATTGAGGAAACCCGCGACGCCCTGCAGCGGTTCGCGCCGCGCGCTCGCATCCATGTGTTCGATCCCGCCGACACCTCCAATCTGCTTGAGGTGATCGACGGCAATAATTCGGATTAAATCCCGCTCAAATTCCACCCAAGAAAATTAAGACCGCTTCACCTTAGCGCCACAATCGCGACGGAAATTGCCACAATCCGTCGTACCTGATGGTGTGAAGAGTGTCGCGGGTGGGGCCAGCAGGCTGTGCGCGCGCGTTTTGAGAGAGCCGCCATGCCGCAATCCAGACTGGGTCCAATCCTGAAAACCGCCGTCCTGGCACTGACGCTTAGCCTTGCGGCCTGCGGTGGCGGAGGTGGCGGCACGAGCGATGGCGGCACTAATGCGCCGCCGGCTCCGCCTCAACCGCCCACCCCGACACCGCAGCCGGTCACCCGGCAAGCCATTCTGGAAGCGTCGAAATTCCTCAATCAGGCCACCTTCGGTCCAACCTATACAGAGGCCGAAGATCTTGCCTACAGCTCGCAATCGCTCTGGCTGCGCGACCAGTTCGCCGCGGCGCCCACACTGCATGTCGATGCCTTGCTGGCAGACGGTGTCGCCAATGATTTCGAGAGCTTCCGGGCCGCCTCGGACAGTTATTGGGGCGCCATCATCAGCGGCGAGGACCAATTGCGCCAACGCATGGTGTTCGCCCTGTCGCAAATCCTGGTGATTTCAGAGGGACAAACCTCGGTCCTGTCCGGACTTCCCCTGACCTCAGCGCATTACATGGACATCCTCTCGCGCAACGCCTTCGGCAATTATCGCGACCTGCTCGAGGACGTCACCTATTCTCCGGCCATGGCGGCCTATCTGACCTATCTCTACAACGCCAAGGGCGACATGGAGACCGGCCGTGTTCCCGATGAGAACTACGCCCGGGAGATCATGCAACTCTTCACCATCGGCTTGGTCGAGCTGCGCATGGATGGCAGCGTGGTGATGGATGGCAATGGCCGCCCGATCGAAACCTATGACAATACCGATGTAACGGGGCTGGCCCGCGTCTTTACCGGGCTGGGCCTGAACGGTGAGAATTTCTGGCCGGACGACTCCGTAGCGGATGCCACCTATACGCCGCTTGAAGTGTTCGAGTTTTTCCATTCGGATCTGGAAAAGAGCTTCCTCGGCACCACCATCCCGGCGGGAACACGGGCGCGAACCAGTATCGATACAGCGCTCGACACTCTGTTCAATCATCCCAACCTGCCGCCCTTTATCAGCCGGCAACTGATCCAGCGCTTCACCACCAGCCATCCCTCACCGGCCTATATCCAGCGCGTCGCGACTGTGTTCGCCAATGGCAGCTACACCCTGCCGGACGGGACTGTGATCGGCGAAGGTCAGCGCGGCGATCTCGCCGCGACCCTGGCCGCCATCCTGATGGATAGCGAAGCCCGGCAAGCGCCGGACACGGCCCCCAATGATTGGGGCAAGGTGCGCGAGCCGGTGCTGCGCTTCACCCATTGGGCCCGCGCCTTCGGCATTGACGGGACCCAGGCCTGGCGCGAAGACTATCTCTGGGACACGTCGAGTTCCGGCTCGCTCGGCCAGCATCCGTTCCGCGCCCCGTCTGTCTTCAACTTCTATCGCCCCGGCTATGTCGCGCCGGGAACCGAAACCGGGGCCGCCGGGCTAACCGCCCCGGAGCTGCAGATTGTCAATGAAGCGAGCGTGATCGGCTTTGCCAATTTCATGAGCGCCTTCATTACCGACAACACCTGGGGGGATAATCGCACCGAGACCCTGGGCTTCCACCCCGATTACACCGCCGAGATGGCGATTGCCGACGACCCGGACGCCTTGCTTGACCGGCTCGATGCGGTCTTCACCTACGGGACTTTGTCGACCGCAACCCGGGACCGCATGCGCGAGATTATCGCCGGTGTTCCGATTGATGATCAGGCGCCCGATGAAGGCCGCCTCGGTCGCGTCCAGATCGGCGTGTTGATGATCCTCACCGCCCCTGAATACACAGTCCTGCGCTAGGGAGAAAAACCATGTCACTGTCTCGCAGACACTTCCTCGCGCGCGCTGGCGCCATGGGCATGATCGGCACCACCGGGCTGGGCTCCAGCCTGATGAGCATGCCGGCTCTTGCCGCCAACACCACGGGCTACAAGGCGATCGTCTGTCTCTTCCTGTTCGGCGGGATGGATAGCTATGATGCGGTCCTGCCCTATGACAGCGCGTCCTACAGCGCTTTTGCCGATATTCGCCCATCGCTCTTGAACCAGTATGCGAGCAATGGCGCCGCGCGCGATCCCTCGACCCTGCTCCGGCTCAACCCGGATAATGCGGCTGATCTCGGCGGGCGCGAGTTCGCCCTGCCACCGGAAATGCCAGGCCTGCATGCGGCCTTCGAGAGTGGCAATGCAGCCATCATGGCCAATGTCGGACCGCTGCTGGAGCCGACGAACCGCACGGCGATCGAGGCGGATACGGCGCGCCTGCCGCGTCAGCTTTTCTCCCATAATGACCAGCAATCGACCTGGATGGCTTCGGCTCCGGAAGGGGCTCAATTTGGCTGGGGCGGACGCTTTGCCGACCTGGCCCTGGCCTCAAATGCCAATAACAACCCGTTGTTCACCGCGATGAGCGCCCAGGGCAATACGGTCTGGCTGTCGGGCGAGCAGGCGCAGCAATACCAGCTCTCACCGGATGGGCCGCCGCAGCTTCTTGCCCTGCAATACCCGCCATTCTTCGGCGTGCCCCAGGATGAAGCCCGCGCCCTTCTGGAGCAGCATTTCCGTAATCAGGGCGTGACCGCGACCAATCTGTTCGAGCGTGACGTCACCAATGCCATGCGCCGGGCACTCGACAGTAATGCGCAATATGCCGAAGCGCGCGATCAGGTCGCACCGATCACCACGGAATTCCCGCGCGGCTTTCTCGGCGACCAGCTGCGCGCGATCGCTGAATCGATCTCGCTGCGTGGCGTCCTCGGAGCCTCGCGCCAGGTCTATTTCGCCGCCACCGGTGGATTTGATACCCACTCCGCCCAAGCGACCGACATGCCGGGCCTGCAAGGCCGTCTCGATGCCGCGATCACGGCCTTCACAGCCGCCATGGCGGAAATCGGCGCCAGCAATGACGTCACTTTGTTCACGGCCTCTGATTTCGGCCGCACGCTGTCGATCAATGGCGATGGCACCGATCATGGCTGGGGGGCGCATCAATTCGTCATCGGCGGCGCCGTCAATGGCCGTCGCATCTATGGTGAAATGCCGCAATACGGGCTCGGCCATGAGCAGGAGATCGGCAATGGCCGCCTGATCCCGACCACATCGGTGGAACAATTCGCTGCCCCGCTCGGCCGCTGGTTCGGTCTCAGCGAAAGCGAGCTCAACCTCGCTCTACCCGGGCTGAGCAATTTCTCAGGGCCCGGGCCGGGATTGGTCTAGCGTTCTGGATGTTCCGGGGAATGGTGGGCGGTGAGGGGCTCGAACCCCCGACCCTCTCGGTGTAAACGAGATGCTCTCCCAACTGAGCTAACCGCCCATTCAGTCCGGAGGGGCGTTCTAATGCAGCTTGACCGTCGGGGGCAAGCTCCGATGCAGCAAATATTGATCGCACATCAGCTATAATCACGGGCGACCGCGCCAATAATCAGCTCGATCTGCGCAAGTGTGTCGGCCATCGGATCGGGTTTCAGGCTGTTGGGCAGGGTCTGCACGACGATGCCGTGGACACTGGCCCAAAGTGCACGGGCCAGGGCCGGCCGGGTCTCCACACTCAATTCGGGGAGCCTTGAGAGCTCCTCCTCGACCAAGGCAAAGAGTGCGTCCTCGGCGTCCACAAAGGCCTCCGGCCGTTCCGAGCGGCCACGATTGTAATCCAGCAAGGCAGACCACAGGGCCGCATTCTCGCGCACAAAACCCAGATAGGCGGTGGCCAACAGCATCAGGCGTTGCTGGCAAGCCCCCCCAGAGTGATCGCGCTTGGCGGCCTCCACATATTGCGTCAGCTCACGATAGGTCTGCAGATTGACCGCGCCGATCAGCGCATCGAGGTCAGGAAAGAATTTATAGAGCGACCCGGTTGCGATGCCGGCCCTTTGCGCCAGCTCACGAACACGCAATGCCCCCGCCCCTTTCTCAGCCAGCAATGCGCGCGCACTCTTCAGGATCTGCGCCTCGGTGTGCTCGGCCAGCCCCGGCCGACCCCGTTTTCTGCCGAGCCCGCGGGTTTCATCACTCATGCCACTTCACCCATTTAATGAACGATGTTCATTTTCCTCTTGCGTGAATATCATTCTCGACCATGGTCGTTTTCGAACATTGTTCATAAAAGGAGGCAGCGATGTTCTCAACCCTTATGACCATAGTCCGCGGAGAAGCCTCGCGGACACGGGATCAGCTCGAAAACCGTCATGCGGTCGTGATTCTGGAACAGAAAATCCGTGAGGCGGAAGCCTCGCACGGCCGGGCCAAGCGCGCCCTCGCCAGCCTGATCCTTAAGTCGCGCGGCGAGGAACGTCAGCTCCAAGCCCTCACCTCCCGCCGTGAAGACCTCGAGGACCGGGTCGAAAAAGCCCTGAAGGCCGAGCTCGACGAACTGGCCCGCGAAGCCGCGCATATGCTTGCAAGGCTGGAAAATGAGGACAATGCGCGGCGCAAGGCACGCGACCGGACCGAGATGTCGATCCAGCGCCTGCGGCACATGATTGATACCGGACAGGCCCGCCTCATCGACCTCAAACAAGGCCTGATAACCGTCAAATCAATTTCGGCCGAACGTGTCAGCCACGCCGAGATCAATGGCAATTTCGGGGGCATGGCCGCCATGGTCGAGGCAGAGAATGTGCTCACCCGTTTCCTAGACCAGCCCGACCCTCTCGACGAGCTCGACATAATGGATGAGCTCAATGCCGAGCTCAGCGGTGAGGACCTGCTTGACCGTCTCGCCAACGCCGGATGCGGCTCACCGAGCAAGACCCAGGCGGAAGACGTGCTCGAACGCATCCGCAGTGACATCAAACAGGAGAGCTAGTCATGCTCGGACAATCAAAACTCTGGATCGGCTTCAATTACGCCTGTGTCGCCATTGCCCTGGGCATGCTGTCGCTCTCGCTGCTGCTGATGCCGGTCGATCTGTCGACCAAGGGCTATGTCGGCATGGGCATTCTCTTCCTCTCCGGATCGCTGATCACGCTGGTGAAGACCCTCCAGGAAGTCCGCATCAATGAACAGTTTTCCTCCAAGGTCGAACGCGCCAAACAGGAAAAGCTATTGTCGGAATATGTCGCACAGGAATAGCCGGAGCATCCCACACCCAAGACAAAGGCCGGCCCCACGAGGCCGGCCTTATTCTGCTTCGGGAGCTTTGACCTTTACTCCGCGGCGCTCACCGCGTCGATCGCATCGGCGACGTAGCAGCCCAGCTGGCGGATTTCCCGGGTGTGGGATTCGAGGACTTTCAGGGCGTCACGCACGGCCTGATCCTCGATATGCCCCTCCACATCCATGATGAAACGCTCTTCCCAGAGATTGCCCGGGATGGGACGGCTTTCCAGCTTGACCAGGTTGATGCCGCTATCGCGGAAGCCTGTCAGGGCGTCAACCAGGGCACCAGGCGTGTCGCGTGTGGTAAACATGAGCGAGGTCTTGCATTCCACTTCGCGCGTTGGATTGCGGCTTTCTCGCGCGATGACGATAAAGCGGGTGATATTCTGCTCGTGATCACCGACACCCTGTTCCAGCACATCGAAACCGAACAGACGCGCCGCATCGGCGCCGGCAATGACACCAGCCGTGTCGTCATCCTCGAGCAGGCGCTCCAGGGCGCGGGTCGAGCTGGCTGCCATATGGGTTTCGATTTCCGGGTGCGAAGCGAGCCAGCCGCGCGACTGGGCCAGCGCCTGCGGGTGACCATAGACGCGAGTGACCCGGCCCAGACCGCTTGAGCGGCCGATCAGGCAATGATCCACACGCAGCAGGAATTCGCCGACGATATTGCAGCGCCCGCCGAGCAGAAGATCATAGACTTCGCTGATCGAGCCGGTCGTGGTGTTCTCGATCGGGACCACGCCGAAATCCACCTCGCCGCTCTCAACCGACCGGAAAACCGAGATGAAATCCCGTTTCGGCGCCGGAACGACGCTGGCATTGCGACGCTCGAAAATACGCTGGGCCGCAATATGGCTATAGCTGCCCGGCCCGCCAAGATAGGCGACATTGGCCTCGTGCAATTCCTCATCGCGCAGGCTGTCGAAGCGCGTGCGCTGGCGCTGGATCGAGCTTTCGAACAGGGATTTGAACAGGGTTTCGATCAGGTCCGGCTCGACACCCTGGGCCTTGCCGCGCTCGATCGCCTCGTTGAGCACGGCCTTCTCACGCTCGCGGTCGCGGACCGGCAGGCCCTGCTGCGCCTTGGCCTCAAGGATTTGTTCGACCAGATCGGCGCGCTTGGCGATAGTATCGATCAAGGCGCGGTCGAGCTCGGAAATCGCTGCGCGGATTTCGTCGCGGTTCTGTGTCTCGGTCATTCTCTTACCCCAAAAGAAAAGGACCTCCCCGGTCTGGGGAGGTCCTGGAAACTTGCTGCTTGTCGCACGTAACCGGTCACCGCTCCCCAAGGGATGCGTTGCTAAAATAACCGAAGAAATAATACGTGCGATAAGTCATGATTTGAGCTTGGCGGTGGTTTGCGGCCCCGTCAATCCCCTCATGGTTAACACAGGCAGATTAATCCGCCGCACTATTTGCGCTCGCGCCATTCGCGCCGGTAGACCGATTCCTCGGTGTGTTTACGCTCGTGCGCGGCGGACTGGGCAGCCCATTCATCTGCACTGGCCGGCCGGACCCGGTCCTGCTTGATCAACCCGGCGCGGGGAACAGGGATGGCCTGGATCATCGGCAGGCCTGCCGGCAGGGTGTGCTCACCGGGCGCACCGGTCCAGGCGAAGGGAAAATTCACCGCCGGCAGGAATTGGTCGCAATCGACCAGGCCGGTGAAACAGGTAAAAGGAAGCTGGAACTGGTTGAAAGGCTGCGTGAACAGGACCGAATAGCCTTCCGGAACGCGGATCCGCCACGGGTTCATCCATTTCAGCGGCATGGTGCGTTCAAACGGCGGGTTCGGGGCGCCGATCTGGCCGGGATGGTGTTGCTCCAGCGGCTGGAACGGCGCATCCATCGGCCATTGCGCCTGGATGTTGACGCGGTCCTCCGGGACACTCAGCTGTACCGTCACCGGAAGCGGGATGATCCAGCCAAGAGTGAAGGCATCGGTCACCGGCAGGCAAGCCTTGACCGTCAATCCGGCAAGCCCGTTGGCATCCCGCATGCCCATTTCCCGGTCCAGAGACTTGAACCAGTCCGGCATGAAACGCGACGCCCGCGCCGGAGCCGGAAGCCGGCCCTCCAGCGCGGGATCGCAGAGGAATTCTATGGCGGGATCGTCTGTCGCAGAGCCCGGCTCGGCCGGCGGGGTAAAATCACCCTGCCCGCCCAGCTGGAATGAGTAGCGAAGCATCAGCTCATCATCCTCGCCACTCATATGATCTGCTCCTAGTGGGCGACGGGAGTCCCCGCCGCATCGCTACCCGGTGTGCCGAGAGCCGCCAGGGCGGCCTCGTCCGCTTCGGTCCATTCAACCGGCTCAACCGGCTCGGTCAAGGCACGGGTGAGAACTTCATCGGCAGTTTCCACCGGAACGATCTCCAGGCCTTCCTTCACATTATCCGGAATTTCCTCGAGATCCTTCTCGTTTTCCTTGGGGATCAGCACGGTTTTCACACCACCGCGCAGGGCCGCCAGGAGCTTTTCCTTCAGGCCACCGATCGGTAGCACGCGGCCGCGCAGGGTGATCTCGCCGGTCATGGCGATATCCTTGCGCACCGGCACGCCGGTCAGCACCGAGACGATCGCCGTCATCATGCCGATACCGGCCGAGGGCCCATCTTTCGGCGTCGCCCCTTCGGGCACGTGGACGTGGATGTCGGTGGCGCGGAAGACCGTCGGCTTGACGCCCAGGGACGGGGCCCGCGACTGCACGAAGGAATTCGCCGCAGAAATCGACTCCTTCATCACATCGCGCAGATTGCCGGTGACCTTCATCTGACCCTTGCCCGGCATGCGCACGGCTTCAATGGTCAGAAGATCGCCGCCAACTTCGGTCCAGGCGAGGCCCGTGACCACACCGACTTGGTCAGCACTCTCGGTTTCGCCGAAGCGGAATTTGCGGATACCGGCGAAGTCCTTGAGATTATCAGGCGTGATCTCGATCTGGGTCTGCTCGCCGCTTTCAATCTTGCGCACGGATTTGCGCGCCAGATTGGCGACTTCACGCTCCAGGCTCCGCACCCCGGCTTCGCGGGTGTAATAGCGGATCAGATCGCGCAGACCGTCTTCACTCAGCTGCCACTCCCCATCATTGAGCGAATGATTTTTCATCTGCTTGGGGATCAGGTGACGCTTGGCGATCTCGACCTTCTCGTCTTCCGTATAGCCGGCGATACGGATGATCTCCATCCGGTCGAGAAGCGGCTGCGGCAGGTTGAGCGTGTTCGCCGTGGTGACGAACATGATGTCAGACAGATCGTAATCGACCTCGAGATAGTGATCGTTGAACGTACCGTTCTGTTCCGGATCCAGTACTTCCAGGAGGGCCGAGGCCGGGTCGCCGCGATAATCGGCGCCCAGCTTGTCGATCTCGTCGAGCAGGAAGAGCGGATTGGCCGAATTGGTCTTCTTCATCGACTGGATAATACGGCCCGGCATAGAGCCGATATATGTCCGGCGGTGACCGCGGATCTCAGCCTCGTCGCGAACGCCGCCCAGCGACATGCGCACGAAATCACGGCCCGTCGCCTTGGCGATGGAGCGACCCAGCGAAGTCTTGCCGACGCCCGGAGGACCAACAAGGCACAGGATCGGCCCCTTCAGCTTGCGCGTACGGGCCTGCACAGCAAGATGCTCGAGGATGCGCTCCTTGACCTTGTCGAGGCCATAATGATCCGATTCCAGCGTGTCTTCAGCGCGCTTGAGATCATTCTTGAGGCGTTTGCGCTTGCCCCAGGGCAGCGCCAGGATCCAGTCGAGATAATTGCGCACGACCGTGGCCTCTGCCGACATCGGGCTCATCTGGCGCAGTTTCTTGAACTCCGCCTCGGCCTTGGTGCGTGCTTCCTTGGACAATTTGGCTTCAGCCAGGCGCTGTTCCAGCTCGGCGAGTTCCTCGCGGCCATCATCGCCCTCACCCAGTTCGCGCTGGATCGCCTTCATCTGCTCGTTGAGATAATATTCCCGCTGGGTCTTCTCCATCTGACGCTTTACGCGCGAGCGGATCTTTTTCTCGACCTGGAGAACGCCGATCTCGCCTTCCATCAGGCCGAGCACGCGCTCAAGACGCCGGGCCACATCGCCCTCTTCCAAGAGCGACTGTTTCTCATCAATTTTGACCGCGAGATGGGCCGCGATCGTGTCGGCCAGCTTGCCCGGCTCGGTGATCTGTTCGAGTGAGGCTAGGGCTTCCGGCGGGACTTTCTTGTTGAGCTTGACGTAATCGTCGAACTTGGCAGCGACCGAACGCATCAGCGCTTCGTGTTCGCTGTCATCCGCGCTGTCATCCCCGACCGGCTCGCAAGCCGCCTGGTAGTAGACCTCGTTCTCGACATAGCCGGTGATCTGGACCCGGGTTCCGCCCTCGACCAGCACCTTGACCGTGCCGTCCGGCAGTTTCAGCAATTGCAGAACCGAGGCGATGACGCCGGTGGTGTGAATATCGTCCGGCTGCGGCTCATCGTCAGAAGCATTCTTCTGCGTCGCAAGCAGGATCTGCTTGTCCGCCTTCATCACCTCTTCCAGCGCCTTCACCGACTTCTCGCGGCCGACAAAGAGCGGCACGATCATGTGCGGGAAAACGACGATATCGCGCAGAGGCAAGAGCGGAAGCGTCTTGGTCGTGGACATAATTTCTCCTATCGCACCGACCGGTTCGAACGCGCCAGCACTGACAGGCAGGATGGCGCGATTCGAAGGCTGGCTGCGTTCGTAAACTATGACAGTTTGGGACTGCCGTTCACCCTAACAGGTGGAAGCGGGACGGGCCGAGTTCAAGCCCCCTCGGCCTGATCGTCCTTGCGTTCTGCATAGATGTGCAGCGGTTTGGCATTGCCCTCAACGACTTCGGCGTTGACGACAATCTCTTCGACGCCTTCCAGGCTCGGCAGGTCGAACATGGTTTCGAGCAGAATACCCTCCATGATCGAGCGCAGACCCCGCGCACCGGTCTTGCGTTCAATGGCACGCTTGGCCACGGCTTTGAGCGCATCCTCGGTGAAGGTCAGGCCAACGCCTTCCATCTCGAACAGACGCTGATACTGCTTCACGAGCGCATTCTTCGGCTCGGTCAGAATCTTGATCAGCGCATCTTCGTCGAGATCTTCCAGGGTGGCGATAACAGGCAGACGGCCGATGAATTCCGGGATCAGACCGAAACGGTTGAGATCATCCGGCTCGACATCGCGCAGGATTTCACCCGTACGGCGTTCATCGACTTCACGCACATCGGCACCAAAACCGATCGCGGCGCCCTTGCCACGCTTGGAAATCACCTTGTCGAGACCGGCAAAGGCACCACCCACGACAAACAGGATATTGGTCGTGTCGACCTGCAGGAATTCCTGCTGCGGATGCTTGCGGCCACCCTGCGGCGGCACCGCGGCAACCGTGCCTTCCATGATTTTCAGCAGCGCCTGCTGCACGCCCTCACCCGACACGTCCCGTGTAATGGACGGATTGTCCGACTTGCGCGAAATCTTGTCGATCTCATCGATATAGACGATACCGCGCTGGGCCCGCTCGACATTGTAGTCAGCGGCCTGCAGCAGTTTAAGCACGATATTCTCGACATCCTCACCGACATAGCCGGCCTCGGTCAGGGTCGTCGCATCGGCCATGGTGAAGGGCACATCGAGGATTCGCGCCAGCGTCTGGGCCAGCAGCGTCTTACCGCAACCGGTCGGGCCGATGAGCAGGATGTTGGACTTGGCCAGCTCAACATCGGAATTCTGCGAAGAGTGGTTGAGGCGCTTGTAATGGTTATGCACGGCAACCGCGAGCACGCGCTTGGCGTGACCCTGGCCGATGACATAATCATTCAGGATATCGAAGATTTCCTGCGGCGCCGGGACCGAGCCCTTGGATTTCACCAGCGAGGATTTGCTCTCCTCGCGGATGATATCCATACACAGCTCGACGCATTCGTCGCAGATGAAGACGGTCGGTCCCGCAATCAGTTTGCGGACCTCGTGCTGGCTCTTGCCGCAGAAAGAACAGTAAAGCGTGTTCTTGCTCTCGCCTTCGCCGCCGCTGGTCGTCTTACTCATATCCGCTCCAATTCAACCGCGAGCCCCTTTAGGACCTCCCCCGGTCCGGCAGTCACCCGCTTATATGTTCGACCCGTGCAAGATCGCGGTCGAACTTTAGCGAAAGGTTTCCATCCGCGAACATTCGACCATAGTGTTGCAGTGCGGATCAAGCACGATCCGCGCCACAGCCGGGTCTAGTCGGCGGATTTCTCATCCGCAGACCGGTGTTTATCAATGACCTGATCGATCAGGCCGAACTCTTTCGCCGCCTCTGAGGACATGAAATTGTCGCGGTCGAGCGCAGTTTCAATCTCTTCGTACTTGCGGCCCGTATGGTGGACATAGACCTCGTTCAGGCGTCGCTTGGTCTCGATGATATCCTTGGCGTGACGCTCGATATCAGACGCCTGGCCACGGAAACCACCGGAGGGCTGGTGCACCATGATGCGCGCATTCGGGGTTGCGAAACGCTGACCCGGTTCGCCCGCCGTCAGCAGCAGCGACCCCATCGACGCGGCCATGCCGATACAGATCGTCGACACCGGACAGGAGATGTATTGCATCGTGTCATAGATCGCCATGCCGGCCGTGACGACACCGCCCGGCGAATTGATGTACATGGAGATTTCTTTTTTCGGGTTTTCCGCTTCCAGGAAGAGCAGCTGCGCCACAATGGAACGCGCCATATAGTCTTCGACGGGGCCGGTAAGGAAGATGATCCGCTCGCCGAGCATGCGGGAGTAGATGTCGACCGCCCGTTCGCCGCGTCCGGTCTGCTCGACGACATAGATCGGCAATTCCATCATCGTTTCCTGAGGATCTCTCATCATATGCTCCTTGGGTGCTCGCTGCCGGACGGCGCGAGTCGTGGTCTAGGCGTTGAAAGAACTATCGCGGTGGTCGCGATGAGTGGCAAGGCACGGCTTACAGCTGTCGTAAACCCTTCATGCACCCGGAATCAAAACGCCGGCCCCTAGATAGGCGCCGGCGCTTGATGTTTCAATTCAGGACTGAACGTCAGTCGGCTTTTTTAGCGGCCGGCTTTTTCTTGGCCGGAGCCTTCTTCTTGGCCGGAGCTTTTTTCTCAGCCGTGTCGTCGTCCTTCTTGGCCGCTGCCTTTTTAGCCGGAGCTTTCTTGGCCGGGGCCTTCTTCTCGGCTGCCTTCTTGGCCGGAGCCTTCTTTTTGGCGGCCGGCTTCTTCTTCGGCTTGGCAGCTGCCTCGTCGTCATCGTCGGCGAAGAGAGCTTCGCGCGAGACGGTGACGTCGGTCACGTCAGCAAGCTCGAGGATGTAGTCGACGACTTTTTCCTCATAGATCGGGGCGCGCAGCTGAGCGACAGCACCCGGGTTCTTCTGATAGAACTCGACGACCTGGCGTTCCTGACCCGGATAGCGCATGGCTTCCTGGTTGATGGCGCGGGACAGCTCTTCCTGGCTGACATCGACATTGTTGCGGCGGCCAATCTCAGCCAGCACGAGGCCCAGGCGCACACGACGCTCAGCGATCTCGCGATACTCGGACTTGAGCTGGTCTTCCGGCTTTTCCTTGTCTTCGTCTTCCAGGTGACCGTGCTCGATCGCATGGGAAACTTCGCGCCAGATATTCTCAAACTCCGCTTCCACCATTTTCGGCGGCAGGTCGAAGCTGTGCAGCGTGTCCAGCTCGTCAAGAACGGCGCGCTTCACCTTGAGGCGCGACTGCTGGGTATGCTCGCTGGCGAGGTTCTTGGTGAGCGTTTCCTTCAGCGTGTCGAGGCCTTCAAGACCGAAACGCTTGGCCAGCTCATCATCGACAGACGGCTCATCCGGGCTCTCAACCGCTTTGACGGTGACCTCGAACACAGCGTCCTTACCGGCCAGCTGGGCAGCCTGGTAGTTTTCCGGGAAAGTGACGTTGAGCTCGCGCTCTTCACCGGTCTTGGCACCGACCAGCTGTTCTTCAAAGCCCGGGATGAAAGCGCCGTCGCCGATAGCGACGCGGCTGTCTTCTGCCGACCCGCCTTCAAAAGCCTCGCCGTCAATTTTGCCGACGAAGTCGATGACCACGACATCGCCTTCCGCTGCCTTGGCGTTCTTGCCGCCCTTCTTGGCGGAATAGGTGCGGTTCTTTTCAGCCAGGTCCATCAGCGCGGTATCAAGCTGGGCGTCTTCAACCTCGGCGACCGGGCGCTCGAGCTTCAGGCCAGCCGGATCGGCGGGCTCGAAGTCCGGCATGACTTCCAGGCGGATTTCAAAGGTGAAATCGGAACCGCCCTTGGCGATGTCCTTGGCCTCGGACTTGACCTCGATTTCCGGCTGGGACGCCGGACGGATATTGCGCTCGTCCAGAGCCTTCTGGGTCGTTTCCGGCACCAGCTCATTGAGCAGGTCGCCCATGATCGACTCACCGAACATCTTGCGGATGTGCGTGGACGGCACCTTGCCCGGGCGGAAGCCCTTGAGGCGCACTTCGGGACGGATTTCTTCGATTTTCGCATCCAGGCGAGCTTGCAGATCGTCGGCGGCAAACACGACTTCGAAAGTGCGGCTCAAGCCTTCGGATGCTTTCTCGATGACGTTCATGGGTTGGACCTTGGTGTTCTGACTGGTGCGGACATGCCGCATTGAAATTCGAGCGCGCGTTATGTCACGCCGATTCACGGTGTGCAACGCTGTGGAGCGGTTGGGAGGCAGATGGGGTGAAAAAGTGCGCCCTTTCGCCTGCTTGAGTGCGTGTTCTACGCCCCCCTCGGGGTGCGCAGGTGCGATTGCAGGTCGGATGGCCAGCCGGCGACATCAGAGGCGTTCGCAAAGCGATCTGCCGTGAGATCGAAAAATTGGTGCGGATGGAGGGACTCGAACCCCCACGCCTCTCGGCACCAGAACCTAAATCTGGCGCGTCTACCAGTTCCGCCACATCCGCATGTGACCGCCCGTTCCCGGGCCGGGGCGCGGGTGATGCCATGGCTTTTTTTCAGAAGCAAGGCCTTCGCCGCCATCGTTATCCGATCTTAACCCTGCCGTGATTAGGTCTTCATCGAGTTGGGGAATAAGAGACGGGAAACCGATGGGCGTGGATATCAAAACGGTGCTCAAGGCGGCACTGGCCGGCAAGACCAAGGTCGATATCGGGCAGTTTCAGATGCTCAATGTCGATGAAATCAAGGCCGCTGCCGGCGAGGACTGGCCAAAAATGCGCCAGCGCGTCGTCGATACTGCCACGCATTTCATCCAGAAACGCCTCGCCGCCAAGCATGTCACCCTGGCCTGCGCTGACGGCTTTCTCATTGTCTTCGCCGAGGAAATTGACGACCCAAAGGAAGACATTGCGGAAATCCGCGAGGCATTGATCGAGTTTTTCCTGGGATCGCCCGACCTGCCGAATCTGAAACTGGTCGCCAACGCACTGGAGGTCAGCCCGGAAGAGCTGGTTTCATTGGCGGCTCCCGCCAAGAAATCCGCACCGCCGGCACGCCCGGCCAGCGTGCGCAAGAGCGAACCGGATCAGCCCGCGCGCAAGATCCCGCCGCCGGATCGCAAGCCGGAGCCTGTCGCTCCGGGCCACAAGACCACCTTCCTGCCGGTCTGGGACGGACAGTCGCAATCGGTTGCCGCCAATATCTGTATTGCGAAGGTTGAGGTCGAAGGCCGCTGGCTTGACGGCCGCCGCGCCCTGCAGACCCAGATGGCCGACACAGATCACTTGACGCTGGATCTGACCGCCGCCCGTCAAGCGGTACAGAGCTTCACCCTCGCCATGCGGAAAAAGCGCAAAGTGTCGATGGTGATCTCGCTGCATGAAACCACCCTGCTCGACCCAAGCGCCCGCGATACGGTGCTGGAATGCCTGAGCGCCCTGCCCGAACCCATCCGCAAGGCGTTCTGGTTGCGGCTGGAAAGCGCTGATCTGAGCGCGGCTGAAACCGCCCAAGCCGCCGAGCCCCTGCAATCGCTGGGTTATCAAATTCTGGTGGAACGCCGTTTCGGCGATCATGATTTCGCGGCCTTCCAGGAGGTCGACATCGCCCAGTTCGCGAGCAAGGCGCTGAAACCGGCCAATGCGGAGACCGAGGGCATGCTCGACCAGGACACTACGGCTCTCAATGCTGTTGTCCGGGCCGCGCGTGATCGCTATGCGACCACGCTTCTCGATGATGTCCGCGATCTCAAGACACTCAAACAGGCCACGGCCTGCGGTGTACGCTACCTCGCCGGGCCGGGACTATTGCCCGAAGCCGGGGCACCTATGCCTTGCCGACCGCTCGGTATCGTCGATCTGTGCCGCATGGCCCGCGCGGCCTGATCGCGCATATTGCTCGGCACGGACTGCACGCCTATCCCTGAGACAAAGGGGAGAAACACATGAGTGCAGACAATGAACGATCCGCCATGGACTGGGAACAGCGCTTCCGGGACGACACCACCCCGTGGGAACGCGCCAGCCTGCACCCTGCCGCGCGCGACTGGATCGACGGCGGGCAGCTGAAGCCCGGCGAGCGGGTCATGATCCCGGGCTGTGGCCGATCTCCCGAAGTCGTCGAGTTTGCCGCCTTGCCGATGCAGGTGGTTGCCGCCGACCTGTCGCAGACCGCGATCGCCTGGCAGGGCGAAGCGCTGGCAGCGTCGGGCGTTACCGCAGAGCTTATCGTTGCCGATATTTTGCAATGGCGACCGGCCGAACCGTTTGACGCGATCTATGAGCAAACCTTCCTGTGCGCCATCCCGCCTCGATTGCGCGGCGAATACGAGCAAGCGGTCCATGACTGGCTCAGGCCGGGCGGTGCACTCCTTGCGCTGTTCATGCAGAAAGAGGAGCGCGGTGGCCCACCCTATGGCTGCTCGATCGAGGCCATGCATGAGCTGTTTCCGCAAGAGCGCTGGATCTGGCCCGCAGATGCGGATTTCACCGCCTACCCCCACCCTTCGCTCAACGGCAAGCCGGAGCTCGGTGGGGTGCTGATCCGTCGTTAAGCCGGCTCTTCCTCGGCGGCGGGCGAACTCGCCCGGCGCGTCTTGCCATGCTTGGCCGTCATCGGTGCTTTGCTCAGCACAAAAATCACCGTGACCAGGCCGGAGATGAGATTGGCCGCGGCTATGCCCAGGATCACTCCCATCGGCGCGCCCACGACCATGGCGCCGATAATGACAGCCGGCACCATCAGACCGAGCGCCCGGCCGGCGGTGATCACCATGCCATGTCCCGGACGACCGAGCCCGTTGAAACCGGCGCTCGCGGCGATGGTGATGCCATAGCCGGCAACGGTCAGCGGCACGATGTGCCAGTAGTCGATGGCAACGGAGCGCCCCTCTTCCGAGGGCAGGAAAGCGGCAGCCAGCAAGGGCGCGCAAAGCCAGAGCAGAACCGCCATGGCGAAGCTCCAGCCGGCCGCAAACAAGAAGCTGGAGCGGAAGGCTTCACGGACCCGGGCGAGATCGCCGGCACCGCCATTCTGGCCCGTCACCGCACCGATCGAGGCCGACAGCGCGAATAGCGGCACAATGGCAAAGGCCTCGATCCGGCCAGCAACCCCCAGACCACCGACGGCGGCGTCACCGAATTTGGCCATGGCCAGGCCACTCATGGCGACAGTCATCGCAAACGGGTTGAAGATATTGGAGATACAGGCCGGAATTCCGACGCGGGCGATATCGGCCCAGTGGTGCCAGACTTCGCCGAAACCGGGCCAGGAAAAATCGATCAGCTTTTCCTTGAACACCATGTAAGCGCCAACCATGACGAAGGTCACACCATTGGCGGCGACGGTTGCCAGGGCTGCCCCGGACACGCCCCAGCCTAGGCCAGGAAACCAGCCAAAGACATCGTCGAGAATAAAGATCGGGTCGAGGATCAGATTGACCACGGCGGCAGCGATCATCATCAGGCTGGGAATGATGGCGTTGCCCAGGGCCCGCAGAATATTGCTGGCCACCATCGGGCCCACGATCAGCACAATGCCGGCAAACCAGACGGTCATGTAGGACACGACATGCGGCATCATCGTATCACTGGCGCCAAGCGCCCGGAACATGTCCTCGACAAACACAATGCCCAGCAATGAGACCGATCCCACCGCAATAAAGGATAGGGTCAGCGCATCAGTCGCCATGCGCGGAATGGACGTTCCATCCTTGCGGCCTGCTGCCCTGGACACCGCGGACACCGCGCCCGCACCGAGCCCGATGGAGACACTCATCACCAGCATGGTAACCGGAAAACTCATCTGTACGGCAGCCTGCTGCGCCGTGCCGAGCGTGCCGACCCAATAGGTATCGACAATGCCGACCAGCATCATGGCCAGAATGCCGAAACTCATCGGCACAAGCATGCGCAGGATATGACCGAAGACCGGCCCCTGTGTGAGATCTCGAGCCGCACGTCCGGCCATATGCTCATCCTTCCCAAGACGAGCAGACTAGATAGGGTGTTCGAGGCAGCGGCGCACCCCCGCCTGAACAGCGATCACGCGAATATGAGCTATGCGCGTCCTATGTCTCGACGGTATTGAGGTCGTAAGCAGCAATGCCTGCAAGATTAACGATATCGGTCACCGACGCGCCCAAACGGGCAATCTGCACAGGCTTTTCCAGCCCGACCAGCATCGGACCGATGACCGTTGCCCCACCCGCGGATTTGAGCAGGCGCAAGGCGATAGAAGCCGAGTGAATCGCCGGCATGACCAGCACATTGGCCGGCTTCGTTAGGCGCGAGAAGGGATAGAGCTCGTGCTGTTCCGGGCTCAGGGCGACATCTGCCGCCATCTCGCCTTCATACTCGAAATCCACCCCTCGCCGGTCGAGAATGCGTACGGCTTCCTGGATCTTCTCCGTCCGCTCGCCCGGAGGATTGCCGAAGCTGGAATAGGACAGGAAGGCCAGATGCGGCGTGATCCGCAGGCGCTTGGCGGCCTGAGCGGTCGCAATTGCGATTTCGGCCAGCCCCTCGCCATCGGGAAACTCACTGACGCTGACATCGCCAAAAAGATAGGTCCGGTCCTGCGCGATGGCCGCAGCGATGCCCACCGCGCGGCTACCCTCCGCTGCCTCCAGAACCAGGGTGACGTCTTTCATCACAACATTGGAGTGGCGCGTCACACCGGTGACCATACCGTCGGCATGGCCCATTTTCAGCATGCAGGCGGAGAATATGTTGCGGTCATTATTGACCCGGCGCTGCACATCGCGGCGCAAAAAGCCGCGCCGCTGGAGCTTCTCGTAGAGGAAGTCGGCATATTCCGCATTGTGCTCCGACAGGCGGGCGTTGCAGATTTCCAGAGCATCATCCGGCAAACCGACAGCGCGCATATTGGCGCGCGCCACATCCTCCCGGGCAATCAACACCGCTTGTCCCAGCCCCTGATTCTGGAACGCAAAGGCGGCCCGGATCACACTCGGCTCCTCACCCTCGGCAAACACGATCCGTTTCTGGGTCTTGCGGATCGAGGCTGTGACGCGCTGCTGAATTGACGCTGACGGGTTCGAGCGTCGCTCGAGCTCTCGACGATAAGCCTCGAAATCCTCAATGGGTTTTCGAGCCACACCGGTCTTTACCGCAGCTTCAGCGACATAGGGCGGGATATAGTGGATCAAGCGCGGATCAAACGGGGTCGGGATGATGTAGTCGCGACCGTATTGCAGCCGGTCGCCACCATATGCCTCGGCCACCTCGTCCGGCACGTCTTCCCGCGCCAGGGCTGCGAGCGCCCGGGCCGCCGCGATTTTCATCTCTTCATTGATGGTACGCGCCCGTACATCAAGCGCCCCACGGAAGATATAGGGGAAGCCGAGGACATTGTTGACCTGATTGGGATAATCCGAACGCCCGGTGGCCATGATGACATCATCGCGGACCTTGGCGACCTCTTCCGGCGTAATCTCCGGGGTCGGATTGGCCATGGCGAAAATGATCGGATTGGGCGCCAGCTTGGCTACAATTTCAGGCGTGAAGGCACCGGCTGCGGAGAGGCCAAGCAGACAATCTGCTCCCTCAACAGCGTCAAGCAGGGTGCGCTTTTCCGTCTCAATGGCATGCCCGGCAAGGCGCTGGTGATCGCCCTCGCGCCCTTTGAATACAACGCCATGAATATCAACGACGGTCGTGTTCTCGTCTTTCACGCCCATCGACTTGATCAGTTCGATGACGGAGAGCCCGGCCGCGCCGGCACCGCACAGGACAACTTTGAGGTCCTCGAATTTCCGGCCGGTCAAATGGCAGGCATTGATCAGCCCCGCCGCCGCGATAATGGCCGTGCCGTGCTGGTCGTCGTGAAAGACGGGGATGTCGAGCAGCTCGCGCAGGCGCTTTTCGATCTCGAAGCATTCCGGCGCTTTGATGTCTTCCAGATTGATGCCGCCAAAACTATTGCCGAACCCCTGCACGCATTCAATGAAGCGCTCTGGGTCGGTGTACTCCACCTCGACATCAAAGGCGTCGAGATCGGCAAAGCGCTTGAACAGGACCGCCTTTCCTTCCATCACGGGCTTGGAGGCTGCTGCGCCGAGATTGCCGAGACCGAGAATGGCGGTGCCGTTTGACACCACGGCGACCATATTGCCCTTCGAAGTGTAGTCATAAACACTGTCAGGGTCGGCTGCGATAGCGCGCACGGGCGCGGCGACGCCAGGCGAATAGGCCAGCGAGAGATCCCGCTGGGTGGCCATCGGTTTGGTGGCAGCCAGCCCGACCTTGCCCGGTTGCGGGCGCATGTGAAAGCGCAGGGCTTCCTGGTCGAGTTGGGAAAATTCGGGATCGGTGGAATCAGGCGGCATCGACTCACCTTATCTGGGATGGAGGTGCGAACATGGACCGCCCGTCCGTCAAGGCCAACCCCTCCGCCTGCCCGCGCCTCAGCGGCCCATGAGGCGCTGCTGCGCCGTTTGACGTTGAAGCCGTGCCTTCAGGGCATTGCGGGCCGGGACAAGAGCGTCCAGCAAGCTCTCGGCGATCAGACCGTCGCCGTGGCGACGCCCGGCATCACCATGTAACCACGCGGCGGCACAGGCCGCATCAAACCCGTCCATGCCCTGCGCCATAAGCCCGCCGATCAATCCGGCCAAGACATCTCCGGATCCGGCGGTCGCCAGTTGCGGCGCGGCGTGGCGATTGATCACGGCTGTGCGGCCTGGTGACGCGATCACCGTATCGGGCCCCTTCAGCAAAACGGTGCAGCCTGCTTTCTCGGCGGCGCGCCGGGCTGCCTCCAGCTTGTGAGCGGATTGCTCCATCAGGCCAGGAAAGACCCGCTCGAATTCACCCCTGTGCGGCGTCAGCACATCCCCTGGACGCAGCGAATCGAACAGGTCAGGCAGATCTCGCTCATAGGAGGTCAGAGCATCAGCATCGAGCACAGCTGCGGCACGCCCGGTTAAAACCGACTCAACAGCCTGCTTGGTTGCGGCACCAACGCCGCAGCCTGGCCCGATCACCGCCGCATCAGCCCGGCATGCCGATAAAAGCGCCTCGCTTTCATGCCCGCCCGCCCAGGGCCGAACCATAACGGCCGTTGACTGCGCCGCATTGACCTCGATCGCATCGACGGGGCTCGCCAATGTGACCAGCCCGGCCCCGCTGCGCAGCCCCGATTCTGCCGCCAAGCGCCCGGCACCGGTAGCGCTGGCTCCTCCGGTAAAAACCACCAGACGACCGCGCTCATGCTTGTGCGTGGAAACCGACAGACCGGGCAGTTGCCCTGCCCACAATTCCGGCGCGTTGATCAAGGCCACCGGTTTTGCCTGGTTCTGCCAGCCGTCGGGAATGCCGATATCGACCACGGTGAGCTCGCCGCACGCTGCAGCGGCCGGTTCGAGGCAATGCGCCAGCTTGGCAGTGTGAAATGTCACCGTCAGATCCGCGCGAAGAGACACACCATCGGGCTGGGCCCTGTCCCCGGGCTGGCCGCTGGGAAGATCAACGGCAACGACGATAGCGCCGCTCGAGGCGAGCATCTCGGCAAAACCCGCGGCCACGCCTTGCAGCGGGCGATCCAGGCCAGCCCCAAACAACGCATCGATCACAAGCTCATAATCCGCGGGATCGGCGCTATCGAGCGCCTGCACCTCTGCGGACCAGCTCCGGTAGGCCCGCAGGCCATCGCCCTTGAGCTGTTGAGGATCGCCCAGCGCTGCGACCGTGACATCCCAGCCCAGTTCGCGGAGCTCAGTCGCGCAGATATAACCGTCCCCGCCATTATTGCCGGGCCCGCAGGCGACCAGCACGCGCCACGGCGCCCAGCGCCGGCAGATCTCGGTCGCGACGCTTTTGCCCGCCCTGCGCATCAGGTCAAAGGAGTTCACCCCTGCATCAACGGCATGCTGATCGCAGACCGCTGTGTCCCCGGCGGACAAGATCGAGCACTGCCGCAGTGCTCGCTTCTGAAGCACGCCTGCTTCACGGTCGAGCATTCCAACACTCATAGCAGCCTCCCCGCCTCAACCGCCTTGCGGCGCGCCTCGCACGCCCTAGCGTGCAGCCTGGCCACAGGGAGTCGGTCATGAAGAAAATCGAAGCCGTCATTAAACCGTTCAAACTCGATGATGTGAAGGAGGCCCTCCAGGAAGTGGGGGTGCAAGGCCTGACCGTCCTCGAGGCCAAGGGATTCGGACGCCAAAAAGGCCATACCGAGCTTTACCGCGGGGCCGAATACGTCGTCGATTTCCTGCCCAAGATCAAAATCGAACTCGTCGTTCCCTCCGACCGCGTCGAGGCCGCCATCGAGGCGATCCAGAGCGCGGCCCACACCGGTCGTATCGGTGACGGCAAGATTTTCGTCAGCCCTGTTGAAAGCGTCATTCGCATCCGGACCGGCGAGACCGGCCGAGATGCCCTTTAGATCCACTGTCAAAGTCAGAGCGGAGCTCGAACCATGTCGGAAGACATTCTCAAGAAAATGCATGATGAGGAGATCAAGTATGTCGATCTCCGCTTCACCGATCCTCGCGGCAAGCTGCAGCATGTCACCTTCGACCGCTCGCAGGTCGACGAAGATTTCTTTGAAGACGGCGTGATGTTCGACGGCTCTTCGATCGCCGGCTGGAAGGCGATCAATGAGAGTGACATGGTGCTCAAGCCGGACACCAGCTACGTCGTCGAGGACCCGTTCTACCAGCAGCCGACACTGACCATGCTGTGCGATATTCTCGAGCCGGGAACCGGCGAGAGCTATAATCGCGATCCGCGGACGACGGCCAAGAAAGCCGAGGCATTCTTGAAGTCCTCAGGCATTGGTGACGAGGCGTTTTTCGGTCCGGAAGCGGAATTTTTCGTTTTTGATGATGTGCGCTGGTCCACCGAGCAGAACGACACCTCCTACAAATTCGACAGCGAGGAAGGCCCGTACAATTCCAACCGTGCTTTCGAGGGCGGCAATATGGGTCACCGTCCGGGCCCCAAGGGCGGCTACTTCCCGGTCAATCCGATCGATAGCGGTCAGGACATGCGCACCGACATGCTCGGTGTGATGGAAGAACTCGGTCTCGAGCCGGAAAAGCATCACCACGAAGTGGCGCCGTCACAGCACGAGCTCGGCATGAAATTCGCCGGCCTGACGACCATGGCCGACCGCATGCAGATGTATAAGTACACGGTGCACATGGTGGCTCACGCCTATGGCAAGTCCGCCACCTTCATGCCCAAGCCGGTCTGGAACGATAACGGCACCGGCATGCACGTGCACCAGTCGATCTGGAAAGACGGCAAGCCGATGTTCGCAGGCGATCGCTATGCCGATCTGTCCGACACCTGCCTCTACTATATCGGCGGCATTATCAAGCACGCGCGCGCCATCAACGCCTTCGCCAATGCGTCGACGAACTCCTACAAGCGCCTGGTGCCGGGCTTCGAGGCTCCGGTCCTGCTGGCCTATTCGGCACGCAACCGTTCCGCGTCGATTCGTATTCCGTGGGTCAACTCGGCCAACGCCAAGCGCCTTGAAACCCGCTTCCCGGACCCGTCGGGCAACCCTTACCTTACCTTCTCCGCCCTGTTGATGGCCGGCCTCGACGGCATCGAGAACCGCATCGATCCGGGTGATCCGATGGATAAGGACCTGTACGACCTGCCGCCGGAAGAGCTGCGCGATGTCCCGACCGTCTGCTTCTCCCTGCGCCAGGCGCTGGAAGAGCTCGACGCGGATCGTGACTTCCTGAAAAAGGGCGGCGTCATGGATGACGATCAGATCGACGCCTACATCGACCTGAAGATGGAGGAAGTCGAACGATTTGAGAGCCATCCGCACCCGGTCGAGTTCTCCATGTATTACAGCTGCTGATCCACACCCTTTTTAAGGGCATGAATCGAGAGGCCGCCGGCGCGTTCCGGCGGCCTCGCTGTTTTGCGGATCAATTGAGCGGTCGACGAGCCGTTTTGTATTCGCTACAACTTCGCGCAAGTTTACCAAATCCCATATGGGTTGTTCGTCAGGAGTCGGTATGCGTCGCCGTTTTTTGTTCGCCAGTGCACTTGCCACGCTGACCGTTAGCGCGCCTGCCGCCTGGGCGGATCGCGAGATCACTGAAGAGATCACCACTCCGATTGCCACCTCCACCGCTGGCGATGGTGGCGGAGCGGACAATATCGTCATCTCCACCTCCGGACGTGTCGTCCTCAGCACGCCGGGTACGGCGGTCACGCTCGATAGCGACAATACGATTGTCCAGGACGGCGGTATCCGCGTCGAGACCGATGCAGATGGCGGTGTGGGCGTGCACATCCAGGGCGGCAATACCGGCAGCTTCACCTCCAACAGCGCCATCGTTGTTGGCGATGTGACCACCCCGGAAGATACTGATGGCGATGGTCTTGTGGATGGCCCGCTCGCTGTCGGCAGCGGGCGCGTCGCGATTCTCGTCGACGGCACCGAAGTCTTTACCGGCGACATCCTGCTCAATAGCGGCAATTCCATCACCGTTCGCGGCAATGATTCCTGGGGCATCCAGGTCCTGACCGGCATCGATGGCGACTTCACGTCGAACGGCCGTATTTCGGTGACGGGCGATCGCTCGACGGCGATCGAGATCACCGACGACATCACTGGCGATGTCCAGATCGGCGGCATCATCAATTCCAGTGGCGATGAGAATCGCGGCGTCGTCATCAGCGGCGATGTCGGCGGCAGCATCTTTATCGACAGCATTATCCGGACGACGGGCTATCGTTTCGTGACCCGTCCGAGCGAGGATCAACTCGACACCGTCCTTGGCGATCCTGCCGATGTGGGCTTCAGCGGTGCTGCTGTGCTGGTCAATGGCAGCTCCGCCGGTGGCCTTCTTATCGCCGGTCCGGCTGATGACAGCCCGACCCAGTCGGCGGCAACGATTTCCTCTGTCGGTCCGGGTGCCGGATTGCACATCCAGGCGACCTCCACCTATGGCGACCTGGTCCTGGGTGAAGTGGTGATTGCCGCTGTAGAAGATGACCCGGACACGACCGAGGACGAGACCCGCGCCGCCATCCCGCTCGGCTTCTCGCTGGTCAATCGTGGCGCCATCACCGGCCGCGGTGAGCTGGACGGCGTAACCGGCACCGGTATCGCCATTGACGGAACGGGCGGTTTCACCGCCACCTTGACCAATGGCTTCCTCAATACCGGCTCGGTTACCGCGCTGGGGCATTCCAGCGTTGCCGACAATGGCATTGCCCAGGCCGTCTATCTCGGCGACGGCGCCATCCTTCCGGTCTTCACCAATCGCGGCGTCCTGACCGCGGCCATGAATGGCCGCGAGGCCGTCGCCTATGGCCTTAATCTGGGTAGCGGCGCCTTCCTGCCGACCTTCGTCAATGAAGGCACGATCAGCTCCAGCTCAAACGAAGGCGGCCGCGCGGTCGGCATTTTCGATGCCTCCGGCTCGCTGACCTTCATCGAGAACTCCGGCGTGATCCGGACCCTCCGGGCAGCGCCGACGACCGGCTCGGACGATAGTGATACCTCCACCGTTGCCATCGACGTTTCGGCGACGACCGCTGATGTCATGGTACGCCAGTATCGCCGCGATAATTCGCCGGATGAGTTCTTCCCTTCCATGGAAGGCGAGATCCGCTTCGGCAGCGGCGATGACGAGCTGCGTGTGGAATCGGGAACGGTAACCGGCGCCATGTCCTTTGGTGACGGTGCGGACCAGCTGAACATCTCCGGCGGCGCGACCGTCCATGGCGATCTGTCGGACAGCGTTGGCGATCTGGTCGTCAATGTGAGCGACTCCACCCTGACCCTCGGCTCCGGCACCAATACGACCCTGCGCGAGGCCACGTTCGGCGACGGCGCAACCTTGATCTTCGAGATCGACGACGAGACCGGTGATGTGGCCCAGATCGTGGCCACCGGCGACGTCACCTTCGAGGCCGGCTCGCGGGTCTCTGCCGCGCTGACCAACCTGATTGGTGAAGGCGCAGAGTTTGCCGTTCTGCGCGCAGATCAGCTGACCATCGCGGAAAGCATCGAAACGCTGCAGGACACGACGGCACCGTATCTCTACGAAGCCGATCTGACCCTCGACCCGGTCGACAGCAATGTCATGCTGCTCACCCTGCGCCGCCGCAATGCGGACGAGCTGGGTATGAACCGGAACCAGTCAGCCGCTTATGGCGCAACCCTGGCGGCCTGGGAGGCCAATGATGAGCTTGGCGCGGCGATGGCGGCCCTGCTCACCGAGTCGGAATTCTTCAACGCCTACGACCAGCTGCTTCCGGAATATGCCTCAAGCGCAATCCAGTTTGCCCAGGCGGCCAATGACAGCGCCACCGGCGCCCTCGCCTCGCGCCTGGAAGCGGTCCGCCGCAGCCCCGATGAGACCGGCGGTCTCTGGCTGCAGGAGTTCGGCTATTTCGCCGATCGTGCCGGCACGGCTTTCGGCCCGGGTTACCGCGGTCATGGTATCGGTGCGGCCGTTGGTTTCGACCGCCCGTTCGGGCCGTTCTATGCCGTTGGCATCAATCTCATCGGCGCGGCCAGCGAGATCTCCGAATCTGACGGTTTTGATGATCCGATGTCGGCCATGTTCGGACAGATTGGCGTCTATGCTGGCGCCGAAGTCGCCGGCTTGAACGTCGATCTTTACGGCGGCGTCGGCATTGACAGCTTCGAGCACAATCGCCGCGTTCTGATCGGCAGCTTCGACACGGCTCCAGTCGCGGAGTGGGATGGTTTCCACTACACGGCCTCCATGCGCGTCGGCCGCGATATCCAGTATGAGCGCATGTTCGTGCGTCCGTCCTTCTCGATTGACTACCTCTCGCTGAGCGAGAGCGAGTACACCGAGACCGGTGGCGGTACCGGCGTTGACCTTTATGTCGGCGAGCGTGACAGCAGCAGCTTCACCGGGACGGCCATGCTGGCCTTCGGGGCACGCTTCGAGTCGAGTGACAGCTGGTGGGCGCCGCAGATGCGCATCGGCTATCGCAGCGAATTCGATACCACCGAGACGGAAACCTTTGCCCGCTTTGCCGGTCTGGATGATGAATTCCTGCTGCGCTCGGAAGCGATGCCTGGATCCGGCTTCATCTTCGGCCTCGGTATCGGCGGCGGCTCGGGTTACTCGACCTTCTCGCTCGATTATGATGCGGACGTGCGGGACGACTTTATCCGTCACACAGCCCGTCTGGTGATGCGCCTGGTCTTCTAGGCGCCTCCCCGCAGCCTTTTGAACACCAAATGCGGCATGGATCGCAGCTGATCGCCTGCTCAGGCGTTCCCAATCGGCGTGCGACTCGTGCAAACTGGAATCATGTCCACGTCTTCCTCATCCGACCTGTTCGGCGCCGAACCTGCTCCGCAACCTGCTGAAACCCCGACCGGGGGCTATTCCGCTGCGCAAATCGAGGTGCTTGAGGGCCTTGAGGCCGTGCGGCGCCGTCCCGGCATGTATATCGGCGGCACGGATGAGCGGGCCTATCACCACCTGTTTGCAGAAATCCTCGACAACTCGATGGATGAAGCGGTTGCGGGCTGGGCCGACCGGATCGAGGTCGCCGTTGATGCGGAAGGCTATATCACCGTCACCGATAATGGCCGCGGCATTCCCGTCGACCCGCACCCGAAATACCCGGGCAAATCGGCGCTTGAGGTCGTGCTTACCGTCCTGCACGCCGGCGGCAAATTCTCCGACAAGGCGTACCAGACCTCCGGCGGCCTGCACGGTGTCGGCATCTCCGTCGTCAACGCCCTGACCTCGGTCATGGAAGTCGAAGTCGCGCGCGAGAAAACACTGTGGCGGCAAAACTATTCCCGCGGCATTCCGCAAACCGGGCTGGAAAAAGTGGGCGCCGCCCCGAACCGTCGCGGTACGCGCGTGCGCTTCCTGCCCGACCCGGAGATCTTTGGCGAAAAAATGCGCGTCAAACCGGCGCGGATTTATGCCATGGCCCGGGCCAAGGCCTTCCTGCGCCGCGGCGTAAAGATCCAGTGGCGCTGTGCTCCGGAACTGGTCGAGGGTACGGATACACCGGCCGAAGCCCTGCTCTGCTTCCCGGGCGGTCTTGCCGATCGCCTCGCCGAGATCACCCAGGGCCGTGCCCTGGTGACCGCCGAGAGCTTCACCGGAAAGGTTGAACGCCAGGACGGGGCCGGCGGCGTCGAATGGGCGGTGGCCTGGTCCAATAACGGTTTTGGCAGCGAGGCCGACGGCTTCACCCAATCCTTCTGTAATACCGTCCCGACCCCGCAAGGCGGCACCCATGAGCAAGGCCTGCGCGCCGCCCTGACCAAAGGGCTGCGGGCCTATGCCGAGCATGCCAATGCCAAGAAAGCCTCGCTGATCACCCCCGACGATGTGCTCGGTGGTGCAGGCGCGCTGTGCTCGGTCTTTATCAGCGACCCGGAATTCCAAGGCCAGACCAAGGAGCGTCTCGCCACGCCGGATGCGGCCAAGCTGGTTGAGACGGCGGTACGCGATCAGTTCGATCACTGGCTGGCCGGTTCGCCCAAGGAAGCCACCAAGCTGGTCGAATGGGCGATTGAGCGCGCCGAGGACCGGGTCCGCCGGCGCAAGGAAAAAGCGGTCAAACGCCAGACCGCCAGCCGCCGGCTACGCCTGCCCGGCAAGCTGGCCGATTGTTCGCGCAATGACGCCGATGGAACCGAACTATTCCTGGTCGAGGGTGACTCGGCCGGCGGTTCCGCCAAACAGGCCCGTAACCGGGAAACCCAGGCCATCCTGCCGCTGCGCGGCAAGGTCCTCAACGTCGCCTCGGCCGCCGCCGACAAGATCGCAGCCAACCAGGAGATCAACGACCTCCTGCAAGCGCTGGGCTGCCAGGCCGGCTCGCGGTTCTCGCTCGACGATCTGCGCTATGAGCGTGTCGTGATCATGACCGACGCCGATGTCGACGGGGCGCATATTGCGGCGCTCCTGATCACCTTCTTCTATCGCTCCATGCCGGAGCTGATCCATGCCGGCCGCCTCTTCCTGGCGCAACCGCCGCTCTACCGCCTGACGCTGGGCGGTACGACGCTCTACGCCCGTGACGACAAGCATCGCGAGCAATTGCTGCGTGACGAGTTCAACGGCTCCAGCAAGGTCGATGTCGGCCGCTTCAAGGGCCTCGGCGAGATGACGCCATCACAGCTCAAACAAACCACAATGGATCCCAATCTGCGCACCATGGCGCGGGTGACCATTGCGGAAGACGAGCTGCCGACGCTGGAAAAACTGGTGGAAACCCTGATGGGCAAGAAGCCGGAATTGCGTTTCGCCTACATTCAGGAGCATGCGCCTGAAATCAGCGGGCTCGATATTTAATCGACCTCCTGTTTGACGCCTGCTCGCCGATTGCGTTCAATGAGGGTCGCATTCGCGACTCAGGGGTAAAGGGAGGCACTCCCCAATGATATTCGATACTTGGAAGACCACGGCGGCGCTGGCCTCCGTGCTCGTCTTGTCCGCCTGCTCCAATGGCGGCGGCGACACTACGGGCGATGACGGCGCCGGCAGCGATGATGGCGGGACAACCATCGTTCGCCACGAGACCGACCCTTATCCGTCGACCTATACGCCGCGCGCGAGCACGCCGACACTGATCCGCGGTGCCACCGTGTTTGACGGTGTGGGCGGACAGATTGAAATTGGCGATGTGCTCATGGTTGATGGCCGCATCGCTGCCGTCGGCACCGGTCTGGAAGCGCCGGAAGGCGCGACCGTGATCGACGGAGCCGGCCGTTACGTCACCCCGGGGGTGATCGACATCCACTCGCATCTCGGCGTCTACCCCTCTCCGGGCGTCAGCGCGCATAGCGATGGCAATGAGGCGACCCAGCCGGTCACCTCTGAAGTCTGGGTTGAACATAGTGTTTGGCCGCAGGACCCCGGTTTTGAAGCCGCCCTCGCCGGTGGCATCACCACGCTTCACATCCTTCCCGGTTCCGCCAACCTGTTCGGCGGACGCGGCATCACGCTGCGCAATGTCAGCGGCCGTACGGTTCAGGAAATGAAATTCCCCGATGCGCCCTATACGCTGAAAATGGCCTGCGGTGAGAACCCGGCCCGCGTCTACGGCAATCGCGGCCGCTCACCGGCGACCGATATGGGCAATATGGCCGGCTATCGCGCCGCCTGGCAGCGCGCCTCCGATTATCGCGACCGCTGGCATGATTACTGGGAAGACGCGGAAGCCGGTGAAGACGTATCGGCACCGACCCGCGATATCGAACTCGACACGCTGATGGGCGTACTCGACGGTGATATCCTGGTCCATATGCACTGTTACCGGTCCGACCAGATGGCCCAGATCATCGATATGTCGAATGAGTTCGACTATCAGGTCTCGGTTTTCCACCACGCCGTAGAGTCCTACAAAATCCCCGACATTCTCGCCGAGGCCAACGCCTGTTCCGCGGTCTGGGCTGACTGGGGCGGCTTCAAGATGGAAGCCTATGACTCGATCCGGGAAAACTTGCCGCTGCTGCATGCCAATGGTGCCTGCGCCATGATCCACTCGGATGATGCGTTGAATATCCAGCGTCTCAACCAGGAAGTCGCCAAGGCGCTGGCCGATGGCCGCGCGGCCGGTCTTGAGATCACCGAAGCGGAAGCCTGGGCTTGGCTATCCTCCAACCCGGCCCGCGGGCTGGGTATTGATGACCAGACAGGCTCCCTGGTTGAAGGCCTGCGCGGCGATGTCGTGCTGTGGTCGGGCAACCCGTTCAGCACCTACACGCGCGCTGACCAGGTCTGGATTGACGGTTCGTTGCGCTATGACCGTTCCGATGAAAGCTTGCAGCCGGTCCGCGACTTCATGGTCGGCCAGCCGGGCGAAGGAGATCAGTGATGAAACGCACACTTAGCGCAATTGCTCTCAGCCTGGCCTGCACCCTGCCCGCCATGGCTCAGACCTATGCCGTCACCAATGGCCGGGTTGTTACCAATACCAGCGCCGGCATTATCGAGGATGGCACGGTCGTGGTGCGCGACGGCGATATCGTTGCCGTTGGCGCCAATGTCCAGATCCCCGAAGGTGCAACTGTGATTGACGCCGATGGCGGCTGGATCACGCCGGGCGTTTTTGCGCCGGTGACCCAGCTCGGCCTTGTCGAGGTGGCACTGGAAAGCTCGACCAATGACGCCGGGGCCGACGATTCGCCCTATTCGGTGGCCCTCGATGTCGCTGACAGTTTCAACCCGGCCGGGATGCACATCCCGACCACGCGGGTTGAGGGCATCACCCGGGCCGCACTGGTCCCGTCTTCCGGCCACAATATCTTTGGCGGGCGCGGTGCGCTGATCGACACCAGCGGCGATGCCGACTCGGTGTTCGACACCGGCAGCTTCGTCTTCGCCGATCTGAGCCAGTCCGGTGCCAGCACGGCAGGTGGATCCCGGGCGGCCGCCTGGACGTTCCTGGAAGCCGCCTTCGGCGATACCCGCTTCTATCCGGGCCGCTATGCGGCTCACCCCGAGGGTGACGCCCTGCATCGCTATGATGCCGCGGCGCTGGTTGATGTCGTGCGCGGCCGCATGCCCCTGATGGTCGAAGTCGACCGGGCTGCGGATATCCGCCGGGCCCTGCGTTTCCAGGCAGAAAACCCGCCGGTTCAGCTGATCATTCATGGCGGCGCGGAAGCCTGGATGGTCGCGGACGAGCTTGCCGCGGCCAATGTCCCGGTGCTGATCGACCCGATCGCCAACCTGCCGGGCTCCTTTGACCGCATCGGCTCAACCCTGGAAAACGCCGCACGCCTGCATGAAGCCGGCGTTACGGTGGCTTACACCACGCAGTCTGCGGACGGATACTGGAATGCCCGTCTCCTGCCGCAGCATGCGGGTAATGCCGTCGCCAATGGCGTCCCCTGGGACGTGGCCTTCCGTTCCATCACCCTCACCCCGGCCGAGATTTACGGCGTCGGCGCGCGCTATGGAGCGCTGGCGGCGGGCTATGCCGGTGATGTGGTGGTCTGGAATGGCGATCCGCTGGAAGTCATGTCGGCACCGACCCACGTCCTGATCGATGGCGAGGAAACCGACATGGAAACCCGCCAGACGCGTCTGCGCGACCGTTACATGGATATCACGGACGACACGCCTTACGCCTACCGGCGCTAGCGTTTCAGCCCGTGTGCGTTGACAGAGCGCACCGGGACCGTATGTTGCGCCACCAAAGCGGCCGCGCCACCCGGCGCGGCCGTTGCTTTTGGACCAGTCTGTAAAGGACGCCATGACGTTCGACACTCTCGGGCTCAGCCCGAAACTCCTCGCGGCCATCGAAGCTGCCGGCTATAGCGAACCGACCCCGATCCAGGCCGGTGCCATCCCTCTCGCCCTGCAGGGGCGTGACGTGCTCGGCATTGCCCAGACCGGCACCGGCAAGACGGCATCCTTTACCCTGCCCCTGATCGAGAAACTGGCCCGCGGCCGCGCCAAGGCCCGTATGCCGCGCTCGCTTATCGTCGCGCCGACGCGCGAGCTTGCCGCCCAGTGCGCAGAGAATTTCGAGACCTATGCCACGGGTCAGAAACTCTCCATGGCACTGCTGATCGGCGGTGTCGCCTTTGGCCCCCAGGAAGAGATTCTCAATCGTGGTGCCGACGTGCTGATCGCCACGCCCGGCCGCCTCCTGGACCATTTCGGACGCGGCAAGCTGTTGCTGAACGGCGTGCAGATGCTGGTCGTCGACGAAGCCGACCGCATGCTCGATATGGGCTTCATCCCGGACCTGGAGAAGATTTTCTCCCTGACCCCGCCGCGCAAGCAGACGCTCTTCTTCTCGGCCACGATGCCGAAAGAAATTCAATCGCTTGTCGATCGGTTCCTGAACAATCCCGAGCGCATCGAAGTGACCCGCCCGGCCACGACCAGCGCCAATATCACGCAATTCCTGGTGCGCCTCGACAATAGCGTGCCGAAGGTCAAACGCACCGCTCTGCGCCTGGCCATGTCGCGTGAAGACGTACGCAACGGCATCATCTTCGCCAACCGCAAGCGCGATGTCGACATTATCGCCCGCTCGCTGAAGAAGCACGGCTTCTCCGCCGACCCGATCCATGGCGATCTCGACCAGAACGCCCGCATGGCCACGCTCGACAATTTCAAATCCGGTGAGCTGAAATTCCTCGTCGCCAGTGACGTCGCTGCGCGCGGCCTCGACATTCCAAATGTCAGCCATGTCTTCAATTACGACGTGCCGCATCATGCCGATGATTACGTCCACCGGATCGGCCGCACCGGCCGTGCCGGCAAAACCGGTGAGTCGGTGACGATCAGCACGCCGGCCGACTCGAAATCGCTCGACGCCGTGCTCAAGCTGATCAAGACCGATGTGCCCGAGCTGGCACTGGAGGGTCTGAAAGAAGCCCTCGCCGACGCAGAAGAAGGACCGCGCGGACGCTCAAAGCGCAAACCGCAAGCGCGCTCAAAGGACAAGGAAAGCTCCGAAAGAGCCCCGAAATCCGACGCAAAGCGCGCAGAGGCCAAGCCCGAAGGCAAGTCCGAACGCAGCCGCTCCAGCCGCAAGGACAAGCAGGACGAGCGCGCCTCACAGCGTGTCGTCGGCTTCGGCGATCATGTCCCGGACTTTATGCGGGCCAGCTCCTAGAGGCGGTTCTGCAACCGCATTACAACTCAGAAAAGCGTGAGAAAATTGCGTTTGGGCTCATAGCTTATGCGCAATTTTTACCTCTTCTTTTCCTTTAGACGCTACCGTTCGCTTCAAGGGATCGGATCCAATCGATTCCGCGCATGGAAGGATTGGCAGTGAACGGTCGATTGCTTGGAAATGAGGGGCAAGAGCTCGCGGCAAAAGCGCTAGAGCTCATGGCGGAACACTCTGTCCCGCCGACGCCGGAAAACTATGCTGTCTGGATTTCCTTCGCGACCGACAGCAACCCGGAACTCTGCGCCAGCATCACCACCCGCATTGAGGCCAAGGAAGAGTTTTCCGAGACCTTCAATGCCGAGCTGTTTGAACAGTATTTCCAGTGGCGCGCCATCCAGGATGCCATCCTGGAAAGCGGCGGCGTCATGTCCCGCGAACTCGGTGCCGTCAAGGAAAGCCTTGCCGCCGCGGAACGCGACACAGCGGCCTACGGGCAGGCGCTCGAAGGCGCCTCCAGCAAGCTCGAAGGCGTGACCGACCAGAACGGAATCAAAACCCTGGTGGAGTCCCTCGTCTCGGCCACGGCCAAGATGCAGCGCCGCTCCCAGGACCTTGAAAAACGCCTGCAGGAAACCTCCAACGAGGTCACTCAGCTGCGCTCGAATCTGGAAAAGGTTCGCGAGGAAGCCATGACCGATGCCCTCACCGGCATCGCCAATCGCAAGCGCTTTGATGAAAGCCTGCGCAAAGCCAAGCGGCGCGCGGACACCACCAAGGAACCGCTCAGCCTGGTCCTGTGTGATATCGACTTCTTCAAACGCTTCAATGATACGTGGGGCCACCAGACCGGTGACCAGATCATCCGTTTTGTCGCCGGCTGTCTGACCCGTCACTCCCTGGATAACCACCTAGTTGCGCGTTATGGCGGCGAGGAGTTCGGTATCGTCATGCCGACGACCGCCGTCACCGACGCGGTTCATATCGCAGAGAAAATCCGCAAAACGGTGGAATCGAAAAAACTGCTGCGCAAATCCACCAATGAGGATCTGGGCAATATCACGGTTTCGCTTGGGATAGCGAACTATACCGGTGAGGAATCGATCGAGGAGTTGATCGAACGCGCCGACAGCAATCTTTACCGATCAAAGACCGAGGGTCGCAACCGCGCGACCTCCGATGCGGCGCTGAGCTCGCGAGACGCCGCCTGATCACCCGTCAGCCGGCGGGCTCGTCACTGCAAAACTGTCCCGTTCCGACCAGAATGCATGCAGAGTCACGAGGTTTTCGCGGCCCTTGCGCCAGCCTGCTTCAGGATAGCGGAAATCCAGATAATCCAGCGCGATCGCGATCGTCAGACCGGCAAATCCGAGCGGCTCACCCAGCCCGCCTGCCTCGTCTTCCAGCTGATCCAGCGCCCGGGCAATGCCGCGCTCGCGACGCGTGATCCAGTATTCACTGTAGAGGGCTTCGTCCCGCACCATCTCGACCCGGCGCCCAACAGCGAGATCGATCAACCCTGACCCCAGGGTTTGCAGACGCCATTCATCCCAGTCTTCGGTCCAGGGCTGCCCCGCCTGCGCCGCGAGATAAGTCCCGATGAGCAGGCTCTCGGTGAGGGCCCGGCCGTCATCCATGATCAGGGCCGGCACGCGGCCCAGCGGATTGGCAGCCAGCAGGACATCACCATCCTTGAACGGATGGGCATCAACCTCTTCGACCGTATCGCTGAGACCGAATTCGCGCACCAGAACCCGGCATTTACGGGCATAGGGCGAGGTATCGGAGACCAGAAGCCTCAAGGCTTCAGGCTTCCTGAACGGGGATGATGGTGACGCTTTCACCACACCCGCAAGCATCGGTCTGATTGGGGTTATTGAAGGTGAACTTGGAATGCAGGGCGGTCACTTCATAATCGATCTGGGTACCAAGCAGGAACAGCAAGGCTTTGGATTCCAGAACGATTTCGACGCCCTTGTCCTCCACGCGTTCATCCATGGCGTCTGGAGCCTCGACATACTCCATCACATATTCCATGCCGGCGCAGCCGCCATTCTTGACGCCGACGCGAAGGAAGCCCTTCTCGCGCGACGCCATAATGGATTTGACCCGTTCTGCGGCAGAATCGGTCAGGCTGACAGCCTTTGGACGTTCACGCATCATGGCTCTCCCTAGAACATGTTGAGCGCAAGACGCGCTTCGTCGGACATTCGCTCAGGCGTCCATGGCGGCTCGAATGTGAGCTCAACAATGGCTTTTTCGACGCCGTCGACCTGTTCAACCGCGTCCTTGACCCAGACCGGCATTTCGCCGGCGACGGGACAGCCCGGCGCCGTCAGGGTCATCTCGACCTTGAGCGAGCGATCGTCTTCCAAATCGACCTTGTAGATCAATCCCAGCTCATAGATATCGACGGGTATCTCTGGGTCAAAAACGGTCTTGAGCTGGGTCACGATGTCATCGGTAATGCGGGCGAGTTCCTGCTCGGGAATAGCGCTTGCCGGCGCACTTTCGTCAGAGCCGGACTCGTCTGCAACAGGTTCAGCCGGCGCCGGCATTTTGGCGCCAGACAGATCAATCACATCGCGTTCGGTATTATCGGTCATCTTGGTTCCTAGATGAGGAAATCTCGGGCCTTCTTCAAGGCCTCGACGAAAGCATCGGCTTCTTCAACGGTATTATAGACAGCAAAGCTCGCACGCCCGGTAGAGGACACGCCCATACGGCGCATGAGCGGCTGAGCGCAATGATGTCCAGCACGAATGGCCACACCGTATTTGTCGACGATCTGGGCGATGTCATGCGCATGCACGCCAGCCATATCAAAGCTGATAATGGCGCCCTTTTCCTGTGCCGTGCCGATCACGCGGATGCCGTCAATCTCCGCGAGACCGCGCATGGCACGATCGAGCAAGGCCCGCTCATGGTCGAGGATCGCCTTGCGATCATAGCGCTCGACCCAGCGGATTGCGGCGCCCAGGCCGATCGCATCGGCAATCGGCGGCGTCCCGGCCTCAAACTTGTGCGGCACATCGGCAAAGGTGACGTGGTCCTCGTAGACATCGGCGATCATTTCGCCGCCACCATGATAAGGCGGCAAACGGTCGAGCCAGTCGCCCTTGGCGTAGAGCGCACCGATACCGGACGGACCGTAGAGCTTGTGACCGGTAAAGACAAAGAAGTCGCAATCGAGTGCCTGCACATCGACATCGAGATGCACGGCCGACTGGGAGCCGTCGAGCATGACCGGGACGCCAGCCGCCTTGGCCATCTTGATCACCCGGGGGGCATCAACGACCGATCCCAGCACATTGGACATGTGGGTGACCGCGATGAGCTTGGTCTTCGGCCCGATCAATTCGGACAGATGTTGATAATCCAGCTCGCCCTCATCGGTCACCCGAGCCCATTTCAGCTCGGCGCCGATGCGATCGGCAATCAGCCGCCAGGGCACGATATTGGAGTGGTGCTCCATCTGCGAGATGATGATCTCATCGCCGCTTTTCCACAGCTGGCCGAAGCTGGCTGCCAAAAGGTTGATGGCCTCCGTGGTGCCGCGCGTGAAGACGATTTCATTGGTCGAGCGCGCATTGAGAAAACGCCGCACATCCTCGCGTGCAGCCTCGAAGGCCTCGGTCGTCTCATTGGCCAGCGTATGCAGGCCGCGATGCACATTGGCGTATTGCGCACGATAAACGCCGGCCACGCTTTCAATCACGAATTCCGGCTTCTGCGCCGAGGCGGCACTGTCGAGATAGACCAGCGGCTTGCCGTTCACCTCACGCTGAAGGATCGGGAACTCGCCACGAATGCCCTCGACATTGAGCGGAAGTTTGATCGGGGTCTGAGCCGTCATCCGATCGCTCCCAGGCGCTGGCGCAGAATTGCGGCCAGTTCGTCACGCAGGACGTCATCACTGATCATGTCCAGCGGTTCGGCAAGGAAGCTCTCGATCAACATGGCTCTCGCCTTGACCTCGGACAGTCCGCGCTGGCGCATATAGAACAGGGCGGTCTCGTCAATCGCACCCAAGGCATTACCGTGCGCGCATTGGACGTCGTCGGCATAGATTTCCAACTCCGGCTTGGCGTCGATTTCAGCGCGGTCGTCCAGCATCAGGGCGCGGTGAGTCATCTTGGCGTCGGTCTGTTGTGCCGCCTGCTCCACCTTGAACTTGCCCTGGAACACCCCCTGGGCCTGCGCTGCTGCGGCGCCTTTGACCAGTTGATGCGTCACCCCGCCCGGCCCGGTATGGGACACGGTCGAGGTGAAGTCGGCATGACGGCCTTCTTCAAGCAGGTAGACGCCACCGATCTCGACCTCAGCGCCCTCTCCGGCATGAGTGATATGGGTCTCATTCCGCGTCAATTTGGAGCCAAAGGTGAGCGCGATCTGACGGTAATGCGACTGCTTTGAGACCCGGATACGCGTGCGTACCACGGGGATACTGTCCTGCGGCGTATCGCCCAGAACCACGCGTTCTAGCACAGCGCCCTCGCCGAGGCTGATCTCAAGCCGAGCCGTTGGAAAGGCACCGTCCGCGAGCTTATAACGCTCCTTGAGCACGACACGGGCACCGGCTGGCACATCGATTTCCAGGCTGGCGACCGAAATACCCGGCTCAGCAACCAACTCAAGCGCTGCATCCTCAGACACCGTCAGCCGATCAGCGGCGGTCTCACCATTGATCAGGAACCGGGCCTGTCCGGCCGTTTCGATGCCCTGGCTGGCGCGGCGCAGATCCGACCATTTCCAGGCTTCGGCCCGCTTGGTCGGCAGACCGAAACGCACGACGGCATCGCGGGCGGCCGCGCGCCAGTCCTCGGCGCCATCGAGCAGGTCGATCAGCGTTTTTTCTGCGGGCGTATGCGTGATTGCACCCATCTAGGCGGCCTCACCGATGAATTTGTCATAGCCTTCTGCTTCCAGCTCATGCGCCAGTTCCGGACCGCCGGATTTGACGATACGGCCATTGGCCATGACGTGGACGACGTCGGGTTTGATATAGTCGAGCAGGCGCTGATAGTGGGTGATGACCAGCATGCCCCGGTCTTCCGAGCGCAGCGTGTTGACGCCCTCGGCCACGGTCTTGAGCGCATCGATATCGAGACCGCTATCGGTCTCGTCGAGAATCAGGAATTTCGGCTGCAGGATGAGAGCCTGCAGGATTTCCATGCGCTTCTTCTCGCCGCCGGAAAAACCGACATTGACCGGACGTTTGAGCATGTCCATCGACACGCCGAGCGCCTTGGCCTGCTCGCGGATAAACTTCATGAATTCCGGCGCCGGCATTTCCTCTTCACCACGCGCGGTACGCTGGGCGTTGAGGGCTTCCTTGAGGAAGGTGATGGTCGGCACGCCCGGGATCTCGACCGGGTATTGGAAGGACAGGTAGAGCCCCTTGGCGGCGCGCTCTTCCGGCTCCAGCTCGCCGAGCTCTTCGCCGAGAAACGCCATTTCACCATCGGTGACGTCATATCCGTCCCGGCCGGTCAGAACATAAGACAGCGTCGACTTGCCCGACCCGTTCGGGCCCATGATGGCATGCACTTCGCCGGCGGGAACATCCAGAGAGAGCCCTTTCAGAATGGCTTTTTCCTCGCCGTCCTGGGTCTCGACCTTATTGTGGAGGTTATTGATTTTCAGCATTTTATTCCTCTCCCATGCCCGCTTCGCAGCGTGTGAGAATGTCATTTGCATTGAGGCCGCTGGCGGCAAAGGCCGGGCCCTGGTCCAAGGAGCAGGTCTGCTCCGCCATATCGGTATTGAGCGCGTAAACAAGCGTCAGGCCCGCCTCATCCAGGCGGTAGCGCTCAATGACCCAGCTGACAGCACTGGAACGCGCCGAGATCGCCGCCAGGCCCGACTGGTCATCGTAAGAGAGCCCCAGACCGCTCACCTCGCCCGCCTTGTCCAGCGCGCCGTCCAATTGCTGGTAGACCGACCAGTTGGTATTCACATTGCCCAGATAGGTCGGCACCATCAGCTCGAGCAGGCCGTCATTATTGACGTCGGCGAGCTCAGGATTCCCGGACGACGAGACTGTCTCTTCAAAGGTCTGGTAGTCACCGCCGTCGAAGGGGTTCACCGCGATGGTCAGCGCGGATGCCCCACGGAAGCCATCATCCTCAACGGGACCATAGTCGAAAAAGACCAGCATATCCTCGCCCAGAGCCAGGACGCAGTCGGTGCGGCCTTGGTCATAAGCCAGGCTGTCGCAGGACGGTGCAGCCGCGACGCGAGCCGTGATCAGCTCTTGCTCAACCTCCGACGTGGCTTCGACGCTCTCAACCGGAGCGACTGCGGCCTCTTCGACCGTATCGCTCACGCCGCAGGCCACCAGCGAGACAGCCACCAGTCCAACGATCAAGCTCTGTTGGAGCTTCATCACCCCACACTCCCCTCAAGGCTGACCTTGAGCAGTTGCTGGGCCTCGACCGCGAATTCCATCGGCAGTTCCTGCAGCACCTCGCGCACGAAGCCATTGACGAGAAGCGCGGTCGCCGCCTCTTCGTCGAGACCGCGCTGGCGGGCGTAGAAGAGCTGGTCTTCCGACAGTTTAGTCGTCGTCGCCTCGTGTTCGAGCACGGCTTTCGGCGTCTTGCACTCGACATAGGGCACCGTGTGGGCGCCGCACTGATCACCGATCAGCAGGCTGTCACACTGGGTGAAATTACGCGCGCCCTCGGCCTTGTTATGGACCGAAACAAGACCGCGATAGGTCTGATCCGAGCGCCCGGCCGAAATACCCTTGGAAATGACGCGGCTCGTCGAGCCCTTGCCGAGATGGATCATCTTGGTGCCGGTATCGGCCTGCTGACGGCCATTGGTCACGGCGATGGAATAGAACTCCCCGCGCGAGTTTTCGCCGCGCAGGATGCAGGACGGATATTTCCAGGTGATCGCGGACCCGGTCTCGACCTGGGTCCAGGAAATCTTGGAATTCTTGCCGCGGCAATCGCCCCGCTTGGTGACGAAGTTATAGACCCCGCCCTTGCCGTTCTCATCGCCCGGCCACCAGTTCTGTACCGTCGAGTATTTGATCTCGGCATCGTCCAGCGCGACCAGTTCCACAACCGCGGCGTGGAGCTGGTTCTCATCGCGCATCGGCGCGGTACAGCCTTCCAGATAGGAGACGTAGGCGCCCTTGTCGGCAATGATCAGGGTGCGCTCGAACTGGCCGGTACCTTCCGCGTTCATACGGAAATAGGTCGACAGCTCCATCGGGCAGCGCACGCCCGGCGGCACATAGACAAAGGACCCGTCGGAGAAGACCGCCGAATTCAGCGTGGCGAAGAAATTATCCGAGGTCGGCACGACCGAGCCGAGATACTTCTTCACCAGCTCCGGGTGATCGCGCATCGCCTCGGAGATGGAACAGAAGATCACACCGGCCTTGGCCAGCTCGGCCTTGAAGGTGGTCACGACCGACACCGAATCGAACACCGCATCTACCGCGACCTTGGGAGCCTGGCGCGCTTCCGCTGCGCTTTCAGCCGCGCCTTTGACGCCAAGCAGGACTTCCTGCTCTTTCAGCGGAATACCCAGTTTCTCGAAATCCTTCAGGATCTCCTCGGGCACATCGTCAATAGACTCGTATTTCGCGCCCGCCTTCGGGGCAGCAAAATAGTGGATGTCCTGATAATCGATCGGCGGATACTCGACCTTGGCCCAGGTCGGATCCTTCATCTGCTTCCAGCGCTCAAGCGCATCCAGACGCCATTCCAGCATCCATTCCGGCTCGTTTTTCTGGGCCGAGATATAGCGAACGATATCCTCGTTCAGCCCCTTCGGCGCGAGCTCGGTTTCGACATCGGTGGTGAAGCCGTACTTGTACTTATCGGCTTCGAGCTTCTTGACGTCTTCAATGGTTTCTTTGACTGCAGCCATGGTCAGGCGGTCTCTTTTATTTTCGGTTGGATGCGGGCCCAGGCGCCAGTCCAGGCGCTGATCGCCGCATCGATATCATCTTCAGTCGTCGGCCAGCCGAGGCTGATCCGAATGACACCCTCAGACAGCGTCTCGTCCAGCCGTAAGGCCGTGCCGATTTTCGAGGCCTTGGCCTTGCCGGAGGAACAGGCCGCTCCGGCAGAGATCGAAACCCCGGCCAGATCCATCGCCAGGACCTGGGTTTCCCCACGCCAGCCCGGTACGGCAAGCCCGATCGTATTGGGCAGGCGCGGCGCGTTTTCGCCCAGCACGACGACACCGGAATGAGCGCTGCGTATCGCGTCGATTGCCTTGTCGCGCAAGGCGCCAAGCGCAGCGAAATCTGCAAGGCTGGCAACCGCTTGTTCAAGCGCCAGCCCCATGCCGGAAATACCCGCGACATTCAGGGTGCCAGACCGGCGCCCCTTCTCCTGGCCGCCGCCATGATTATGGCGGGCGATCGGCGCGTCGCAGGCGGCAATCAGGGCACCGACGCCCTGCGGGCCACCGAACTTGTGCGAAGCGATGGCCATGTAATCCGCGCCAAGCCCAGCGAAATCGACCGGTATCTTGCCAGCGGACTGCACCGCATCAACGATCAACAGGCCGCCCTGGGCCTTCACCAGACCGGCCGCTTCGGCAACGGGCTGGATCGTCCCGATCTCGTTATTGGCCAGCATGAGCGCGAGAACCGGAACACCGTCATCGGCAGCGTTCCATCGGTCCAGGCGGTTCGCCAGCCACGTCAGGTCAACAACACCATCATCACTCACCGGAACGGTCTCGACCGGCAGGTCGCTCGCTTCAGCGGTTACAGCAATAGCCTCATGCTCGACCGCGGAGACCAGGAGCCGCTTGGCACCGCCAGCAGCAATGACGCTGTTGAGGGCCAGATTGAGCGCTTCCGTGCCGCCACCAGTGAAGATCACATCCTCGGCCCGCGCGCTCAGCGCCTTGCCGATCTGCCGCCGGGCGGTTTCAACCCGCTTGCGCATGGCCTGACCATGGGAATGAACCGAGGAGGGATTACCCACCTCGGTCATGATCTCGGCAATGAGTGCAGCCACCTCCGGCCGCACCTGCGTCGTGGCATTGTGATCCAGATAGACAGGCATTGCTTACTCGGCAGCCTCTGCCCGCAGGCGGTCATTGGCACCGATCGCACCGGATGCCGCACCCAGGAGTCGACGCTCGAGCACGTCTTCCAGGGTGATCGAGCTCAGGAAGAGATAAATATGGCGTCCCAGCTCGTCCCACAGGTCGTGGGTGATGCAACGGCGGCCATCCGCGAGACAGCCCTTGGCTTCGGAACACCGGGTCGCGCGCAGCGGCTCATCAACGGCAACGATGACGTCAGAGACGCGGATTTCACTCGGTTCGCGGCTCAGACGATAGCCGCCACCGGGGCCGCGGATCGAGGACACAATGTCCGCGCGGCGCAGTTTGGCAAAGAGCTGTTCCAGATAGGACAGCGAAATGGATTGGCGCGATGCGATATCGCTGAGCGTGACCGGACCATCCTGGCTCGCCGAGGCGAGATCCGCCATAGCCATGACGGCATAACGTCCCTTGGTGCTAAGCTTCATGTGTCTACCTCCTTAAATGCTCGCATCTTTTACCGTGATCATGCTAAGACGCGTCGCTTCGGGGCGGGGTTTGGTGCCTACTGAAATCGGTGTGCAGCCAATACCCGACCTAAACGGTCAAGTAAATGTGCTCGGTCAATCAGGGTTTCAATAGCGCAAACCCGATTTTTTCACCGTCCTGCACACAGACAAGGAAAAGGCTCGTTGAATGCCTGACGTGATCATTCCCGGCCCGGCCGGCCGGCTGGAAGGGCGCTACAGCCCGAGCGAAGACGAAACCGCACCGATTGCCCTGATTTTGCACGCTCATCCGCTCGGCGGCGGCAGCATGGACAATCCGATTGTCGAGATGCTCTACGATAATTTCCGCAAGCGCGATTACGCGACGCTGCGGTTCAATTTCCGCGGTGTCGGCCGCTCCCAGGGCAGCTATGACCAAGGCCTTGGCGAGCTGTCCGATGCAGCGACCGTCCTTGACTGGGTCCAGGGGTATAATTCCGGCGCGCGGTTCTGCTTCGTGGCGGGCCATTCATTCGGCGCCTGGATCGGTATGCAGCTTCTGATGCGCCGCCCGGAGATCGCTGGTTTCATTTCCATCGCCCCGCCGACCAATATGTATGATTTCACCTTCCTGGCGCCCTGCCCGGCCTCTGGTATCATCATCAATGGCGGTGCCGACAAGATCGTGCCGCCGGACGATGTCGAGCGGGTTATGTCGAAGATCCGTGTTCAAAAGGGCATCGAGATCACGCGTGAGATCATTCCGGACGCCAACCACCTCTTCACCGAGCACCAGGAAGTGCTGGAGAAACGCATCGATACCTATCTCGATGACCGCCTTCCGATCGTTGAGAAGGAACGCTCCGAGCGGCAAATGACCGGCAAGCGCTAGACGCGCTAAATACGCTTCATTCAAAAGCCCCGGCATTCGACCGGGGCTTTTTCTTTGTCCTATCCGGGCTCGGCCCGGCGCCCGCCACAAACGGGCGCTTGGCACCCCGTCGTGGAGGGAAGACTGGTCGGCAAGCCCTTCTCGACCCGGGCGGCGAGCCAGGCGAAAGCCTCGGCCTCCATCAAATCACCATCCCATTCCATGGCTTCGACCGGCTCGACCTTAAACCCGAGTCGAGCGCTCAGACGTTGCATCAACACCGGGTTATGCCGCCCGCCGCCGGTGATGAAGACCTGACGCGCCTGTCCGATAGAGTTCAGCGCCTGGACAATGCTCAGGGCCGTGAACTCAACCAGCGTCGCCGCTCCATCCTCGGGCCCGAGACCGCACACCGGATCCAATGAAAAATCCCAGCGGTCGAGGGATTTGGGCGGCGGTTTTGAGAAATAGGCATGGGCCATCAACTGTTCCAGCACAGTCTCGTTCACTGCCCCGCGCGCCGCCAAGGCACCGCCCTCATCAAACGATTTGCCGGTATGTTCCAGCATCCAGGCGTCAATCAAACCATTGCCGGGACCGGTATCGAAGGCGATCGGGTCACCGGCCTCCGGCACCCAGCTGACATTAGCAACACCGCCGATATTAACGATCGCGACAGGCCCTTGCAGATCCGCGCCACGCACCAGGGCTTCATGATAGAGCGGAACGAGCGGCGCGCCATGCCCGCCCGCTTCCATGTCCGCCGAGCGGAAATCGAAAATCACCGGTATCCCTGTCGCGTGCGCCAAAGCCTTGCCCGACCCGATCTGCAAGGTCCGGCCGGCACGACCGCCTTCTGGAGCCCGGTGGATCACTGTCTGGCCATGAAACCCGATCAGGTCGACCTCGTCCTCGAGCAACATGACATCACCAAGAAGCTCACCGACTACATCGGCGTGGGCCCGGGTCAGGACCGACTCGGCGGCATCGAATTCCGGCTGCGGGCCGCTAAAACCCCAGTTGAGGGCCGTGTCGACGGCCGCCTGCAGCACCGCGCGTTCATGGGCGCTGTAGGCGCGATAAGACGACGCCAGCTGGGTGACGACATCCTCACCATCGGTGGTGATCAGGGCGCCATCCACACCATCCAGCGAGGTGCCGCTCATCAGGCCGATCACACGCTTCATGCCCTCTCCTCTTTTCACGTCCCCAAACGCGTCCTAGAAGCGCTCTATCAGGAGAAGTCCAATGAGTGAATACAAGTCCGATCTGGTCCGCACACTGGTTGAACGCGGCTATCATTTCCAGTCCACCGATCTGCATACGCTCGACGAGCGCGCGCTGAAGGGCCCGATCACCGGCTATATCGGTTTCGATGCGACCGCATCGAGCCTGCATGTGGGTTCACTCGTGCAGATCATGATGCTGCGCGTCATGCAGAGAACCGGTCACCGGCCGATTGCCCTGATGGGCGGCGGCACGACCAAGATCGGCGACCCTTCCGGCAAGGACAAATCCCGCTCCATGCTGACCGAAGAGCAGATCGAGGCCAACAAGCAAAGCATTCTGAGAGCCTTCCGGCCTTTGATGGATTTCGGTGACGGCCCGACTGACGCCATCCTCTGTGACAATGACGAATGGCTCTCCGAGTTCGGCTATATCGATTTCCTGCGCAAATTCGGCCCGCATTTCACCATCAACCGGATGATGACGTTTGAGTCGGTCAAGCTGCGCCTCGATCGCGAACAGCCGCTGACCTTCCTGGAATTCAACTACATGCTTTTGCAGGCGGTGGATTTCCTGGAACTGAACCGGCGCTATGACTGCACCCTGCAGCTCGGCGGCGGTGACCAATGGGGCAATATCATCAATGGCGTCGAACTGTGCCGTCGCGTGGACCAGAAGGAAGTCCATGCTTTCACGACGCCGCTGATCACCACAGCTTCCGGTGCAAAAATGGGCAAGACGGCGGATGGCGCCATCTGGCTCAATGCCGACATGCTCAGCCCCTACGAGTACTGGCAGTTCTGGCGCAATACCGAGGACGCCGATGTTGGCCGTTTCCTCAAGCTCTTCACCGATCTGCCGCTCGACGAGATCGCCGAGCTGGAAGCGCTCGAGGGTGCGGCCATCAATGACGCCAAGGTGCGCCTGGCCAACGAAACCACAGCGATGATGCATGGTGCTGATGCCGCTCGCGAAGCGGAAGAAACGGCCAAGCAGACCTTCGCCCAAGGCAAGACCGGCGCGGCCCTGCCGACGGTTGAATTTGAGGGCCTGGACAGCGGCGAGGTTGGCCTGATCGGTCTGTTCGTCGAAGCCGGACTGGCGGGATCAAACGGCGAGGTTCGCCGGCACATGAAATCCGGTGCCGCCAAGGTCAATGACCAGCCCTTGACCGACCCCTATGCCAAGGCCAGTGCAGACCTGCTCGTTGACGGCGCGATCAAATTGTCCGTTGGCAAGAAACGGCACGCCCTGGCCAAACCGGTCTAGCCGTCCGACGGCTCGGTTTCCGGTGCCGGATCATCGGCTGGGTCATTATCGGATGAAGACCTGTTAGGCATCGCATCAAGCTCACGCTGCAATTGTTCGAGCAATTCAGGTGGCAGCACGTTCGGGAGGGGCGGATCCTCGGCTTCGGCCTCCCGCTCGCGTGCCGCCCGCTCTGCCGCAGTGCCTTCGAATATCCTCCGGAACACGCCCGGTGCAATCACCGACAGGGGATTGGCGAACACGGTCAGGCTGTCAAACGGGCCTTCCACGGAATAGGTGATACCGAAGATGCCCTCGCCCGGCCGCGACACCAGAATATCGCCAATCACAGGCAAGTCACCCAGCATGGAATTAACGGCATAGGACGGCGCCAGATTGCCGTCGATCGCGGCCAGCTCGCCGGCGAAATCAACGGTCCCTGCCGCCGTGACACCGAGCGAACTTCCCGTCGCCTGCGCTTCGCCAACGGTCAGGAGCTGGTCCTGCAGCATGATGTCCGCATCGACATTTTCAAAACGGATGCCGTCTCCGTTGAGGAGCGCGCCGAGGCCCTCAAACGAACCGGCGGCCAGAATGCGGGCCAGGACGGGCACTTCAACCAGGATCAGATTGTCGATCTCGACCCGCGCTTCGAGCGGTCCGGGAACGCCCAGCGGCGGTGCCTCACCGAGCACGGACATCTGCCCGCCGCGGATGTAGCCGTCATACCCAAGCAGTCCGGACAAGCGCTCAAGAGACTGCGTTTCAATGCGCAGTTCACGCCGCCCCCCGTCCTCAACAGCACCGAAATTGGCAAAGAATGGCCCCGCATCGGAACGCCCCGAGATCGATGCGGCGCGCACGCCCTCCGCCTCGGACCGCCAGATCACGCTGAAATCATTGAGCACCGAGCTATCGGAAACGACCAGGCTGGCGACATCGAAGGTCAGCGATAGCGGCACGCCCTCCTCGCCGCCCTGGAAACGGTTGATATGTTGAAGAATTTCCCGCGCATCGACATATTCACCGGACAGTCGGGCGGTAAAAGGTGCGCCCTCCTCCGCCGGCGCAGCCAGGCGTCCGCCAATGTCCATGAAGCCTTCAATATGGAGCTGATCAATGACGGCTTCGACCAGTCGGCCCTGCTGTGACAGAACCGCCGAGGCTGCGACATCCACCCCTTCAGTCTGAGCCAGAATTTCCTCGAAGACATAGTCCCCGTCGTCATTCCGGGTCAGCGTGAAGCCGGCCATTCCAGGCACGCCAGCTTCCTTCACCCAGACCGATTCGGGAGCCTCAAGGACCGCATTGGTGAGATCGGCATCGAGGTCGATACTGTCGATGTCCAAGCCATTCGACCGCGCCCGGGCCTCAAGCGCGACCTGGCCACTGAGGTAACGGCGGGCGGGAATACCGAACAGGTCGAGCGCGCGAGCGCCGACGTCAGCGGAGAGCTCAAACGTTGTTGACGGTGTCTCCTCGTCGGCCTGGAAATTCTCGCGCCAGACAATCGAGACCGGAGTATCAGCCAGCACCGCGGTACCATTGGCCAATAAACCGCCCTGCTCGACCTCGATATCCACAACGCCCTCGCTCAGGGCGAACGGCGTATCCGGCACACTGATTGAGGCGTCGGCAAAACTGCCGCGGATGACAAAGGGAATGTCTTCCGGGGCAACCTCGGTCAGCATGGCACGGCGTATTTCGAATTCGACTTCCCCGGCTCCACCGACCGAAGCGGGATCAATCCCATAGTCTGACGGGAAGCCGAGCGGTTCCTCATCAATCAGCGCGAGGATGTCGGAAGCCTGTCCGCGCGCGCGTCCGCCATAACGGGCCATGGCGCCCTTGGGGTTGAGCCGCGGGATATCGACATAGCCATCAATAAGCTCAATCTCGCCAATACGGCCGCCGGTGAGATACGCTTCAAAGGCATTGCCATAAAGCACCGCCCGCCCCATGCCCTCGGTGATCGGCGTCATGGTCGAAATATAGCGTACACGGGCGTTCTCGACATCGAAGGACAAGTTGAGACGGTCGTTCGCCAGCGCTCCCTCGGCAATTGAGGCCGCATCGATATCCATGAATATCTGAGCGTTATAAAAGCGCCCGCCGAGAATACCGTCGACGATCCAGCTGCGGGCGCCATCAGCCAGTTCGACCGGCCAGTAGGCCAGCACGGTATCAACCGTGATGTCGCCCTCAACCGGGCCCTCGAGGCGCAAATTGGGCAGCCAGCGTCCCTCCTCAACCTCGCTCAGAGAGGTCTCCCCGCTCAAACGTGCAGACACACCATCAAGCTGAAAATCGAGCGCATCGAAGACCAGGCGGCGTTGGCTGAGATCTGCACTACCCGTCGCCGTCAGGCCTTCCCAGCGCGGTGGCCGGGAGAAAATCTCACCCATGTCGACGAAACCGGGACCTGCTTCAAACTGATAGACCCACTCGGTCGGCAGGGCTCCGATATAACCGCCGAGCTCGGAAATCTGTCCGCTCAGACTGCCTGCTACAACATCTGAATCGACCTCCCCCCTGGTCACGGTGAGGGCTCCGGCCACAGGGTCAAAATCCAACGCCAGCTGGGCACCGCGGAATTCCCGGTCAACGCCCTGAGAGAGAATGCGGCCGGCTCCCACTTCAAGCTCGAGCGAGGCCGTGCGGATACCCGAATCCCGGCGGGCATCCATTACCAGGTCGAAGCTCAAAGGAGCATCGAGACCGCCGAGTATCGCTAACGGCCCCTGGTCCGGCGCGACCGTGGCCAGCGAGAGATTATTGATCCGGGCCTCCAGCAGCAGCGCGTTCAGCGCTGCGCCAGCCTGCAGCCGTATATCGAGCTGGGCAAAGCCGGAAGGCGTCGCGAGTTCGCCATGCAGCTCGGTCAGTATCCGGCTTTCATTGCGATCAAGGACAACGCCCGCATCATTGACCAGCCAGGCAATACCACTGAGCTCGTCGACAATACGGACACTGGCGTTTTCCACCTGCACGAAGCTGAGCTGCCCGAGCCCCCCATTGGTGGTTTGCGGGTCCTGTAACAAGGCAAACAGGGACGCACTGTCATCGCTCCCGCCTTCGGGCTGACGGGCATTGGCTCGCACCCGCTCGACACCGCCCAGCCCGGCTCCCACGGCACCGTCTGCGCGCCGCACGACAGAGATCGAGCCTCCATTGATGGACAGGCTGACAGGCTCGATACGACCAAACAACAACGGGCCAACCGCTACGCCGGCCTCGATACGCGGTGCACGGGCGACCAGTTCGCCATTGGCCTGGGCTACGCTGACATCGGCTGCCGTCACAACCAGCGCGCTGCGTTCCGCATCATACCGGGCGCTGAGTTCACCCAGCGCGACGACATCGCCCTCAAACACATCGGCGATCATGGCCTGAGCGTCAGCGCGAAAAAAGTCGAGATCGAACGGGCCCGAAGACAAACGCCAGAAAATTGCGCCCAGACCAAAGATCGCCAGAGTGATAAGGACGACGATCGCCTCGAGCACATAAATCAGCGTCCATTTAAGCGACTTGCGCACCATTATCGGGCCGTCCCTGCGCATTGCGCACTGGACGCGGCGACGAACGCGCGCAATTTACCGCTTCGGCGACACCGAATGGTATTCGATCGAAAGGACATTGCGATGAGCGAACTCAAAACTGGCGACCTGGCTCCGGATTTCAAAATGCCAACGGACGGCGGCGGCACGGTCGAACTTTCAGACCTCAAGGGCAAGACGGTCGTGCTGTATTTCTATCCCAAGGACGATACGCCGGGTTGCACGACCGAGGCCATCGACTTCAGCACGGCGAAGGCAGAATTTGACACGGCCGGCGCGGTGGTCATCGGCGTTTCCAAGGATACCGTCGCCAAACACGACAAATTCAAGGCCAAACACGACCTGTCGGTAATTTTAGGTTCCGATGAGGACAGCGGTGTCTGCGAAGCCTATGGTGTGTGGGTTCTCAAGAAGATGTACGGCAGAGAATATATGGGCATTGAACGCGCCACCTTCCTGATCGGCCCGGACGGCACGCTGCGCGAAATCTGGCGCAAGGTGAAAGTCAAAGGCCATGTTGAAGCCGTGCTCGACGCGGTGAAGACCGTCGCCGCATGAGTTTGAGCGCACCGGATATCCAGGCTGCGGCCCTTGCCGTGCTGGCAACGCCGGAACCGCGGGGAAAGGCGGCTGCGGCCCGGACCGTTGCCGCGGACTGGCGGTCCGGTGCGTTGAGCCTTCCGGGGGAATGGCGCACCAGCGCAGCCATGCCGCCTCCGGCACGCCCGGCTGCGCCGACCCTGGTCCCTCCAGGCGAAGTTCCGCGGCGGCGGCTGAACTCACCGCACGGGCGCATCGCCCTGCTCCATGCCATCGCGCATATCGAGTTCAACGCCATTGATCTGGCATTTGATCTGATCGCCCGGTTTGGCGGAGATGCGCGAATTCCGGAATCGCAGCGGCGGGCATTCATCGATGACTGGATCGGCGTGGGCGATGACGAGGCGCGCCATTTTGTCATGGTCGAAGACCGGTTGAACGAGATGGATGCGCGCTATGGCGATCTGCCTGCCCATAGCGGGCTCTGGGATGCCGCCGAGTCGACCGCCCATGATCTCGCCGCACGCCTAGCCGTGGCCCCGCTTGTGCTGGAAGCCCGCGGTCTTGATGTCACTCCGGGTATGATCGAGCGTCTACGCTCGGCAAATGACCATGACAGCGCCGCTGTTTTGACGGTGATCTATAACGAAGAGATCGGTCATGTCGGCGCCGGTGCGCGCTGGTTCGGCACAATTTGCAGCACCATGGAGGCCGATCCACAGTCGACCTATCAGGCCTTGGTCCGCAAACACTTCAAAGGCGGTCTGAAAATGCCGTTTAATTTCAAAGCAAGACAAGATGCAGGCCTGCCGGAAGACTTTTACTTACCCTTGGCGCAAACGGGCCCGGGTTTTGCATAAGGGTCTGTTGATATTTGGACGAGTTTTGTGTCACATCCCTTCGGGGCCTTGGGGCAAGCGTAGACAAGCGGCGTACGAATGTTCGCAAGCGTGAAAGACGCGATTTGGGGAACAGCACAGCGCTGGTTCCCGGATCGGCAAATTTACCATCGCAGCGATGGTCAGGTGCGCTATTTCGCCATCTCGACCGGACTGCAGATATCGGCCCTGCTTAGTGCAGCTGTGCTGGCCTGTTGGCTATGCTTCACCACTGTGTCGGTCGCCTTCCATGGTGCCGCCCTGGCGGAGAAGGACCAGGAAGTCGACGCCATGCAGCGAGAGGCCGAGCGCATTGTCGCGGAAGCCCGCGCCAACGAAGTGTCCGCGCGCGCCTTTGTCACATCGCAAATGCAGACCTTCGATGAGACCGCGGTGGAGTTCGAAGTCCGCCATGAACGCCTGCGCCGGCTACTCGACTTCGTCGAACGCATCAGCGGCGACGAGATCATGCCGTCTCCGACCGGCAGCGACGGTTCGGTTTTGATGGCCGCAACCCCCGCTGACCCGGCACCGCGCGAGGCGCGCGATATCCCCGTCAGCGTCGCGGCCCTGTCCGATTCGCCGGAAGACCAGATCAACTTTCTGATGTCCGAGCAGGATGTGGCCCTGGCGCGCGCCGAAAACGCGACAGAAGCGCAGTTGGAAAATCTCCGCGCCATTTTGCGTCTGACCGATCTCGACATTGAAGATGTCGTTGCGAGTGAGCGCGATAGCGAGGAACAGGGCGGCCCCTTCCTGCCGATCAGCGAAAGCGGCTTTGCCCCGGGCATCGAGCTCGACGGTCAGTTCGAAGGCCGGATCAATCGCATCGCGGCGCGCCTGATGGAAGTGAATGAGCTGGAGCAGTTCGCCGCTCAGGGCCCGTTTGGCCCGCCAATCTCTGTGCCGCACCGCCGCACCAGTGGCTTTGGTCTTCGGCGTGATCCGTTCAACGGCCGCCCGACTCAGCACCGCGGCCTCGATTATGGCGCCTACCGTCGCGCACCGATTGTTGCGACCGGTCCCGGAGAGGTCATTTACGCAGGCTGGCGAGGCGGTTATGGTCGAACCGTGGAGATTGATCACGGCTACGGTTTTGTGACCCGCTATGCTCACCTTCACGAAATTGCAGTGCGTCGCGGCGACAGCGTTGAGCGCGGTCAGCAGATCGGGGGCATGGGGTCGACGGGTCGAAGCACCGCAACGCATTTGCACTATGAGATCTGGTACAACGGTTCGGCTATTGATCCGGACAGATTATTGAGAGCGGGACGCTATGTTCAATAAGTCTAACAAAGACACCTCCACCCCCGATGCGCTGCAGCAAAACAGTGCGCCGCCGAAAAGGACAGCCATGAAATCCAAAGCCCCTTCCATTCTTTCCGGCGACCTCGTGCTGACCGGTTCCATCGCCTCTGAAGGTGAAGTTCAACTCGACGGCTCCGTTGAAGGCGATATCCGCGCCGGGTCCTTGATCATTGGCGAGGAAGCTGTGGTCAACGGCGAAGTCATGGCCGAGACGGTCGTGATCCGCGGTCGCGTCAACGGCTCTGTTCACGCGCGCCAGGTTCAGCTGGCTTCGACGGCCCGCATCGAAGGCGACATCGTGCACGCGGCCCTGTCCGTGGAAAGCGGCGCTTTCTTCGACGGTCATTGCCGTCACGCCTCTGATCCGCTGAGCGAGAAGTCGGGCGCGCCGAAAGCCCCGAAGGCCGACACCGCAGCCGTTCCGCCGGCACCGAGCAAATCCTCGGTGACCTCGATGGAACCGCCGGTCGCAGCCAATAAGAGCTCGGCCTAAGCGCCACTCGAAATCGTTCTCAATGAAAACGGCGGAGCCCCTGGCTCCGCCGTTTTTGTTTTGAGATAGCTAATGGAGGACTAGGCCTCAGCCTCGTCATCGCCGCCGACCCGCGCGGCCAGTGCTGCGGCCATGAAGGCATCGAGATCGCCATCGAGTACCGCACCGGTGTTGGACGTCTCCACCTCGGTGCGCAGATCCTTGACCATCTGATAGGGTTGCAGAATGTAGGACCGGATCTGGTGGCCCCAGCCGATATCGGTCTTGCTGTCGGCTTCGGCCTGGGCCGCCGCCTCGCGTTCCTGCAGCTGGATTTCATAGACCCGTGCGCGCAGCATGTCCCAGGCCGAAGCCCGGTTCTTATGCTGCGACCGCTCATTCTGACACTGCACGACGATCGGCCGTTCCTGGCCGGGCATGTCATAGGTGAGACGCACCGCGCTATCGGTGGTGTTGACGTGCTGCCCACCAGCGCCGGAAGCGCGATAGGTGTCGGTGCGAACCTTGCCCTCATCGATCTCGACCTCGATATTGTCGTCGATCAACGGATAGACCCAGACGCTGGCGAAACTGGTATGGCGCCGGGCGCTGGAATCATAAGGGGATATCCGCACCAGGCGATGCACGCCGGCCTCGGTCTTGAGCCAGCCATAAGCATTCTCGCCCTTGACCAGTAGCGTTGCGGATTTGAGCCCCGCCTCATCACCGGCCTGTTCCTCGATCACCTCGACCTTGTAGCCGTGGGCGCTGGCCCAGCGGGAATACATGCGCGACAGCATGGACGCCCAATCCTGCGCTTCGGTACCGCCGGCGCCCGGGTGGATTTCGATATAGCTGTCATTGCCGTCCGCCTCGCCAGACAGCAGCGCTTCCAGCTCAGCCCGCTTCATGCGTTCCGATAATGCGGTCAAACCGGAGGCGGCATCCTCTACGAGGCTGTCATCGCCCTCCATCTCGGCCAGTTCGAGCAGTTCAACCGTATCGGCGAGCTCGGTCTCGGCCTCATTGATCAGCTTGATGGCATCGTCGAGCCGGTTGCGCTCACGCATCAGGCTCTGGGCCTTTTGCGGATCATTCCAGAAGTCGGGATCTTCCGACCTCGCATTGAGCTCGTCTAGGCGTTTCTGGGCAGTATCCCAGTCAAAGACGCCTCCTCAGCAAGCCTACGGCCTGCTGGATTTCGTCGGACAGGGTCTGGATATCAGCGCGCATGGGCGAATCCGGTTCAGCAATCAGGAGGTTTCAGAGGTAATCAGAGCCGGGCGGGCAGACAAGCCGGTCAATACAGCCCGCCAATTCCCTCTTCCTCTTCCGAATCCTCATCATCACCCTCTTCTTCCTGCAGCAGCAAGGACAAGGGGTCATCGCTGACGGAAGAACGCGCAAAGCTCAGCCCGCTCTCCTCCTCCGGGGATTGACGCGAGGGTTCAGTGCCCGGGCGGAAAGCCTCCAGGATCACGCCGGACTGGCCCAGCACACCCGGCTCACCCGTCAGGCGATTGATCGGCACCAGGCGCACGCCTTCCGGCACGCGGAACGGCGCTACCGGATAATCACCGATCACGTCTTCAAAGAAGTCCCGCACAATCGGCGCTGCAACACGACCACCGGCCTCGCCGCTGCCCAGCTGATAGGGGGTATCAAAGCCGACATAGACACCGACAATCAGGTCCGGGCCGAAACCGACAAACCAGGCATCACGGAAGTCATTGGTCGTACCGGTCTTGCCGCCGAGCGGCCGCCCGAGCGAGCGCAGAGCCGTACCCGTGCCGCGCTGAACGGCACCTTCGAGCATGTGCACAACCTGATAGGCCGTCACCGGGTCTACCACTTCCTCGCGCGTTTCGGGGAAGAAGGGCTCAAGCAGCTCAGCCTGCCACTCCTCAACATCACAAGTCTCGCACTCACGCTGTTCATGGGCGAAAATAGTGGCCCCGGTGCGGTCCTGGACCCGGTCGAGAATGGTCGGCTCGACACGGCGGCCGCCATTGACCAGCGCGGCGTAGGCGGAAATCAACCGGTAGAGCGTGGTTTCACCGGCGCCGAGCGACATCGCCAGAACCGGGTCGAGTTCGTCATAAATACCAAAACGGACGCCGTAATCGGAGATCGGGCGCATACCCATTTCCTGGGCCAGGCGGACCGTCATGACATTGCGCGAGAGCTCCAGGCCCAGGCGCATGGTCGACATGCCGTAATAGCGTTCGGAATAGTTGGACGGCATGTAAAAACGCTCGTCCGCACCGCCCGACGCTACGAAAGGCGCATCCAGGATCAAGCTGGCCGGCGTGTAGCCATTATCCAGCGCCGCTGCATAGGCAAAGGGTTTGAAGGAGGAGCCGGGCTGACGCCGGGCCTGGGTCGCGCGATTGAACTGGCTGTGCTGGAAGGAATAACCGCCCATCATTGCCAGGACACGGCCGGTATGCGGATCCATGGCCATGATGCCGCCATTGATCGCAGGCACCTGGCGCAAGGAATATGTATCGGGCTCCTGCACCTCAGCGGTGGGATAGCCCGCAAGCACGACATCACCAGCAGACAGAACCTCACCAGCGGTACGAACCACCGGGCCCAGCTCGCCATCGGGCAGGTTCTGCCTTGCCCAGCTCAGCTCGGCCATCGGGATCGTGCCTTCGCTGCCGTCCTCGAAGCGGATTGAAGCGGCCGCATCGCTGACGTCCACGACCAGCGCCGGCATCCACCCGTCATCGAGATCGCGCGGAATGGTCACTTCCTCGAAGCGCTCTTCCCAGCCCTCGCCCAACTCGATCGTGCCCAGGACACCGCGATAGCCATGGCGGCGGTCATAGGTCTCCAGACCATCGCGCAGCGCCCGGCGAGCAGCCATCTGCATGCGGGTATCCAGCGTGGTGCGGATCGACAGACCGCCATCATAAAGCTCGTCCTCGCCATACATGGAGAAGACCTGGCGACGCACATTCTCTACGAAATACTCCGCCGCAAGATAGTCATCGCCGGACAGACGCTCTGCGATCTGCAATGGATCCTGTGCCGCCTCGCGCGCCTGCTCCTCAGAAATATAACCATTGGCCGCCATGCGAGAGAGCACCCAATTGCGACGGTCGATCGTGCGTTCCGGGTGGCGGATGGGATGGAAACGGGCCGGGCCGTTGACGACGGCAGCCAGGAGCGCGCTTTCCGACAAGGTGAGCTCATCGAGCGATTTGTCGAAATAGTTCAGGGCGGCTGCTGCGGCCCCATAGGCCCGCTGACCGAAATAGATCTCGTTGAGGTAAAGCTCGAGTATCTGGTCCTTGGTGAAGGCCCGCTCGATACGCCGCGCCAGGACCATTTCCTGCACCTTGCGCTCCAGCCGCTGGGCCGAGGACAGCAGGAAATTCTTGGCAACCTGCTGGGTGATCGTGGATGCGCCTTCGAGGCGCTCGTCACGAAGCACGTGGCCGACATTGGCAAAGGCAGCGCGAACAATACCGCGGAAATCCAGCCCGCCGTGCTCGTAAAAATTCTTGTCCTCTGCGGAGACAAAAGCATGAACCAGGCTTTGCGGAATGTTCTCGATCGGCATGAAGACCCGGTGTTCCCGGGCATATTCGGCAATCAGTCGACCATCACCGGCATGAACCCGGCTCATGATCGGCGGCTCGTATTCTGCCAGCTGTTGATAATCCGGCAGATCCGAGGTGACACGCACCACATAGACAGCTGCCGTGACAAAACCGGCAACGGCAAGCACTGCTGCGGCGGCACCGCCCCAAAGCGCAGCGCGCATAACATTGCGAAGCGTGAAAATCTTCATCGCACTCTCTGGCCTACTTCCCCATGCCGCAGTGTTGTAAGCGGCAACCCGGCGACATTATGACGATAAGGCGTGACTGTGGAAAGCGTTTCAGCGGGCCCGCAGGCTGGCAGATGCAGCAGGCTCGTCGTCATCCCCCCGACCCGCAAAATAAGCATCAATACCGCGCACAACGGATGACATCTGGTTGCGGCGGAAGCGCTCGGACAGGAGATTGCGCTCATCCGTGCGGTTCGACATGAACCCCATCTCGACAAGAACGGCCGGTACACGCGGATCGAGAAGCACGAACAAATTGGCCTGGCGATGCGGATTGGTCAGTAGCGGGCTGCTGTCATCGAGATGGTCCAGAAGCACCTGAGCGAAAACCGAGGACTGGTTGCGCTTTTCGCGCAATTCGAGCTCGACCAGAATATTGTTCACGTCCGCCTGATCGGTATGCGCCGCATCCTGGCGCGCCCGGTTGCGGGCCCGGTTCTCGGCGCGGTCATTGAGCGTGTAGACGGAGGCTCCGCGGACATTGGGATTGCGCGACGCATCTGCATGCAGCGACAGGAACAGGTCGGCGCGGGCTTCAGCCATAACACCGACACGCTGCTCCCAGGACGGGTAGATATCGCGGTCCCGGGTCATCAGAACCTGGTAGCGGCCGGTCGCCTCAAGCTGGCGGCGCAATTCGCGGGCCGCGGCAAGCGTAACCGTGCTTTCATGCGTGCCGCCAACACCGATCGCCCCCGGGTCATGACCGCCATGGCCGGCATCGATCACGATGACACGGCGCTCCCGTGCGGGCGGCGTGTAGACTGCTTCAACCCGCTCGGCGATAAGGCTGTTCATATCGCCGATGCGGTGATAGCCGGAATTATCCCGGAAGGCTTCCTGGCTGGTCCGCTGAAGATCGACGACCAGACGGTAATTGCTGCTGCCGGAAGCAGGATCGAGCGCAAATTGCTCGGAAATCACCGCCGGGTGCTCAAGCTCGAATACAATGCGCGAAGACGCTTCGGAGTTGTTGAAGAAGCGGAAATCATCGACCAGACCGCGGCCAACGCCCTCGCCCATCTCAAGCCCGTCGACCTGCCAGGATGACGCCGGAAGGTCGATCACTAGGCGGCTGGACACACCGTCCAGAGTGAAGGCCCGGAAGTCTGCCGGTTCGGTAGTCTCGACGACGACCCGGGTCCGGCTTTCATCGCCGCCGAAGCGCACGGAACGGACTTCCTGATCCGCCTGGGCCGGTGAAACGGCCAGGATCGAAGTGATCGCCAAGACTGCAGCTGTCAGAATACGCATCCACTTACCATCGCATACGCCGCGATTCTTTCCACGGCTTTTGATGTACTCTAACGCACGGAACTTGACGTTTGGTTGATGAAATCAATCGATAGCCCGCAAATTGCGACCGCTACAGGCACTTTCCTTCCTGAGTTGAATGTTGCATCTTATTGTCGTTCAAGCTGCTTCTCGCGCGCACCACGCCTGCGAGCACTGCCTGAACGCGATGCGATGCTCGATTCGCGGGCATTGGAATGCTGAACACCGCCGCGGCCTCAACGCGAGCTTGCGTGAGAGCCCCGCGGCCCCGACCCACCTCGAGGCCCCCGGCCGATCCGTCCGGTGACCGCCGCCCAGGACCTCGAAATTGGACCCGCCGATGCGTGAGGCGCGCCTGATGTACAGATTAGACACCATGTACACGTCGAAGACGGCGTACATGTCGAAAATGACAGGCCCGGCCCCGCTCACAACCCTATCGCCGCTCTGCCCGTCCACCAGCCCGTATGCGCTGGATGACGTTGTGCGGGTGCGCGCTGGAGACTCATTTAATGTCGAAGAAAATGTTGATCGACGCCGGTCATCACGAAGAGACCCGCGTCGTCGTCGCCGACGGCTCGAAAGTCGAGGAATTTGATTTTGAGGCCGCTGCGAAGCGGCCGATCCGTGGAAACATCTATCTTGCCAAGGTCACCAGGGTCGAACCGTCCCTGCAGGCGGCCTTTGTAGAATATGGCGGCAACCGCCACGGCTTCCTCGCCTTCAACGAAATCCACCCGGACTACTACCAGATCCCCTATGAGGATCGCGTCGCCCTGGCTGAAGAAGAAGCCAGCGCCGTAGCCGAAGATGACGATGACGCCGAGGAGGCGCCCGCGTCAGATGCCGCAGCGGAAACCAGCGAAGACGCCGACAGCGCAGATGCGCCGGTAGAAGCCGACGCGGATAGCGATGAAGCAGATGCTGACAGCAATGGCGAAGCTGAAGCCATCGATAATGCGGCCGACGACGTCGAAGACGATATCGACGACCAGAAAGCGGCGCGCATGCGCCGTCAGCTCTATCGCAAGTACAAGATCCAGGAAGTCATCAAGCGCCGCCAGGTGCTGCTCGTCCAGGTCGCCAAGGAAGAGCGCGGCAATAAGGGCGCTGCTCTCACGACTTATCTTTCCCTGGCCGGTCGATACTGCGTCTTGATGCCGAACACACCGCGCGGTGGCGGCATTTCCCGCAAGATTTCCAACGCGGCAGACCGCAAGCGCCTCAAGTCGGTTGTATCCGAGCTCGACCTGCCCAAGGGCGTCGGCCTGATCATCCGCACCGCCGGTGCCAAGCGTACCAAGACCGAGATCCGCCGCGATGCGGATTATCTCCTGCGACTGTGGAGCAATATCCGCGAGGCGACACTGCAATCGGTGGCGCCGACGCTGATCTATGAAGAAGGCAATCTGGTCAAACGCGCTATTCGCGATCTCTATGACAAGGAGATCGACGAGGTCCTGGTCGAGGGCGAAGCCGCCTATAAGGAAGCCAAGGCCTTCATGCGCATGTTGATGCCGAGCCACGCCAAAAAGGTTCAGCATTACAAGGAGCCGGTCCCGCTCTTCCTGCGTCATGGCTGCGAGAACCAGCTTGAAGCCATTTACTCGCCGATCGCGCCGCTGAAATCGGGGGGCTATCTGGTCATCAATCCGACAGAAGCCCTGGTCTCGATCGACGTCAACTCGGGTCGGGCGACCCGCGAGCGCAATATCGAAGCCACCGCGTTGAAGACCAATCTGGAAGCCGCTGCCGAAGCGGCCCGTCAGATGCGTCTGCGTGACCTCGCCGGCCTGGTGGTCATCGACTTCATCGACATGGACGAGGCCAAGAACAACCGCGCCGTAGAAAAGCGCATGAAGGACGTCCTCAAGCGCGACCGGGCGCGGCTGCAAATGGGCCGCATCTCGCAGTTCGGCCTGATGGAAATTTCCCGCCAGCGTCGCCGCACCAGCCTCATCGAAGGCTCGACCACCGAGTGCCCGCATTGTGGCGGCACGGGCCATCTTCGCTCCAGTGAATCGAGTGCACTTGTGGCCCTGCGGGGCCTCGAGCAGGAAGGCACGCGCGGTCGCTCCAAACGCGTCCGGATTTCCGTACCGACAGCCGTTGCCCTCTATCTCCTGAACGAGAAGCGCGACCACGTTCTCGATATCGAGCAGCGCTTCCAGATGCGTGTGATCGTAGCGGCGGATGATGATTTGATCGCCCCGGCCCTGCGTATCGAGCCGCTGGAGAGCCGCGAGCCCGGCCAGGAATTGCAGATCGCACCGCTATCGGTTGAAAGCGTCGATGAAATCGAGACACCGGAACCGTCTGCTGATGGCGAGGAAGAGCGCGAGGGCTCTGGCCGTCGCCGCCGTCGTCGTCGTCGTCGCCGCGGCAAGGGCGAGGACAATGCCGAGGCGAGCGTCGAAACCAGCGCTGAAGACAGCAGCGTAGACGAAGACAGCGGCGATCGTTCCGACGCGGCTGGCGATGACGATGAAGATGGTGCACCCCGCCGTCGCCGTCGTCGCGGACGCCGGGGTGGCCGAGGCCGCCGCCGGGGCGAAAACGCCAATGCTGAAGAGGCTGTGAGCGACGACGCTGAAGCGGAGGCCGGTACGCCAGCTGAAGCCGACGAGGCCGCGCCTGCCGAGGGCGATGACGCTCCGGCAGAGACCTCGGAAGAGGCCCCGGCTGAGGAGAAGCCCAAGCGCAAGCGGCGCAGCCGCCGCAAGCCGTCTGCGGATGCTGAAACGGCCGAAGCCGCAGCCGAGACTGTCGCCGAAACGGATACGACGAGCGAGACGCCGGCCGAGCCTGCGGCAGAGGCCGAGGCCGAAACTGCAGAAGCGGAAGACAAGCCGAAGCGCCGTACCCGCCGACCGCGCAAGACCAAGGCAGAGAAAGAGGCCGAGGCGGCTGAAGCTGGAACGGCTGAAGCCCCGGCTGAAACGACCGAGGCCGAAGAAAAACCGAAGAAGCGCACGCGTCGTAAGAAGGCCGAAGAACCGGCTGCCGAGACCGCCGCGGAAGAAAGCACTGAGGCCGCGACGGAAAAGCCCAAGCCGAAGCGTTCGCGTAAAAGGAAGGATGCTGAGGCTGAAGCTCCGGCCGAAGCAGCCGCTGAGGTAGCGCCGGAACCGGCTGCCGAAGCTGAGCCGCAGCCCGAACCGGCGGCGGCCAGCGAGGCTGAATCCGCCGATACGGACGAGCCGTCCAAGCCGAAACGGCGCGGCTGGTGGAACCGGACGGGTCTGTTCGGCAACTGATACGCCTGACGGCCGGCTCTCCGCCTTGTGATAGCCGGCCGTTCGCATCACCAGTAGCGCGATGGGGATCCGCTGCTATCATGCCAAGGCGGGGGCTGAGTAGTGGAGGCAGGATGAAGATCCTGAAAGCCATCGCCGCGGCAGCAAGTCTGCTGGCGGTTACAAGCGTACCGGCCTTGGGCCAATCTTTGATCCGGGATACGGAAATCGAGCATATGATGCGCGAATATTCCGATCCCCTGCTCGACGCAGCCGGATTGGAGCGGGCCGATGTTAGCCTCTACCTGGTCGCGGATCAGAGCCTGAACGCCTTCGTCACCGGCGGTCAGAATATTTTTCTTCATACCGGCATCATTGTTGAAGCCAATACGCCGAACCAGCTCAAGGGCGTGATTGCGCACGAGGCTGCCCACATTTCCGGCGCCCACCTGGCGCGGTCCGGTGATGGCATGGCCGCCGCAGCGGTACCGATGTATGTGTCGATGGGGCTGGGCCTGCTCGCTGCCATGGCCGGCGAAGGCGGTGCCGCGAGCGCACTGATTGGCTCAAGCCAGCAGTTCGGCGCCCTGTCCTGGCTCACCTATAGCCGCGCCCAGGAAGCCTCGGCGGACCAGGCTGCCCTCGCCTTTCTGGAGCAAAGCGGCCAGTCCGGCATCGGGCTCGTCGAGTTCTTCGAGAAGTTCCGCTACCAGGAAGTGATGAGCAATGCGCGGCGCTTTCCCTATTTCCGCTCGCACCCGCTGTCCTCGGACCGGATCGCTGCCTTGCGCGAACGCGTTGAAACCGCCGAGCATTTCGAGGTAACCGACACGCCGGAAGAAGTCGCCAATTTGCGCCGGATCCAGGCCAAGATTTATGGCTTCTTGGTGGAGCCTGAGTTTGTCTTCTTCCGCTATCCGGAAACCGACCAGTCCCTGCCGGCCCGATATGCGCGCGCCGTCGCCTACTATCATGACGCCCGTCTTGATGAGGCACGTGAAGAGATTGAGAGCCTGATCGCCGAGGAGCCGGAAAACCCGTATTTTCAGGAACTGTATGGCCAGATGCTGTTCGAGAGCGGCTATCCGGAAGAGTCGATTACCTATCACGCCCGCTCCGTTGAGCTCGAGCCGACCGCGCCCTTGCTACGGATCAATCTCGCCGTTGCCATGATCGCGATCGAAGATCCGCGTCTGACCGAAGAGGCCGAGCGCCACCTGCGGGTTGCTCTCGATATCGAGCCGGACAACGCGTTTGGCTGGTACCAGCTCTCAATCGTGCATGAGCGCAATGGCGACACCGGGCTGGCCCGTCTTGCTGTGGCTGAGCAATCCTTTGCCCTCGGCAATACAGCGCGGGCACGCCAGTTCGCCATGCGGGCTCGCGATCAGCTCGATCATGGCACGCCTGCCTGGTTCCGGGCCTCGGAAATCCTGGCGGTTTCGATGCCGACCGAAGAAGAAAGACGGCGTGAACGCCGCCGCCGTAACTAGGCCGCCATGGACGACGAAGCGGCACAGACCGCCTCTGACCCCGCTCTGACCCTGCGCTCGATTAGCGCGCTGGACGAGGTGAACCGGAGCGCCTGGGACGCGATCGCCAACCCGCCCGGCGTTGAGTTCGACCCATTCCTGAGTTGGGACTTCCTGCAGGCTCTGGAAGAAAGCGGCTGCGTCAGCGATGAAACCGGCTGGTCGCCGCGGCACCTGGTTGTGGAGGATGAGGCTGGCGCTCTACGCGGCGCCCTGCCGCTCTATGTCAAAAGCCACAGCCAGGGCGAATACGTCTTTGACCATGGCTGGGCGGACGCCCTCGAACGCGCCGGCGGCCAGTATTATCCCAAGCTCTTGTCCGCGGTGCCGTTCACCCCTGTAACCGGCCGCCGCGTCCTGGCCGAAGATGCCGGCATACGCCGTGCACTGGTTGCCGGCGCCGTCCAGACCACGCAGCAATGGGGCGTCTCCTCCTGGCACCTCAATTTCCCGACTGAGACGGCCTGGCAAGAACTTGGAGCGCTCGGCCTGCTGCAGAGGATTGACCGGCAGTTCATTTGGACGAACCGCGATTACGCCGACTATGACGCTTTCCTGTCCGACCTGTCGGCGCGCAAGCGCAAGAACCTCAGGCGCGAGCGGCGCGAGGCTCAAGCGGGTATCGTGATCGAGCAGCTGACAGGCGATGCGCTGCAACCGGAACATTGGGACGTTTTTTTTGCCTGCTACCAGGACACGGGCGCGCGCAAATGGGGCTATCCCTATCTCAACCGCGAATTCTTTGACCTTATTCATCAACGCATGGCGGATAAGGTCCTTCTGGTCATGGCCAAGGCTGAAGGCCGTTATATCGCCGCAGCGCTGAATTTCATCGGCTCGGATGCCCTCTATGGTCGCTATTGGGGCAAGCTCGACGATCATCCCTTTCTGCATTTCGAGCTCTGCTATCACCAAGCGGTCGATGCGGCGATCGCCCGGGGTCTCAAGCGGGTTGAAGCGGGGGCTCAGGGCGAACACAAGCTGGCGCGCGGATATCGCCCCATGCCGGTCTACTCGGCCCATTTCATCGCCCATGAGGGGTTGCGCGGAGCGGTGGACGATTACCTCGCACGCGAACGACCTGCCGTGCAGCGCGATATCGCCTTGCTGGACGAAGAGAGCCCGTTTAAGCCGGATATTGGACAGGGAGAGACGCGATGAGCCTCAATGGCAGCTATGATCCGGACAATATCTTCGCCAAGATTTTGCGGGGCGAAATGCCCTGCGCCAAAGTCTATGAAGATGAACACGTATTGGCGTTTATGGACGCATTTCCGCAGACGCGCGGCCATGTCCTGGTCGTGCCACGCGAACCGGCCCGCAATCTCCTTGAACTCACCGATGGTGCGCTACAGGGCGCGATGGTCCGCGTGAAATGGATCGCCGAAGCTGTGCGTAAGGCGCTCAACCCTGACGGCATCGTCATGACGCAATTTTCCGGCGCCCCGGCCGGGCAATCCGTCTTCCACGTTCATTTCCACATCATCCCCCGCATGGAGGGTGACAGCATGGCCGGGCATGGCTCCGGCATGGCTGATATGGATGAGCTACAGACCCTGGCCGCCGAGATCGCCGCAAAAATCGAACTGCCCTAGCGGAGCGCGGTGTCACCCCTCTGTGTCGGGTGCTGGCCAGTGCGGGGTTTCGATCAGTAATTCCAGCTCGATCGGGGCCGCCAGCCCCGCCTCGCCATTCAGGCGACGTACATAGCCTTTGTCGACCAGCTCAAGGACAATCTTGCGGGCAGCGCGCTGCAGAAAACGCTGCTGACCGCCAGGGGATTTCCTTCCCGGTGGCTTAACCCGCGCGAGGCGGGCAAAGGCTTCCCCCTCGAAAATCAGCTCGCAAGATCCGCTCTCCTTCGCCTCGGCGCGCAGTTCAACCAGCGCGCAGAACCCATCAAAGCTGAGCTCGCCAATCTCGGCTGAGGTATAGGGTATGAAGCCGCCATCGACGGTCTTGACCGTATGCCAGCGCAGCTCACGCATGCTCAGACGCGGACGGTCTCCGCGCTGGACGCCGGTACGGCCCCGCGAATAAGCGCTTGGTAGACTTCAAGAGCGCCCTCGCCGCCTGCCGCTTCGGTATAGTCAAAATACTCCGCCGCGGCTTTTGCGAACCCGTCCCAGTCCGCCTTGTAGCGGCGGTTGAATTCGTCCTGGCCCCATTCCTTGATCTTGGTGCGCACATGATCAGGCGCAAAGAAGAACTCCGGTTTCACCCCTGGCAGATCGCCGACCGGCGCGCTGTTTTCCCAATGCGCCCCGCCAACCCGGACATTGGCTTTCAAGGCCGCTCCGAGATGCGTGTGCAGGCGGGTATTCAGGCCACCATCGCCGGCAAAATCGACCACCGCGTAAACGCCGTCAGTCGGCATGTCTTCGATATCATCATAAGTGCGCACACTGTCGTAAATGCCCAAACCGGAGACAAAACCGGCATTGCGCGCCGAGGTCAGTGCCTCGACTTTGACGCCCGCGATCGGCTGCGCCTTGAGCAGCCAGGCCAAAGCGATCGCCGTCTTGGACGATGCCGAGGTCAGGGCGATGGTCTGGGCGCCGAAAGCGGTCTGCTCGCGCAAATACGGGGCAATCAAGAATGATGTGATGAAAAGCGGCTGCAATACCATCTGCGCCGGCTCGACAGCCTCTGACCAAGCCGGGTCGGCCTTGCAGCGCTGATAGCGATTATAGGCCGATGGAAGCTCGGCACGATGCGGCGCTGCGTCGACAAAACTGGCCGCATCTATTCGCTCTGGCCGGACGATCAACTCGCTTCCTGCGGGAAAATAGCCATAGATCCGCTCACCATCCTGAAGGCCTTCGGCACGGCTCTCGATCACTTCCGCAAATCCCCAAACCGGTAAACGGCCGCGCTGGTCGGCCCCCGGAAAGAAATCCCAATAGCGCATCACAGTCCCGAACGCCGCATAGGTGATATTGTTCGCTGTCAGCGCAAACCGCCGGACCGCCAAGCGCGCTTCACCGGGTTCAAGGGCCCGATCCACCTCTTCGACCAAGGTCACATCCGCGATGGTCTCGCGTTCAATCGACAATGCCCAATTCATCCCGACCTCTCCGGTTTTTTCGTTCTATGGTCACAGCTTCAACGTCGCCGGGGTGCTAATCAAGCCCCGGATTGCAAAAAGAAACGGCGCCCCGAAGCCAGGGCGCCGTTCCCATTGAAGCAATGCTTCAAATGACTTACTCGGTGCGCGCCGTGATGGTTGCGGTACCGGAATTGCCTTCATTGGTGGTATAGCGGGTGGAGAAACCCACACCTTCACCGGCTTCATCAAAGGTCACGCAGAGGCCGGAGCTGGCGCAAAGCTGACGCGTCGCTTCATCCCAGGTGTAGCCTTCCGCAGCTGCACCATTGATGGAGGCCGTACCGTCAGCGTCAAAAACGCCGACAAAGGTGGTGCCGTCATCGCGCACAAATTCAATCGTGGTGGCCTGAGCCAGTGCCGGCGCCGCGGCGAAAGCGGCGACGAGTGCGCCAAGAACGAGCTTCTTCATGGAATTCTCCCCTTTTGATATCTATCGACCAGCCGAGCTGGAGCGGAATAGTTAACAGCTCCTCACCATCTGACAATCTGCAAAATTCGCTTTGTACGCGAATGCGACCAATCGGTTACAGCTCACATCAGAAGTGCGGTGACCACATCATCATGTAGGCCGCGAAAACACCCAGGCCAGTCGCCGCAACCGCAAGCAGTATGACGCCCGACATCACCCATTTGGGCCGTGCCTGACGGCTATCTGCAGCTCTTTGATAGAGTTCAAGAATCAGCAGCGGCACCAGATAGCAGGCAAAGGAGATGGTGATGTCCGCCGGCCCGTCGAGCATACGTGTATTCCCGTTCGGACCCTGATTGAGCACGAACCAACCCATCAGGCTCAGGCGGAAGAACCAGACACCGTGCACAACGATGAAAGTGCGCATGGCCCAACGGCGATGGATATTGATCTTGCGCCTCATCGCGAAGTAAAGGGTCAGCAGCGAGAAGCTGACGATCAAAACCGTATTGAGACTGACGCCCAGCGCGCCGATATCGCTCAGACGCACGCCCCGGCCCCACGTCATATAGAACCCGCCGAGCGCCAGGATCAGCGCGATGACAATGAAGCTACGCCCGGTCCAGCGATGAAAAGTGGGAAACCTCTTTCGGACCGGCGGGGTCAATTGCAGCGTGGCCGCTGCCGTCATGAATACCGCCAGAAAAACGTGAGAGGCAAAGAAGAGATTGCCGACGAGATCGTTCTCGACATAACCGCTGATCAGGCCGGTATCGTCCCAAGCGGCAAAATTGCCGGACAGAGTCGACGGGCCATAGGCCGCGAGGATGTAATAAACGAAGATCCACTGCCCGGCCGTGGCAACCAGGAACCAGAGCACGCCGGTGGATTTGAGGACTTTGTGCGCCAGGGACACGCCTTGCCCCGGAAGCGCTTCGGCGGCAGCCATACTCATAGTCGTTTTCCTTTTCGCTAGGCGTGCGCGCGAATAGCGCACCCATGCGAAGAGGCATGGCAGGCCTGTCGAATCCCGTCTTGCCGATTTGGAAATCGGCTGGTTTTTTTGGCCGGAAACCTGCAAAAAAGATCAGGAATAGCCCTGACACCCCAAATCGGGACGAAGCGGAGCCCCGGAATGACGATGTTGATCGCGAATAGTCTGAAACTGATGGTCGCCAGCGCGGCGATTGTCTGGATCATCGCCATGCTGCGACGCGGCGCGAAATCGCAACTTGAAATCAGCTGGGCGGTCTTCTGCGGCGCCATGGGCGTTGTCATGATTGAAGAAGTGTTCGGCGCGGCCATGGGACGTTACGCGCTCCTGCTCGGCATAGCCGGCGGTGCGACCTGCTCCATCTTCTGGCTCGTCACCCGCAGTCTTTTCAGGCCCGGTAACGCGGTCGGTCCCATTCAAATCGCCCTGGTTACCGGCATATTCCTGCCTGCCCTGATCTCCCGCTCCATGCGCTTTTTCGAAACTGAGCAGTGGATCGGAGCGGCCAATCAGGAAGCCATTCTCTCCAGCCTGAGCAATTTCCAACTGCTCCTCGCCTCTACCGCCCTGATGCTTTGTTTTGCCGAAGCCACGCGTGGTTATGCAACGCTGAGCAAGCCGGAACGGCATCTGCGCTGGATGTTCCTGGGCACATTCGGTGTGTGCGTCACCGCCTGCATGGTGCTGCCGATGAATACGACCTTCCCGCCTGAACTGGCGGCCATCACCCAGGCTTTCTGTGCCACTTCGATCATGGCGACGATGAGCATCGCGCTGCGTTATCGCCTGTCGCACCCGCTTGCCGCAGACGCGCCAGCAGCCAAACCGGCCCCCGCCCCTGCAACAGCGGAAGAGCGTGCACTCGGCCAGCGCATCGAAGCGCTGCTGGCCAATGAAACCATCTATCTGGAATCCGATCTCAAAGTCGCCGGTCTGGCCAAGCGGCTGATGGAACCGGATTACAAGGTCAGCCGGGCCATCTCTGCGGGATTGGAGCAACCTAATTTCAACCGCTTCATCAATCGGTACCGGATCCAGCATGCACAGAACCTGCTCGCCGATCCGCGCGAGAGTGATCAACCGATCCTGGAGATCGCCTTGGCCAGTGGTTTTGCATCGCTCGGCCCCTTTAACCGGGCCTTCAAGGACCGAACGGGCCTGACGCCGCGGGCCTATCGATCAGAGTGCCAAGCGGTCCGCAGCGGAGAGCTGCTAGCCAGCGCGGAGTAGATCAAGCTGCGCCAGCCCCGGCGACGGCAGCCAGGAAGGTCTCACCAAAGTCCTTCAGCTTCTTTGGCCCCACACCGTTGACCGTACCCATTTCCTCGATATTTCGTGGCTGAATCAGGCACATATCAATCAGGCTGGCATCGGAAAAAATGACGTAGGCCGGAACGCCGCGCTGAGACGCCAGATCTCGCCGTACCGCTTTCAGGCGAGCCAGCAGCTCGCTATCAACGCCTTCCGCCGCCGCCGCGATGGCCGTCTTGGTCCGGCGGTTTTCGCGCTTGGTGACGATCTGTCGAATTTCGACCTCCGCCTCCCCCTTCAGCACCGCCCGCCCTGTATCGGTCAGGCGCAAGGCCCCATATCCGCTGATATCGAGCTCCAGCCACCCCCCGGCCAACATCTGCCGGATCATCCCCTGCCAGAAGGATTTTGCACGGTCGGCCCCGACGCCAAAGGTTGGTAGTGCTTCATGTCCCCGGGCCGTGACTTTCTCCGTCGCACTGCCGCGTAGAATATCGGTGATATGACCGCCGCCGAAGCGCTCCCCGGTGCGGGCGATCGCGGAAAACAGCATTTGGGCTTCACGGGTGCCATCGATCAATTCCGGCGGGTCGAGGCAGATATCGCAATTGCCGCAAGCCGATGCTCCGGTCTCTCCGAAATAGGCCAGCAACGCGACGCGCCGGCACTGGGTCGCTTCACAATAGGCCAGAAGCGCATCCAGACGCTTGTGTTCACGGCGGCGGTGATCCTCGCTCGCCCCCTCCTCTTCTATGAACTGGCGCCTCATGCGCGCATCCGCCATGGAGTAGAGCATCATGACATCAGCAGCGGCCCCATCACGTCCGGCGCGGCCGATCTCCTGGTAATAGGCCTCCATTGAGCCAGGCAGGGACAAGTGGAGTACATAGCGGATATCCGGCTTGTCGATCCCCATGCCGAAGGCGATGGTGGCGACCATCACCACACCGCTCTCTGCCATGAAGATTTCCTGGTTCTCCCGCCGTGTCTCCGGGGAAAGCCCGGCATGATACGGCAAAGCCCGATATCCCTCTCCACGCAGCAGCTCGGCCACCTCCTCGGTCTGACGCCGAGACAGGCAATAGATGATGCCGGATGCGGCCCGCCGAGGTTCGAGAAACTCGGTAAGCTGGGTCTTCCATCCCTGTTTTGGCTTTACTGCCAAGGACAGGTTGGGCCGGTCAAACCCTTGAACCAGGACGTCGCCATCGCCTTCGAACAGCTTGGCCGCAATATCGGCGCGCGTTGTTTCATCTGCCGTCGCAGTAAACGCGCCCAGCGTCGCGCCCGGAAAGCGCTGTTTCAGAGCTGAGAGCATCTCGTATTCGGGCCGGAAGCTGGCGCCCCATTTGGAGATGCAATGCGCCTCATCAACGACAAACATAGCTGGCGAAAGCGGCTCCAGCGCCGCCAGCATACGTTCCGTCATCAATCGCTCCGGGGAAAGATAGAGCAGCTTGGCTCGACCTGCTTTAAAATCCTGCCATGCGGCGACATTCTCCTCCCGCGACCGTCCAGAGTGAATCGCTGAGGCAGCGACACCATTAGCGGCCAAACCCGCGACCTGGTCATCCATCAAGGCGGTCAGCGGCGACACAACAATGCTGGGACCGTCCTGAAGCAGGGCCGGCACCTGATAGCACAGGGACTTTCCCGCCCCGGTCGGCATCACGCACAGCGTATTGATCCCGGAAACAAGACGCTCGACCACGTCTTCCTGGCCGGGCCGGAAGGTCGGAAAGCCGAATGTATCGGATAGCAGATCAAGAGCGCGCGACATGGCCAGCAGACTAGCCCGCCTGATACCGCTTCACAGTGTGACGGTGCACACGAAGCGCAGATTTTCCCCAACGAAAAACGGCGCCCCTGCCGGAGCGCCGTTTTCACGGGGTTGGAACCCTGGACCTAGGCCTTTTCGGCCTTGTCCTTGGAGCCCTTTTTGTTGCGCGGCAGGAGCCGGTCGCCGGGCGTAATGTGGAAGTCGAGGCGTTCGCTATCGGCTTCGTCGATATCCACCTTAACCAGGCCGCCCTTCTTGAGCTCGCCAAACAGGATCTGATCCGCCAGCGGCTTCTTGATGTGCTCCTGGATGACCCGTCCGAGCGGACGCGCACCGAAGCGGCTGTCATAGCCACGATCGGACAGCCAGGCCGTTGCATCCGGGGTCAGCTCGAAGGTTACACCGCGATCGATGAGCTGGGCTTCCAGCTGCAGCACGAACTTCTCGACGACACGCGAGATCGACTCGACACTGAGCGGTGCGAACGGGATGACCGCATCGAGACGATTGCGGAATTCCGGCGTGAACAGTTTCTCGACAGCCTTGTCGGCCTCGTCGGTTTTCTTGCCACGACCGAAACCGATCGCCTCTTTCTGTGCATCAGAGGCTCCCGCATTCGTCGTCATCACGAGGATGACATTGCGGAAGTCGACCTTCTTGCCGTTCGAGTCGGTCAGCGTTCCATTGTCCATTACCTGAAGCAGGATGTTGAACAGGTCCGGATGCGCTTTCTCGATCTCGTCGAGCAGCAGAACACAGTGCGGGTGCTGGTCGACCGCATCGGTCAACAGGCCGCCCTGGTCAAAGCCGACATAGCCCGGAGGTGCGCCGATCAGGCGGGACACCGCGTGACGCTCCATGTATTCGGACATATCGAAGCGTTCCAGGTGGACGCCCATAATGTCGGCCAACTGCTTGGTCACCTCGGTCTTGCCCACCCCGGTCGGGCCGGAGAAGAGGTAGCAACCGATCGGCTTGTTCGGCTCGCGCAGGCCGGCACGAGCCAGCTTGATCGCGGTCGACAGCTTGGTGATCGCCTCGTCCTGGCCAAACACCACACGCTGCAGATCGCCTTCCAGATTTTTCAGCGCCGTCTCGTCGTCCTTGGACACGGACTTCGGAGGAATGCGAGCCATGGTCGCAACCACGGATTCAACATCCTTGACGCCGATCGTCTTCTTGCGCTTCGAGGCCGGCATCAGACGCATCTGGGCGCCAGCCTCATCGATCACGTCGATTGCTTTATCGGGCAGCTTGCGGTCACCCATATAGCGCGAAGACAGCTCGACGGCGGACTTCAGCGCTTCATTGGTAAAGCGAACGTCATGGAAATCCTCGAAATAGGATTTCAGACCCTGCAGGATCTTGATCGCATCCGGTACGGACGGCTCGACCACGTCGATCTTCTGGAAGCGCCGCGCTAGGGCCCGGTCCTTCTCGAAGTGCTGACGGTATTCCTTGTAGGTCGTCGACCCCATGCAACGCAGCTCGCCGGACTGCAGCGCTGGCTTGAGCAGGTTGGAGGCATCCATGGCCCCGCCGGAGGTCGCACCAGCGCCGATAACCGTGTGGATTTCATCGATGAAGAGGACGGCATTGTCCTTTTGCTCGAGTTCCTTGACGACCTGCTTGACGCGCTCCTCGAAATCACCGCGATAGCGCGTGCCGGCCAGGAGCGACCCCATGTCCAGCGAATAGATCGTTGCGGTCGCGAGCACTTCCGGCACCTGGCCTTCGACGATCTTGCGGGCAATGCCCTCAGCGATCGCGGTCTTGCCAACGCCCGGGTCACCGACCAGGAGCGGATTGTTTTTGCGACGGCGGCACAGCACCTGAACGCAGCGCTCGACCTCTGAATCGCGGCCGATCAGCGGGTCAACACCGCCGCCTCGCGCCTTCTCGTTAAGATTGACGGTGTAGGCCGTCAGCGCGTCGCCATCCTTTTGCTTCTCCTCCGGTTCTTCATTGGTGCCACGAACCGCACGCGGCTCGGCAGCGCCGGCCTTGCGGCCAATACCATGGGAGATGAAGTTGACCGCGTCGTAGCGGGTCATGTCGCGCTCGGCGAGGAAGTAAGCCGCATGGCTCTCACGCTCGGCGAACAATGCAACCAGGACATTCGCCCCCGTCACCTCTTCGCGCCCGGCGTTCTGAACGTGGATCACAGCGCGCTGGATAACGCGCTGGAAGCCGGCAGTCGGCTTGGCGTCCTCGTCATCATCAACCACTAGCTCGGTCAGCTCGCTGTCGACATATTCCACCAGGGTCGCGCGCAACTCGTCGAGATCGACGTCGCATGCCTTCATGACCGCGCTGGCGTCCTGATCGTCCACGAGGGCGAGGAGGAGATGCTCCAGCGTAGCGAATTCGTGCCCACGCTCATTGGCATAACCTAAAGCGCGGTGCAGGCTGTCTTCTAAGTCTGTAGAGAAACTAGGCACCACTCTATTCCTTTTCCATCGTGCACTGGAGCGGGTGCTGACCGCGCCGTGCAGCGTCCATAACCTGAGCTACCTTGGTCTCGGCAACTTCGTACGTGTACACACCGCACATACCGACGCCGTTCTGATGAACGTGGAGCATTATCGTTGCTGCGTCTTCGGGAGTTTTCCGAAAGATTCGAACGAGAATCTCAACGACAAACTCCATGGGCGTGTAGTCGTCATTGAGTAGCAAAACACGGTAAAGCGAAGGTTTCTTTGTTGCCGGACGCGCCTTGGTCGCCAGGCCAGATTCTTCGTTAATTCCCGTATCTTCGTGATTTCGCTCGGTCATATTTTAATCGGTCTCGATTATTACTCAGGCACTTCGCACAGATAGATAGGAAGGGGCGGACGGGCCGGAAAGAGGCCTCCTGCTAACCATCCATCAAAATATAGTAACATGAAGTTCAGCGGGTTTCCCGGCTTTTCCCCGGCCGCCTGAATTCCGGCGCAGCTGAACCCCAAACAAAATGGGCCCGGCGCGGACGCCGGACCCATTTTCACTCACGAGATTGGGATGACGCGACAGCGTCGCTCGCTTAACGCTGGGACTGAGCCAGATCGATCGCCGCAGAGACGCGGTCATTGATCGGCTTGACGGAGTTCTTCATCAGGTCGGAGAAGAGCTCGGACGTCTTGTTCAGCTCGGACAGGTAGGTGTCCATGGCCGACTTGGCGTAGTCCGACTGGATTTCGAAGATTTCCTGGACCGACTTCGCGGAGGCAACGGCCTTGGTCACCGCAACGCTCTCTTCCATGGCGGACTTGGCATAAGCCACCGCATTGGAGTTGACCGTCTCAATGCCCTTACCGGTGACGGTAGCGGACTCGATGATCGCGTCGACGGTTTCCTTGTGGAATTTGGACGCATCATTGACGGCGGACAGGGTCTTCTCGAAGCCTTCTTTGACGGCTTCGTTGGAGGCGGTGGTCATGGTTTCCAGGGTCTGGTTCATATCAATTCCAACTTTGGCTTGAGCGACCGGGGCGGCGGCCGCGGGTTTTGTCGTCTTGGCAGCGGCGGGCTTCGGTGCCGCTTTTTTGGCAACCGTCTTCTTGGCTGCGGATTTCTTCGGTGCCGGCTTGGCGGCCGGCTTTTTCGTCGAAGCGGGCTTGGCGGCGGCTTTCGCCGGTGCCTTTTTAGCGTCTGCCTTGGCGACCGGAGCGGCATTCGGCGCTTTCGCCTCAGCAACCGGCTTGGCAATTTCCCGCGGCTTGGACGGCGCGGCTGGCTTGGCAGTTTTGGTTTCAGTCTTCGGTGCGTCGGTCATGGCTCACACTGTGCTGATGCTCGACCACCCCTTCGCAGTCGCAGCATTTATATGCAAACGCAGCACGCCCGTCAAGCGAATTTTGTGCAGTGCACAATAACAGGATTCAATACGCGGATTAAGCTTAACCGGCTGGAAACGGGGCGCAGCCTACAAACATGCCCATGTTGACTCAGCGCCCCCTGATTCTCGCCCTCGCCATGGCGGTTCTGATGCCGGTCCTGCTGACTTCCGGCGCCGCAGCGAATGATCGCTATGCCGCTTTCGTGGTCGATCAGGACACCGGGGTGGTCATGCATTCGCGCCGCTCCGACGCGCAACGCCACCCCGCTTCGCTGACCAAGATGATGACGCTTTACATGATCTTTGAGGCCATCGAACTGGGCGAGATTGGTCTTCGCGATCAAATTCGGGTAAGTCAGCGCGCCGCCTCGGCCCCGCCCTCACGCCTGGGCCTCAGCGCCGGTGACACGATCACCGTCGAGGAAGCCATCCTCGCGCTGATCGTAAAAAGCGCCAATGATGTCGCCCTCGCAGTCGGTGAACGGCTCGCTGGCGGTGAGACCCGCTTCGCCGAGGACATGACCGAACGCGCAGCGACGCTCGGACTGGAGAGCACGCTGTTTAGAAATGCCTCCGGCCTGCCCGATAGCCGCCAGGTCACCAGCGCCCGGGACATGGCCCGTCTGGCGATCGCCCTGCATCGCGACTATCCGCAATATTTCGACTATTTCAATGCCGAGAGCTTTCGCTATGGCGGCCGCACCTATCGCAATCACAATTCCCTGGTCGGACGCGTCGAGGGCGTCGATGGGCTGAAAACGGGATATATCCGCGCATCCGGCTTTAATATCGTCGTCTCTGCCGAACGCCACGGCCACCGCTTGATCGCGGTTGTCATGGGTGGCCCGACCGCCCAGGCCCGCGACGCTCATGCTGAAGAGCTGCTCGAGGCCGCTTTTGGTTCCCTCGCCCGGCGCCAGGAAACCCAGCTGTTTGCGGAACTGTCCTCGCCGCGCATGAACCCGGTGCGCGAACAACGCCTGATCGCGAGCGATTTTGCCGCGCTGGGTGTTGCCGCCCCGACGGAAATGGGGTCGGCGGAAACCAGCCAGCCACTGCGCATTGAACTGACCGACGAGGTTCGCGAACCGGGTCAGCCGGAACAAACTGAGGACGACACCGGCCTGCCGCCGGCCTTCACCATCTGGTCCGTACAGGTCGGCGCCTATCATACCGCCGACCAGGCCCGCGACCGCTTGTCTCGCATCGCCCATGTCTCGACCGCCCTGAATGGTGCCCAGCATGCCGCACGCCGGGTCGAGACGGATAATGGCGTGCTCTGGCGGGCCCGTTTCGAGGCCTTGAGCGCGTCCCAGGCCGATGCCGCCTGCGCCGACTTCACCGCCCAGGGCGAGCCCTGCTTTACCGTCGCTCCAGGCCGCTAAGACAGGCCTCGCGGCAAACTGTCCCCGCATAGCTGAGTTGACAGCGCCAGATCGGTCGCACACCTTCGCGCGCCCCGATCGCTTAGCGTGCCGCTTGGCGATTCTCCCGTTCCGGACTGGATAATGCCCCGATGAATGTCGTCGTCGTCGAATCGCCTGCCAAAGCAAAAACTATCAATAAATACTTGGGTTCCGACTACACCGTGCTGGCCAGTTTCGGGCATGTCCGCGACTTGCCGCCCAAGGATGGTTCGGTCAAGCCGGACGAAGATTTTGCGATGGACTGGGAGGTCGACAGCCAATCGGCCAAGCGCGTGAAAGCCATTGCCGACGCGGTCAAGGAAAGCGACCGCCTGATCCTGGCAACTGACCCGGATCGCGAAGGTGAAGCCATTTCCTGGCACCTGCTGGAAGCGCTGACCAAGCGCCGCGTTCTCAAGAATGTCGATGTCCAGCGCGTCGCCTTTAACGCCATCACCAAGCCAGCCATCCAGGAAGCCATGCGCCATCCGCGCGCCGTCGACATGGAATTGGTCAATGCGTATCTGGCCCGCCGCGCACTGGATTATCTCGTCGGTTTCACCCTGTCGCCGGTGCTCTGGCGCAAACTCCCGGGTTCACGCTCGGCCGGCCGGGTCCAGTCCGTCGCCCTGCGCCTGATCTGCGACCGGGAACTGGAAATCGAGAAGTTCACGGCGGAAGAGTATTGGACCGTCGATGCCGATATTCGCGCCGGCGGTGACCCGTTCCGCGCCAAGCTGGTCAGCCTCAACGGCAAGAAGCTGCAAAAGCTCTCGATCAAGGACCGCGCCTCGGCCAATGCCGCCGTTGACGCCATCAATGCCGCCGATCTGTCAGTCACCTCGGTCGAAGCCAAGCCGACCAAGCGTAATCCGCCGCCGCCCTTCACGACCTCGACGCTGCAGCAGGAAGCCGCTCGCAAGCTCGGCTTTTCCGCCACCCGCACCATGCAGACGGCGCAAAAACTTTATGAGGGCGTGAATATCGGCGGCGAGACGGTGGGTCTCATCACCTATATGCGTACCGATGGTGTCTCCATGGTGAGCGAGGCCATCAACCAGTTTCGCGACGTGATCTCCGACGAACATGGCGCTCTCTACGTTCCGCCCAAGCCGCGCTTTTATTCCTCCAAGGCCAAGAATGCCCAGGAAGCGCACGAGGCGATCCGTCCGACCAGTTTCTCGCGCCTGCCCAAGAGCCTCAATCTCGACGGTGATATGGCGCGCCTCTACCAGCTGATCTGGCGCCGCGCGGTAGCCAGCCAGATGGAAAGCGCCCGCTTCGAGCGCACCACGATCGATATCACCAGCTCAGATCAGCAGACGGCCCTGCGCGCCACGGGTTCCGTGCTCCAGTTTGACGGCTTCCTGACGCTGTACCAGGAAGGCCGTGACGACGAAGAGGATGAAGGCGAAGCCCGCCTGCCCAAGGTCGAGCAAGGTGCGGCTGCTTCGGCTGAAAAGACCTATGCCGACCAGCATTTCACCCAGCCGCCGCCGCGCTTCACCGAAGCCTCGCTGGTCAAGCGCATGGAAGAGCTCGGCATTGGCCGCCCCTCGACCTATGCCTCGACGCTGCAGGTTCTGCGCGACCGGGAATATGTCCGCATGGACAAGAACCGTTTCCACCCGGAAGACAAGGGCCGCGTCGTTACCGCCTTCCTCGAGAATTTCTTCGCCCGCTATGTCGAATACGATTTCACCGCCGGCCTCGAAACCCAGCTCGACAAGGTCTCGGCCGGCGATCTCGACTGGAAACAATTGCTGCGCGATTTCTGGACGGAATTCCGTTCCGCCGTGGACGAGATCGGCGAGCTGCGCATCACCAATGTGCTCGACGCGCTCAACGAAGCGCTTGCGCCGCACATCTTCCCGGCGACCGAAGACGGCTCCGATCCGCGCCTGTGCCCGTCGTGCAAGGAAGGCACGCTGAGCCTGAGGCTCGGCAAGTTCGGTGCCTTCCTGGGCTGTTCCAATCACCCGGATTGCAAATTCACCCGCCAGATGAGCCCGACCGAGGCGCAGAGTGTTATCGAGGGTGATGGCCAGGTCGCGATCGATCCCGATACGGGCAAGCCGATCATCATGAAGGATGGCCGCTTCGGCATTTACCTTGAGATGGAAGTCGAAGGCGAGGACAAACCCAAGCGCGCCTCCATCCCGAAAGGCTGGGACCCGCACGCCCTCACCGAGGACAAGGCGATCGCGCTGATGAGCCTGCCGCGTCTGGTCGGCAATCACCCCGATGATGGCGAACCGATCACGGCAGCAATTGGCCGCTACGGCCCTTATGTCCACCACGGTAAGACCTATGCGAACCTGCAGTCGGTCGAGGATGTGTTCGAGATCGGTCTCAATCGTGCGGTCTCTGCTATCGCCGACAAGATTGCCAATCCGGGCCGCCGCGGTCAGGCCGCGACAGCGCTGAAAGAGCTCGGCGAGCATGAAGGCAAGCCGGTCCGCATCATGAGCGGCCGCTACGGGCCTTACGTAAAATATGAGAAGATCAACGCCACCCTGCCCAAGGGCACCGAGCCGGAAACCGTGACGCTGGAACAGGCCATGGAACTGGTCAACGCCAAGGCGGCCAAGGGCGGCAAAAAGAAGGCCCCGGCCAAGAAAAAGGCGCCCGCGAAGAAGAAGACCACGGCGAAAAAACCGGCGGCGAAGAAAGCAGCGGATTAAGGCGTGAACAAACCGGATCCGAAACTGGCCAGCTTCACCCGCGAAGGCCTTTTAGAGGCCGTCAAACAGGGCGAAGGCCAGTTCGGCAAGCGCGAACTTGCGCGGGCCCTGGGTCTTAAGGGCTCAGACCATAAGCGTCATCTCAAGGAGCAATTGGCGCTCCTTGAAGAAGAAGGCGTCATCGCCAAGGACTCCAAGCGTAACTACGTCCTCGCCGGCGCCCTGCCCGCGGTCACCGTGGTGATGATCACCGACCGCGACAGCGATGGCGAGCTGCTGGCCGAACCGGTCCGTGCAGACCGCGCCGCGCCAATCATTCGCCTCGCCCCCGGTGAAGGCGCGGGAGGCCCGGGCCAGACCGCGCTCGGCATCGGTGACAAGGCGCTCGTGCGCCTCGCTGAACAGGATGACGGCTCCTACGAAGCGCGATTGTTGAAGAAGCTCGGCCAGAGCGCGCATCGTGTACTCTGCGTCATGCGCAAGCCGGAAAAGGGATATGCCCGCCTGATGCCGGTCGATCGACGCACCCGGCATGAACTGGTTCCGGCCAAGGGCGAGAATGACAAGGCGCAAGACGGGGACCTCGTGCTTGTGCGCATTGCCAAGGAACGCCGCTACGGGCTCAAGACGGCCGAGATCGTCGAGGTACTCGGCGATGTCGACAGCCCCGGCGCCGGCAGCGTTATCGCCCTGCACGCCCATGGTGTGCCGCAAGGTTTCTCCGAGGCCGAGCTGACCGAGACACGCAAGATCAAGCCGGCCAAGATGGGCCAGCGCGAGGATCTGCGCGCCCTGCCCCTGATCACCATCGACCCGGACGATGCCAAGGACCATGATGATGCGGTCTATGCGGCACCGGATGAGGACGACAGCAATAAGGGCGGCTGGGTCGTGATCGTCGCTATCGCTGATGTCGCCGCCTATATCGAGCCCGGCGGCCAGCTCGATCGTGGCGCCTTCAAACGCGGCAACTCCATCTATCTGCCCGACCGCGTCGTCCCCATGTTGCCGGAACGGCTGTCCAATGATCTGTGCTCTCTGCGCGAGCTCGAAGAACGCCCGTGCATGGCCGTGCGCATGGTGTTCGACCAATACGGCCAGAAACGCTCTCACCGCTTCATTCGTGGCTGGATGAAGTCGGCAGCCAAACTCTCCTATACAGACGCCCAGAATGCGATTGAGGGCGGCGGGCCGGACAAGGCCGTGCAATTGCTCGACAGCGTCCTGCGGCCGCTCTGGGGCGCCTATGAGGCACTCTCCAAGGCGCGCGCGGATCGCGAACCGCTCGAGATTGATGCGCCTGAACGCCGCGTCCGGGTGGCCGAGGATGGTCAGGTAATTGGCGTGGAGGTGCGCGAGCGCTTCGATGCCCACAAGCTGATCGAAGAATTCATGATCCAGGCCAATGTCTGCGCCGCAGAAAGCCTGGAAATGAAGCGCACACCGCTGATCTACCGGGTGCATGAACAGCCCTCGCGCGAAAAGATCGAAGGCCTGTCCGATTTCCTTCAGACTGTGTCGATGAAGTGGAGCAAGGGCGAAAAAGCGACGCCGAAACGCTTCAATAAATTGCTGGCCCAAGCCAAGGGCACCGAGCACTACGAGACCGTCAACGAGGTCGTCCTGCGCAGCCAGTCACAGGCCATTTATGACACCGAGAATCTCGGCCATTTCGGGCTCAATCTGGACCGTTATGCGCATTTCACCTCACCGATCCGCCGCTATGCCGACCTGACCGTTCACCGCGCCCTGATCCGCGCCCTGGACCTTGGCCCTGACGGCCAGACCGACGAGGAACGCAGCCGGCTCGACACCATTGCTGAAGAGATCACGCATTCGGAACGCCGGGCTATGGCGGCCGAACGCGATGCCGTCGATCGCTTTATCGCACTTTACCTGGCTGAACGTATTGGCGGTGAGTTCGAGGGCCGTATTACCGGCGTGACCCGGTTCGGAGCCTTTGTCCGGCTGCTGGAAACCGGTGCTGATGGTCTCGTACCGATCAGCCAGCTTGGAGCCGAACGCTGGCATCATGATGAGCGCGCCCATGCCCTGGTGGGCGAAGAGAGCGGCAATCGCTATCGACTGGGCATGAATGTCACCGTCCGTATCGAAGAAGCCACCCCGGTAACCGGCGGGCTATTGCTCGATATTCTCACCCGTCCAGAAAAAGGCCCGCGCCCTACACGTCGCGCCGGCATGCGCCGTCCGGGCCATGCCCCGCGCCGAGGCGGACCAAAGCGAGGACGCCGGCGATGAGCGACGAGACCCGCAATGAAAAACTCAAACCGATCCGGCCGCGCCTGGCCGCTTCATTGATCCTCACCCGCGGCAAAGGTGACCGGTTGGAAGTGCTGATGGGGCGCCGCTCGTCCAAGCATGTCTTCATGCCCAATAAATACGTCTTCCCAGGTGGCCGGGTAGACCGGGCTGACGCCACTGCGCCCATCGCCCGCGATCTGGACACCACAGCGCTCGACATGATGTGTCGCAAGATCCCGGAACGACGCGCCCGCGCCGCTGCCGTAGCAGCAGTGCGCGAAACGGCCGAAGAAACCGGCCTTCTGATTGCCCGCCCCGGCCAGCATCACTCTCGACACCCGCACTGGCGACCTTTCCTGCGCGATGGTGTCCTGCCCGATCTGGGCGGGCTGCGCCTGATCACCCGCGCCATCACGCCGCCTGGCCGCACGCGCCGGTTTGATACCTGGTTCTTCACCGCCGATGCCTCGGCCCTGGCCGATGATCGCGCACCACAGCCCAGCGATGAACTTGAGGACGTGCAATGGGTCCCTTGGGACAAGTCCCGTTCGCTGGACCTGCCGATCATCACCCATTTCGTTCTGGACGAACTCAAGCGCGTTCAGCCGCCGGCACCTGAACCGCCACGCTGGATCCGCGAGGTCCGCGGCGGTATGGCCGTGGACCAGCTCTAGCCAGTGCTAATATCGGCACTAGTTATTTTTCAGCACTAAGTAACTCCTGCGGCTCGCTTTAGAGCCATCCACCATGGTTTCCCTGTTCATCGATGCGCGCTTCGCTCCGACGCGCTCGCTCATTGTTGCCATTTCCTGCGCCATGATCTGCGGGATCGTCTTCGGCCTCTCCATGCCGTTGATTTCCCTGCGTCTGGAAGAAATGACAGGCTCCGGCCTGATCGTCGGGCTGAACGGTGCGGTGGCCGCGCTTTCGACCCTTGTCATGGCGCCTATCGTACCGCGACTGATGACCTGGTTGCCGCCGCGGGCCATCATGCTGGCCAGTTTTTCCGGTGCCGCCGGACTGTTTGTCCTGCTGCCGGTCTTCCCGGACGTCGCCGTCTGGTTCGTTTTGCGGTTTCTGATCGGCTGTTTTGTGACCGTCGTCTTCGTTCTGTCTGAAACCTGGATCAACCAGATCGTCTCGCCGGAACGCCGGGCCATGATGCTCGGCGTTTATGGCACCGCATTGTCTGGCGGGTTCGGGCTCGGCGGCGTGGCCTTCTCGGCGCTGCATGCCGCCGGGGACATGGCCTTCTATCTGGGGGCAGCCATTTTCCTGCTCGGTGTCCTGCCGGTTATTTTCCTCAATGGCCCCCAGGCGACGGCACCGGACAGTGAGACCTCGACCTTCAAGGCGACGCTGAACGCGTTGTGGATCGCACCAGCGGCGATTCTCGCAGCGCTAGCCTTTGGGGCCCTGGAGACGCTGATCTTCTCCATGATGCCCGTCTATGCCGATCGCATCGGTTTCGACCGGCAGATGATCGGCTATATGGTGGTCGCGGTCGCCATGGGTGCTTTGGCCTTCCAGATCCCGGTCGGATGGATAGCGGACAAGACCAATCGCCGCGCCACCCTGGTCTGGATCGCTGCCTGTGCCGCTGTCACTCCGATTCTTATCGGCTTTGCCGGGCAGAATCTCGGCCTGCTTCTGCCCCTGCTTTTCCTGCAAGCCGGCGTCGCCAGCGGGCTTTACACCGTCGGCCTGTCATTGCTCGGCGAGCGCTTCTCCGGCGGCGCCATCGCCGCGGCCAATGCCGCCTTTATCTTCGCTTACGGCTTCGGTTCACTATTTGCCCCGCCGCTAGCCGGACAGGCCATGGATAGTGCTGGACCCCAGGGGCTGTTGTGGACCCTGTCGGCGATTGCCGCCCTCTACACCCTGATCGTCATCTCCCGCAGCCTTCTTCGCAGGTCGAAGAGTTGACACGGCGGCCCCGATAAGTATGTTCGCGCGCTCTCGCGACGGCATGGGGCCGGTCGCGCGCGTAACACCAGGACTTTTGAGCCATGGCGAAGCCGACAACGATTAAAATCCGCCTGAACTCCACGGCTGGTACGGGTTATTTCTACGTGACCAAGAAAAATGCGCGCACCATGACCGAGAAGCTCGTACTGAAGAAGTACGACCCGGTTGCCCGCAAGCACGTTGAATTCAAAGAAGGCAAAATCAAGTAAGCAGACTTATCTGCTTGTTTGATGCGTGATCAGGCCGCGGCACTCGCCGCGGCCTGAACGCGATTCCGGCCCTCGGTTTTCGCCTCGTACAGCGCTGCATCGGCCCGCCGCAGAAGCGATTCCACGCTCTCGCCCGCATGCAGCTGTGCCAGGCCGACACTGACCGTGACCGGCACCTCGCCAATACCCTCGACCTGGAACGGCGTTTCACCGATCACCCGGCGCAGACGCTCTGCGGCGATCTGGGCTTCCGCCAGGCCCGCGCCAGGCATCATCACGACGAATTCCTCGCCACCATAACGGGCCGCCTGGTCCAGAGCGCGCAGATCGCTCCCGAGACGTTCAGCAAAGACTTTGAGCACGGTATCGCCGGCCTCATGGCCCAGCGTGTCGTTGACGCGCTTGAAATGATCGATATCGGCGATCATCACCGAAACAGGAGCACCGCCGGCATTGGCACTTTCAACCGCATGATTGAGGCGGGCTGACAGGAAGCGTCGATTGTGCAGACCGGTGAGCGGGTCCGTTACCGCCATTTCCAGGCTCTCATCCAGCCGGTTGCGGAGCTTGTCGGCATAGCGGGCACGGCGCAGCTGGGTCCGCAGACGCGCCGCCAGCTCCTGGACGTCGACCGGACGATGCAGGACATCATTCACACCAAGGTCGAGCGCGCGGACAGCGCTGGCAACATCGTCGGAATTGATAATGGCAATGAGCGGCAATTGCCGCGTTTTCGGCATGGAGCGGATCCGGGCACACACCCGAAGCCCGTCGAAATTGGCATGACTGAGATCGATCAGGGCAATGTCGCAGCGCTCACCTACTGCATCGATGGCGGCAACCGGATCACTGACGACACGGCCACCGACACCTTCAGGCATCGCGGCGGCATAGCGTTTACCGGCTTTCGGATCCGGCGTGATGATAACCGCCTCGGCCTTTCCGCTGTCGAGTTCAGCCGGGTCGCTGACAATACCCGCCAGGGCCCCGCCCTGATCGCGATAGCGCAGCTCGTCGAGCACCGCCTTGAGCCGCAGCAGGCTGCGAACCCGGGCAAACAGGGTGACATCATCGACCGGCTTGGTCAGGAAATCATCGGCACCGGCTTCCAGGCCGCTGATACGATCCTCACGCTGATCGAGGGCCGTAACCATGACCACCGGGATGTGGCGGGTGCGGCTCTCCGCTTTCAACCGGCGGCAGGTTTCATAGCCGTCCATGCCCGGCATCATCACGTCGAGCAGAATCAGGTCGGGTTGTTCGGTGGTCGCGACAGTCAGCGCCGAGGGGCCATCAAAGGCCGTGCACACGTCAAAATACTCGGCCTGTAGCTTGGCCTCGAGCATCCGGACATTGGCGGGCTGGTCGTCAACAACAAGGATACGCGCACTCATCGATCCCTGCCCCCTAGTCCAGGAATTGACGAACCGTCTCGATAAAGGTGGATACGGTGATCGGCTTGGACAGATAGGCTTCGCATCCGCCCTCCCGGATGCGCTCCTCATCACCCTTCATGGCAAAGGCGGTAACCGCGACGACCGGGATCGTCTGCAGGCTTTCGTCATCCTTGAGCCATTTGGTGACTTCCAGCCCGGAGACCTCTGGCAGCTGGATATCCATAAGAATCAGATCGGGGGTATGTTCGCGCGCCATCTCGAGCGCCTTGAAACCATCCTTGGTCTGCAAGGTCTCGTAGCCATGAGCCTCCAACAGGTCGTTGAACAGCTTCATGTTGAGCTCGTTATCCTCGACGATCAGGACCTTTTTCGGCATGACCTGCAGCATGTCGGCGACGCGCTTCCCGTTGATGACGCACCTTTAGGTGCTTGATAAACCCCGCCTGCACTAAACCCTATCTTCCTTAACCAACCATGAGTCAGGCGCGGATTTCCTCGACTTTCGGAACAAGATGGGAACAAGATAGGGTTCCCAAGGCATTCCATCCAGATACGGCAAAATAATGTTTCGCATCGGTATTGATCTCGGCGGCACCAAGATTGAAGCGCTTGGGCTTGATACCGCGGGCGAAGTCATGCATCGCGCCCGGATCGCAACTCCGCGCGACTATGAGGGCTCATTGGCCGCGATTCGCGAGCTGGTCCGCGATGCAGAACGCGAAGCAGGCCAGCGAGCGCATGTCGGCATCGGCCATCCCGGGTCGCTCAGCCCGGCTACCGGCCGGTTACGCAATGCCAATTCGACCTGGCTCAATGGCCGGTCCTTCGCAGAAGATGTGAGCCGCACGCTCGATCGCCCGACACGCTTTGCCAATGATGCCGATTGCTTTGCTCTCTCGGAAGCCACCGACGGCGCGGGGCGTAAGGGCCTGATCGTTCTGGGTGTGATTCTCGGCACCGGAGTTGGCGGCGGGATTGTGATCAATGGCCGACTCCTCGACGGCGCCCAGCGGATCGCGGGAGAATGGGGGCATAACCCCCTGCCCTGGATGAATGCCGCTGAAGCAGACAGCCCGCCCTGCTGGTGCGGCAAGTCAGGATGTATCGAGACCTTTTTGTCCGGTCCCGGCTGGTCGGCCCGTTTCAACAAGCAATACGGCAAGCGCCTCAGCGCCCAGCAGATCGCCCTGTCGCAATCACCCGAAGCCGAGGCCAGCCGTGACGCCTATGCGCACCAGCTCGCGCGTGCACTGGCCAGTGTCATCAATATTATCGATGCCGATATCATTGTTCTCGGTGGAGGTGTATCGGACACGCCGGGCCTGATCCAGCGCACCCAGGCACGGCTGGGCGAATTCCTGTTCTCCGATGTGGTCAAAACCCGCATCGTCATCCACCACCACGGCGCCAGCTCAGGTGTGCGTGGAGCGGCCTGGCTGTGGCCGGCCAAGGCATGACTGGTCTGCGCGAAACCGGCACGGTTGAGGCGCAACCTGGCGCTTATTGCCGAACCTGCCTGAACGCAGTAGCGCCGGACGTGCCCGCCTGCCCGTCCTGCAAGGGACGCCGCATTCTCCGCCACGCTGAACTCAATAGCCTCGCGATCGCGCACATCGATTGTGATGCTTTTTTCGCGGCCATAGAAAAACGCGACAATCCGGAATTGGAAGACAAGCCGGTCATCATTGGCGGCGGGCGCCGCGGGGTGGTTTCGACGGCCTGCTATATTGCCCGGATCTATGGCGTGCATTCCGCCATGCCAATGTTCAAAGCCCTTAAGGCCTGTCCGGATGCGGTCGTGGTCCGGCCCGATCACACGAAATACTCGCGCGAAGGCCATCGCATTCGCGAATTGATGCGCGAGGTCACGCCCCTGGTCGAACCCTTGTCTATCGATGAAGCCTTTTTGGACCTGTCCGGAACCCAGCGCCTGCATGGGGCACCGCCGGCCCAGACGCTTTTGCGCTTGCAACGTGAAATCCTCGATCAGGTGGGCATTACGGTTTCGGTGGGGCTGAGCTTCAACAAATTCCTCGCCAAAACCGCTTCTGATCTGGAAAAGCCGGACGGGTTTGCCGTCATCGGCCGGGCTGAAGTACTCGACTTTCTCGCCCCAAGACCGGTCCGGGCGATTTACGGCGTCGGCCCGGCCTTTGCCCGCAAACTGGAACGCGACGGGCTGCATACACTCGCCGACATCCGCAGGCGCGGCGCCAAGGCCATGGCACAGCGCTATGGCGATATGGGCTACAGGCTGGCGCGGCTGTCGCGTGGCGAGGATCACCGCAAGGTCGACCCGGTGGGTGAACGCAAAAGCGTCTCGAGCGAGACCACCTTCAATACCGACCACGGCGACAAGGAGACGTTGGAGGGGGTGCTCTGGCGGCTCTGCGTCAAGGTCGCCGACATCATGAAGACCAAGGATATCTCCGGCTCCGTTGTCACGCTGAAGCTTAAAACCTCGGCCTTCAAGACCCGCACCCGGCGTCGTACGCTGAGCGAGCCGAGCCAATTGGCTGACACTCTGTTCCGGGTCGGGCGGGAATTGCTCGCCGCAGAGCTTGATGGCACCCAATTCCGCCTTATCGGCATCGGATTTTCCGAGCTCACACAGGCCATGGGGGATACCGGCGACCTCCTCGACCCGCAGGCCATCCGCCGGGCCACGGCAGAACGCGCCATGGATCAAGCGCGGGCCAAATTCGGTACGGATGCGGTGATCAAGGGACGCGCGCTCAAACCCTCCAAGCGCTAGCCGGTGATCGAATAATCTGTCCGGATCGATTCTCGTGAGGCCGGCAGGACCTCGTCGAACCAGTCGAACGGCAAAGGCCAAAAGCCCGAAGCCTGGCGGCTGAACGCGCCATGGTGATCGACCGTCTTCGCACCGACATCAGATGGGGCGAGCCGAAAATGCTCGGTCTCCGCCGCACTGTAGATGTGCAGGAGATCATCCGCAGACCGCTGCGAGCAGAGCTGGTCGTCCGTGAAGCTCCAACTGCGAATCGGCGCCTTGATCTGATCAAAGTGATGCGCACCCAGCTGGTCGAAGAATTCGCTGAAATAGCCCGGTCGCTGGGACCATTGGCGCCATTGCAGAAACACATCGCGTGGCAACGCGGTCCCGCTCCACAGCCCCCCGGCCGGAATGTGGTTGTGCAAGGCCAGCATGAGCGGCCCGTAGAACCACCAGAACATCCGCGCCTTGGGCCGCCAGGCCGGTTCATGAGCGCCATGATAGCCTGTGCCGACGGTGATAAAGGCGTGGGCATCGGCCTGCAGAGCATTGTCGGCAAAGCCCAAAAGATGGCCGCCTACCGAGTGACCCAAGGTCAACACGGGCTTGCCGGGAGCCAATGCGGCAGCGGCATCAAGCGCGGCGGGGAAGTCCTGCCGGGCCCAGTCCATGAGGTCGGCCTTAAACCCCCGCATCGTTTCAGGAGCCGACCCGGCGATCCCGCGATAATCATAGAGCAGACAGGCATAACCCCGCTCGGCGCCATAGGCAGCGAGACGGGCATACAGCTCCTTGGGGAACCCTGTGCCCGACGAGATCAAAACGGCAGCCTTCGGCGTCTCCGGCGCAATCGACTGCGCAGCCAGCGCAAAACCATCGCGGGCGGGGAGTTTGAAATGGCGCGTGGTGATGTCGGTCATATCGCCAGCTTGCCCATTGACGTCGACGTCAGGTCAAGCGACGCAATTGCATAGCGCGCATTCCCCGCTTAAGAGCGGGGCAAATCTCTGGGAGAACAGCATGTCTATCGAAGCCCGCCTTGCCGAACTTGGCATTACCTTGCCCGAGCCGGTCGCCCCCGTCGCCAATTACGTCCCCTTCGTGAAGTCCGGAAACCAGGTTTACATCTCGGGTCAGATCTCGCTGGGTGGCGATGGACTGGTCACCGGCACGCTGGGACAGGACATGGATGTCGAGGCCGGCCAGGCCGCCGCACGCCTGTGCGCCATCAACCTGGTTTCCCAGCTCAAGGCCGCTTGCGACGGTGATCTGGAGCGCCTGCAACGAGTGGTCAAGCTGGGCGGCTTCGTCGCCGCTGCCCCGGGCTTTTTCGACATTCCGAAAGTGATCAACGGCTGTTCCGACCTGATGGTCGAGGTGTTTGGCGATAAGGGCCGTCACGCACGCTCCGCGGTGTCCTGCCCGGCCCTGCCGCTCGGCGCTGCCGTTGAAGTGGACGGCGTGTTCGAGATTGCCTGATTAAGCTGAAGGCAAGGGGCGAACCGCCTGGCTCGCCCCTTGTACCATCCGTCCTAGGACGTCATGCCGCCGTCCGCATTGATCACGGCACCATTGATGTAGGAGCTGTCGTCGGAGGCCAGGAAGGTCGCAAGCTCGGCGATCTCCTCAACCTTTCCGTAGCGGCCGAGCGGCACCATCATTTTCTGGAAATCTGCCTTGTCACCATCAGCCGGGTTCATGTCCGTATCAATCGGGCCGGGCTGGATGACATTGGAACGGATCTGCTTGCGGCCAAGCTCACGCGCCGCGCCGCGCGACAGAAGCTGTACGCCCGACTTCGATGCTGAATAGACGGCAATACCCGGCGCCAAAACGCCCTCGGCCGCAATGGAACCGATGGTGATGATCGAGCCGCCCGGGGCCATGACATTATAGCCGGCCCGGAACCCTTCGAAGGGCGCGCGCAAATTGATCGCCATGGTGCGTTCCCACTCATCGTCGGAACATTTGGCGATCGTCGTCATCGGATAGACGCCGGCATTATTGACCAGGATATCGAGCTGGCCATGGCGCTCCGCGGTGTCACGCACCAGCTTGTCCGTCGCGCCGGCTGTCGCGGCATCGCAATGCACCGCCTCGGCCGACTGTCCCATGCCGCGGATGTCTTCTGCCACGGCTTCGGCGGCATTCTTGGACCCGCCATAGCTCAAGATGACCGTCGCGCCCTCAGCACCGAATTGTTTTGCGATCGCGGCGCCTATACCGCGTCCGCCGCCCGTAACCAGTGCGACCTTACCGTCCAATCGACCTGCCATATTGCGTCCTCCCGCTTATTGTTTGGCTTAGCACCGGAGCTTAGAGCGACCGCGGCAAACGGCCAGCCCTGAAGACCACAACACGGGTATTTTACTGCGCTTATGTAGAGCAGACCTCGAAAGCAGCCGCTTGCTCGTCTAGATAGAGGGGCAGATTTCCCCGGAGGGTCTTGTCCATGTTCCGTTTCTTCGCGCTCATCGCCGCGTCCATCGCCCTGATCAGCTGTCAGCAGCCGTCGGCCAATGCCCAGCTCGATGAATCTGATCGCGAAGAGATTCGCGAGATCGTTCGCGAATACATCCTGGAGAACCCGGAGATTATCGAAGAAGCCCTGATCGAGCTGCAACAACGGGCCCGGCAGCGCGAGTTCGAAGCCTTCTACGTCGCGATCGAAGACAATCATGACGCGATCTACGATGACGAGCGCGACCCGCGGCTTGGCCCGGACAATGCTGATGTCACCATCGTCGAATTCATGGACTACAAATGCGGCTATTGCCGTGTCGCCGGCGAATGGGTCGAGGATGTGCGCGAACGCTATGGCGACCGCGTCCAGTTCATCTTCAAGGAATACCCGATCCTTGGTCCCGAATCGATCGAGGCCTCCCGCGCAGCGCTGGCAGCGCACAATCAGGGCGTTGAGCTGTACGAGCGCTTCCACATGGCGCTGGTCAGCGCCTCCGGCCCGCTGCCGGGCTCCCGTATCGACCAGCTCGCTGAATTGTCCGGTATCGATGTTGAGCAAATGCGCGAAGACATGGCTGACCCGGCGATCATGAGCCATATCGGCGATGTGCGCCGCCTCGGTCAGGTCATGGGCGTGACCGGTACGCCCTTTTTCATCGTCAATGGCGCGGTGATCCCGGGCGCCAACACGATGGGCCTGGAAAACGCCCTGCAGGAAGCCCTGGCCGAATAGTCAGCCCAGCGCGATGTGTCCGGCCTGATCGATCGGCCAGGCCTCGTTCCAGGCCACTTCCCAGGCGTACCCGTCCGGATCGGTGAAATATCCCGAATAGCCGCCCCAGAAGACCTCTTCGGCGGGCTTTAACAGCGTGCCTCCGGCCGCCAAAGCCTCCTCAAGCACGCGGTCGACCTCGGCCTTCTCGCGGACATTATAGGCGAGTGAGAAACAGCCCGTGCCGGTATTGCTCCGGGTCATGTCCTTGTCGAGCTCGGTCTTGGGATAGAGCGAGAAGATGAAGCCATTGAGCTGGAAACAGACAATACCGCCATTCTCGAACCCGGCCTGCCAGCCCAGCGCCTTGTAGAAGGCGGTTGCGCGGTCCAGCTCGGCGACGCCGAGAGTGATCAGGGAGAGCCGTTGTTCCATCCCGGCCGCCTTGTCCTAGATCAAACCGCTGAGCGGGCTGGACGGGTCGGCGTATTTCTTTTTCGGCATGCGGCCGGCGAGATAGGCCTCACGACCGGCGATGACAGCGTGTTTCATCGCCTTGGCCATGCGGATCGGGTCTTTCGCTTCGGCAATGGCGGTATTCATCAACACGCCATCACAACCCAGCTCCATCGCCACAGCGGCATCGGACGCCGTGCCGACGCCGGCATCGACGATGACGGGCACCCGGGTCTGTTCGATGATGAGACGGATATTGACCGGGTTCTGGATGCCCAGGCCCGATCCGATCGGTGCGCCCAGGGGCATGATGGCGCAGCAGCCGATCTCTTCCAGCTTCTTGGCGTAGACCGGATCGTCGGAGCAATAGACCATGACCTCGAACCCGTCCTGGATCAGCATTTCCGCCGCCCGCAGGGTTTCCGCCATGTCCGGGTAAAGATGTTTCGGGTCGGACAGGACCTCCAGCTTGACCAGGTTCCAGCCGCCCGCCTCGCGCGCCAGACGCAGCGTGCGCACGGCGTCCTCACCGGTGAAACAGCCCGCCGTATTGGGCAGGAAGGTGTAATCCTCCGGCGGGATGAAATCGACCAAGCGCGGCTCGTCGGGATTGGACAGGTTCACCCGGCGCACCGCCACAGTGATCATGTCCGCACCGGAGGCTTTGAGCGCCTCGGCATTCTGGGCATAGGTTTCATACTTGCCGGTGCCGATGATGAGGCGGGAATTGAAGGTGCGGCCTGCAACGACGAGCGATTCGTCTTCCAGCGCGCGATCCAGGGTCATGGCGTCATCCATTTATCCACCTCCGACGAAGGCGACGATCTCGATGCGGTCGCCGCTTTGCAATTGGGTCTCGGCATAGGCCGATTTGGGTACGATTTCGAGATTGCGCTCGACGGCGACCTTGCGGCCATCCAGGCCCAGCTCGCCCAGCAGTCCGGCAATATTCAGGCCTGCATCGACCCGTTTTGCTTCCCCATTGACGGTGAGGTCCATGGCGTTAACCGCTCCGCTTGCTTGTCTCGCTGTTCCAACACGTCGTAGAACTTCGTCGCGGGGGGACGCAAGGCCATGACGCAAGTGATCTACATTCTGAA